>JAKDJD010000015.1 GCA_030454085.1 Kocuria sp.
CGTCAACCATCGTGGACCAGAGCGACCGGCCTGAGCATTCGTTCTGAGAATTTCTGTTCGGGGTGAGCCTGATGCCTCACCCGGAAGCCATGAACTCATCGTGGGTGCACTTGGGAGGACCACGTCGGTCCATGGCTCCCGTATTCTCGTGGCCTCTCACCCGCGGGCCGGCTCGAGTTGCAGACTCGAGCTACAGGACCGGGCCTCCGACAAAAGGATCCACGGCCAGGGCGACGAAGACGAGCGTCAGGTAAGTAATCGAAGCGTGGAACACGACCATGGCTGTGCGCGAGGTCGCTTCCTCGGCGAGAGCGCGCTGGTGAAGCTGGTGGCACTTCCAAATAAACCACGCACCGGAGAGCAAAGCCGTCAGACCGTACACCCAGCCGGCTCCGCCGACGGGAATCAGCATCAGAGAGCAGATCACGGTGGCCCATGCATAGAGCACGACCTGTACCGATACGGCCTTCGCCGAGGCGATGGCACCGAGCATGGGGATCCCCGCCCTCTGGTAGTCCTCCGCGTACTTCATCGAGAGCGGCCAGTAATGCGGTGGGGTCCACAGGAAGATGATGACGAAAAGGACCAACGAGGAGAAGCTCAGCCTGTTCTCCACCGCGGCCCAGGCGATGAAGACCGGCATACAACCGGCGATCCCTCCCCACACAATGTTCTGTGTGGTGCGGCGCTTCAGGAACATCGAATAGAACACGACGTAGAGCAAGATCGCGCCGAGGCCGAGCGCGCCGGCCAGAGGATTGACGAGAAGAGTCAGGTACGCCACGGAAACGATCGACAACGCCCACGCGAACACGAGCCCCTGTCGATCAGTGATTTCACCGGTCACGAGTGGGCGACGCTCGGTGCGCTTCATGAGACGGTCGGCGTCGCGGTCGATGTAACAGTTGAATGCCCCCGCGCCCCCGGCCGCCATGGCGCCGCCGATCATGGTGTTGAGAATGAGCCACAGGTTCGGCAAGCCACCCGCGGCGAAGATCATGGTCGGGGCCGTGGTTACCAGCAGGAGTTCGATGACGCCGGGCTTCGTCAGGAGAACGAATCCTTTGATCTTGCGACGCAGTCCCACTTTCTGGGCACTCGTCACGGCACCCCGAGGGGCGGCGCTGTTAACCGCGGACTCGGGAGGACCTGTCGGAAGCGACGGGCTCGGGACCTCGTGGTCCGCCCCGGCGGCAACGTTATTCATCGCTGCCGGCCTCGTGTCGCTAGAACTTTGGCGCTTCACTCATCGACCCTTCGTGATTGATTCCGCTGACCGGATGAAGACCAGGTCCCGCGGTGCGAGCGGTGCGCAATGTCGTGGCCCGCGGTTTCGAAAGCATCTCTCATCATATAACGGAAGGGGGTTACCGCCCTAGAGGGCCGCGTGATATTTCGGTCTCTTCCGCCGAATGCGAATCTTTCTTCCGCTGTCGGCTCACACCCCTGACCTCATGACCCCAGGTCAATTATGGTTGGAATCGGAAATGGCGAAAGCGTGGCCATCCGATGGCGCGGCCTCGCCTGTGTTTTCTGAGAAAGGGGCAAATGGTGCCGAACCTGAATGAAAAGCTCGAATGGACGACCGAGGACCAGCGCGCGGTGGACACGGTGCGGGTACTGGCGGCCGACGCCGTGGAAAAGGTCGGAAACGGGCACCCGGGAACGGCCATGAGCCTCGCACCCCTCGCCTATTTGTTGCACCAGAAGGTCATGCGCCATGACCCGACGGATGATCGCTGGGCGGGGCGAGACCGCTTCATCCTGTCTCCGGGTCACACGTCGCTGACCCTCTACATCCAACTCTTCCTCTCGGGGTACGGACTCGAGATGAAGGATCTCGAAGCCTTGCGCACCTGGGGATCGCTGACCCCGGGTCACCCCGAGTACAAGCACACCAAGGGCGTCGAAATCACGACCGGCCCCCTGGGACAAGGGCTCTCTTCGGCCGTTGGCTTCGCATACGCGCAGCGTCGGATGCGCGGCATGTTCGATCCCGAGGCTCCCGCCGGCGAAAGCCCGTTCGACCACACCATCTACACGATTGCCTCGGACGGCGACCTGGAGGAGGGCGTGACGTCAGAAGCGTCCTCGCTCGCCGGTCACCAGCAACTGGGCAACCTGATCGTCTTCTACGATCAGAACCAGATCTCCATCGAGGACGATACCGACGTCGCGTTCACCGAGGACGTCGAGAAGCGCTACGAGGCCTACGGCTGGGACGTTCGCTCGGTCGACTGGACCAACGGCGGAACAGGTTACTCGGAGGACGTCGAGGAACTCTACGCACAGATCCGCGATGCCAAGGCAGTCACAGACAAGCCGACGCTGATCGCCCTCAAGACGGTCATCGGTTGGCCCGCCCCGAACAAGCAGAACACCGGCGGAATCCACGGCTCGGCGCTGGGTGGCGACGAAGTCAAGGCCGTCAAGGAGATCTTGGACTTCGATCCCGACAAGTCCTTCCAGATCGAAGAGGATATTCTTTCCCACACCCGGCAGGTCCAGGAACGGAGCCGCCAGGAGCGTGAGGAATGGACCAAGTCCTTCGAGTCATGGCAGGGGAAGAACCCGGAAGCTGCGTCCTTGTATGCGCGGCTCTCCCAGGGCGAATTGCCGGAGAACTACAAGGACTCCTTCCCGGTCTTCGAAGCAGGCTCTGCGCTGGCCACACGCGCGGCGAGCGGCAAGGTCATCAACGCGATCGCCGAGACCTTCCCCGAGCTTTGGGGCGGATCTGCCGACCTGGCCGGTTCCAACAACACCACCATCGAATCCGCCGATTCGTTCAACCCTTCGGCCCGTTCGACCAAGAAGTTCACCGCGAACCCCTACGGACGAGTCCTGCACTTCGGCATCCGCGAGCATGCCGCGGCGGCGATCGTCAACGGCATCGTGCTTTCGTCCCCGACCCGCGCATTCAGCGGGACTTTCCTCATCTTCAGCGACTACCAGAGGCCTGCCATCCGCCTCTCTGCGCTGATGGGAATTCCGTCGATCTACGTGTGGACACACGATTCTATTGGCCTGGGTGAGGACGGCCCGACGCATCAGCCGGTCGAGCAGCTCTCGACGCTCCGTGCGATCCCGAACCTGGACGTCGTCCGCCCGGGAGACGCGAACGAGACGGCCGTCGCATGGCGCACGATTCTCGAGCAGAAAGAGCGGCCCGCGGGTCTGGCTCTGACTCGTCAGGGTCTGCCGACCTTGGCCCGTGAGGACCTCCACCCGGAAGCCGACGGCGAAAAGTTCGCGTCCGCTGAAGGCACGGCTCGGGGCGGGTACGTCTTGGCCGATACCGATGCAGAACCTGACGTGATCCTGATTGCGACGGGTTCCGAGGTCGAGTTGGCGCTCGAGGCACGTGAGACGCTCAGCCAGGACGGAATCTCGGCTCGCGTGGTGTCGATGCCCTGCCGTGAGTGGTTCGACCGTCAGGACGCCTCCTACAGGGAGTCCGTGATCCCCTCCGGAATCACCGCCCGGGTCGCCGTCGAAGCCGGATTGCCGATGTCCTGGAACGACCTTCTGGGCAGCACGGGTCGCGCGGTCGGGCTCGACCACTTCGGGGCGTCCGCCGATTACAAGACGCTGTACAAGGAATTCGGGATTACGCCGGAGGCGGTCGTCGAGGCCGCCAAGGAATCCATCAACGCTTCACAAGGCTGATCTCGAAGCGGGGCCGCCCGTCGCCTCGGGCTGCCCCGCTTCTTTCTTGCATCGGCCCCACTCATCGTCAAGAGGAGAACACCATGTCAACACCAACTCAGAAGCTTTCCGATGCCGGCGTCTCCATCTGGCTGGACGACCTGTCCCGCGAACGTCTCAGCTCCGGCAATCTGGACGAACTCATCGAAAACCGCAACGTGGTCGGCGTGACGACCAACCCGACGATCTTCGCTCAGGCCCTGTCCCAGGGAGACGCCTACGACGAACAGATGAAGGAGCTGTCCCAGGCCGGAGCCGACGTCGAGGAAGCGGTCTTCACCGTGACGACCGACGACGTCCGCGACGCGTGCGATGTCTTCGCCACCATCTACGACGCCACGCAGGGAGTCGATGGGCGCGTGTCGATTGAGGTCGATCCCCGCCTCGCTCACAAGGCTGACGACACCGTGGCGATGGCACAGCGGCTGCATGAGAGCGTCGGTCGCGAGAACGTCATGATCAAGATTCCTGCCACGGAAGCGGGCCTCGAACCCATCGCGGCAACGCTCGCCGCTGGAATCAGCGTCAACGTGACCCTGATCTTCTCCCTCGAACGCTATCGGGCCGTGATCAATGCTTTCATGGTGGGGCTCGAGCGGGCGCTGGAGAACGGTCACGACCTCAGCAAGATCCACTCGGTGGCCTCATTCTTCGTGTCGCGCGTCGACGCCGAGGTGGACAAGCAATTGGACTCGATCGGTACCGACGAGGCACTCGGCCTCAAGGGCAAGGCCGGTCTCGCCAATGCTCGGCTCGCCTACCAGGTGTACGAGGAGGCGTTCTCGACCGAACGGTGGAAGCGTCTCGAAGAAGCCGGCGCTCAGCCGCAGCGTCCCCTGTGGGCGTCCACCGGTACGAAAGATCCGGCCTACTCGGACACGATGTACGTGACCGGGCTCGTGGTCCAGAACACCGTCAACACCATGCCGGAAAAGACTCTCGAGGCCACGGCCGATCACGCCGAAATCACCGGAGACACCGTGTCCGGAACCTACGATCAAGCGGAAGCCGACATCAACGCGCTGGAAAAGGTCGGGGTTTCCTACAACGACGTCGTCGAGAAGTTGGAAACCGAAGGAATCCAGAAATTCGAGGATTCCTGGGAAGAACTGCTCGACACCGTGTCCTCGGCCCTGCGCCAGTAACACGGTCGCCGTGGAGGACCTCTGGTGGGTGCTCCACGGCGCTTCCCAGCCGGTGACGCGACCCTGTCACATTTTTCGAACAAAGGAATGGTGTGTCCGCTCCACAAGATTCAAATCCCCTGCGCGATCCACAGGATCGCCGACTGACGCGGGTCGCAGGCCCCTCCGCCCTGGTACTGTTCGGCGTCACCGGCGACCTCGCCCGCAAGAAGCTCCTGCCGGCCATTTACGACCTCATGAATCGTGGGCTTCTCCCGCCCCGGTTCGCCCTCGTCGGTTTCGGCCGGCGGAAGTGGTCGGACGACGACTTCCGGGCACAAGTCCGGGAGGCCGTCGAAAACCACGCACGGACGCCCTTCCGAGAAGATGTCTGGAACCAGCTGACTGCGGGCATCCGGTTCGTCCAGGGCGCCTTCGATGACGCGGAGGCCTTCGGCCGTCTCAAGGAAACCCTCGAGGAACTGGACAGGACCCGAGGGACGCTGGGGAACCACGCCTTCTACTTGTCGATTCCCCCGAACGCCTTCGAAGCGGTCTGCACGCAACTGGCCGAGAACGGCCTGGCCTCTCCGGAGCAGACCGAGGGCTGGCGGCGCGTTGTCATCGAAAAGCCATTCGGACACGACCTCGAGTCCGCACGCGAGCTCAATGAGATCGTAGAAAGCGTGTTCCCGGCCGACTCGGTTTTCCGGATCGACCACTACTTGGGCAAGGAAACGGTTCAGAACATCCTGGCCCTTCGGTTCGCCAACGAAATGTTCGAGCCCCTCTGGAATGCGAACTACGTCGACCACGTTCAGATCACCATGGCCGAGGATATCGGGATCGGTTCCCGAGCCGGATATTACGAAGGCGTCGGTGCCGCGCGGGACGTGATTCAGAATCACCTTCTGCAGTTGCTCGCGCTGACCGCCATGGAGGAACCTCTCCGGTTCGACGCCGAGTACTTGCGTGACGAGAAGGCCAAAGTGCTGGCAGCCGTCACCCTGCCCGAAGACTTGGAGAGCTACTCGTCCCTCGGACAGTACGCCGGTGGGTTCCAGGGCGGAGAAGAGGTCAAGGGGTTCAAGGACGAACAGGACATTCCGTCGGACTCTCGCACCGAGACTTTCGCCGCCATCAAATTGGATATCAACAACCGACGGTGGGCCGGCGTCCCGTTCTATCTTCGTGCCGGTAAACGGTTGGGCCGACGAGTCACCGAGATCGCCGTGGTGTTCAAGCGCTCCCCCAACCTGTTGTTCCGCGAGAATTCCTATGAGGAGTTCGGCCAGAACGCCATCGTGATCCGGATTCAGCCCGATGAAGGCGTGACCATTCGTTTTGCGTCCAAGGTTCCGGGAACGCAGATGGAATTGCGGGACGTCAGTATGGACTTCGGGTACGGTCACTCATTCACCGAATCCAGCCCGGAGGCGTACGAACGCCTGATCCTGGACGTGCTGCTCGGCGAACCGCCGCTCTTCCCGCGGCATGAGGAGGTCGAACTGTCGTGGAAGATCCTCGACCCGTTCGAGAAATACTGGGGAGACCATGGGGTTTCGCCCGAAGAGTATGCCCCCGGGTCGTGGGGTCCGGAATCCGCGCATCGACTACTGGCTCGTGACGGACGTGCTTGGAGGAGGCCGTAATGATTCGAACACTCAAGGACACGACGAGTTCGGACGTCGACAAAGAACTGGCCAAAATGCGCGAGGAGACGGGCATCCGGACTCTCGGACGCGTGCTCACTCTCGTGATCATGGCCGACATGGGTCACTCGGAAAGGGCCATAGAGGCCGCCATCGCGGCCAGCCACGAGCACCCTTGCCGGATCATTGTGCACATCTCCCACGATCCGAAGGCAGCGAATCGGTTGGATGCCGAGGCCAGCATGGGCGGCGACGCCGGCGCCAGTGAAATCGTTGTCCTTCGCGGTTGGGGCGAGTCGGCCCACGCCTCGGAGTCCCTGATTGCGGCGCTGTTGCTTCCCGATGCACCGATCGTCGCATGGTGGCCCCATTCGCTGCCTGACTGCCCGGCGGACCACTCCATCGGACGCATTGCCCACCGCCGAATCACCGATTCGGCCAGGGCCGAAGTCCCCTGGGAGTCGCTGAATGAACTGCGGAAACGGTACGCCCCTGGGGACACGGATCTTGCCTGGACCCGGTTGACGCTGTGGCGCATACAGTTGGCCGCGGTGATGGACGAGACCCAAAAGCATCGCATCAACAAAGTCATCGTGGAGGGCTCCGAAAAGTCGCCTTCGGTCCTGCTTCTGGGCACATGGATGGGCTACCGACTGGGGGCAACGGTCGAGATTCGTGAGAGCGCGCAACCCCGTGGCCTCTACCGGGTCACGCTGTGCCGCGACGACGGGGAAGTCACCATCTACCGACCCGGCCGAAATATCGCGACGCTTTCCATCCCGGGAAGTGCGGATCAGCAGATCGCCTTACCCGTCCGGTCCCTCGCGGAGTGCCTGGCGGAAGAACTTCGGCGATTGGATCCGGACGAAGTCTTCGGCGAGGTTCTCAACGAGGCCCTCAGCCGATCAGAAGTGCGATTCACGCAGGGCAGTGCGCCAGTCCCTGCGGGAGATCCCAGCGACTATACGGAGGTGTACGATGCCTGAGAACCGTACCGCGGTTATCCCCTATCCGACGAAGGATTTCGTCGCACAAGCGGCAGCTGCGAGGCTTTTGCTGCTGCTGGGCGATCGCACGGCGGAAGGCCAGCCCGTCCACATCAGCATCACCGGAGGATCTCTCGGTACCGCTATTTGGGAGAAGGTGAGGCAGAGCCCTCTGGTTGAGACCGTCGACTGGTCGTGCGTGCACGTCTGGTGGTCGGATGAGAGGTTTCTGCCCACTGGCGATGCTGAGCGCAACGCGCATCAAGTCTTCGAGGCCTTTTTCGGCAACGGACCCGTACCAGCTGCCAATCTGCACGTCATCGGTGCCTCGGACCAGTACGCGACGCAGCACGAGGCGGCCCGTGCGTACGCTCGCGAGCTCGCAGAATTCGCCGAACGCGGCCACCGGGCGCCACGATTTGCGGTGTCCTTGCTAGGGATGGGCCCGGACGGTCATCTCGCCTCTCTGTTCCCAGGAGGCTCGGATATCCGAGTGGAAGAGCCCGACGTCGTCGGCGTCGAGAACTCCCCCAAGCCCCCGCCGGATCGCGTAAGCATGACCCTCCCCATGATCAATGACTCGGAGAGGATCTGGTTCCTTGTTTCCGGAGAGGACAAACACGATGCCTTCGGCCGCGTGCTGTCCCAACGTGACGGACAACCGTCGGCGGATGCCTTGGTCGAAACACCCGCGTCCGGTGCCCGGGGAGCCGACGAAACCCTGTACCTGGTCTCCCGGGATGCGTTGAGCTGAGCCAGGGCGGCATCGGCCGGTCGGCAGATCCCCACGGGCCAGGCGTGCTTCGGGACGACGCACAAAGGAGCCCGGTTGCCATATCACATGGCAACCGGGCTCCTTGTCTATGGACAGGACGTTGCACCCAGCTGATCGCTTGGGTCGATGCAACGGCCCGACCGCGATTCGTCTCAGACGGCCGTGAAGCGCAGGAAGAGGGCGTAGCCGATAATCGCGAGAACCCAAATGACGGCCGTAGTGACCGTCAGACGTATCAGGTTCTTCGAAGCGACGCCGGATGAATTCAGGGAAGTGCTCATTCCCCCGCCAAACATGTCGGACAGTCCGCCGCCCTTGCCCTTGTTGAGCAGGACGAAGAAAACCGTCATGATGCTGGTCAGCGCGATGATCCCCAAGAGGACCCAACGTACAATTTCCACTTCGACCTTTCGGTGACTTCGTGTCTCAGTCCGGCCTGCTCAGCAGACGCCGGGCTCTGTTCCTCCGACCCGACTATACGCCATGGGTCAAGACGGTGCCTCGTTGGCGGGTGCTTCCGGTGGGCGGGGAACGGAGGAGACCTCAGTCCCCCGCCAGCGGCCTATTCGGAAACCACGTGCTTTTCGAAGCGTGCAATATTCGCGAATTCCTCGGCCTTGAGGGACGCGCCTCCGACGAGGACGCCGTCGACATCCTTCTCAGCGAGAGTCGCCGCCGCGTTGGCCGCCTTGACCGAACCCCCGTAAAGGATCCTGATGCTGGATGCGGTCTCGGCGTCGTAGAGATCTTCGAGCTCCGCCCGAATGGCAGCGGACATTTCCTGGGCGTCTTCCGGACCCGCGACCTCGCCTGTACCAATGGCCCATACAGGCTCGTACGCCACGACCAGAGTCTTGGCGTTGGAAGCAGACAGGCCCTTGAGCGAACCGCGGAGCTGTTCGAGGGTGAACCCGACGTGGTTCCCGGCCTTGCGCTCCTCCAGCCCTTCACCGACGCACAGTATTGGGGTCAGCCCGTGACGGTATGCGGCGTCAACCTTCTTGGAGCAGAGCTCGTCGTCTTCCTGATGAATGGTTCTGCGCTCGGAGTGGCCGACCAGGACGTAGGTGCACTCGAGCTTCTTCAGGAACGCGCCTGAGATATCACCCGTGTAGGCCCCGGAATCCTGATCCGACAGGTCCTGGGCGCCATACTCCACCTTGAGTTTGTCCCCATTGACCAAGGTCTGCACGGACCGCAGATCGGTGGCCGGCGGGAACACGGCCACCTCGACCCGGTCGTAGTCGAAATTGGCGTCATCGAGGGTCCACGCGAGCTTCTGCACAAGAGCGACGCCCTCTGCGTGGTCCATATTCATTTTCCAGTTACCGGCGATCAGTGGGGTTCGATCGAAGGCTCCGTTGGTCTGAGTCGTCAAAGTCTATGTCCTTTCGGTGAGCATCGTCGCTGATGTCTGATGTGCGGGCGAAACATCCGTCGGATCCGTGCATCCTCCGACGCAAGACGGCGGGCCGACCACGTCCGTGGGTCGACCCGCCGCGAAACCGATCACGCTCCGAGAACGTCCAGACCCGGCAGATTCTTGCCCTCGATATATTCGAGGGATGCTCCGCCACCGGTCGAGATGTGCCCGAATTGGTCATCGTTGAATCCGAGGTTGCGCACGGCGGACGCGGAGTCGCCGCCGCCGACAACGGTCATGGCCTCCGTGTCCGCGAGAGCCTGGGCGACCCTCTTCGTTCCCTGAGCGAAAGCCTCCATTTCGAAGACTCCAACGGGGCCGTTCCAGAAAACTGTCCGGGCTTCGGCAATGTACCGTGCGAAGGTTTTTTGCGTTTCCGGACCGATGTCCAGTCCCAGACCTTCGGCCCCGATCTTCCCTTCTTCGAGCGATTCCACAGGACGGACTTCGTGGTCCGCGTCCGCGGCGAACGCCGAGGCCCAGACCACGTCCGTGGCGAGCACGAATTCCGTTCCTTCGGATTTTCCTCGGTCCAGGTACTCCTTGACCGTGTCGATCTGGTCCTTTTCCAGCAAGGACTTGCCGACGTTGTACCCCTGGGCTGCGGTGAAGGTGTACCCCATGCCGCCGCCGATGAGCAAAGCGTCAGCCTTGCCGATCAGATTGTCGATCACTGCCAGTTTGTCGGAGACCTTCGATCCGCCCATCACGACCACGAAGGGACGATCAGGCTTCTCAATGAGCTTGGACAGTACATCTACTTCGGTCTTGACCAAATCACCCATGAATGCCGGAAGTCTGGTCGCAATATCGTAGACCGAGGTGTGTTTGCGATGCACCGCGCCGAAGGCATCATCGACATACGCTGCCTCGTCCCCGACGACGGCAACCAGTTCATCCGCGAACGCACCGCGTTCGGAATCGTCTTTACTGGTCTCCCTCGGGTCGAAGCGGACGTTCTCGAGAACGAGCACTTCGCCGTTCTGCTGCGAAGACGCCTTCTCCTGTGCGTCGCTACCGACCGTGTCCTCCGCTGTGGTCACCGGGAAGTCCGCCAATTCGGACAGCCTCGAGGCCACGGGCGCGAGTGAGAACTGCGGATCGACCTGGCCTTTGGGTCGACCGAGGTGCGCCATAACGACGACCCGCGCCCCGGCGTCGGCCAACTTCTTCAGAACCGGCAAGGACGCCTTGATGCGACCGTCATCGGTCACCGTTGTGCCGTCGAGAGGCACGTTCAGGTCCGAACGGACCAGAACGTGCCTGCCCTCGACACCATCGGCCAAAAGCTCGTCCAGAGCATGTGCCATGGTGGTATTCTCCAAACCTCGTTGTAGGGAAAGCGATCCGTTCCCTATCTTAGAGCTCTGCAGCCAACTTGTTGACGAACTTCACGGTGCGGGAAGTGAAGCCCCACTCGTTGTCGTACCAGGCGAACACCTTGACCTGGCCGTTGAGCACGGAGGTCAATTCGGCGTCGAAGACCGTGGAGATCTCTTCGCCGACGATGTCGGTCGAGACGATCGGGTCCTCGGTGTACTTGATGATTCCCTCGTAATCGCCCTCGGCGGCTTCCTTGACGGCGGCGTTGATCTCTTCCGCGGTCACGTCCTTTTCGAGGGTCAGCGAGAGGTCGACGATGGAACCGGTGATGGTCGGCACGCGGAAGGCCATGCCGTCCAGCTTGCCGGCGACCGGCTCGTAGACCTTCCCCACGGTGCGGGCGGCACCGGTCGACGTCGGGATCATGTTGACCGCCGCGGCGCGAGCACGACGCAGGTCCTTGTGGGGAGCGTCCTGCAGGCGCTGGTCCGCGGTGTAGGAGTGGATCGTGGTCATGAGACCGGCCTTGATTCCGAAGTTCTGGTCCAGAACCTTCGCCAGCGGTGCCAGGCAGTTGGTGGTGCAGGAAGCATTCGACACGACGTGGTGCGTGTCGTTGTCGTACGTGTCATCGTTCACGCCCATGACGAACGTACCGTCCAGGTTCGATCCCGGGGCCGAAATAACGACCTTCTTGGCACCGGCGTCGAGGTGAGCCTTGGCCTTGGCTCCGTCCGTGAACAGACCGGTCGACTCGAGAACGATGTCGATGTCGAGGTCCTTCCAGGGCAGGTCAGCAGGGTTCTTCTCGGAGAGGACCTGCAGTTTCTTGCCGTCGACCAGGATGCTGCCGTCCTGAACCTCGACCTCAGCCTTCAGGGGCCCGAGGATCGAGTCGTATTTGAGGAGGTGAGCCAAAGTCTCGGGGCTGGTCAAGTCGTTGACCGCAACGATCTCGATGTTCTCGCCCTGCTCGCGAACGGCCCGGAAGAAGTTGCGGCCGATTCGACCAAAACCATTGATACCAATACGTACAGTCACTTGAGATCAAACTCCTCAGTTCGAGTGCTTATCGTTGGGAGTGCTTTCCGAAGAAATGCACCCTGCCGAACGTGAGGCGTCGGATGGTTTGGGAATCGATGACGACACCGTCCGTTCGGTTCTGATCCCAGTTTAGGTGATTTTGTGTGTGTTTGGGTGTGTTTCTGCGGGATTTTTTGGGACCGATGACCGTTTCCGCCCCTCGAACGCCCCATGATGCCACGCAAAAACCCCGGGAAGACGGGGCTTCCCGGGGTTCTGCGTGTGCTTCTGTGGGATCGTGTGGCTAATTTGCGCTCAGAGCTGAAGTCGTTCGACGAGTTTGTCTGCTCATGGACGCATGAAGATGTGCCGCATCGCCTGAGGGCAATAACATCAGAGGGGCCTCAGCGGGAGGTGCCTTGTGGTGCAGTGTCGGTCCCGGGAATGCCTTCGGTGGCGGCCTGCTTGTCGGCCATGGCCAGCAGACGGCGAATGCGGCCTGCGATGGCATCTTTCGTCAGCGGCGGATCGGCCAATCGCCCCAGTTCGTCCAAGCTCGCGTGGCGATGGGCGAGACGCAGCCGGCCGGCGTAGTGCAGGTGCTCGGGGACATCGTCTCCGAGGATCTCCAGCGCTCGCTCGACCCTGGCACCAGCGGCGACCGCAGCCTGCGCGGATCGCCGCAGGTTGGCGTCATCGAAGTTGGCGAGCCGGTTCGCGGTGGCACGGACCTCCCGGTGCGTTCGACGATCCTGCCACTGCGACAGGACACCACTGGCCCCCATACGTCGCAAGAGTTGCCCGATCGTCTCGCCATCTCGGACGACCACGCGATCCGCGCCACGGACCTCCCTGGCCTTGGCGAAAATGTCGAGGCGGCGTGCCGATCCAACGAGAGCGAGGGCCGCTTCCGGGCCGGGACACGTGAACTCCATGGCGGAGGAACGGCCGGGTTCGGTGAGCGAGCCATGAGCCATGAATGCGCCCCTCATCACAGCTTCGGATTCGGCCAGCGAACCGTTGACCACTGTGGGCGGAAGCCCTCGCACCGGCCGACCGCGGGTGTCGAGCAAACCGGTCTGCCGTGCCAATGCCTCTCCCCCACGCTGGACCCTGAGCACGTAGTGGCCGCCGCGCTTGAGCGCACCGCCAGAGACCGTGATGAGTTCGCAGTGGTGGCCATAAAGCTCTTCGATGGCCGTCTGGACCCGTCGCGCGGTTTCGCGATGATCCAGTTCGGCCTCGATGACGATCTGGCCCGACACAAGATGCAGACCGCCCGCAAAACGAAGCACGGTCGCTACCTCGGCCCGGCGAGTCGAGGATTTGGGTACCTCGAGTTTCGCCAATTCGTCCTTTACGAGAGCCGTCAGGGCCATTCAGTATTCCTCCGGACTGATGATATGTGGAGCACGGACCGACCCCCGGGGGTCGCCGGTCCCTAGGTGAGGTTACACGCTCGGAGTGTCAGGTTCCACGCCGAAAGAATTGTCAGGAACCCGCATGGCCTCCTGGTAGGCGGCCGCGAGCCGCAGAGGATTATGCAGATTCTCACCCTGTCGGGTCCGCAGATCGCTCCACACCATTTTGGCCTGACGTCGGCGAACGGCCTGTTCGAAGGCCTGCTGCTCCTGGATGGACGTGGGATCGCCGATCACGGCCCGAATGCGCAATTCGGGAGCGTACTCCTCCAATGCTTCTAGGTGCCCGATAGCGCCGAGCCCTGCGGTCTCCTTCTCCTCGAGGCTCAAGTTCATGGACACGCAGATCTTTGCTTTGGTCTCGCAGAGTGCCTCACGACTCTCCCGGAGCAAGAGATGAGGAACCACTGAGGTGAACCAGGATCCCGGGCCGAGAATGACCCAGTCCGCTTCCGTGATCGCCCGGACGGACGCCTCGCACACGCGCGCATCGGCCGGTTCCAGGACGAGGTTCTCGACCCTCTCGGCCTTGGCCAGTTTTGCCTGACCGACGAGTCGCTCGCGTGTGCCGTCTTCGGCCACGGCCTCGCCGGAGATGACCAGGGGGTCCAATGCCATGGGAAGAACACGTCCCCGCGCCTCGACGAGGCGCGAGGCCCACTCCAAACCCGCAACAGGGTCCCCCAGGAGTTGCCAGAGACTGACCAGAAGAAGATTCCCCATCGCGTGACCGTCGATTTCACGGGGAGCTTCGGGAAGCGCAGAGAACCGGTGCTGGATGGCTTCCCGCCACAAGTGGCCCCATTCGGAGTCGTCACACAGTGCGGAAAGAGCCATCCTGAGGTCTCCAGGAGGCAGAACGTTGAACTGGTCTCGCAGGCGCCCCGAGGACCCGCCGTCGTCGGCGACCGTGACCACGGCGGTGATGTGCGGAGTCACGAGCCTCAGCGCACTGAGGGACGCATACAGTCCGTGTCCGCCACCCAGCGCCACGACCTTGGGTGAATGCCGAGATCCCGGGACCCGGCGGTCCAGTTGATGGGAAGAGTAAACCATGTCTGCCCCTATTCACGACCAAGGTCTCTATGCTGGAAATTGACGGTGACGTTCTCCAACTGTCCGAGTCGCTTGGCGATCTCCTCGGTCACCGCCACGGATCTGTGTTTTCCGCCCGTGCAGCCGACGGCGATGGTCGCATAGTGCTTGTTCTCTGTCCGGTAACCATCGATCACCGGCTTCAGGGATTCAACGTACAAGTCCACGAACTTGTTTGCGCCGTCATTGCCGAGAACAAAATCTCTGACCGGTGCATCTTGGCCGGTGTGCGGCCGAAGCTCGGCGATCCAATGAGGGTTCGGGATGAATCGAACGTCCGCGACGAAGTTTGCATCGGCCGGAACGCCATACTTGAACCCGAAACTCATGACCGTGATGTTCACGATCGAAGGGCCGTCCACGGAGTACGTCTGGGAAATGACCGTGGAGAGTTCGTGCACGTTGTATTTCGTGGTGTCCAGGACGACGTCGGCCCGCTCCTTGAGGTCCGCCAGGAGGTCCCTCTCCGCGCGAATGCCGTCCAGGATCCGACCATTCCCTTGGAGAGGGTGCGGGCGCCGTTGGGCCTCGTAGCGCGCAATGATCGTCTCGTCCGTCGCATCGAGGAACAGCATCGTGAACTCGACCGGGGCGTTCTGCAGCACGTCGAATGCTTCCTTGAAGTCGGCAAACAGCGCTTTGCCGCGAATGTCGATGATCACGGCCAGTTTCGGCATCGACTGCGGGGCTCTGGCCACCAGGTCCACCAGTGGGCCCAACAGGTTCGGGGGAATGTTGTCCACGACGTACCACCCGGCATCCTCAAGGGTGTGCGCGGCGGTCGAGCGCCCTGCACCGGAGATTCCGGTGATGACCAGCATCTCGGTCTGCTCGGGTTTCTCTGGCGTCAATCGTTCGGGGTCGATCGTTGGATTGTCTTGGCTCACAGGCTGGCTCCCGCTGGTGCAAAGTGTCGAGATGTCGGTGTGTCCGCCTCACCGAGAACGAGACTCGGCGTTGCGTCCTCCACCCAAGACTACTCGGATACCGGCCCGGAATCCTCGGAGTGCTCCGCATCTGTGGACAAGTGCGCCCGAACCTTCTCGGCAAGCCGAGGGCCGATCCCCTGGGCACGTGTCAGGTCCTCTACGGAGGCCTCGCGAATGGCCTTCAGAGAACCGAATTCCTTCAGGAGCGCTTCCCTCTTGGCCTTCCCGAGGCCTTCGACGCAGTCGAGGGCGGAAGCGAGCATGGCCTTGCCCCGTTTTGACCGGTGGAATGTAATAGCGAATCGGTGGGCTTCGTCCCGAAGGCGCTGCAGCAGGAACAGTCCGTGGGATGAGCGCGGCAAGATCACCGGAAAGTCGTCATCCGGGACCCAAATCTCCTCAAGCCGCTTGGCCAGGCCAACCACAGCAACGTCGGTGACGCCCAGGTCGTCGAGTGCTTGTTGAGCCGCAGCGACCTGAGGGGGTCCGCCGTCGACGACCACCAGGTTGGGTGGGTAGGCAAACTTGGCAGGTTCCGTCGACTCCGATTGGTCGACCTCTCCCGAAGCCTGGGGCGAGCTCTCCCGCTCCTGCTGCTCGGCCAGGTAACGCTTGAAACGTCGGGTGATCACGTCATACATAGACGCCGTGTCGTCCCGAGCCGCCTCGCCGCGGATCGAGAACTTGCGGTAATCGGATTTGCGCGGCAACCCGTCTTCGAAGACCACCATGGACGCCACGACATTGGTCCCTTGAACGTGGGAGATGTCGTAGCATTCGATGCGCATCAGTGCGTCAGGCAGGTCCAGAGCCTCCTGGAGCTCTTGGAGAGAGGCGCTGCGCGTGGTCAGGTCACCGGCACGCCTCGACTTGTGCAGGGTCAACGCCTGCTTGGCGTTGTCCGCCACGGTTCCCATGAGCTGGACTCGCTCACCGCGCTGAGGCACCGATATGGTGACTTTGCTACCGCGAAGACCCGACAACCATTCCTGGAGCTGATCGGCGTTCTCGGGCATGACCGGGACCAGCACGTTACGAGGAATCTCGTTGAGGTTCAGCTCGGCGTCGACCGGTGCGCTGGCCATAGTCACCGCCGACTCACCGTAGACCTGCTGGAGCAATTGCTCGACCATTTCGGGTGCAGACAGGTCCTCGACCCTTTCGACGATCCACCCTCGCTGTCCACGAATGCGGCCGCCTCGGACGTGGAAGACCTGGGCCGCGGCCTCGAGCTCGTCCTCGTGGAAGGCGAAGAGGTCCGCGTCCACGGAGTCCGAGAGGACGACGGCGTTGCGCTCGAATGCCTTTCGCAGGGCCGCAATGTCATCGCGCAGTCGCGCCGCGTGCTCGAATTCCATGTTCTCGGCGGCCGTCTCCATCGTGGAGGTGAGCTTCCGGATGTACTTCTCGGAATCTCCCGCCATGAACCGGCACAGCTGGTCCGCGAGATCCTTGTGGTCCTCTTCGCTGATACGGCCGACGCAAGGTGCCGAGCACTTGTCGATGTACCCGAGCAGGCAGGGTCTTCCCGCTTGCTCGGCACGTTTGAAGACCGAACGCGTGCACGTCCTGACCGGGAACACCCTCAGGAGCGAGTCGAGAGTCTCACGAATGGCCCACGCCTGTGAGAACGGACCGAAGTAGCGAGTCCCCTTCTTCTTGGCACCGCGTGTGACCTGTGCCCGCGGAAAGCGGTCCGCCATCGAGACCGCCATGTACGGGTACGACTTGTCGTCCCGGTACATAATGTTGAAGCGCGGGGTGTACTGCTTGATCCAGGTGTACTCCAGCTGGAGCGATTCCATTTCGGAACCAACGACCGTCCACTCCACGCTCGCCCCCGTATGGACCATGGCATAGGTCTTCGGTGCGAGCTGTTGGGGCTTCTGGAAATAGGAGTTCAGGCGGTTTCTGAGGTTCTTGGCCTTGCCGACGTAGATGACACGACCGAATTCGTCCCGGAAGCGGTACACGCCCGGCTGGGTGGGAATCTCGCCCGATCCTGGCCTGTAGCTTGCCGGGTCCGCCATCTTCTCCTTCTCCTTCGTTCAGTCGTCGTTTCCCGCGTCCTTGTCCAACGACGGCGAGGTGTTGTATTCGTTCTTGCGGGGTTGGCCGGAAAGGTGAGCTATGCGGTCCATGATGATCTCCGTGGTCTCACGCCGCTGCTTCCCGGTCTGCTGGTCCCCCAGTTTGTCGAAGTAGAGCGGCTCGCCCACGCGGACGGTGAAGCGAACCGGTCGAATCATTCTGGAGCCTGGGGGTTGGAGTCTGTCGGTGCCGATGAGGCCAACGGGAACGACCGGCGCGCCAGTCTTGTGGGCCAACCACGCGACCCCAATTCTGCCCCTATAGAGAAACCCATCCCTCGACCGGGTTCCTTCGGGATAGATCCCGAAGACTTGTCCGTTCTCCAATCGCTCCAGTCCCTTGTCCAATGCCTTGAGGCGTCCGGTCTGGTCTGATCGGTTCACCGGAATGATGTCGATGAGTTCGAACAGGGTCTTCATGGCGCGGCCCTTCAGACCAGGCGAATTCACGTATTCCGCCTTCGCGAGAAAGGCCACTCGGCGCGGCATGAGCGCGGAAATGATCACGCTGTCCAGGAACGCCTTGTGGTTCGACGCGACGATCACCGGTCCGGACTCGGGAAAATTGTGGAGTCCTGTGACCCGGGCACGGAAACCAATTTTCATCAGGCCGGTGACGGTGGTCTGCGCCAAGTGGTACAGCTTCACGGGTTGCTCTCCTCACAAAGAATCGTCGAAAACACTGTACCCGGTCCCGGACCGCGGTCCCGCTCAGGAAAGACGGCACATGCCCGAGGCAGTCACGCCGGTCCTCGGAGGTCCCCCAGCCCGGTCTCCCGCGCCATAACGGTTCGCAGCCCCGTGATGTCATCGACGATGCTCACGGCTCCCGCGTCCGCGAGTTCGGTTCCTGAAGCGAACCCCCAGGACACACCGATGCAGGCAATCCCGTGAGCCCGTGCGCCGGCGACGTCGTATTCCCGGTCACCGACCATCACGGTCCTTTCGGGGTCGACGACGCCGAGACTGGGGTCCCTGACAGCTCGGTCCTCAATCAGGCGAAAAGCTCGGTCGATAACCCCCGCCTTGTCGGCGGGCAGATCCATGGTCTCCGGCTTGAGTTCGTCCCTCGAGCCGGAGACGACGTCAAAATACTCAACCAGCCCGAAGTCCCGCAGAAGAATTTCCGTGGTCGGAAGCGGCTTCTGGGTAGCCAGCCCGACGACTGCGGGAAGTTCCGCGAGATCACGCAACAAGTCCATGACCCCCGGATACAACATCGAGGATTTCCGTGCGCGCTCCAGGTAGCCCCCGCGGTACGTGGCCAATATGTCCCGGTGGAATTCGGTCGGAATGTCCGTGTAGGCGCTCAAGGACTCGTCCGTGGACGGACCCACGAACTTGCGGAGCGTGTCCGGCTCGGGCCGGTCGAACCCGTGCGCCTCGATCGCATCGGCTATCCCATCCGTGATCGCGCCAGCAGGGTCGAGCAAAGTCCCGTCCAAATCGAACAGAACCGCCGGGGTACGAGATGTGCTCATCAGTCCTCCAGAATCTCGGATAGAAAATACCCGGTATGGCTTCCGTCCACGCGGGCGACCTGTTCGGGAGTGCCTTGGGCTACCACCTGTCCGCCCCCGTTGCCGCCTTCAGGGCCCATGTCCACGATCCAGTCTGCCGACTTGATGACGTCGAGGTTGTGCTCGATCGTCAGGACGGTGTTCCCCTTGTCGACCAGCCCCTGGAGCACATTCAACAACTTGCTGATGTCTTCGAAGTGGAGGCCCGTGGTCGGTTCGTCCAGAACGTAGATGGTCCGGCCGTTGGATCGCCGCTGGAGTTCCGTCGCCAGCTTCACGCGTTGGGCCTCGCCACCGGACAGCGTCGGGGCGGGTTGGCCGAGGCGTATGTACCCCAGCCCGACGTCGACAAGAGTGTTGAGGTGCCGGGCTATGGGGGTGAACGCGGAGAAGAACTCGGCTGCCTCCTCGACCGGCATGTCCAGGACATCCGCGATGGTCTTGCCCTTGTAACGGATTTCGAGGGTCTCCCTGTTGTACCTGGCACCGTGGCACACCTCGCAGGGCACGAAGACGTCCGGCAGGAAGTTCATCTCAATCTTCAAGGTTCCGTCCCCATGGCACGCTTCGCAGCGGCCGCCCTTGACGTTGAAGGAGAATCGGCCCGGCAGGTAACCCCGGACTTTGGCCTCGTTGGTCTCTGCAAACAACTTGCGGATGTGATCGAAGACCCCGGTGTAAGTAGCTGCGTTCGATCGTGGCATGCGCCCGATAGGGCTCTGGTCCACGTGAACGATCTTGTCCAGATGTTCCAACCCCTCGACACGCTGATGCCGCCCCGGCACCTGCTTGGCACCGTTCAGCTTGTTGGCCAGTGCGGTATAGAGAATGTCGTTGACCAGAGTGGACTTGCCCGAGCCGGACACGCCGGTAATGGCGGTGAAGACGCCGAGGGGGAATTCGACATCGATTCCCGTCAGGTTGTTCTCCTTGGCCCCGACCACCTTGACCATACGCTTCTTGTCGATCGGGCGACGTTTCGATGGCAGTGAGATCTCGCGGCGTCGGTCGAGGTAGGCGCCCGTGAGCGACCGCTGATTGGACAAGAGATCTTCGTACGTACCCGAGTGGACAATTTCGCCGCCGTGCTCGCCAGCTCCCGGTCCGACGTCCACGATCCAGTCCGATTCCTTGATGGTGTCCTCATCGTGCTCGACGACGATCAGGGTATTGCCCAGGTCCCGGAGTTTGCTCAGGGTTTCGATCAGGCGACGGTTGTCCCGCTGGTGGAGGCCGATCGAGGGTTCGTCGAGGACATAGAGAACACCCACGAGTCCAGAACCGATCTGGGTCGCCAAACGAATGCGCTGCGCCTCGCCGCCGGACAACGTGGCTGCCGCGCGCTCCAGATTCAGGTAGTCGAGCCCGACGTCGAGAAGAAACTGAAGGCGCGCATTGATTTCTTTCAGAACCTGGTCGGCGATCTTCGACTCGCGCTCAGAAAGTTCCAGACCGACCATGAATTTTTGGGTATCCGTCATCGACATTGCCGTGACCTCGGCAATCGATGCCCCGCCCACGGTGACCGCGAGCATGGTCGGATTCAGGCGGGCACCGTCACAAGCGGGGCAGGCAACCTGACGCATGTACTGTTCATACCGGTCCTTCGCCCAGTCGGACTCGGTCTCCTCATGCTTCCTCTTGATATAGGCGTAGACGCCCTCGAACCCGGAGGTGTATCGGCGTTCGCGGCCGAACCTGTTGCGGTACGAAACCTCGACCTTGAAATCTTTGCCGTTGAGGATCGCTTGACGGGCCTTGCTGCTCAGGTTCTCCCATGGGGTGTTGAGGTCGAAGCCCACCTCTTTTCCGAGACCCGCCAGAAGGCGCAGCCAGTATTCGGTGGTGGACTTGCCCTGTGACCAGGGAGCGATGGCCCCTTCGCCCAAAGTTTTTTCCGGATCGGGAATGACCAGGTCTTCATCGACCTCCAGACGAGACCCGATGCCGTCGCACTCCGGGCACGCACCGAAAGGGCTGTTGAAAGAAAAGGCCCGCGGTTCGATCTCCGTGGTTTCGATCGGGTGCTCGTTGGGGCAGGCCAGGTTTTCGCTGAATGTGCGCTGGCCTGCGTCCGAATCGTCGTCGACGAAATCGACCACGACCCTGCCGTCAGCAAGTCCGAGCGCCGTCTCGATGGAATCCGTCAGCCGCTGGTGAATCGAGTCCTTGATGACCAGACGATCGACCACCACGGAAATGGAGTGCTTGTACTGCTTCTTGAGCTTGGGCGCCTCCGCAAGCTGGATCTGCTCACCGTCAACCACGGCACGGGAATATCCCTGTTGGGTCAGTGACGCGAACAGGTCGGCGAACTCGCCCTTTCGGGAACGCACCATCGGGGCCAGAACCTGCAAGCGAGTCCGCTCGGGAGAGGACATGAGCTGGTCGACGATGGCCTGCGGAGTCTGCTTCTCGATGGGCTCCCCACAGATGGGACAGTGGGGGTGTCCGATCCGCGCCCACAACAGGCGCATGTAATCGTAGATTTCGGTAATAGTGCCGACCGTGGACCGCGGATTCTTCGACGTGGACTTCTGATCGATCGACACTGCCGGCGAGAGACCCTCGATGAAGTCCACGTCCGGCTTGTCGACCTGGCCCAGGAACATGCGCGCATAGGCGGACAGCGATTCGACGTACCGGCGTTGTCCCTCGGCGAAGATCGTGTCGAAGGCCAGAGAGGACTTTCCCGATCCGGAGAGCCCTGTGAACACGATCATCGCATTGCGCGGAATATCCAAGTCAACATTCCTGAGATTGTTCTCCCGTGCGCCCTTGACCAGAATTCTGGTGAGATCCTGCGGCATACCGGGTTCGTGTCCCTCAACGTGCTGAATGGTCATGACCTGCCTGTCTGCGTGGTTGCTCCGGACCGGGAGGTCGTGCGACTGGCGCAAACACTCCCCATTCGAAGATTTATTCTAACGAATCTGCGCCGCGTGGTGGAGAAATCGGCCCAGGGTGAACGTTACGCGCGCGTGGGTTGCGCGCGAGCGGGACGGAAGACCTACACTCGAAGGCATGATGGCAATCGCTACCGAAAAGATGGACCTGGGTGAGGTCACCATCCGTTATATCAGCGTCTCCGACATGGACAACAACGTCTACTTGGTGACGTGCAAGCAGACCGGCACCCAGCTGTTGATCGATGCGGCGGACGACCCCGACTCGATTTCACGACTCGTGGCCGCAGGAGCCCACGACGTCGACGCCCAGTGCGCCTGTTGCGGAAACGTTCAGCTGATCGTGACTACCCACTCGCATTGGGACCATGTGCGAGCGCTCCCCGAGATCAAGTCCCGTTCGGAGGCACTCACCGCGTGCGGCGATGCCGATGAGTCCGACATCGACGTGCCCATGGACATCACCTTCGAGGATGGCGACACTGCCGATTTGGAAGGTTTCTCCTTGGACGTGATCGGCCTGGCCGGTCACACACCCGGATCCATCGCCCTCGCTTACACCCCGGAGGAGGGCCCGACCTACATTTTCACGGGCGATTCCCTGTTCCCGGGCGGCGTGGGCAAGACTGGCTCCCCGGAGGCTTTCGAGTCCCTCTTGCACGATGTGACCACGAAGATTTTTGACGTCTACGACGACGACACTGTCATCCTTCCCGGACACGGCAAGTCCACCACTCTGGGTGCCGAGCGGCCCCATCTGGATGAGTGGGCCCAGCGAGGCTGGTAGTACTTGCGCGCTGTCGGAGGGTTCTCTGCCCCGGAAAGCCGGTTTGCCGGTTTTCCGGGGCAGATTCTTTCGCGTGGTCGGCCTCCGGTTGAGGTCAGAAGAGACCCTGGATTGTTCCTGAGTCGTCGAATCCTATGCGTTCGGCGGCGGGATGGCGCGACAGCCCGGGCATGGTCCTGATTGTTCCGCAGAGGGCGTACACGTACCCGGCACCGGCCGCGAGGCGAACCTCTCGCACGGGAAGTCGCCACCCTGTCGGGGCGCCTTTCAGCCCGGGGTCCGAGGACAGTGAAAGATGCGTCTTGGCGATCACGACCGGCAACCGTCCGAACCCCAGGCGTTCGTAGCGTTCGAGTTGCTGAGCGGCCGCTGGGCTGAGATCCACTCCGTCTGCCCCGTACACCTCGGTCGCGACCTTCTCGATTTTGGTGGTCAGGGGATCGTTGAGGCCGTAGGTGAACCTGAGGTGCCCTGGCTGGTCACAGGCTCGCACCACGGCGTCCGCGAGGTCGGTCGCGCCGGCCCCTCCCTGGGACACTCCCCTGTGCACCGCGACTTCAGCACCCTCTTCTGCGGCGATGGTTCGGATTGCCTCATGCTCGGATTCGTGATCCGTGGGGAATGCGTTGATGGCCACGACCGGAGATACGCCGAAGGAGCGGACGATGTCGATGTGCTTGCGAAGATTGGCTGCGCCTGCCGCGACGTCCTCCGGGCTTTCGGCCAACATTCCGTCGGGTAGAGGCTGTCCCGGAACAATGCGGTACCTGCCGGAGTGTGATTTGAGGGCGCGGACGGTGACCACGAGAACGGCGGCGTCCGGTCGCAACCCACTGGTGCGGCATTTGACGTTGAAGAAGCGTTCGGCTCCCATGTCTGCACCGAAACCGGCTTCGGTGATGACGTAATCGGAGTGTTCCAGACCGACGTAGTCGGCCACGACGGACGAGTTGCCCGTCGCAATGTTTCCGAACGGGCCGGCGTGGATCAGTGCGGGGGTGTGCTCGAGGGTCTGCATCAGGTTGGGTTTGATCGCGTCGGCCAGGATGACCGACATCGCGCCGTCGGCCTTGAGGGCGCGGGCGGTCACGGGTTCTCCGCTCCTGGTCAAGCCGACCACGATGCGGGCCAGGCGCTCGTGCAGATCGTTCAGGCTCGTGGCCAGGGAGAGTATGACCATTACTTCGCTGGCCGAGGTGATGTCGAAGCCCGTCTGCCTTGTGACCCCGTCGGTGCGTTCCCCGAGTCCGACGACGATGTTGCGCAGTGATCTGTCGTTGACATCGAGGACTCGACGCCACGTGATGGAGCGCTCGTCGATGTCCAGCTCATTGCCGAAATGAAGGTGGTTGTCCAGGATTGCGGCCAGCATGTTGTGGGCCGCGGTGACCGCGTGGAAGTCTCCGGTCAGGTGCAGGTTCAGCTTCTCCATCGGAACAACTTGGGAATATCCTCCCCCGGCGGCTCCGCCCTTGATGCCGAACGTCGGGCCCATCGATGGCTGGCGGAGCGCGAGCATCGCGTTGCGTCCCCTGGCTGCCATTCCCTGGGCCAGCGACACGCTCGTTGCCGTTTTGCCTTCCCCGAGGGGTGTGGGGGTCACCGCGGTCACGACGACGTATTTGCTACCGGTGCCTGTTCCGCCCGAAGAGGCCTCCAACTCGATCTTGGCCACGTGCTTGCCGTAGGGCTCAAGCCGCTCCTCCGGTATTCCGGCGCGCGCAGCAACCGCCGCGATGGGCTCCAGCTTCGCGCCCTGGGCGATCTCGAGGTCCGAGGGGAAAGGCAGGTTCATGATTGACTCCTGGGTTCCGGGAACAGCCGTATTCATTATGTCCCGACGCTCTTCCGGAACGCCGAATCCGAGGACCGGCATGTCATAGTCCGCGGGTACGATGGTCAACGATGAAACTTCTCGAAGCCCTGGACCCCAAATTTGCGGAACCGGATCACCACTACTTCCGTGGGGACTACGCTTCCAACTCCCTCAACCAGGAGGAGATCTACAACGGCTTCACCGACTGGATCTCGTCGCGGGACATGGAGCTCTACCCTGCGCAGGACGAAGCCGTTCTGGGCATAGCCTCCGGGGCGAATGTCATCCTCGCCACCCCCACTGGTTCCGGCAAGTCGACGGTGGCGGTGGCCGCGCACTTCGCCGGACTCGCCCAGGGCCAGCGGTCCTATTACACGGCACCGATCAAGGCACTGGTTTCAGAGAAATTCTTCGACCTCTGCGCGATCTTCGGTGCCGAGAACGTCGGAATGATCACCGGGGATTCCTCGGTCAATGCCCAGGCGCCGATTGTCTGCTGCACCGCGGAGATCCTGGCCAACGTGGTCCTCCGCGAAGGTGAGGGTGCGGATGTGACCCAAGTGGTGATGGACGAATTCCATTTCTACTCCGATCCCCAGCGAGGCTGGGCATGGCAGGTTCCGCTCCTTGAATTGCCCCAGGCGCAATTTCTTCTGATGAGTGCGACCCTGGGCGACGTCACTCGCTTCGAGCGTGAGCTGACCGAGTTGACGGGGCGGGAGACTGCCTACGTGACCAGTTCCGAGCGGCCGATCCCGTTGCACTACTACTACTCCGAGGAACCCGTCCACGAGGCCATCGAGGAACTCGTGAAAACCGGTCAAGCTCCCGTCTACGTGGTCCACTTCTCCCAATTGCAGGCGATGGACCAGGCCCAATCACTCATGAGCCTGAACCTCCTGACCAGAGAGGAAAAGCAACAGGTCTCCGAAGCGATCGCGGGTTTCCGCTTCTCCTCCGGCTTCGGCAAGGTGCTGAACAAGATGGTGAGGCACGGCGTCGGCGTCCATCACGCCGGGATGCTGCCCAAATACCGGCGGCTCGTCGAGCAGCTGGCCCAGACCGGTCTGCTGAAGGTCATCTGCGGAACCGATACTCTCGGCGTCGGGATCAACGTCCCGATTCGTACCGTCCTGATCACGGCGCTCTCCAAATTCGACGGCGAACGCACCCGTCGCCTCAAGGCCCGCGAGTTCCATCAGGTAGCCGGGCGCGCCGGGCGGGCCGGGTACGACACGGCGGGGACCGTGGTCGTCCAGGCCCCGGAACACGACATCGAGAACGCCCGGATCGTGCAAAAGGCCCAGCAGAAATTCGATGGGGACGAGAAGAAGATCGCGCAGTCCACCCGCGGGAAAAAGAAGAAGCCGCCGCAGGGCTTCGTGACGTGGTCGCGGAAGACTTTCGACCAGCTGGTACAGGCCGTGCCCGAACCGCTGACCTCGTCATTCACGGTGTCGCACTCGATGTTTTTGAATCTGCTGGAACGGCCTGGTGACCCTTTTGCGGCGGCCAAGAAACTGTTGACCGAAAACCACGAGCCCAGGCCACGCCAGCGCCAATTGATGAGGAAGGCCCTGGGAATCTACCGGGAGCTGCTGGCGGCGGGCGTCGTGGAGAAGCTGGATGAGCCGGACGAAGATGGTCGGACTGTCCGGTTGACGATCCAGTTGCAGGAGAATTTTGCTCTGAACCAGCCGTTGTCGCCGTTCGCGTTGGCGGCCTTGTCCTTGTTGGACATGGAAGACCCCGGCTATGCGCTGGACGCCGTATCGGTCATCGAGTCGACACTGGAGAAACCGCGGCAGGTATTGAATGCGCAAGAGAAGAAGGCCCGCGGCGAGGCCATCGCGGCGATGAAGGCCGAGGGGCTCGACTACACGGAGCGGATGAACGCGGCGGACCGCATCACCTACCCGCAACCATTGGCGGAAATGTTGGAGGATGCGTTCGAAACCTACCGCTCGGGTGCGCCGTGGATCGCGGAATTCGAGCTGGCGCCCAAGTCGATCGTCCGTGACATGTACGAGCGGGCGATGGGGTTCGGGGACTTCGTGCAGTACTACCAGCTGGCACGGTCCGAAGGGATTCTGCTCCGGTATCTGTCCGATGCATACCGGGCGCTTCGACAGACCGTGCCGGTCTCCTCACTGACTGAGGACCTGGAGGATCTTGTCGCGTGGCTCGGTGAGCTGATCCGGCAGACGGACAACTCGCTGATCGACGAGTGGGAGAAGATGACGGCCGGGGAAGACGCCGAACCGACGCAGGACTCCCTCGAGGAACTGGTGGCGGAGCAGGCCCCGAAAGTCACGGACAATGTGCGTGCCTTCACGATCATGGTCCGGAACGCCATGTTCAGGCGGGTCGAGCTCTTCGCGGAGGAGAAGGAGAAGCTTCTCGGTGAGCTGGACGGAGACCACGGCTGGGACGCCGACCGGTGGGCCGAGGCACTGGACGAATACTTCGACGAGTACGACGACATCTACACCGATGCGGATGCCCGGGCGCCACGCCACCTGAACATGGACAGGTCCGATCCTGAGGTCTGGAAGGTGCGTCAGGCATTCTCGGATCCTTCCGACAACTTCGACTACGGGATCACGGCAACCGTGGACCTGTTGTCCTCTGACGACGTCGGGGCCCCTGTGATTCGAGTTGATCACGTCGGTGCGCTGAAGGACGCCCCACGTCCCTGAGGGCCTGTGACCGTAGAATGGTCGCATGGCATTCCCCGGATCGACCCCAGTCCCCCACCGCGCCGGCCCGACGCATCGGATCGGCGACCTGGAGCTGACCGAGCACCGGTTCCGGGTGCCACTGGCCCACGCCTGGCCGTGGAGTCACGGTGGGGAAGCCCCTCCGGCGGCGTCGGCGACCGAAACGATCGAGATATTTGCGCGGGTGGTTACGCGAAACGACGTCGAATCACCGGGTGAACCCGGCGACCGCCCCTTCCTGGTGTACCTGCAAGGTGGTCCGGGTATGCCGTCTCCCCGGCCGCTCACCGACTCTGGCTGGGTCCGACACCTGGCCCGGACCTACAGGGTGGTTTTGCTGGACCAACGGGGAACCGGCCTGTCCTCTCCCCTTTCCGCAGAGATGCTCGCACGTCAGGGAGCTGCGGCAGCCCAGGTGGCCTGGCTCGAACATTTTCGGGCCGACTCGATCGTCGCCGATGCGGAGTGCGTGCGAGCGACGCTGACGGCCGATGAACCGGAGAAGCGCTGGGCGAGCCTGGGACAGAGCTTCGGCGGATTCATCACTCTCTCGTATTTGTCCTATGCGCCGGATTCCCTGTTGCATTCCTGGATGACCGCGGGCCTCGCGCCCATTCACAGCTCGCCGACCGAGGTGTACCGGTCGACGTTCGACAGGGTGGCCGAGCGCAACCTCCAGTACTACGACTGGTACCCGGAGGACAGGTTGCGTGCGGTGGAGATTGCCGCTTTTCTCCGAGACCACGATGTCCGGCTGTCCACGGGCGAACGACTCACGCCCCACCGTTTCCAGATGCTGGGCAATCATCTGGGCGGAAACTCCAGGGTGCACGGTTTGCATTATCTGCTCGAGTCCGCCTTCTCGGAAGGCGGCGGTCTTCCGTCGGAACGTTTCCTGACCGACGTCGGCCGCACCGTCTCCTTCGCTGGGCAGCCTTTGTACGCGCTCATGCACGAGGCGATCTATTGCGATGGCCCCGGCGTCTCGAGCCTGTGGGCAGCGGACAGGATTCGCGCGACGCGGCCGGACTACTCGGAAGAGGCCGACCCGCTGCTCTTCACCGGCGAAATGATCCACCCGTGGTACTTCGAGGAAGACCCCGCCCTGACGCCCGTGGCCGACGCCGCCCACCTGGTGGCCGAGAAGGACGACTGGGGACATTTGTACGACCTGGACCGATTGGCCCGCAACGAGGTTCCGGTCGCCGCGAGCGCGTACCGGCCGGACGTCTACGTGGATTTCGACCATGCGATGGAGACCGCTGCCAGCATCCCGAATCTGCGGACGTGGACCTCGAATTCGATGCACCATGACGCTTTGGGACACAATACCGAGGAAGTCCTGGGGCATTTGGGCGAAGTGTTGGTCGAATCCGGGGCTTTGTCCGAATCGCCCGTATCTGTCCCTTCACGATGAGCTTATCCCCCAATTCTGGGGATTCTTCCGGCTGAATTTTGAAGCGCATTTTCCTGAGTCATCCCGCATTCGGCTTCTGACAGTTAGGCTGTTAAGTGACAGTTCCCGGTTGCATGGCGTGACCGGACGGCAGAACGCGGGAGGTTATCGTGAGCGGCACGATCACACTTATCGGAAAAACGTGGGCAAACACGCGCCCCCTGAAGGTCACCACGCGACCGGTCACCGAGGAAGACGCGGACGGCCTCGCCAAGCTCTTTTTCGCTTCCTACGATGACCAGACCGTCGTCGGCAGCCAGGCCGAAGCCCTTGAAATCATTCACAAGGTTTTCAACGGGGATTTCGGTACTCTGATCAAGTCTGCATCGCCCGTGGTGGTCGATGGTTCCGGACGCCTGGTCGCCGCGGCTCTCGTCCTTGATTCTCGAGTCGGCAACGACGTCCCGGATGCGCCGTATGTCTTCGAATTGTTCACGGCGGCGTCCCGGCGGCGTGAGGGCTTCGCGGAGCAGTTGCTTCGTATTGCGATCGATGAGCTCTACCGTCTGGGCCATGAAGAGGTCGCCCTGCGGATCGCGGAGGACAATTCACCTGCTCTGGCCCTGTACCTGACCCTGGACTTCAAGCGATGGATTCCGGAGGACGATTCGGAGCTCTGATCCTCCTGCGCGGACTCCCGCGAAGACGCTGGGCCGGACTAGATCAACCGTGAGACCGGTTCGATCAGGTCCGGCCCGTTGTTTGCCACGGAGCCGACGTCGCTTCCGACCTCGGTGAGGATCCATTCGCTCGCGACGTCGTAGGCGTTGGCACGAACCCGCTCAACGGCCTCCTCGGGGCTGTGCTCAGCGCGGAGCCACGTGGTCAGTTCGTCGTCGTCCTCACCTGTGAATCGCAGGGGAAGCGGCAAGCGATCGTGAAGCCGGGCGAGGTCGCCGAGCGTCTCGTTCGTTCCCGCGGCGTCTTCATCGGGAGAGGCCCCGGTCAGGATCGTCGTCGAGAGCAACCATTGCCCTGCCTCCTCTCCTGACGGGATCTTCCACCATTCGTAGAGCCCGGCGAAGTAGATGCTGTCCTGCGGATTGTGCGGGTGGACGAAGTACGGGGTCTTGGGGGCCTTGCCCCGACCAGATTCGCTCTCCGCGGTGTGCTTGGCCCATTCGTAGTACCCGTTGGCCGGGATCGCACATCGTTGGGTTTTCACGGCATGGCGGAAGGTGGGCTTCTCGACCACGGTTTCGGAGCGTGCGTTGAAGGCTCTGGAGGAAAAGGACTCGTCCTTGGCCCACCGGGGCAACAGCCCCCAGCGGGCGGAGTGGATCCGGCGCTTCCACGAGTCGTCCTCCTGGTGATCGACCAGAATCGGCACGGTCCTAGTCGGAGCGACGTTGTAGTCCGCGATCGACTCGTCGAGTTCGACCCCGCCGAGCAGGTCTCCCTGGGCTCTGGCTATGACATACCGTCCACACATCGCTTGTCCCATTCCTCGTAGGCTTCCAGTACCGCGTCTTCCACATCATCCCACCGAACCTCCGGAACGGCCATCGATACGGAGCCTACGGTGCGCGGGTTCATCGGTATGCGCAATGCCTTGTAGACCTCGTCGAGGACAGCCCGTAGGGGCTCCGGTCGGGAGACGACGACGCCGGCCGAGAACCACCACGCGCCGGAGACGACACGTTGCGCGGTGCCGACCACTTTGACCTTTTCACCGCCGGGCGCGATTCCATGGACGCTGTATTCTCCCGCGCAGTACTCCCCCGGCAACTCGCCGACGTCTGCCGGCATGCCCAATCCATCGAGAATACGAGCCCAGAGGCGGCCGAAGCTACGGTATCTGGCCATCGTCGTGCTGGTGGGGTCCTGGGTCCGCACCAGGTGGTCCACGATCATGCAGTCCGAATGGTAGGCCGCTGCACGTCCCCCGACTTTTCGGACCCACGGGACGAAACCGTGTGCCTCGCACGCCTCGCGGGCCGCGTCGAATCCGGGGTTGAGTTCGTCGCGCCGCCCGAATCCCACGATGGGACCGGGCTTCGAGAACCTCAGGATGGGCTGTTCGTCCCCCGACGCGACTCGACGCAATCGGGACAGCGTCGATTCATAGTCTTCCGCGACGGACCCGAGATGACGTTCGATGAGCATGGCGCCTCCGCTCTGGGATTCGGACTCTCCGAGAATACCTGGATCGGCTGACGCCCTGATTCATGAGCACAACGTGGACTGCTATAGCCTGGTATCCGTCGTACCTCCAGGTCAGGAGCTTTCCCCGTGGCATCGTCCTCCACCTCGTCTCCCCGCCCCAGTAGCGTGATGAGTGCTGTCCGCCATCCGCGGCAGGGGGTGACCGAGCTGCTCGCCGGCGTCGTGACCTCCCTGGCGCTGATCCCGGAGGCCACGGCCTTCGCGATCGTGACCGGCCTGGATCCTCGCACGGGACTCTTCGGCGCTGTGATCATCGCCTTGGTCACCTCCGTGCTCGGTGGCAGGCCCGCGATGGTTTCCGCCGCGGCCGGGTCGGTGGCTCTGGTCGCCGCACCGCTCATCATGAGTCACGGTCTCCAGTACTATCTGGCCGCGGTAGTACTCTCCGGCATCGTCCAGATCCTCCTGGCAGCTGTCGGGGCCGCCAAGCTCATGCGTTTCATTCCTCGGTCGGTCATGAAGGGGTTCGTCAACGCCCTGGCGATCCTGATCTTCAGTTCCCAGTTGCCCGAACTCATGGGCGTTCCCGCGCTCGTGTACCCCCTCGTGGCCCTAGGCCTGGTCATCGTGTTCGTGCTTCCTCGAATCACGACAGTGATTCCCGCACCGCTGGTTGCGATCGTGGTCGTCACCGGGGTTGCGGTTCTGGCCGGCGGCGCTGTGCCCACGGTGGGTCAGAAAGGTTCCCTGCCGGACGCGCTGCCGGTGCCAGGCATCCCCGACGTCCCCTGGTCTGCGGAAACCTTCGTGACGATCGCCCCGATTGCGATCGCCATGGCTGTCGTGGGCCTGATCGAGTCACTTCTGACCGCGAAGCTGGTGGACGATCTGACGGATTCCCATTCGTCCAAGACCAAAGAGTCCTGGGCCCTGGGGATCGCGAACACGATTTCCGGGCTGTTCGGCTGTTCCGCTGGTTGCGCCATGATCGGGCAGACCATGATCAACGTGAAGGCGGGGGCTCGGACTCGGCTCTCATCCGTGGCCGCGGCCCTCTCCGTGCTCGCCCTGATCATGAGTCTCCACGGCGTATTGGCGATCATTCCGATGGCGGCCCTGGTCGCGGTGATGGTCTACGTTGCCTTCACGACCTTCGACTGGCATTCGATCAGTCCGCGCCTCCTCCGCAGAATGCCGGTCGCCGAGACGTTGACCATGGTGCTCACGGTTCTGGTGACCGTGCTGACGCACAATCTGGCTCTCGGCGTCGGGGTCGGAGTCATCGCGGCAATGATCGCTTTCGCCCGGAGAGTTGCGCACGTGGTCCACGTCGAGAGAACCGTGGCGATCGAGGAGGACGACGTGCCGACGACGGCGACCTACACGATTCACGGGACGCTGTTCTTCGCGTCCTCGAACGATCTCTACTACTCGTTCAGGTATGCCGAGGACCCGCACGATGTGGTTCTCGACTTCAATGACGCGCGCATCTGGGACGCCTCGACAGTTGCCTCCGTGGACTCCATCACCCACCGATACGAAAAGAACGGACACGAGGTCCAGGTGGTGGGCCTGGACCCCGCGTCCGCTCATTTGCATGACCGTTTGAGCGGCAGCCTCTGATCGGTGCCGCGACTCGATGCGTCGCAGGTCGTGGCCGGTTCAACGATCGACGTCGTCAGTCGGTGCCGGAGGCGGCTCCCGTCAGACGGCTGCTTCGCCCTTGTAGAACGCGGCGGTGCGTTCGGCCTGGGCATGGGCGGCGTCCTCGTCGGAACCTGCCGTGATCTGGGCTTCCTCCCAGGCCTTCGCGGTCGCGTCGATGAATCGTTTGCCTTGTTCGGAGCCTTCGAGTTCATCCATCCGTTGCCGGACCGTCGCTGCTCGGCCGCTCAGGAAAGCATGGAGGGCGAGGAAAGCACCGTCCCAGCCGACGCCGGTAGCGCCCGCGCCGTAGGTGTCCCAGTGTTCATTGGCCGGTACGCGATGCCGGAGGGTCAACGACGACCCCGCGGCGGTTTGGGTGATCGAAATCTGCAACTCGCTGTCCTGACCATCGTTGGTCCACGTGAGCTGCAGGAGCCTGGGAGCGTCGAAGATTTGGATGGTTCCTTCGGTCCCGGTCTTCTCGGTCCGGAACTGGCGCTCTTCCTTCGAGGTGACTGTCACCGGCTCGAACCACACCGCGAGGTTTTCGGGATCCGTCAGGGCCGCCCAGATTTCCTGCGGAGCATTCGTGAAGGTTTGTTCCACCACGATCACGTGGTGGTTCTCTTTGTTCCCCACCTGGCGGTATACGCGCTCGAGTTGAAGGTCCGCAGGGTGCTTGGACGCGCCCGGACGGCCGAACGGATCCTTTCGGCCTGCTGGCTCGCCCGCGGCCTGCTCGGCATTCTTTTCGCCTGGGGCTTCTTCCACTGATGACGCACTGTGTGCCACTCTGCACTCCTCATCTCGATGTGACTGCCTCTTCGAGAATACGACGCAGTGCCGGAACATGGCGACTTCGGCGCGCAACCTCCGAACCGGTGCTCCCCTGTGATGCACTGCGGTCGTCGGAGCCTCGTCATACGAAAGGGCCGGGCACGCAACTACCTGCGTGCCCGGCCCTTGTCCCCACCGCGATGTGCACGAGGCGGGATCAGCGGCTCAGAAGTCCCAGTCTTCGTCCTCAGTGTTGACGGCCTTGCCGATCACGTAGGAGGAGCCTGAGCCCGAGAAGAAGTCGTGGTTCTCGTCGGCATTCGGCGACAGGGCCGAAAGGATGGCCGGGGACACATCGGTCACCGACGACGGGAACATCGCTTCGTAGCCCAGGTTCATGAGGGCCTTGTTCGCGTTGTAGTGGAGGAACTTCTTGACGTCCTCGGAGAGGCCGACGCCGTCGTAGAGCGAGTGCGTGTAGGCGACCTCGTTCTCGTACAGCTCGAACAACAGCTCGAAGGTGTAATCCTTGAGCTCCTGCCGGCGCTCCTCTGTCTCGTTCTCCAGGCCACGCTGGTACTTGTACCCGATGTAGTAACCGTGCACCGCCTCATCGCGGATGATGAGCCGGATCAGGTCCGCGGTATTGGTCAGCTTGGCGTGGGAGGACCAGTACATCGGCAGGTAGAAGCCCGAGTAGAACAAGAAGGACTCCAGCAAGGTCGAGGCGACCTTCTTCTTCAGCGAGTCATCACCCTGGTAGTAGTCCATGATGATATTCGCCTTCTTCTGAAGGAATTCATTCTCACGGGACCACCGGAAGACTTCGTCGATCTCCTTGGTCGAGCACAGGGTCGAGAAGATCGAGGAGTAGGACTTCGCGTGCACCGACTCCATGAACGAGATGTTCGTGTAGACGGCCTCCTCATGCGGTGTCAGCGCATCCGGGAGAAGCGCGACCGCGCCGACGGTCCCCTGAATCGTGTCGAGAAGGGTCAAACCGGTGAAGACCCTCATCGTCAGCTGCTTTTCCTCGTCGTTCAGCGTCGCCCAGGACTGGACGTCGTTGGAGAGCGGGACCTTCTCCGGCAACCAGAAGTTGCCGGTCAACCGGTCCCAAACCTCGAGGTCCTTCTCGTCGGGGATGCGGTTCCAGTTGATGGCCTCGACGTTGTGGACCAGTTCGACCTTTTCGCTCATCATGACGGGCATGACTCCTTTTGCGCTCGCGGCGCTTCGTCGCGTGGAATGTGGGGGTGTATCGAAGATACGGCGCGTCCGCTCGGTTGAGAGCACGACGTCGCCCGGAGCGGCCGGCGGCAGGTCGGCCACCGGCCGCTCCTCGGCCTTACAGCATGCAGGACACGCAGCCCTCGACCTCGGTGCCTTCGAGGGCGAGCTGCCGCAGGCGCACGTAGTAGATCGTCTTGATCCCCTTGCGCCACGCATAGATCTGGGCCTTGTTGATGTCGCGCGTCGTCGCGGTGTCCGGGAAGAACAAGGTCAGGGACAGACCCTGGTCCACGTGCTGCGTCGCCGCGGCGTAGGTGTCGATGATCTTCTCGTAGCCGATCTCGTACGCGTCCTGGAAGTACTCCAGGTTGTCATTGTCCAAGTACGGGGCCGGGTAGTAGACGCGGCCCAGCTTGCCTTCCTTGCGGATCTCAATCTTCGAAGCGATCGGGTGGATCGACGAGGTCGAACCGTTGATGTAGGAGATCGAGCCCGTCGGCGGGACGGCCTGGAGGTTCTGGTTGTAGATACCGTGTTCCATCACGCTCGCCCGGAGATCCTCCCAATCCGACTGGGTCGGAAGGTCGAGGTCGGCGAACAGTTCGCGAACCCGCTCCGTGACGGGCTCCCACGTCTGCTTCGTGTACTTGTCGAAGAACTCGCCCGAGGCGTACTCCGAGTTCTCGAAGCCCGCGAAGGTTTCCCCGCGCTCGATCGCCAACCTGTTGGAGGCCCGCAACGCGTGGTAGAGCACCGTGTAGAAGTACATGTTCGTGAAGTCGATGCCTTCCTCGGAGCCGTAGAAGATTCGCTCCCGCGCCAGGTACCCGTGCAAGTTCATCTGGCCCAGCCCGATCGCGTGTGACATGGAGTTGCCGCGCGCGATGGAAGGCACCGACTCGATGTCGGACATGTCTGACACTGCCGTGAGCCCACGGATCGCCGTCTCAATGGTGTGACCGAAGTCCGGGGAATCCATCGTCTGGGCAACGTTCAGTGAGCCCAGGTTGCACGAGATGTCCTTGCCGATGCTCTCGTAGTCCAATCCCGGGTTGTACTCGGAAGGCTGGGAGACCTGGAGGATCTCGGAGCACAGGTTGGACATGATGACCTTGCCGTCAATCGGGTTGGCCCGGTTCACGGTGTCCTCGAACATGACGTAGGGGTACCCGGACTCGAACTGGATCTCGGCGAGAGTCTGGAAGAACTCGCGGGCGTTGATCTTCTTCTTCTCGATCCTGGGATCGTCGACCATCTCGTAGTACTTCTCGGTGACGCTGATATCCGAGAACGGCATACCGTAGACGCGCTCGACGTCGTACGGGGAGAACAGGTACATCTCCTCGTTGCGCTTGGCCAGTTCGAACGTGATGTCCGGGATGACGACGCCGAGCGAGAGGGTCTTGATGCGAATTTTCTCGTCCGCGTTCTCGCGCTTGGTGTCCAGGAAGCGGTAGATGTCCGGGTGGTGGGCGTGAAGGTACACGGCCCCGGCACCCTGACGGGCACCCAGCTGGTTCGCGTAGGAGAAGGAATCCTCCAGCAACTTCATCACGGGGATCACGCCCGAGGACTGGTTCTCGATCTTCTTGATCGGAGCCCCCGATTCGCGCAGGTTCGTCAGGGCGAAAGCGACGCCTCCCCCGCGCTTGGAGAGCTGGAGCGCAGAGTTGATCGAGCGACCGATCGACTCCATGTTGTCCTCGATGCGCAGCAGGAAGCAGGACACGAGTTCACCGCGCTGCTTCTTGCCCGCGTTGAGGAAGGTCGGCGTCGCCGGCTGGAAACGACCCGAGATGATCTCCTCCACCAGGCTCGTGGCCACCTGCTCGTCGCCCCTGGCCAGGGCAAGGGCCACCATGACCACCCTGTCCTCGAAGCGCTCAAGGTACCGCTGCCCGTCGAACGTCTTGAGCGTGTACGAGGTGTAGAACTTGAAGGCGCCCAAGAAGGTCGGGAAACGGAACTTCTTGGAGTACGCGAGCTTGGAGAGCGAACGGATGAAGTCCATCGAGTACTGCTCCAGGACCTCCGGCTCGTAGTACTGGTGCTCCACCAGGTACTTGAGTTTCTCCTCGAGGTCGTGGAAGAACACGGTGTTGTTGTTGACGTGCTGCAGGAAGTACTGGCGCGCGGCCTGCCGATCGGCGTCGAACTGGATCATCCCGTTCGCGTCGTAAAGATTCAGCATCGCATTGAGTTCGTGGTAGCCGAGCCCCTTGTACTTCTCGGGGATCGACGGATCATCGTGACCGCGCTCGGCGTTCACTTCGAGAGTTGGAAGTTTTGTGTCCAAAACGCTTTCAGTCCTTCGTTGACGCGGGCAACATCGTCGCTGGTGCCCATGAGCTCGAATTTGTACAGAACGGGAACCTCGCACTTTGCCGCGATCTTGTCCGCGGCGATGCAGAACAGTTCCCCGAAGTTGGTGTTCCCGGCGCCGATGACACCGAGCATCAGAGCCCGGTTCCTCGGTTCCCGAAGGAACTTCATGACTTGAGGCGGCACGGCCCCGCCGGAGCGAGGCCGCCCGTAGGTCGGAATGCACAGCACGAAGGGACGATCCATCAGGATCGTGTCCTCGCCAGTGCGAAGCGGAAGCCGAATCGATTCGGCATCCAATTTGTCCACGAACTTGTGCGTATTCCCGGAGATGGAGGAGAAGTAGACGAGCACGGGCTCGTTTGCCGACGCCGGGATGTCGCGGTGGTCTTCAAGGACGGTTTCCACAGTGGTCGCCCCCAAAATAATCTGGCGATGTCGAGGTATATGTGACCGGCCGCGGGCGGGGATCTGATCCACCGCCGCCCTATAGGTGTTCAACACTCGCGGGGTCCATGGTGTTCCTCATGTCCCGCGGCCGCAGCCCTGTCCACCCGCTTTCGCGGATCGGACCGGACGAGATGTTCAGGAAGCCAGAGCCGCTTCCAGGGTCCCGATCTTGTCCGGGCGGAAACCCGACCAGTGGTCATTCTCGGTCTCCACCACGGGGGCCTGCATGTATCCGAGGCCCTTGATGTGTTCGAGAGCCTGAGCATCCTCGGTCACGTCAACGACGTTGTAGGAGATGCCGCGCTTGTCCAGGGCACGGTAGGTCGCGTTGCACTGGACGCAGGCGGGCTTGGTGTAAACGGTGATGGACATGCATTCTCCTCTTGCAGTGTGGCGGCAACCTCTGCCCCGAGCTCCGTTTCCCGGGGGTGGGACGACGGTGCGGGTCCGGTTGAAGGGTTCCGCTCAATACTACATCTAGTGTCGCACCGAAAAAGCCCCCACAACATATTAGGTTTTTCGCTGAGAAGTTATCCCCAACCTGTGCAAATGACACCGTTGTAGTCGTGGCGCGGAATGACGCGGACGATGCTTTCCTCATCGCGTTCTGACCACAGATTGTCCACAGACGATCCGTCCAAAAATTTCTTCCGGAGTCCGAATCGGTCGTGTCGCACCCGTCGACTAGAGCAGCCCCGAGTGTCGCAGTTTGTCCGACAACGTGCCACCGTCATTGGCCTCCATCCAGAGGGAACCCGCCGCGATCTCCCGCGCGCGGTCGTCGCCCCAGACCCGCCCCGAGGCCAGGACGGACTCCCCGACGGTGAGGTTCCGGATCACGATGGCGGCCACGTTCTCCGGGTAGCGCAGGGCGAAGCCGTTGTAGATATCGGGGTCACGTTGCCCGTCGTCGCCCACCAGAATCCATTTCATGTCGGGAAACTCCCTGGCCAGTCGTTTGAGCGACTCGACCTTGTGTGCCGCACCCGACCGAAACCATCGCGTCCTGGTCGGCCCCCAGTCCGTGAGGAGCAAGGTGCCTTCCGGGTAGGCATTCCTGGACAGGAATCGGCGCAGCGTGGGCGCCACGTTCCAGGCGCCGGTGGATAGATACATGATCGGTGCACGCGGGTGGGCCCTGTGCAACCGTTCGAGGAAGACCGGCATTCCCGGTGTCGGCATCCTGGCGTGCTCGCTCAACACGAAGGAGTTCCACGCCGCCAGGAGCGGACGCGGAAGGGCAGTCACCATGATCGTGTCGTCGACGTCGCAAATGATCCCGATCTTCTCGTCATCGGGCACCACGTAGACCGTCGAGGAGACGACGTCGGATCCGGCCGTGCTCATCCTGACCGTATGGACCCCCGGAGCAAGCTCGATCGCGAGTTCGACGTCAATCACTCCCCCGTGGTCTGCGGAGACCTGAAAGTGCTGGTCGCCGATCACGACGTCGATCTCGGCATGGGCAATCGGAACGGAGGTGAAGGACCGCCACCCTCGGGCCGGGCTCGTCGCTCGCTGATCGCCCGCGAAGGAATCGATGATGTCGGAGAACATCATGGTCTTGTAGACGGCTCTCCCCAGAACCCGGACCCAGCTCGTCTTGCCATATCCCACGAACGGCACGATGACTGGTTCGTTGCCCGCCCTGACCGCGGACTTCTCGCGGCTCTCGTGGATACGGTCGGCCACGCGATAGGCGATGTTGACGGCTTCACGGCCCACGGAGGGGGTTCGGCGCTTCTTCGGAAGGAACCGTCGGGCCGGAGGCCGGGAGTCTGCCATGCGTCCAGTGTGTCATACCGGGGTGTACCCGACGGGGCGTGACGAGTCGGCAAATGTGGCGAACGGAACCGTCCCGATAAGCGGATTCGAGGCTTTTGTCCCAGGTCGACCTTCTAGGATCGGGAGTCGTCAAGATACGGCTAACAGCCGCCTGACCAGCCACAACAGATCTTCTACACGCCAGAGGAACACCGTGAGCAGCGCACCCGCCCGCACGAAAGAACCACAGGGACGCCCAGCGCGTCCGCGCCGGACCATGCCCCTCAAGATCGCCGCGATCGTGATCGTGACCGTTGTGATCTTTTTTCTCCCCGTCCCGGACGGGGTCGATCCGCGCGGCATGCACATGGCCGGCATCTTCGTCGGAACCATTCTTGGCCTGATCCTCCAACCCCTGCCGACGGCGTCCATGGCGCTGGTCGGGTTGGCGGCTGCCATGATGACCGGCACCATGACGCCTGAGAAAGAAGCCCTCCAGGGGTTCGGCAACGCGACCATCTGGCTCATCGTGGCCGCATTCTTTATTGCCGACGGCTTCCTGATCACGGGTTTGGGGCGTCGCATCGCGCTGCTCTTCGTCTCGGTCCTGGGGCGTTCTTCCTTGGGTCTCTCCTACGGGATGGCGCTCACCGACCTCGTGCTGGCTCCCGCCACACCCTCGAACACCGCGCGTGCGGGTGGCGTCGTCTACCCGATCGTCACGTCTTTGGCGACGGTCAACGATTCGGAGCCCACGAGCGACGAATCCCGACGACGCCTCGGTTCCTACCTGTCCCTGACCTCGGTCCAGGTCAACACGGTGACCTCAGCGATGTTCGTGACCGCCATGGCCGGCAACCCTCTGGCCGTCAGTTTTGCTTCCCATCAACAGGTCACCATCACGTGGGGAACTTGGGCCCTCGCCGCGATCGTCCCCGGACTCGTGGCTCTGGCCACCATGCCCTGGGTCATGTCCAAGGTGTACCCGCCATCCTTGCGGAGCACGCCGGAGGCACCCGCCCAGGCACGTCAGCAGTTGCGCGAGGTGGGGCCGATGAGTCGTGCCGAGTGGATCATGCTCGCGACCTTCGTGGTCCTTCTCCTCCTTTGGGTCCTCGGGGGGACGCTGGGTATCAACGCGACCGCGGCGGCGTTCCTCGGCGTCGCAATCCTTCTGGTCACCAAGGTGCTCACGTGGAAGGACATGGCCAAGAATTCTGGTGCCTGGTCCACGCTCATCTTCTTCTCGGTCCTGGTCGGAATGGCCACTCATCTCAATACGCTGGGCGTCATCGACTGGATCGGTCGCACCGTGAGCTCGCTGGTCGGTGGGATGCCCTGGCCTGTCGCGTTCGGGATCCTGGCCCTCGTCTACTTCTACGTCCACTATTTCTTCGCCTCGAATACGGCGCAGATCGTTGCCATGTACTCCGTCTTCCTCGGGGCAGCCATTGGCGCCGGCACACCAGCCTTGTTCGCCGCCCTGGCTTTCGGTTTCATGGGGAATCTCATCGGTGGTATCACGCACTATGCCTCCGGGCCTGCGGGGGTCATTTACGGCTCCGGCTACGTGACGACGGCCGAGTGGTTCAAGGTCGGTTTGATTGCTTCGGTGGTCAACATCCTTATTTGGACCGTGGTCGGCTCCGGGTGGATGTACGTGATGGGCCTGTGGAACTGACCCACGGGATAGAGTGACGGAGTACTGTCGCACCCACGGGGTCGAGGCGGGAACGCCGATTCCGTACGATGGTGCTCATGTCCGTCTCCTCATTGACCGAAAGCACGCAGAACTACCTCAAGACCATCTGGTCGCTCAATGAGTGGTCGGAGGAGCCGGTCACCGCGTCGGCCATCTCCGCAGCCACGGGGCTCAGGCTGTCTTCCGTGTCAGATGCCGTGCGCAAGCTGACCACACAGGGCCTGCTCAAGCATGCGCCTTATGGCGCCGTGGCCCTGACGGACGAAGGCCGCGCCCACGCCGTGGCCATGGTCCGGCGGCACCGACTTCTGGAAACATTTCTCGTGGAGACGCTGGGGTACACCTGGGACCAGGTGCACGACGAAGCCGAGGTCCTGGAGCACTCCGTCTCGGACTTCATGGTCGACCGCATCGCGGAACTCCTGGGACACCCCGCACGCGATCCGCACGGAGACCCCATTCCTTCGGCCGACGGGATCGTGGACTCCCCCGACGCCACGCGCCTGACGGACGTCCGCCCAGGGGCCACGGTCCGCGTCGTCCGGATCTCCGACGCCGACCCACGCCTGCTCCAGTATTTTTCCGCCCAGGGCCTTGCGGTCGGGACGCAGATCAGCACGTCGGAAGGTGCGCCGTACTCGGGCACGGTGGACATCACGGTCGACGAGGGGTCCCAGCTCACTCTGGGGCGCGAGGCCACCGACTCCGTCTTCGTCGCGGAGTCGGCTTAGACCAAGGTCTTCTCCGGGACGTCCGTCGCGAGCGGCTCTCGCCTCGCGCCCAGACGATCGATCGCCCGGCGCACCAGACCCTCGCGCGGGGCGAGGAGGTACACCACCGCGAAGATCGAGCCCTGACACAGCACTACGGACCCGCCGGAGGAAATGTCCAGGTAGTAACTGAGGTAGAGACCGACCAGCGACCCGATCACGGACACGGACGGTGCGATCCACAGCATTCGCGACATCCTCTGGCTCAACAGGCGCGCAGTGGACCCGGGGACCACGAGCATCGCGACCACCAGCACCACCCCGACGGCCTGGAGGGCGACGACGCATGTCAACGCGAGGACACCCAAGAGGATCGATCCAAGAAATCTTGGGCTCAGCCCAATGGTCCGCACATGGCCCGGGTCGAACGCGAACAGCGTCAGGTCCTTGCGCTTGAACAACAGCACCGCAAGGCACAGAGCCACCAGGACGACCACTTGGGTCAGATCCGCAGGGGAAACCCCCAGAAGATTTCCGAAGATGATGTGGTTCAGGTCCACCTGGGACGGAGTGACCGAGACAAGAACCAGTCCCAGGGCGAACAAGGTCGTGAACACGATGCCGATGGCGGCGTCCTCCTTGACCCGGCTGGTTGCCCTGACTCCACCGATCAAGGCGACAGCGAGCACGCCGAAGATCGAGGCACCGACCGCGAACGGCCACCCCAGCGCGTAAGCCAGCACGACGCCCGGGAGCACCGCGTGCGAGACGGCATCCCCCAGGAGCGACCAGCCCGTCAGCACGAGCCAGCAGGAGAGGACGGCGCAGAGGATGGCCGCCAACAGGGTCGCCACGATCGCCCGCACCATGAAGCCGTATTCGAGGGGTTGGATGATCAGTTCCAGCAGGTTCATTGTCCGCCTCCAAACGCCAGAGCAAGGTTCTCCGGTTCCAAAACGCTCACGGGAGTCCCTTGGTAGACCACTCGACCGCGCAGCAGGACGGCACTGTCGGCGAGACGGCCGATGTTTTCGATGTCGTGCACCGTGATGAGCACGGCGACGCCCTCCGAGGCGAGATCACGCAGGACGCGAATCATCGTGGAGGCCGAGACCGTATCCACGCCTGCGAAGGGTTCGTCGAGCAACAGCACCCGTGCCTGCTGCGCAAGCGCCCGAGCCAAGAACGCGCGTTTCTTCTGCCCACCGGACAATTGACCGATTTGCCGGTCCGCGAGCTCGGTCAGGCCCACGGTCCGAATCGCGCCTTCCACGAGGTCCTTGTCCTCTCGGCACGGCCTTCGGCTGGGGCCCATGACTCCGTATCTGCCCATGAGGACGACGTCGCGCACGGAAACGGGAAAATCCCAGTCCACCGACTCGGCCTGCGGCATGTACCCAAGGATTCCGGCTCGCTGGGCCTGCTTCGTGCTCTGTCCCTCGATCCTCACGGTTCCGGCGGTAGGCCTGACAGCCCCCGAGATGGCCTTGAACAGGGTCGACTTGCCGGAGCCGTTCATCCCGAGCACCGCGCACACGTTGCCTGCGTCGACCCTCAGGTTCACATCGCTCAAAGCGCGAAGGTTTCCGTAGTCCACACTGAGGTCCTTGATCAAAAGCGCTGCCTCGGTGTTGCCTTGTCGATTGTCCTCTGTGCGTGGATCTTGCTGAGTCCGAATCCTCATTGCGGGTTGTCACCGGACAAGGCCTTGGCGATGGTGTCGGTATCGTACTTCAGGAGATCCAAATACGTCGGCACGGGCCCTCCGGATTCCGAGAGGGAATCCACGTACAAAGTTCCTCCGTCAACGGCTCCCGAGGAACGGACCACTTGTTGCATCGTCTTGTCGGAGACCGTGGACTCACAGAACACTGCGGGAATGTGGCTTGCCTTCACGTCCTCGGTAATCGCGGAAACGCGCTGTGCCGAAGGTTCGGCGTCGGAGTTGACACCCCACAGGTACTTTTCCTTGAGACCTGCGTCCTGGGCCAGATAGGAGAAGGCGCCCTCACAGGTCACCAAGGTCCGCTGCTCCTCAGGGATCTGGTGCAAACGATCCGTGAGTTGGCCGTGGATCGCCTGCAACCTCCTCTTGTAGTCTTCCGCGTTCTTTCGGAAGTCGTTCTTGTGTCCGGGGTCCAGTTCGCCCAGGGCCTTCTCGATGTTGTCCACGTAGGTCTGTCCGGCCACCGGACTCATCCACGCGTGCGGGTTCGGTGCGCCGCTGCCCTCGCCTTCCGCGATGTCGATGGGCTGCACTCCGTCAGATACCGTCGCCTTGGGCGCCTTCGAATCCTGGGTGAACTTCTCGAACCACGCCTCGAGATTCATCCCGTTCTCGAGGATCAGATCCGCCGTTGAGGCTTTCTTGATGTCCTCCGGGGTCGGTTCGTATTCGTGGATCTCCGCGCCTGGTTTGGTGATCGATTCGACCCGGACGTGGTCGCCGGCGACACTCTGCGCCATGTCGGCCAGAACTGTGAACGTGGTCAGCACCGTCGGCTTGTCATCTTTGCCGGATGCGGGCTGTTCGCCGGCCGAGCACGAGGCGACCAGCAACGGAATCGTGAACAGCGCGGCAATGCGCGCGATGGATTTCCCCGATGTACGACGACGCCCGGTCCCTGCGTCGCCGCAAGCACAAGAAGAACGGTCTTCGGTCATAGTGGCCCCTTTGCCTCTCATGGGTTCGGTGGGAGGGCGGGTGAGCGGCACCAAGGAACGGAAGCTGGATCGTCATCAAGGGGTACCCCGGGATACCCACCCGCCTCCGACCATCATATGTACGCCCAGCCGTAGTTTCTAGTTCCGCTGGACAAATTTATATGTATTTCGAGCCCGAAACGTTTTGGGATCAGGCGCCTGGACTGGGTTCAACCCAAGCTTTCGGACACGAGAACGTCTGAGGTAGTCCGCCAATACGGCATGCCGGCGGACCGTGTGAATGCACGTGTGGCCGCGTCTATTGCATGGTGTCGATGCCGTGGCCCCTGAGGCTATGCCTTCGAAGGGTGCCAGTACGGCCCGGAGGCCACAACGCTTCCTGTCCGCCGATGGATGGTCTGGAAGAGTAGCGGACACAAAAAAAGTTGCCCCGCCGAATGGCGAGGCAACTTTTTCGTATGAAGTGGAGCTGAGGGGACTCGAACCCCTGACCCTCTGCATGCCATGCAGATGCGCTACCAGCTGCGCCACAGCCCCAAGAACTTTTATAGCCTACCAGACCCCGCCGCCGGACGCCGAATCCGACGGCGGTGCGCAGGCGTCATCCCAGGTCGACAACCTCGAATTCGAGCATTCCCTCGGACGTGGACACCGTCGACTCAGGATTCCGCGGCTGCCGCTGGGCGGCCCAAGCACGGAAGCTTTCTTCATCGGCCCACCGCGTCAGCACGAAATATTCGGTCTGTCCGCCGGCAGGACGCAGAAGTTCGAACCCCTCGAAACCCGGAGCTGAATCGACCGAATGCTTGCGCGCGGCGAACCGGCGCTCCAACTCCTCGTTGGCGCCTGAGGGGACGGACAGCTTGTTGATCTTGACGACGGTCATCGACACTCTCCTTACTCACGATGGTTCGTATTCTAGGCCACGGTGCCCGATCGATGCCGAACCAACAAAAAAATCCGGATCCCCGGCCATCATCGAAATGGCCAAGGATCCGGACCTTGTCATGAGTGGAGCTGAGGGGACTCGAACCCCTGACCCTCTGCATGCCATGCAGATGCGCTACCAGCTGCGCCACAGCCCCATGCAAACATTGAAACCAATGTTTCTACCGCCGCCCCTCGAGGCAACTCCTCTACTATACGAGCACGCCGGGGCGGGGCGCAAACCGACGTACGGTGATCTGCCCCACCCTGCGGCCCGTCGGTGCTAGGACCTCGGTTCCGGCGCCAATTCGCTGGCGTCCGGCAGTTCGTCCACTTCTTCGACCTCGCCCTCGACGTCGAGCGGGATGCGCGGCGCCTCCGCCCACAGTCGGTCCAGGGCGTAGAATTCTCGTTCCTCCTGATGCTGAACATGAACCACGATGTCGGCGAAATCGAGGAGAACCCACCGACCACCCGACTTGCCTTCGCGGCGCAATGGCTTCAGATCGAGCTGCTCCCTCAGCTGCGTCTCGATTTCGTCGACGATCGCGTCGACCAGGCGCTCATTCGACGCCGAGACGACAAGGAAGCCGTCGATGAGCCCCATGGTCTCGGAGACATCGTAAGCATTGAGCTGGGTCCCCTGTTTGGATTCCGCGGCCCGAGCCGCAAGCCTGATGGCTTCGACGGATTCTTGTGTTGCGGTCATGGTGTCCTTTCGGAACGAGTAGTGCGGCAGGCTCAGAGCAGGAAGACGATTCCCAGAACAATGGCCGCCACGAGAAGGAGAAGAAGAAGTGTGATCAGGGCGATCCGGCCACCGGATTTCGGCGCCTTCCGGTCCATCCCGGAGAGGTCCAAGCCGTGCGCATCGACTGCACGCACCGGCTTCGCGTTCGCCGTTTCAGGGTCCGGCGCGGAATCCTGATCTGTGGGGGCCGCCCCCGGTCGGCTCGTTGTGGTTGTCGGTGAAGGCTCCGGGGCGACGGTCGAAGCCTCGGCGTCCGTGACATGGGACGTCGAATTGGCAACCGACGACGTCGACGGGGCCTCCTGGACCACCGGCAGCTCTCCTGAAAGCACAGTGTCCGAGGCCGCCGTGCTGGCCGGTCCGAGCACCACGGGAACTCCCATGGTCACCGGGCCCAGGACGTGTTCGTCGTAGTCCCTCTTGACGTCCGTGCTGCTGAACCCGGACAGATGCGCCGGGTTGATGGACAAGGCCGGGGTGTCCGCGACGCTCCCGGACTCCCCCAGAATGTGCCTCTGAACGGCGTTGAGCACGTCCTCTTCCTGGAACTTCACTGTCGACGCATCGGCGTCGATGAAAGCATCGAATTCCGCCTGTTCGCCCAGCTCGATGAACTCGCCCTGGTCTTCCAGAGTGTCCGACAGCGCCTGGAACCGTTTCTGGATCTCCAAAACGTCTGGTGCCGGCTCCTGGACCGGTACCACGGGCGTACCCTGGGCGTGGAGCGGCGGCTCTCCCCTGAGTTCTGACAACTGGTCGCGACGGTACCGGGCCAGACGCCTCGGCCCATAGGGCTCCGGCGGGGGTGGAACCCGTGTTCCGTCCTCCGCAACGTACACCTTGTCCGGATCCGCGTACAGATCGGTCGTGGTGGGGATATTGCTATTCAGCTGAAACTCCTTGACGTATGCGCTCGCCGCGCACTCTACCGTGCTGTTCCCGAGTCTACCGGGGTTGGCCCGTTTTCGTGTTCCTTGGGCAAGCGGTCGGGATTCCTTCGCCCATCGTCCCCGTCGTCGTCCTCGTGCGGATCATACAGGTCGTACTTGTTGATGTACTGGACGACCCCGTCCGGGACCAAGTACCACACCGGTTTTCCGGCGGCCGAACGACGCCGCACGTCCGTTGACGATATCGCCATGGCCGGGACCTCGAGCAGTCCCACCCCTTCACCGCGGTACGGTGCGGCAAGCTCGTGCCCGGGACGTGTCACCCCCACGAAGTAGGCCAGGTCCCACATCTCGGATACGTCCTTCCAGGATAGGACCTGAGCCATGGCGTCGGCGCCGGTGATGAAGAACAGGTCCGCTTTCGGCCTCAGGTGGCGGAGATCCCTCAGCGTATCGATGGTGTACGTCGGACCCGGCCGATCGATGTCCACCCGGGAGACGGTAAATCGCGGATTCGACGCCGTGGCGACGACGGTCATGAGGTACCTGTGCTCCGCCGCGGAAACCCGCTTGTCTGCCTTCTGCCACGGTTGGCCGGTGGGAACGAAGACCACTTCATCAAGGTCGAAGACGGATGCGACCTCGCTCGCGGCCACCAAGTGGCCATGATGAATCGGATCGAAGGTACCGCCCATGACTCCGAGGCGTGTGCGGCCCGGACGCCGTGGTGGAACGGTCAACCCGTCTTGGGTCGTGGCTTTGAGCTGGGGATTCATGAGATACGACACCGGGGCCGCACGCGGAGAAACACCCGCGTGGGCCCCGCCCTCCTCGGACCGCCGACTAGCGGTGATGCTTTTCGGTGTACTGGGTCATAGCGTCCTGCTCCTCAGGAGAGAGCTCCGAGGGGTTGGTGAGACCGTCGCGCCGAATGCCTCGACCGGAGAAGGAGACGACCACGATCATCAGCAACAGGAATGCGACGAAAAAGATCACGGCCACCAGCCAGTGCGGGATGCCGAGATCGTAACCGGCGCTTTCTTCCGCTACGGGCGCGGCGGCCAGAATGGCTGAGCTGAGCATATTCCTTGGTCCCTTCCGACGGTTGGCCCGTGGCCGCCGCCGTTTGTATCCGGTGCGATGAAGTCGTCCACCAGTTTAGCCCCTCGTGTGGCCTTGTCCTCGCACGACCCATTGTGAGGACGTCAACTGCGCGAGGCCCATCGGCCCACGGGCGTGAAGCTTCTGGGTGGAGATCCCGACCTCGGCTCCCAGACCGAGCTCGCCGCCGTCGGTGAAACGCGTCGAGGCATTGACCATCACGGTCGCGGAATCCACCTCGGAGACGAAAGCGTCCGCCTTCGACAGGTCGTTGGTGATGATCAGCTCGGTGTGACCGGTCGAGTACGTCCTGATGTGATCCAGGGCCTGGTCCATCGAGTCCACCACACGGACCGACATGTCGAGGGCCAGGCTCTCGGAGTCCCAATCGTCTGATTGCGCCGCGACCACCTGTTCGGAGAGTCCGCCGGCCAATTCCGCGGCATCTTCGTCCACGTGAAGACGAACGCCGGCGTCGAGCAATCCCTGCAGCACCGAGCGGGCCGCAGGAGCATCGCGCTGGATCAATAGGGTTTCCGCGGAGTTGCAGGCCGAGGGGCGATGGACCTTGGAATTGACGACCAACGGTACGGCTTGTTCCTCGGTCGCGGTGCTGTCCAGGTAAATATGGACGTTGCCCTCACCGGTTTCGATGACGGGCACCCTGGCGTTGTTCACGACCGACTGGATCAGGTTTCCACCGCCGCGTGGAATCAACACGTCCACCTTGCCTCGGGCGAGCATGAGGGCGTTGGCCCCGTCGCGGCCGAATTCATCGACCGTCTGCACGCAATCCATGGGGAATCCGGCGGAGTCCAGGGCATCACGGATAATGCCAACCAAAGTCTTGTTGGTCTCCAATGCAGCCGATCCCCCGCGCAACATGGCGGCATTCCCGGATTTCAGGGCGAGGCCTGCAATATCCACCGTGACGTTGGGGCGTGCCTCGTAGATCGCCCCGACGACGCCGAGCGGGACCCTGACGCGGGAGACTCGGAGGCCGTTCGGGAGCGTCTGGCCGTCCAGGATCTCGCCGATCGGGTCCACCTGAGACGCCAAGTTGTGCAGGGCGTCGATGAGGCCGTCGATGCGTTCATCGGTCAGGGTCAGCCGATCCACCAGGTTCTCGGCCAAGCCCTTGTCCTTGCCGCGCGAAACGTCCGACGCATTCGAACGCAGAATGACCTCGCGTTGCGCATCGATGGCCTCGGCGATCCGCTGGAGGGCTCGATCCTTGCGACTCCGATCGGCCGTTGCGAGAGCGCGCGACGCCGTGCGGGCGTCATCGGCCATCGCAGTCACGGCGGACTGGATGTCTTCCGGAACGGAAAAGGCGGACTGGTTTGCCTGTGCGTTTTGGCTCATGAATCCCACTGTAGCGGGAGCGCCGCACAGTTTCAGCCGTCCGGACCACTGCGGACATCTGTCCGTTCAGCGGCAGGCCGTCGAACCGGAAGACACCGCCGCGACCGCCTCAGTACTTACGGCGCAACAGGGCCAGGTTGTCCACGTGGACCAGGACCCCGTCGAAGCCCTCGCCCAGGTCATCCACGACGTCGTCGGTGTGCTGGCCGGCCGTCTTGGCGCATTCCTCACTGGAATATGCCGCTATACCGTGCGCGATGGTCTTGCCGCTCGGTTCCTTCAGGGCAACCGGCTCGCCGGGACGGAAGATGCCCTCGACCTTGGTGACGCCCGCGGCCAAAAGTGATGTCCGCCGGCGAATGGCCTTGACCGCGCCGGCGTCGAGCGTCAGAGCGCCCTTGGTCTTCGCCAGCTGGGCCAACCAGACCAACCGCACGGAGCGCCGCCCGCCCGTGGGCTTGAACCACGTGCCCACGTCCTGGCCCTCCAGAGCAGCCGATGCGTTCGCCGTCGACGTGACCAGGGCGGGAATACCCGAGGAGGACGCGATCTTGGCGGCCTCGACCTTTGTGACCATGCCGCCCGAGCCGACCCCGGCCCGTCCGATGGTCCCAACCTCGACGCCGTCGAGATCCTTCTCGGGGTCCGTGACCTCCGGAATTCTTTCCCCGCCCTCGGCCGGGTGTTTGGTGTACAACGCGTCGACGTCGGACAGCAGCAGAAGCGCATCGGCCTTGATCGTGTGGGCGACCAGAGCGGCGATGCGGTCGTTGTCGCCGAACTTGAGTTCGTGGGTCGCGACGGCGTCGTTCTCGTTCACGATCGGCAGGACGTTGAGGTCCAGCAGTCGCTCGAGTTGTCGGTGTGCGTTGTGGTACCGACTGCGATGCATGAGGTCCTCGGCCGTCACCAGGACCTGGGAGATCGTGACGTTGTACCGGCTGAAGAGCTCGGTGTACCGGGTCATGATCAGGGACTGCCCGACGGAGGCCGCAGCCTGCTGCGTCGCAAGGTCCTTGGGTCGTCGGCTCAGGCCCAGTGGGGCGAGCCCCGCCGCGATCGCACCCGAGGACACGAACACCACCTCAACGTTTCGCTCGTGGGCTTTGGCCAGCACGTCGGTGATGGTCGCCACCGCCAGCTCATCGAGCGAATTGGCGATGGAGGTCAGAGAGGAGGACCCGACTTTGACGACGACGCGCCGCGCTTTCGGGATGTCGGCCCGGCTCTCGATGGGGCTGACCCGGTTCTTTCCCCGGTTCTCGGCCGAACGCTGCACCTCGGTCCGTTTGAGTTTCCCTCTGGCCTTACTCATGGTCTGATTCTTCTCCTTGGGATTCGCTCGTCTCTGCGGTCGCTTCCCGGGCCTTCCGCTCGCGCCTCTCTTCAACCGATTCGGTCCACTTGCCCGCGAGTCGCTCAGCTTCCAGCTCATCACGGGCGGCCGCACGTGCGTCCTTGCGCTGCTGGTAGTCTTCGCGCTTCTCGGCACGCGTGGGTCGGATCAGTTCTTCGAGGCGGGCATCGGAACCGCGCGGACTCGTGAGGTTCTCCGCACCGGAGAGCATGGTCGGCTCCCAGTCGAAGATCACGGCATCCGCCTCGTTCCCGATGACCACGGCATCGCCGGGCTTGGCGCCCTGTTTGAACAGTTCGTCTTCCACACCGAGCTTAGCCAGACGATCCGCCAAGTACCCGACGGCTTCATCATTCGAGAAATCAGTTTGCTTAATCCAGCGCTCCGGCTTCTCCCCCAAGACGCGGAACAACGGCTCGAGATTCCGCTCTTCATGACGGATGATGAACTCGGATTCCTTCTTCCTGCGATGTCCGCGGGGTCGGACGACAGCCGGTTCGGGTTCCTCGGCGGCGACATCTTCCTGCTTGGCCCTGGACTCCTCGACCAATTCGGCCATGGCAAATGCCAGTTCCTTGAGGCCCTCGTGTGAGGCCGTGGAGACTGCGATGACCCGCATGCCACGTTCTTCCAAGTCCTCGCGGACGAATTCCGCGAGTTCGCGGGCCTCTGGCACATCGATCTTGTTCAGGACGGCGATGTGAGGGCGCTCGACCAACGGCGTCGAGGTGCCGGCGGACGGGTCGACCTCGTAGCGCGAGAGCTCGCCGTTGATGGTCTCGAAATCGCTGACGGGGTCTCGGCGCGGTTCGAGGGTCGCACAGTCGATCACGTGCACGATTGCCGCGCACCGTTCGACGTGCCGCAGGAAACGATGTCCGAGCCCTTTGCCATCCGATGCGCCTTCGATCAGGCCAGGGACGTCAGCCACGGTGAAACGGGTGCTCCCCGCCTCTACTACGCCCAGGTTCGGGACGAGGGTCGTGAAAGGGTAGTCGGCAATTTTCGGGCGGGCCGCGCTGATCGCCGCGATCAACGAGGATTTGCCGGCCGAGGGGTAGCCGACGAGGGCGACGTCGGCGATCGACTTGAGTTCCAGGACGATGTCGCGGGTTTCGCCTTCGATACCGAGCAGCGCGAATCCGGGCGCCTTGCGCTTGACCGAGGCCAGGGCGGCGTTGCCCATCCCACCGATTCCGCCACGCGCGGCGATGAACTCGTCTCCCTCCCGCACGAGATCCGCCAGGATGTCACCGTCCTTGGTTTTGACCACGGTCCCCTGGGGAACCGAGAGGATGAGGTCTTCCCCGTGGCGGCCGTGGTTCAGGGCTCCTCGGCCGATATCTCCTTTGGGGGCCGTACGGTGCGGGGAGTGATGGTATTCCAGCAGAGTCGTGGACTGGCCGTCGACGCGCAGGACCACGTTGCCGCCGTGGCCTCCATTGCCTCCGTCCGGCCCTCCCAGGGGCTTGAACTTCTCCCGGCGCACGGACACACAACCATTGCCACCTGAGCCGCCGCTGGCATGCACGACGACTCGGTCCACGAAATTCGCCACTCAGACTCCTCGAAAATACTTCACGTGCCCTTTGGGCGATTCTATCGACTTTAAACGAAAAAAGAGGGCCTGTGCTGCATATGAGCACATGCCCTCTTTCTTTCGGCGGTCACAAGGACCGGCGTTGGCTCTGCGGTCCGACTACTCGGCCGCTTCCAGGATGTTGACGACCTTGCGCCCACGACGACGGCCGAATTCGACCTGGCCGGCGGCCAGAGCGAACAGCGTGTCATCTCCGCCGCGGCCGACGTTGTCGCCCGGGTGGAAGTGGGTGCCGCGCTGGCGGACGATGATCTCGCCGGCGTTGACGGCCTGGCCACCGAAACGCTTCACACCCAGGAACTGGGGATTCGAATCGCGACCGTTACGGGTTGAGCTTGCACCTTTTTTATGTGCCATACCTGCCTGCCTTCGGTAAAAATGTTCTGACGGAAACCGTGCTGTCGGTTACTTGGCGTCGATGCCGGTGATCTTGACGCGAGTCAGATCAGCGCGGAAGCCCTGGCGCTTCTTGTAACCAGTCTTGTTCTTGTACTTCTGGATAACAATCTTCGGACCACGCAGGTCCTCGACCTTCTCCGCAGTGACCTTTGCGGACGCCAGGTTCTTGGCGTCTGCAGTGACCTTGTCGCCGTCGACCAGCATCAGCACGGGCAGCTCAATGGTGCTGCCGGCCTCGCCGGCGACGCGGTCAAGGGTCACGAGGTCTCCGACGGAAACCTTTTCTTGGCGGCCGCCAGCGCGGACAATCGCGTACACCACTTGGGAACTCACTTCTCTCGACGTTATATGTACAAAGTTTCTGGGGAGGGCGCCTGCTCAGGCGACTCCTCGTTGAGTGGGAGGGCCGTCCGTGTCGCTTCCAACGGGATAACCCGCAGTAGTTGCGCTCTCATGCTCATCTCCCGTCTCAGCCCGTGTCGAACGGCCCGGACCCTGACGTCCGTCATGAGGTGGCAATGAGCACCGGCTATCAAGCCTACGATACCGCACGAAGACGGGCAAGTGGAGGTGACGCGTGTCGCCGCAATGTCAGCGCGACACGCGTCACATACTCACTCGGTCCGTTTGATCTCCGACGCCTTGACTCCGACACCCAGCATGGGGACGTCCTCCGCCGGCGCGGCCTCCGAAGCGGGAGCGGAGTACGAGGCCGTGGAGACGGAACCGCCCTGGGCTGATCCGGTTTCCTCAGTATGGATCGATCCGCCCACTCCAGTGCTGGAAGCCGCACGCCTGCTGCGGCGTTTCTTCGGTGCGGACTTCGCGGGCTCCTTCGGCGCCTCGCTCTTCGAGGGCTCGGCGGTCTCGCCGGATGCTCCCTGCCCCGGGGTTGCGACGCCGGTCACCGGCTTGTCGGTGTGCGGTTCCGCAACCGGTCCGGTGGTCGCACGGCGCGACGTCTGACGGCGAGGCTTCCGAGATGGGCTCGACCCGCCGGAGGATGTCTCCGCGGCTTGCGTTCGCGAGGTTGCCGCATCGGATGTGCCGTTCTCGGTCTTGTTGGACGCCTGGTTGGCCTGGGCGGGCTTCTTTCGACCACCTCGGCCCGGCCTCATGTCCTGCAGCGCCTCCAGCGCGGCTCGCCTGGCCGCTTCGGCGCCTTCGCGTCCCGATCGATTGCGGAGGGGCTCCCGGCGTGAGCGCCGTGCCTGACGAGCCGGCCGCTCGTCGGAAGCCTCGTCCACGGAGCTGTCTTCCGGCGCCGTCCTGTCGGTGTCAGCAGTCTCCTGTTCGTCCGGACGCTCTCCCCCAGGCTTCCGCTCGAAGGCCGCGGCGAGCGAGTCGAGGCTGAATGGCCCCTGCTCGCCCTGCGATTCCTCGACCTGTTCCTCCGACTCACCATTGGAGGCTTCCTGGTTCCGGGATCCCTGCGGCAGGGTCACGACCTCACCCTGGATCGTCACGACGGCGTCGGGCTCGCCTTGAGCCACACCGTGGGCGTGGTCGCCCTGTGTCGGCTCCGCTCCTGTGTCATCTCCGGTCGGCCTCTGGTTCGATTCGGATTCGGCTCCACCACGGCCCTTGTTGCGTTTGCGACGCTTGCGCTTCTTCGCCGACTTCGACTCGCCAGACTCCGGAGAGCGCCGGGCATCGTCTTCCTTGCCCTGTCCCTCGGAATCCTCAGGGTGTGAAGACGCCGCAGCGATGTTGGCCAGTGCATGGCGTGTCGCCTCGGCTTTGGCCTCATCCTGTTTGGCTTGTTCGTCCTGACGACGCTGCTTGTTCCGGTCCTTGTTGCGCTTCCGATCGCCGCGGCCGTGGTTGTCCGCGCCCGAGGCTCCCCCGGAGCGGCCCTTGAGCGGCTGGTCATGGACGATGAGTCCACGGCCCGCACAGTGCTCACAGGTCTCTGAGAAGACTTCGAGCAGTCCGGTGCCCATGCGCTTCCTGGTCATCTGGACCAGGCCGAGCGAAGTTACCTCTGCAACCTGATGCTTGGTGCGGTCGCGCCCCAGGCACTCGATCAGGCGGCGCAGGACCAGGTCACGGTTGGATTCCAGGACCATGTCGATGAAGTCGATGACGATGATCCCGCCGATGTCCCGCAATCTGAGTTGGCGGACGATCTCCTCGGCTGCCTCCAGATTGTTCTTCGTGACGGTCTCTTCCAGGTTTCCGCCCGAACCGGTGAATTTCCCCGTATTGACATCGATGACGGTCATGGCTTCGGTTCGATCGATCACGAGCGAACCCCCGGACGGAAGGAATACCTTACGGTCCAGGGCCTTGGCGAGTCCTTCCTCGATACGGTAGTGATCGAACAGGTCCTCCTCGCCGTCCCATTTCTTGAGCCGGTCGATCAGGTCCGGCGCCACGTAGGTGACGTACGCCTCGATGTTGTCCCACGCCTGGTCCCCTTGGACGACCATGGCGGAGAAGTCCTCGTTGAAGACGTCTCGAACGGTTTTGATGGTCAGATCAGGCTCCTGGTACAGCATTTCGGGGGCGAGGGTCTTCTTGCCCTTGGATTTCGACTCGATGTCTTCCCACTGGGCGCGGAGCCGATTGATGTCATGGGCGAGTTCTTCCTCGGCCGCACCCTCGGCGGCGGTGCGCACGATGACGCCTGCGCCGTCCGGCAGCTTGTCCTTGAGGATCTTTTTCAGACGGGCACGCTCGGTGTCCGGAAGCTTGCGGGAAATGCCCGTCATCGAACCGCCCGGAACGTAGACGAGGAACCGCCCCGGCAAGGACACCTGAGAGGTCAGTCGCGCGCCTTTGTGGCCGATGGGGTCCTTGGTCACCTGGACCAGAACCGAATCGCCGGACTTCAGCGCATTCTCGATCTTTCGAGGTTGACCGTCGAGGCCGGAGGCATCCCAGTTGACCTCACCCGCATAGAGCACGGCATTGCGACCGCGACCGATGTCCACGAAGGCGGCTTCCATGGACGGCAGGACGTTCTGCACCTTGCCCAGGTAGACGTTGCCGATCAGGGAATCCTGTTGCGTCTTCGACACGAAATGCTCCGCAAGCACGCCGTCCTCGAGCACGCCGATCTGAATCCTGTCGTCCTTCTGACGGACAATCATCTGCCGGTCCACTGACTCCCGGCGCGCGAGGAACTCCGCCTCTGTGATCACGTGGCGGCGGCGTCCGGAAGCTCGGGAATCACGGCGACGCTGACGCTTGGCCTCGAGACGGGTGGACCCTTTGACGGAAGCGACCTTGTTCGACGAGGCGCTCTCGGTCACTCGCGGAGTTCGGACCTTGGTGACCGTGTTGGGAGGATCCTCGTCACTGCCCCCGGTCAGTTCGATGTCTTCCCCACCGCGACGTCGACGACGCCGCTTCCGGGAGACCACTTCGCCGTCCTCGACAGCGTCGTCGTCGTCCGACGGTTCCTCGTCTTCTGAATCCTCGGGGTTCTTTTTGCTGGCGGCGGCCTTGATCTCGTCAAGATCGGGAGCGTGGAACAAAAGCGAGGGCGGCGAGAGCGGTGCCGTCACCGGGTTCGTGGGAGACTCCTCCGATTCGGAGGTCGCCTGAGACTCGCCGTCAGCAGGAGCCGTGACCGCTTCTGTCTCCGGTGTGTTCAGATCTTCGCCCTGGTGTTCGGGATGTGTTGTTGGGGGTGTTGTGGGTTCGTTCTCTTCGGCCCCACCCTGAGGGGCGGTGCCTTCGTTCTGCGTATTCATATTCAGTCAGTACTCCTATGGAGCCGTTACCGGGCCGCACCCGGGATTCGGCCGTTCTTAATCGGTCCTGCCGCGACGTGCGCGACGGCCGGAAGTCCGTTCCCTACCCGAGGGGGCTCGTCGAGCCGGCGGCGAAATCTGCCGGCGAAGGGCACCACCCGGGCCAATGGATTCGCCGAGCTTCGCGTCCCGCTGAAGTCTTGTGAAAGGTGGTCTTCGCTCCGTTGCCCGAAGCGGTGCACAGCACCTGTCGGCGTCACATTGGATAAAGAGTCGCGTGCGGCGCAACTCTCACCGCTCTCAGTATCGCACAGCCAGGCGCTGGCTTGCTGCTCATCGAATGGACAGCAACTTTTGATTACCGCTGGATCGCAGCTATATCGCGGATTCGGTCCGCAAACAGTCCGCATGTGGCCACTCGACGCAAGTTGTCCGCAGGGGACTCGCCCTCGTTTTCTCACAACCAAACACTCACCGGATACGTCTGATCCAATGAGGCGACATCCACTTAATAATTACGCGGGGTGGAGGTTGCATGAATGCGATACACACTCAGTACTCAGGTTTAGTGCATACTGAGTGTATGCGTGGCTGAGGCTTCCCCTGACTACGCGCTCTCCCCCACCTCCCAGCATCGCCACGTCCTACCCACGCACCGGTAGTAGACCGTCTATGCGTGCTGGGCAGAACTCGACTCAATAAGAGGAACACAAATGAAGATCGACTGGAACGGCAAGCAGCGCCGCCAACAGAACGCTTCCGAGACCCCCGGAGACCCAAACCGGAAGCGTGGCTGCCTCGGTTGCCTTGGGTGTCTCGGCATCATCGTCGTCGTGGTCATCATCGGAATCATCATCGCCGTTGCGAGCGGTGGAGATTCCGATGACGATTCGAATTCCGGTAGCACCTCGCAGTCGGATTCGTCGGAGAAGGACGATACTCCGCAGGAATACAAGTCCGCGCTGAAGAAGGGCAAGTCCTACGCCAAGTCCAGCCACATGTCCAAGCAGGGCGTGTACAACCAGCTCACGTCGGACATTGAAGCTTTCTCCGATGAGTCAGCTCAGTACGCCATCGACAACTTGGATGTTGATTGGAACGAGAACGCGTTGAAAAAGGGCAAGTCCTACGTCAAGTCGAACGACATGTCCCCCGAGGCCGTCAGGAACCAGCTGACCTCCGATATTGAGGGGTTCACGGACGAAGAGGCCGACTACGCGGTCCAGCACCTGAACGACTAGCCAGCCAGGCGTTCCCGCCGGGCCTGACCTAGCCAGAGCACACCACCAATCAGTCACTTTAGGAGAACAAGCCGTTGAGAATCCGCGCCTTCATCCCGGTTCTGGCCATCGCCGCACTCGCCCTCGCCGGGTGCTCGCAAGGAGACGATTCCTCAGACTCATCATCGTCGAGTAACCCGAGTCCCTCATCATCGAGCTCTCCCGCCAGCCCGTCGACCTCCTCGACCAGCGCCTCGTCCTCAGAGGCTCCTAGCGATTCGTCCTCGGAAACCCCCAGTGAAGCACCGTCCGAGAGTTCTGATCCCTCGGATGCTCCCTCGCAGCAACCGGCCGACGACTCTGCACAGCCCGAAGCCGGGGCCGGAGGCGCGTCTCCGCAGTTGAATCAGTACTTGCAGAATGGCGGCGGTTGCACCTCCGATGTCTGGAATGAGTCTGCGGCGCCGTACAGCGAAGCCTTGCACAACGAGCTCGTCCAGTACTGCTCGGCCAACCAGCTCGGAGATTGGGCAGGCGGTGTTGACCCGATGAACCCCGAAAACTACGGCACACCTGACGATCAAGCCGCGGTTCGCCAGAACGAAGACAAAATCGAACAGTGCAAGGCCCTGGACCCCTCCACGGCGATGTCAGGCGATATCCAGTACTGCTTCATGGAGTACGGCATCCGCGTCGAGTAAACACAAAACGCCCCCAATCCGCGTTGCACACGCGGGTGGGGGCTTTTTGCTGCCGTACTGGAACACGAGGCCAACGAAACAAGGACATCCGCTGACCAGTGCCGGGGGGTCTATGCGTCTCCGATGCAAACAGCTAGCTTCAGGTCTCGGAGACACGTGCAGTCTAGATGGTGAGGCCGCCTGGAGCCTCTTTTTCGGGCAACCGCACCTGTCTAGCCTAGGTGGCCAATAGCACAGGACCGGCCAGACGGCATCCATGCTAGCCAGGCCGTCAAGGTACGGATAATCGTTGGTGCTTTCGGTCTGGTTGGTGGTGGCCTCAAGTCCTGGCACGACAGCAGCCGGCGCGAACTCCGGGATCAACCCCGTGGCCGCTACGACCGACTTGGTCTCAGTCCTCTCGGCCACCGCCTCAGCAACTTCCTGCACGGCAGGCACTTACGCGGTCGGCGCCTTAGCAGCCACCCGCGACAGGCTCATCCCGTTCAACCCATGCACCGGGATCGACCTCCCATCACAGAAAAACACACCGTGGGACGTTCGAGTACCAACCACACAACAGGTCAGCCAGATGCCCCCCCCCCCCGGGGGGGCGTGGGGGGCGCGGGGGGGGTGGGGGGGGGGGGGGGGGGCGCGGGCCGAGGCGCGGGAAATGTGGGGTGGCCCCCACGGGGCGGACGCGCACCCAGCGCGAAAAGGCG
>JAKDJD010000016.1 GCA_030454085.1 Kocuria sp.
CCAAGCCCAAACCTCGAACCTGAACCCACCCCCGTCCCACGCCTCTCGGGCCTGCTCGACCGCGCGCTCCTTCCCAGTAGTGCAAATCACATGTACTCTTGCTGAGAACGTAAACGAACCTGGTTCGTTAAATCGACACGCACGATGATTCGTCGACCGCCCGGCCGCTCCGCCACGGCAGGCGACGAACGGGAAAGTGAAGGACCCATGGCCTGGACGATGCCGGCGGAAACGGCGCCCCACGAGAGGACCTGGATGGCGTTCCCCAGTGAGGGGGAGACGCTGGGTTCCTCGGAGGTCGAGCGCGAGGAGGGCTACGAAGCCTGGGCTGCCGTGGCTCGCGCGATCGCGGATTTCGAACCGGTCACCATGGTCGCCGACCCGTCGGAGGTCGGGCGTGCTCGGCGCATGCTGGGCTCCGACATCGAGGTGGTCGAAGCGCCGGTGGACGAGTTCTGGATGCGCGACGTCGGGCCGACTTTCGTGCGGGACGCCGAGGAGACGCAGCGGATCGCGGCGGTCGACTGGATCTTCAACGGCTGGGGCGACAACGACTGGGCGCAGTGGGAGAAATCCGCGGAACTGGGGCGATTTGTCGCCGAATCCGCCGGCGTCGAGCGGGTTTCCTCCGTGCTGGTCAACGAGGGCGGCGGAATCCACACCGACGGTGCGGGGACGCTCCTCGCGACCGAGACGGTGCAGCTCGATCCGCGTCGCAACCCGTACGCGACGCGGGAAAGAGTCGAGGCCGAATTCGCCCGGACGCTGGGCGCGAGGAAGGTCATTTGGCTCCCCCAGGGGCTGACCAGGGATTACGACGAGTTCGGAACCAACGGTCACGTGGACATCGTCGCGACCTTCACCTCGGCGGCGACCGTGCTCGTGCACGATCAGCAGAACCCCGAGCACCCCGACCACGCGGTCTCCCAGAAGATCCGGCAAGCACTCGAAGGCCAGACCGACGCCGACGGTCGGCCCCTGCGGATCCTGGATCTGCCCGCCCCGAGCCGGCTCAATGACGATTTCGGCCCGGTGGACTGGAGCTACGTCAACCACTACGTCGCCAACGGCGCCGTGATCGCCTGCTCCTTCGGGGACGACGCCGCCGACTCCCGTGCGCGGGAGGTATTGGGAGAGGCCTATCCCGGACGCGAGGTCGTGTCCGTGGAGGCGCGGCCCATCTTCGATCGTGGCGGCGGCATCCACTGCATCACCCAGCAGCAACCGGCCGGGGGTGACCTGGCGTGACGCGGATCGACGTCGTGGAAGCAGGGATCGCCGACCTGCGTGAGGCGATGAACTCCGGGCGGGCAACCTGTGAGGAGATCCTGGACGCCTACTTGGCGCGCGTCGATGCCTACGACGTCGCCGGTCCCTCCCTGAACGCCGTGGTCGTGCGGAACCCGGAAGCCCGCGCGGAGGCTCGGGAGTCGGACCGACGCCGTGCTCGGGGCGAGACCCTCGGCCCGCTGGACGGGATCATCTATACGGCCAAGGACAGCTACCTGGTCCGGGGGCTGACTGCGGCGGCCGGCAGCCCGGCGTTCGCCGATCTGGTCGCCCAGAAGGACGCGTTCACGATCGAGAGGCTCCGGGCGGCCGGGGCGATCTGCCTGGGCCTGACCAACATGCCTCCCATGGCCAACGGCGGTATGCAGCGTGGCGTCTACGGGCGCGCCGAGAGCCCGTACGACGCATCCTGGCTGACCTCCGCTTTCGGGTCGGGGTCCTCCAACGGGTCGGGGACCGCCACCGCCGCCAGTTTCGCCGCCTTCGGGCTGGGCGAGGAAACCTGGTCGAGCGGGCGCGCCCCGGCGTCCTGCAACGCCCTCTTCGCCTACACCCCGTCGCGCGGTGTCATCTCGGTGCGCGGGAACTGGCCCCTGGTGCCGACGATGGACGTGGTCGTTCCCCACACGCGGACCGCTGAAGATCTCGCCGAGGTCCTGGACGTGATCGTCGCGGACGACGCCGATACCCGCGGAGACTTCTGGCGCGCACAAGAGTGGATCGATATTCCGCGCGCCTCCGAGGTCAGGCCGGCGTCGTACCTTCCGCTGGCCACCGGCGACCCAGCCGCCGCGAAGCAGCGACTCGATGGGCTGACCCTGGGCGTTCCGCGCATGTACATCAATGCCGACCCGGACGCGGGTACCGCGGAGAAGCCGGGCATCGGTGGCTCGACCGGGCAGCGCATCGACACCCGTTCGAGCGTGATCGATCTCTGGGTCTCGGCGAAGGCCGACCTCGAGGCTGCCGGTGCGCGCGTCGTCGAGGTCGATTTTCCCGTGGTGACCAACTATGAAGGCGACCGGCCGGGGGCGCCGACCATTCGCACCCGCGGCCTCGTGGCGTCCAAGTACCTCGACCGGGAGATCCTCGACCTGTCCGCTTGGGCCTGGGACGACTTCCTCCGGGCCAATGGCGACGCCGCGCTGAACCGACTCGCCGACGTCGACGGCGCGCAAATCTTTCCGCACCCGGAAGGCAGCTTGCCCGACCGGTACGACGGTTTCGACGACGACATCGCCGAATATCCCGCGTTCATCAGGGAGAACCCGATCGAGTCCTTCCGAGATATCCCGGATCTTGCCGAAGGATTGGCCGGTCTCGAGAAAACCCGAAGGGTCGACCTCGAGGAGTGGATGCAGGAGATCGGCCTGGACGCCGTCGTTTTCCCCGCCATGGCCGATGTCGCCCCGTCCGATATGGATGTGAACCCGGCATCCGCGGACCTGGGGTGGCGCAACGGCGTCTGGGTCGCCAACGGGAACCTGGTGATGCGTCACCTGGGGATCCCCAGCGTGACCGTCCCGATGGGAACCATGCGGGACACGGGCATGCCAGTAGGGCTGACTTTCGCTGGGCGGGCCTACTCGGACACGGAGCTTCTGGGCATCGGCCTGGCCTTCGACTCCTTGAGGTCGCGCCGCACCTCACCGGCCAGGACCCCGCGCCTGCCGAACTGACCTTTTGGGGCACAGGCCCCTTCACCCCTCGAATTCCCACACACGGGAGGAACTCATGCCCTCTTCATCGCAGCAGAGGAAGGATCCCGGGCGCTCGGACGGCGCCGGGGTCACGATCCACACGTCCACGTCCCCGATTGTTCGGCCCTCGACCCCCGACGTCACGATCGTCGGTGGCGACGGGAAGAAACAGGCCAAGGGCCTGAGCGCGGCGAGCATCGGCTTGGTCGGTGCGACCGTTATCGGCGTCTCGACGATTGCCCCCGCCTACACGCTCTCCGGGGCGTTGGGCCCCACGGTCTCCGTGGTCGGCTTCCACCTTCCGGCGATCTTCCTTCTCGGTTTCATACCGATGCTGCTCGTCGCCCTGGGATACAGAGAGCTCAACTCCGCAATGCCGGATTCCGGAACCACGTTCACGTGGGCCACCAAGGCCTTCGGTCCATGGGTCGGCTGGATGGGCGGATGGGGCCTGCTGGCCTCGACCGTTCTGGTGCTCTCCAACCTGGCGGGTATCGGCGTCGACTTCTTCTACCTTCTGCTCTCCCAGATCTTCCGGAACGATGCGATCGCCGACCTGACCCGCAACGTCCCCCTCAACGTCCTCACGTGTCTGGTGTTCATGGCCGGTGCGTGCGTGATCTCCTATCGCGGTGTCGAGGAGACGAAGCGTTTCCAGATCTTCCTGGTCAGCTTCCAGCTGCTCATCATGGTCGGATTCTCCGTGATGGCCATCGTGCACGTGCTCAACGGCTCCGCCTTCGACGGCCATATGCCCAATATCGAATGGTTCAACCCGTTGGGCGTCGACTCCTTCTCCGCGTTCTCCGCGGGTGTTTCCCTCTCGGTCTTCATCTACTGGGGCTGGGACACGGTACTGACGCTCAATGAGGAGACCGAGGGTTCCGACAAGACGCCCGGGCGTGCTGCCCTGCTGGTCATCGCCATCGTGGTCGTGCTGTACCTCGTGGTTGCCTGCTCGACCCTGGCCTACTCCGGCGTCGGAGACGGACGCCTCGGACTGACCAACGGAGGAATCCAGGAGAACGTGTTCGCGGCGCTCGCCACACCCGTGCTGGGCCCGCTGGGCATTCTGATGTCGATCGCCGTCCTGATGTCGTCGATCGCGTCCCTCCAGTCGACCATGGTCTCTCCCGCGCGCACGATGCTCTCGATGAGCTTCTACGGTGCCCTGCCCAAGGGGCTCTCCCGCATTCACCCGAAGTTCCAGACCCCCAGCACCGCCACGGTGACCTCGACCGTGGTTGCCGCGGTCTTCTACACGGTCATGAGGTTCGTGTCCGAGGACGTCCTGTGGGACACGATCTCGGCGCTCGGCCTGATGGTCTGCTTCTACTACGGCCTCACCGCGCTCGCGTGCGTCTGGTACTTCCGCAAGTCCTCACTCCGATCCGTGCGGACGGCGTTCACTCAGTTCATCGGGCCCCTTCTGGGCGGGATTCTGTTGCTGATCTTCTTCGTCCAGACCACGATCGATTCCTTCGACCCGGGATACGGTTCGGGGTCGTCCCTCTTCGGGGTCGGTCTGGTCTTCTACCTTGGCGCCGGCATGATCGTTCTGGGCCTCGTCGTCATGCTCCTGCTCTCCCGAAGGCTGCCGTCGTTCTTCCGTGGGGAGGTCACGGTGGCACCAGGGGCGGTCGACCGTGCGTAGCCGGCTCGTCCCGGTGATCGATGGCGGCGATCCGGATCGTCGATCAGGAGGCCTCGAGGTGTTCCCGGAGCCGTCGCTCGAGGCCGTCGAGCATGCTGGGCAGGCCCAGATCGAGCGCACGTTCCGCCGCGGCCGGACCGGAGACTTCCTCACGGTCGCGGTGGAGGCGGGCCATGACGGCGTAGTCCGTGCTCAGCTTCCCGGGGTCGAAGATGTCGGCGGGCGCCGCCGCATCGAGGGCGGTTCCGAGCAGGAAGGATTCGAGGGTCTCGATGACCCGCAGGACCTCTCCTTCGGGCCACCCGGCCCTGAGGAAGGCCTCCGCGACCGCTTCGTACATCGCCAGTGTCTGGGGCGCCTCGGCCACCGGCGTCAGGGCCAGGGTCGCGACCACGTACGGCTGAGCCGCGAAGGCGCGGAAGTAGGAACGCGCCCAGACCTCGGTGGCGGACCGCCACTCGGCCGGCGAGGGCCCGACGTCACCCTCCGCCGCGTCCTCGGCGCCGGTCAGGCGGAGCAGATCCTCGACGTCGATGCCGCGCACGACGTCGTCCGAAATCCTCGCGAATACCTCGTCCCGCGACTGGACGTGGTTGTAGAGCGACGAGACGGCCACGCCCAGGCGCTTCGCCAGCATGGTCATCGTGAAGTTCTCCCCGTGGGACTCGAGCAGTTCCCGGGCGGCCTGAACGATGGTCGTCGAACTCAGGATCGTCTGCGCGGGGCGACCCCGCTTCCTCGTCGCTTTTTCCGTCACTCGGACGACCTTACCCGCGACGAGGCCCGGAAGCCCGGCACACGGCGGCATGCGGCATGCTTCACAAAATCTTCTGACATCGATACCATAAACGAAACGCATTCGTTTATCCGTTTCGACTTCTTGCGAAAGGTCCGATCATGAGCACCAACCCCCATAATCCCCAGCAATCCGCGTGGCCCGTCCGCGAGTCCGACGTGGTCGTCATCGGTGCCGGCCCGTCCGGGCTGAGCGCGGCCCGGGAGCTGCGCAGGGCAGGCAAGTCGGTCACGGTGCTCGAGGCCCGCGAGCGCGTGGGTGGCCGCACGTGGTCCCGCGTCATCGACGGCGCGTTCCTGGAGATCGGTGGCCAGTGGATCTCCCCGGATCAGACCGTGCTCAGCGAGCTGGTCGAGGAACTCGGTCTGCGGACGTTCTCCCGGTACCGCGAAGGGGAGAACATTTATCGCGGCCCGGACGGAAAGGTCAGCCGGTACACGGGCGAGATGTTCCCGGTGTCGGAGGAGACCGAACGAGAAATGGAACGTCTGATCGAGATCCTCGACGGCCTGGCGGCCGAGGTCGGCCCCGCGGAGCCCTGGGCCCACCCCAAGGCACGGGAGCTGGACACGATCTCTTTCCACCACTGGTTGCGCGAGCAGTCCTCGGACGAAGAGGCGTGCAACAACATCGGCCTGTTCATCGCCGGTGGCATGCTGACCAAGCCGTCCCACGCGTTCTCCGCGTTGCAGGCCGTGCTGATGGCGGCATCCGCGGGTTCCTTCTCGCACCTCGTGGACGAAGACTTCATTCTGGACAAGAGGGTCCTGGGCGGCATGCAGTCCGTGTCCCTTGCGATGGCCAACGAGCTGGGCGAGGACGTCATCACCAGCCACCCGGTGCGCGTGCTCCGGTGGCAGGAGGACTCCGAGTACCCCGTTCTGGTCGAGGCGGAAGAGTTCTCCGAGGATGGCGAGGCCAGCGGATCGGGTGTGGTCGTCCGCGCCAAGCGCGCCGTCGTCGCGGTCCCGCCGAACCTCTACGGCCGCATTTCTTACGTCCCCGCTCTGCCGCGTCGCCAGCACCAGCTGCATCAGCACCAGTCGCTCGGGCTGGTCATCAAGGTGCACGCGGTGTACGACGCCCCGTTCTGGCGAGGAAAGGGCCTCTCCGGCACGGCATTCGCCGCGGATTCCCTGGTTCAGGAGATTTACGACAACACCAATTACGATCCGGAGACCGGCGAGGAGGAACCGCGCGGCACGCTCGTCGGATTCATCTCGGACGAGAAGGCGGACCGCATGTTCGAGTTGTCCGAGGAGGACCGCAAGGAGGCCATCCTGTCCTCGATGGCGAGCCTGCTCGGCGAGGAGGCCAAGAGCCCCGTGGTCTACTACGAATCCGACTGGGGATCCGAGGAATGGACCCGCGGGGCCTATGCCGCGAGCTACGACCTGGGCGGTCTGCACCGCTACGGAGCGGACCAGGCACAGCCCGTGGGGCCGATCCATTGGTCCTGCTCGGATCTCGCGGCCGAGGGATACCAGCACGTTGACGGTGCGATCCGGATGGGGCAGAAAACGGCCGCGGATATCGTGGACTCACTATGAGATACATCGTTGGTTATTCCGCGGACCGCCGTGGCCGGGAAGCGCTGAATCTGGGCGTTGCCCTTGGCCGTTCGATGGGTGCCGAATTGGATGTCGTCCTGGTGCTCAAGGCGGAGGACGCATACGCGGGTGCACTGCGCGGTCATGGGAACTATGCCGAACTGGTCAAGGAACGGGCCAAGGAGTGGTTGCGTGAAGCGGCGGAATCCGTGCCTGAGGACGTCGTCGCCCGGTACCACATCCGGCGATCGGTCAATGCCGCGACGGGGCTGATGGAGATGGCCGAATCGGTCAATGCCGGGGCCATCGTGGTCGGCAGCTCGTCCAAGAGCTCATGGTTGTGGCACGGGATCGGCTCCGTGGACAACGCGCTCTTGCACAGGGCGCCGTTGCCCGTGATCATCGCGCCGCGGGGTTACGAGAACTCCACCGCCATCACCGCGATCGACTGCGCGGTCAGCCCCAAGTACGATTCGATCGGCCTGGTCGAGGAAGCCATCGCGACCCTGAATCGGACCGGCATTCCGGTCCGGCTGGTGTGCATGGTGGACGGTTCCGCCGAGGAAGACGAAGGCCGGGTCAAGGAAGCCGTCCAGGGGCTCATTGAGGATTCCTCCCTCACGCCGGACGAACCCGAGAAGCTGGAGGTCGTCGTCGGCCACGGCCGGGGTATTTCGGAGGCGGTCGAATCCGTGGACTGGGAAGAGGGAGCCGTTCTCATGGCGGGTTCCTCGAAACTGGCCCAGAAGGGCGAGCTGTTCCTGTCCTCGACTACGTCGAAGATCCTGGCCAAACTTCCGATCCCTATCGTCGTGGTGCCGCGCGAATACCACCCCGGTCGCTACGGGTCCGAAGCTCAACCCTGGACGGGCCAGCTCAGGGCGATCGACCCGGTTCGAGCCCGCAAGACCGGCAAATAGTGTAATGAAACAAAAATTGATTATTGGTCAACTACGGTTGATTCCAGTCCTATAGAACATGCGAAAGAGGTACACATCCATGGCCGTCGACGTCGATCGACTTCTGGCCCGAGTCCCCACGGGATTGCTGATCGGTGGCCAGTGGCGAGACGCCTCTGACAATTCCGTCTACGAGGTCGAGAACCCCGCGACCGGCGAAACCATTGCGACGCTGGCCTCCGGCACGAGCGAGGATGCTCGGGCCGCGATGGACGCAGCATGCGAGGCACAGGCCGGATGGGCGGCAACCCCGGCCCGAGAACGGTCCGATATTCTGCGCCGCGCCTTCGACCTGGTTCAGGAACGCAAGGAAGAATTCGCGACCCTCATGACCCTCGAGATGGGCAAACCGCTCGCGGAATCCCGCGGTGAGGTTGCCTACGGTGGGGAATTTCTCCGCTGGTTCTCCGAAGAGGCTGTGCGGGACTACGGCCGCTACGCCCCGACCCCCGAAGGCAACCTCCGCATGCTGACGGCGCGCAAGCCCGTCGGCCCGTGCCTGCTCATCACCCCGTGGAACTTCCCTCTGGCGATGGGCACCCGCAAGGTCGCTCCGGCCGTGGCCGCGGGGTGCACCATGGTGCTCAAACCGGCCCGTCTGACCCCGCTCACCAGCCAGTACTTCGCACAGACGATGCTCGACGCGGGGCTTCCGGCAGGTGTGCTCAACGTGGTCTCGGGCGCCTCTGCATCCGCGATCTCGAACCCCATCATGGAGGACCCGAGACTCCGTAAGGTGTCCTTCACCGGTTCGACCCCGGTCGGCAAGCAGCTGATGGCTCAGGCCGCGAACAACGTGCTCCGGACCTCGATGGAACTCGGCGGCAACGCACCGTTCCTCGTCTTCGAGGACGCGGACATCGACGCCGCCGTCGAAGGCGCGATGGGCGCGAAAATGCGGAACATGGGGGAGGCCTGCACCGCGGCGAACCGATTCCTGGTCCACGAGTCGGTGGCCGAGGAATTCGGCCGCAAGTTCGCGGAGAAGATCGGGGCGCTCGAGGTCGGCAACGGACTCGAGCCGGGAACCACCTGCGGACCCCTCGTGGAGAAGAAGGCACAGGAATCCGTGACCGCCTTGGTACAGGATGCCACCGAGCGTGGTGCGCGACTCCTGGTCGGGGGCAAGCCCGGTCAGGGCAAGGGCTACTTCTTCGAACCCACCGTGCTGGCCGACGTTCCTCGGGATGCCAGGGTCGTCACGGAAGAGATCTTCGGTCCCGTCGCCCCGATCGTCACGTTCGCGACCGAGGACGAGGCCTACGAACTGGCCAATGCGACCGAATACGGCTTGGCCTCGTACGTGTACACCCAGGACCAATCCCGCATGTTCCGCGCCTCGGACCACCTCGAATACGGCCTCATGGGTTTCAACGCCGGAGTCATCTCCAACGCGGCAGCGCCCTTCGGGGGAGTCAAGCAATCCGGCCTCGGGCGTGAAGGCGGGGCCGAAGGCATCTCCGAATACACCACAACCCAATACATCGGTATCAAGGATCCCTACGCCGGTCAGTAGCCTGCCCGGATCTCGTTCCGTTCCGTCAAGACCACCCCTCAAGAAGGAGTCCCCATGGTCACCCGTCTCAAGAACTTCATCAACGGAGAATTCGTGGAGTCCGCCTCGAGCGAGGCGCTCGACATTGTCAGCCCCGTGACCGGTGAGAAGGTCGCCGAGTCACCCATTTCGACGCCCGAGGAGATCGACGCCGCGTTCGCCGCCGCCGCGGAAGCCTTCAAGAGCTTCAAGCGGACCACGCCCTCGCAGCGCCAGAAGATGCTGCTCGATCTCGCCGACGCGATGGAAGCCAACGCCGAACGGCTCGCCGACGCCCAGTACCGCAACACGGGACAGCCCCGCGAGGCCATCACCTCGGAGGAAATCATCGGCGGTGCCGACCAGTTCCGGTTCTTCGCGGGAGCCGCACGCACCCTCGAAGGCAAGGGCGCGAGCGAATACGTGGAAGACCACACCTCGTACATCCGTCGCGAGCCCATCGGCGTCGTCGCCCAGGTGACCCCGTGGAATTACCCCCTCGATATGGCCGTGTGGAAGCTCGGTCCCGCCCTGGCGGCGGGCAACACGGTGGTGCTCAAGCCCTCGGACACCACGCCTGAATCGACCCTCGTGCTCGCCGAACTGATCGCGGAGATCTTCCCTGCCGGCGTCGTGAACATTGTGCTGGGCGACGGCGGGGTCGGTGCTCAGCTGGTCTCGCACAAGACGCCGCAGCTCGTCGCCATCACGGGTTCGGTCCGGGCCGGTCGTTCGGTCGCCGAGTCTGCCGGCAAGGAACTCAAGCTGACCCACCTCGAGTTGGGCGGCAAGGCCCCGGCCATCGTCTTCGCCGACGCCGACCTCAAGCGCACCGCCCAGATGCTGACGGAATTCGGCTATTTCAACGCCGGTCAGGACTGCACCGCCGTCACGCGAGTGCTCGTCGAAGAATCCGCGGCCGAGGAATTCACCCGGCTCCTGGTCGAGGCGGCCAAGGCCACCAAGACCGGCTCCGAGAACGACGCCGAGAACTACTACGGCCCGCTCAACAACGTCAGTCATTTCGAGACCGTGATGGGCAAGCTCCAGAGCCTGCCCTCGCACGCGACGGTCGAGTGTGGCGGCAAACAGTTCGGTGACAAGGGGTTCTTCATCGAACCGACCGTGATTTCCGGTGTTCACCAGGATGACGCGATTGTCCAGGAGGAAACCTTCGCGCCCGTGCTGACGGTGCAGACCTTCTCCACCGAGGAGGAGGCCCTCGATCTCGCGAATGACGTCGACTACGCCCTGGCCTCGTCGGTGTGGACCAGCAACCACGGTACGGCGATGCGCGTGTCCCGCGATCTGGACTTCGGCTGTGTGTGGGTTAACACCCACGTCGTGCTCGCCGCCGAGATGCCGCACGGCGGGTTCAAAGACTCCGGGCACGGCAAGGATCTGTCCTTGTACGCTGTTGAGGAATACACCCGCGTCAAGCACGTCATGCACGACATCAGCGCGTAACCCATCCCCTCGCCAGAAGGACCAAACACACATGTCAAACATTAGCTACCGTCTGCCGCAGGAAATTCGTCTGACCGGCGAATTCCCGGGCCCTCGCTCCGCCGAGCTCGCGGAACGTCGTGCCAAGGTGGTGCCGGGCGGCGTTGCTTCCTCCGTTCCCGTGTACGCTGCGGACGCTGACGGCGGCGTGATCGTCGACGTCGACGGCAACTCGTTCGCCGACCTCGGCTCGGGAATCGCGGTGACCTCGGTCGGCGCCTCGGCGCCCAAGGTTGTCGAAGCGGTGCAGGACGCGGCCTCGCACTTCACCCACACCTGTTTCATGGTTACGCCGTACGAGGGGTACGTGGCCGTTGCCGAGAAGCTCGCCGAAGTCACCCCAGGCGACTTCGAGAAGCGCTCGGTCCTGTTCAACTCGGGTGCCGAGGCCGTCGAGAACGCGGTCAAGGTGGCTCGCGCGGCGACGGGCCGCAACGCCGTCGTCGTATTCGATCACGCCTATCACGGCCGGACCAACCTGACGATGGCGCTGACCGCCAAGGCCGCGCCGTACAAGCGCGGATTCGGCCCGTTCGCCTCCGAGGTCTACCGAGTCCCGATGAGCTACCCCTACCGGGAACCGGCCGAGATCGACGGGAAGGAAGCCGCGGAGCGTGCCATCCTCCAGATCGAGAAGCAGATTGGCGGCCAGGACGTCGCCGCCATCCTGATCGAGCCGATCCAGGGCGAGGGCGGGTTCATCGTCCCTGCCGAGGGTTTCCTGCCCCGCCTGGCCGAGTGGGCCCGCGAGAATGGCGTCGTCTTCATCGCCGACGAGGTTCAGGCCGGCTTCTGCAGGACCGGCAAGTGGTTCGCCGTTGACCACGAGGGCGTGGAGCCGGATCTCGTGACCCTGGCCAAGGGCATTGCCGGTGGTATGCCACTGTCGGCCGTCACGGGTCGGGCGGACCTCCTAGACGCCGTCGGCCCCGGGGGTCTGGGAGGCACCTACGGTGGCAACCCCGTTGCGTGCGCCGCGGCGCTGGCGTCGATCGAGACCATGGAGGAGTGGAATCTCAACGAGCGTGCCACCGCGATCGAAAAGGCCATTCGCGGCGCGATCGAACCCTTGGTGTCGGAGTCGGACATCGTCGGTGAGGTGCGTGGACGCGGTGCCATGATGGCGATCGAATTCGTCGCCGACTCCAACTCCAAGAAGCCGCACCCGTCCGCCGCGAAGGACGTCGCCGCCTACTGCCTTGAGCGCGGGGTCGCGATCCTGGCCTGTGGCACCTACGGAAACATCGTCCGCCTGCTCCCGTCGTTGACCATCAGCGATGAGCTGCTCGACGAAGCCCTCAAGATCCTGGTCGAGGGCATCCGGTCGGTCTAGTCCGACCTCCTCGGAGCCGTGCTGCGGCGTGCCCGGGGCCGCCCAGAGGCGCCGTCGTCGGTGTTCGGAACTCACCCCGTCAGGGGCTCCCGAACACCGGCGGCGGCTCTTTCTGGTTTCGGCTGGGTGCTCGCGTTCTGGCGAGGTCCTGTGTTCCGGCGTCGCTCGATCGTCCGCGAGGTGGCAGTTTTGTGCGATTTCGGCCCGGATTTTCGCCCGAGATTGCCACCTCGGTGTCGGGAGCGCTCTGTGGACTTCCCCGCTCATGCAACACACGGTGACTGACATGCAACGGTAGGTAAGATTTCGGGACTGCGACGTCCGCGCGGGCCCGGCAGCATCCACGCCACGCGGGCGTGTGGTGAAATGGGCCGAGTTCCACACATTGTTTTCTGAAGAAAGTGGCTTATCCATGAGTCATTCACCGTACGATGACCGGGTTTCGCCCGAGACGTCGATGGGATCGACCGTGCACCGTGGCAAGGACTCGTCCCCGGCGGGCGGGTCCGGACGGTCCGGCTCCGCCGGCTCAGGGTCGCCCCGCAAGCTGCGGTCGCGTCACGTCACGATGATAACCCTGGGCGGGATCATCGGCGCGAGTCTGTTTGTGGGATCGGGCAACGTGATCCGCTCGGTCGGCCCGGCGGCGGTGCTTTCCTACCTCATCGGCGGCCTGCTGGTGTTCCTGGCAATGAGGATGCTCGGCGAAATGGCCGGGGCACGGCCCGCGATCGGATCCTTCATGGAGTACGCCCGGGTGGGGCTGGGGGACTGGGCGGCCTACCTCGTCGGCTGGCTCTACTGGTACTTCTGGGTCGGGGTCCTGGCCTACGAGTCCGTGCTCGGCGGCGAAACCCTCCACGGGTGGTTCCCGGCGATCCCGGCGTGGGCCGGGTCCTTCTTCCTCCTCGCACTCTTCGTGGGGACCAACCTCATCTCCGTGCGCACCTTCGGCGAAGTCGAATTCTGGCTCGCGAGCATCAAGGTCATCGCGATCGTGGTGTTCCTGGGCGTGGGTGTGCTGTTCGCCTTCGGGCTCTGGCCGCACGCGGACTTCTCCGTCGGGAACCTGTGGCAGCACGGCGGCTTCGCCCCGCACGGCTACAGCGCGGCACTGACCGGCGTCGCCCTGGTGATCTTCTCCTACTTCGGGACCGAGATCGCCGTGATGGCCGCGGCCGAATCCGAAAACCCGGCCAAGGGGATCCGCCAGGCCACGAGCACCGTCATCTGGCGCATCCTGCTGTTCTTCGTCGGCGCCGTCCTCGTGATCACCGTGGTCATCCCGTGGAACGAGCTGCCCGTCCCGAGCGACGTCGCCCACGCGCCCTTCACCCTTGTCTTCAGCCGGTACGGAGTACCGGGTGCGGCCATGGTCATGCAGTTGATCATCTTCACCGCCGTGCTCTCCGTGCTGAACTCCGGCCTGTATTCCGCATCCCGCATGTTCGCCGCGCTGGCCGATCAGGGGTATGCGCCCCGGGTGATTCGGTCCCGTTCGCGCAGTGGTGTCCCCATCATGGCGCTCCTGGCTTCGACCGTCGGCGGAGTCGTGGCGACCATCGTGAATTTCGCGGCGCCGGACTCCGGGGTCTTCGACTTCATCATGAACTCGGCGGGGCTCGTGGCGTTGTTCGTCTACGTGTTCATCGCACTGACCCAGATGAACTTGCGGCGCAAGATGAGCCCGGAAGAACGGGACAGCCTGACTCTCAAGGTGTGGTTGCACCCCGTGCTGAATTACGTGCTCTTCGCGGGGGTCGCATTCGTCCTCGTCGTCATGCTGACCACCCCGGACGGACGCACCCAGGTGTGGACGAGTTTGGTCGCGGTTGTGGCCCTGATCCTGTTCTGGCCCGTGGTTCGCCGGGGTCTGAAGCGCAAGCGAGCCGCAGAAACCAATCGAGCCTGAAAAACACGGGGCGCGCCGCCCAGGCATGGACGCCGTGCCCCGTGACGGTGGTGTTCTAGCGCTTCGCGGTGCGCGCGCCTCCGGACAGACGCCACGCATAATACGCAACCCACCCCGCGTTGAGCGCGAGGGGGCCGACGGCCCGCGTCAACCGCGGCGCGGCCTTTCGGGAGACGGTGCTCAGCACGCCGACGCCGGTCGTCAGGACCGTGAGTGGGGTGATGCGCGTTATGGCAGACCAGAGCAGGAACTGTTGCATCGGAGTGCCGTTGTGCCCGAGGGCGCGGGCATAGGCCTTGTAGGGGACGGGTTCCACGAGACCCGAAACCAGGGCCTTGGCACCGTACTTCCTGACCTCGGTCTCGGCCCGACGAATCGTCTGCGCGGAGACTCCTGGAACGCGGAGCAGACGCCCGGCGCTCTCACGCTTGCTCGAGTTCTTGGCCACCGTGTACGTGCAGGCTCCGCCGGTCAGGCTGCCAGCGAGCGCCACGAAGGTGATGGCACCACTGCGCGAGGGCTTCCTGAAGGCCACGTTGGTCGTCCAGGTCTCGGGGGCAACACACGAGACGGTCGCGTCCGCGAAGGCCCAGCCGAACGCGACCGCTGCGTCGCGGAGGAACCCGGAACCGGAGGCGTCCCGGCTCCCGGAGCCGTGGTTGCGGTCCGGCGCAGTCCGGTTCGTACGGCCCTCGGCGCTCGTCCGCCGTGGGGTGAGGGACCGCCGAGCTTCGCGCTCCTGCTGCCGACGTTTCTTCTGTTCCTCGGGGGACAATGAGAGCTGCCACTCGGGGAGGCGTTTGTTTCGTGATGGGAACAGTCCCATGGTCACTCCTTCGTCATGGTCGTGAGAGGTGCTGCTCGGTGAGGGAGGGGGCAGGTGTTTCCCCTCAATGTCCTCCGCACCCACAGGAACCGCCGCAGCATCCGCCGGCGGAATGGTCGTAGCTCGAGGCGCGGTCCTCCGAGGACGGGAGGCCGTCTCCGGTGTCCCCGCCCATGAGATTTCTCCGGTCGCCCATATCGGGACCTCCCTGTGGGGTCTCTTTGACCCCGGCCAGGACGGCGGCGAACCCGGCGGGCGCGGGCTTCTCGGCGGGTTGGCCCTGTCCGGGAACCTGCCGGCCACCCGGTCCGCAGGCGGCACCTGCGGCGGAGAACCGCGGGTCCTTGCGCTTCGGCTCCCTGGCCTTCGCGAATCGCTGCAACTGCTCCGACGTCGGGTACATCCAGGAGGTCACGATCTGGGGTCCCAGGAGGGTGATGGGCAGAACCATGTCTCCCGACGCCGCGATCATGTCCGCGACGTGTTCGCACTGCTCAAAGGCCCATTCGTCCTCCCCGCGGACGTACACCGTGATGGGGTAGCCCTGTTCCGCGAGTTCGGCGGCGGCGTCGAGGAACTCCTCGCGCTCGGTGTCCTCAGGGCCGCCTGCGGGAATGAAGACTTCCACCTCGGTCAGATCGGACATTCTTTCCTCCATCGTAGGTTCGCCCCCATCTTGCCCGGGACGATGGAGTAATTCCACCGGTGTTCGCCCGCCGCCCACTCGCCGAGCTCCGGGACGCCCCGCTCGCCGTCCCGTGACGGCCGGGCAGGGGACCTCGGCCTACTTCTTGGCCGCGCGCCGCAAGGACTCGTGGTCGATCCAGAACTGACGGGTCGTGACCTCGTCACCACCGTCCCAGGTCTCGAGCCCGGTGATCTCCGGGAGGTCCGAGGCGTGGAAGATTGGCTCTTTGCCTTCCTTGCGCTGGCGGTCGTAGTTCTTCAGAACCTTGGCGGCGACTCCCGCCAGCAGGAAGATCGCGATGAGGTTGAGGAAGGCCATGACCGCCATGAAGACGTCGGCCAGGGTCCACACGAGGTCCAGGGCCGCGACAGTGCCGATGAAGACGAAGAGCATCACCAGGGCGCGGTAGACCTGAAGGACCCACGGCCGATCGGTCAGGAATTGGATATTCGACTCGCCGTAGTAGTAGTTGCCGATCACCGAGGAGAAAGCGAACAAGAAGATCGCCACGGTCAGGAAGTGGACGGCCCAGCCGCCGAGCTGACTGGCCAGAGCGGACTGCGTCAGCGAGGCGCCCGCGGCCTCGTCCCCGAAGGACGGCTGCGAGAGCAACACGATGAACGCGGTGATCGAGCAGACCAGAAGCGTATCGAAGTAAACGCCCAAGGACTGCACGAAACCCTGCTTGGCGGGGTGCGAGACGGCGGCCGTGGCTCCCGCGTTGGGAGCCGAACCCATACCTGCCTCATTGGAGAACAGGCCTCGGCGCACGCCCTGCATGATCACGCCCATGAGACCACCCGTCACGAACTCCTTGAAGCCGAACGCACCCTGGATGACCTGCAGGAACACGGAGGGCACGAGGTTGATGTTCAGAATGACGACCAAGAGGCCCAAACCGACGTACATCACGGCCATGACCGGTACCAGGATCTGGGTGATGGCGGAGATCGAGCGGACACCGCCGTAGATGATGAAGCCGGTCAGCGCGGCCAGGACGATTCCCAGAACGATCTTGAGCCCGACGCTCGAGGCGAGGCCCTCGTTGAAGTGCGCCGTGGACTGGGAGACGGCGTCCGCGATCGAGTTCGTCTGCACCGAGTTGAACACGAATCCGTAGGTCAGGCAGATGATGATCGCGAAGGCGACGCCCATCCACCGTGCTTTCAGACCGCGTTGCATGTAGTAGGCCGGCCCGCCGACGTAGGCTTCCTTGCCCGGGTGCTTGTACAGCTGGGCCAGGAGAGATTCGACGAAGGCGCTGGCTGCACCGACGGAGGCGATGACCCACATCCAGAAGACCGCGCCGGGACCGCCGATACTGATGGCCAAGGCGACGCCGGCGATATTCGCCGTGCCCACGCGGGAGGCCGCGGAGATCGTGAAGGCCCGGAACGAGGAGATCTGGGTCCGGCCATCGGCGTCCTTCCCGCTGGGTTCACCCAGAATCCGGAACATTTCCGGGAACCGCCGGAATTGGACGAACCGAGTGCGGATCGTCAGGTACAGCCCGACGCCGATGAGGATGACGAACATTGGGTACCAGATGACGTCGTCGATACCACCGACGATCGAATTCAGAAGTTCCATGAGGTCCAGCCTTCGAGTGATTCTCCGCGGCGTCGGGACGGCCGCTCGTCCGTACAGCTTGTCATGACGACAAGTTACCTGACCACTTCGCCGTGCCGCGGGCGCCGACCGGGGGACGTAGGCGGTAGGTTTCGTGGCACGCCATCGGCCTCCGGCGGTACGAACCCGCCGGTGCTCGCTCGATCGGCGTCGAGAACGCGGGGAGTGCACCTGGAGGTGGGCCTCTTCCCGCACGACGACGAAAGGTGCCCCATGAAAGTCGACGGATGGACGCAGACGCTCGGTGTCGGGCCGCTGCTGCTCATCGCCGCGGGAGCGTTTGTGGTGCTCCTGTTCCTGATCATCCGGCTCAAGGTCCACGCATTCCCGGCTCTGATCCTGGTGAGTCTGCTGACTGCGGCAACCGCGGGCGTGCCGCTCGGGAAGGTCGTGGACGTTCTGACGGAAGGCTTCGGAACAACTCTCGGCTCGGTGGCCCTGCTGGTCGGTTTGGGCGCCATGCTGGGCGCTTTGCTGGAGTCTTCCGGCGGCTCCAGGTCGCTCGCCGACCGCTTGGTGCTGGCCTTCGGGGAGAAACGGGCCTCGCTGGCCTTGGGCGTCGCGTCCTTGCTCTTCGGCTTCCCGATCTTCTTCGACGCCGGCCTGGTGGTCATGTTGCCGGTCGTCTTCTCCGTGGCGCGGCGCGTCGGCGGATCCATGCTTCTGTACGGGATCCCCGCGGTGGGAGCGTTCTCCGTGATGCACGTCTTCGTCCCGCCGCATCCCGGGCCGGTCACGGCGTCGTCGTTCTTCGGCGCGGATCTCGGCATTCTTCTGTTGGTCGGGCTGGTCGTGGCCATCCCGACCTGGTACCTGGCGGTCTACCTCTTCGGCATGATCGTCGGGCGCCGCCTGGACCTTCCCGTCCCCGAAACCCTTGGCTCCCCGGGATCGACCACGACCGACGCCGCCCCGCGGTGGACGGTCGTGGTCGGTATCCTCCTGCTCCCCATGATCCTGATCTTCCTCAACACGGGCCTCTCCGCCCTCGAAGACACTGGAACCCTGGGCAGCGCGGTCACGGACTCGCCGTGGTACGACGCCGTGGTCCTCCTGGGCGAGACCCCGGTCGCACTGCTGGTGACTCTGATAGTCGCCCTCGTCGCTTTCGGTTGGCGCAGAGGCACGTCCAAGAAGGGCGCGCAGGATCTGCTCGAGGGGGCGCTCCCCAAGGTGTGCTCCGTCATCCTGATCACCGGCGCCGGCGGCATGTTCGGCGGGGTCCTCCAGGCCAGCGGCATCGGGGATGCGTTGGCCTCCTCGCTGTCAGGTCTGGGGTTCCCTCTCATCCTGGCGGGGTTCATCATTGCGGCGACGCTGCGGGTCGTTCAAGGGTCGGCCACGGTGGCCCTCACGACGACGGCCGGGCTCATCGCCTCCGGTGTGACCGACGCCGGGTACAACAACGTCCAGCTGGCCGCGATGGTCGTGGCCGTGGCCGCGGGATCCGTGGTGCTGTCCCACGTCAATGACTCGGGATTCTGGCTCGTGGGGAACCTGCTCGAAATGGACGAGGTCACCACCCTGCGGATCTGGACCGTGTTGGAAACGCTGATCGGCGTGGTCGGGTTCCTGCTGGCCTGTGCCGTCTTCGGCGTCGGGAGCCTGTGGTGATGGCCTCCGGCGCGGCGGCCAGTCCCGGTCACTGGCCGGCTGGGCCAGGAAAGCCGCCGTCAGCGAGGGTATTTCACGAATCGTATTTCCTATAGGATTTGTGGGGTGTGGGATCCAGCCCACATTTGCCGATCATTCCGGGATCCCGAGCGACTACCGATGGAGGGCCGTCGATGACCTACCTGTACGACCAGCCGAACGATTTCGCGGCGGATGCCGTGGCAGGATTCGCTGCCGCGCATCCGACGATCACCCAGGTCCACGGCGGCGTGGTCCGCGCGAGCGCGACACCACCAGGCCAACCGGCCTTGGTCATTGGGGGAGGAACCGGCCATTACCCTGCTTTCTCCGGTTGGGTGGGGCCGGGCATGGCGCACGGCTCGCCGTGCGGCAACGTGTTCGCATCCCCCTCGGCGAGCCAGGTCTATTCCGTGGCACGCAACGCGGAGAACGGCGGAGGAGTGGTCCTCGGCTTCGGTAATTACGCGGGAGACATGCTGCACTTCGGCCTGGCCGCCGAGAAGCTCCGGGCCGAGGGCATTGACGTCAGAGTGGTTCCGGTCAGCGACGACGTCGCGTCCAACGACCAGGAGAACCGCCGAGACCGTCGAGGAATCGCGGGAGACCTGCCCGTCCTCAAAGCGGTCGGGGCGGCCATAGAAAACGGAGCCGACCTCGATGAGGCCGAACGCATCGCAACCAAAGCCAACGAGGCCACCCGTTCCCTGGGCGTGGCCTTCGACGGGTGCACTCTCCCCGGGGCCGATGAGCCGCTTTTCCGTGTCCCGGAGGGAAAATTGGCCGTGGGCCTGGGCATTCACGGAGAGCCGGGTGTGCGCGACGAGCCGATGGGCACGGCGGCCGACGTCGCGGCCCTCCTGGTCGACGGCGTCCTGGGGGAAGAACCGGCGCGAACGACCGACGGGTACGACGGCCGGGCCGCCGTGATCCTCAACGGGCTCGGAACGGTGAAGTACGAGGAACAATTCGTGGTCTACAACCACGTCGCCCGGCTGCTCGCGGAGCGCGACATCGTCCCCGTCCACCCTGAGGTCGGCGAATTCGTCAGCAGCCTCGACATGGCAGGCCTCTCGCTGACACTGGTCTTTCTGGACGACGAACTCGAGCGGCTCTGGACTGCACCCATCGACACCCCGGCCTTCCACCGCGGTATCATGCCCGACATCGATCGTCCGCTCCGTGAAAACGTCTGGGAACCAGGCGACGAACCGGTGCCGGATTCCGGGGAGGCGTCACGCCAGAGCGCCCGGAAGATTGCCGACGTCATCGCGTTGTTCGAACGCGTCTGTGTCCGGGAGGAAGAGGAACTGGGCCGCATCGACTCCGTGGCCGGCGACGGCGACCACGGCCAGGGGATGCTGCTCGGATCCTCCGGAGCAGCCGACGCCGCACGCGAGGCCGTGAACCAAGATGCCGGTGCCCGGACTGTTCTCGCTCGCTCCGGCGAAGCGTGGGCCGAATCGGCCGGCGGAACGTCGGGGGCCCTGTGGGGCGCCGCGCTGGTCGCGGCGGGCAACGCCGTCAGCGACCAGGAGGGCGTGGACCAGGAGGCCGTCGTCGGAGCGCTCGATGCGGCCGTCGAGACGATAGGCCGACTGGGAGGAGCGAAGGAAGGTGACAAGACCATGATGGACTCCGCCCTCCCCTTCCGTCGGACGCTCGCGACGTCGTTCACCGGGCAGAATGCGGGGGAAGCAATTGTCGCGGCGGCCGCGGCCGCCAGGGAAGCCGCGGACGCAACGGCGAGCATCACGGCGAACAAGGGCCGGGCGCGGGTTCTGGGGGACAAGTCGTTGGGAACCGTGGATCCCGGTGCCCTGTCCTTCGCGATCCTTATGACCGAACTCGGCGAGCACCTGGCCTGATCCTCAGACTTCCCGGGGCGGAGTCAACCCGCCGGAGCGCTGGCGGACCCCTTCCAAGTGGCGGCGCAGGGCGGCCTGGGCGCCGTCGTGATTGTGCTCTTCCACCCTGGAGAGGATCTCCGCGTGCTCGGCCAGGGCATCGGCGGCGTCGATCCGTTCCGGGCCTTCCGACCAGGTCTGGCGCATGCGGTGGCCGTGAGCGTTCAGCACACCGCGCATCGAAGCCAGATAGTGGTTGCCCGCATGGCGGAAAAAAGCTGCGTGGAAGGCGTTGTCCGCCTCGAAATACGCGTGGAAGAGCGCGTAGTCCGGCTTGGGCTCGTTCGCGATCTGTTCGGCGATCCGCGTGTGCTCGGCGTAGGCCTCGCGCAGATCGTCGAGCAGTGCCTGCCATGTTCCGAAGGCACGGGTGAACGCCGCGAGCTCGACCACCAGGCGGGCGTCGATGAGCTCGTCGATCTGTTCCGCGGTCAACGGGGGAGCCACAACGAAACCCTTGAGCGGTTCGTACGTGATGAGTTCCGACCGCTCGAGAGCCGCCAAGGCCTCGCGCACCGGCGTCGGGGAGACGTCCAGATCCCTGGCGAGACCGTCGATGCTCAACCGGGCGCCGGGGCGCCAGTCGCCCTGCATGAGTCGATTCTGAATCTCCTCCTGCACGTCCGCGCGCAGGGCCTGGCGCTTGCTGCTCATGGCGTCTCCTGTCCGATCGAGTTGGTCGCTTTCCAGATACTAGAGGACGCGCGCGGCGTCGCCCTTCGGCTCGGCCGACGGCCCCTCCGGGTTTTTCCCGGCCCAGGCGCGCATCCCGAAGAACGAACCGACGGCGCCCAGAACCAGCACGATGCCCAGGAAGTGCATCCCGTTCGCGGCGTTCCCGGTCGCGTCCGAAACGGCCCCGACCACATAGGGCCCCACGAAGCCACCGATGTTGCCGAAAGAATTGACGAAAGCGATGCCGACGGCTGCCGTGGCGCCAGCCAGGTACCGGGTCGGCAGGGCCCAGAAGACCCCCGCGACCGAGTACAGGAAAAAGGCCGCCACGGACATGGCCGCCAGTTGCACCATGCCCGAACCGGAGAACCCGGCCCAAAAGATGCCCACGGCACTACCCAGGTAGATCAGGATGAGAGGGACCCAGTTCTCCCGCAGCTTCGAGGCCAGGCGCGAAGTGACGAAGATGCCGATGACCCCGAACAGATAGGGGATCGCAGAAAGCCATCCGGTGTTCGCATCCGAACCGCTGAAGGAGCTCACGACCGTCGGCATCCAGAAGCTCAGACCATAGATCCCCACCGTCGAGGGGAAGAACAGCACCGCGAACACCCAGACGTACCGTGACCCCAATGCCTTGAGGGGGTTGTCGTGGGACTTCTGACCGAAGCGCTCGCGATCCTGCTCCAACTCGTTCTCGAGCCAGTCGGCCTCCCGAGATGTCAGCCACGGTGCCTTGCGCGGGGCGTCCCGAAGCCATTTCAGGGTCGGTACCGCCGCGATCACGGCCGCCGCGCCCGAGAGGACAAAGAGCCAATGCCAACCTCGCAGGCCCAACCAGTCCAGGCCGAGGATCGTGCCCGCGAGCGGGCTCATGACCAGGAACGCGATCGGTGCCGCGAGGACGAAGGTGCCGGTCGCCCGGGTGCGGTGACGCTGGGGGAACCAGAAGGTCAGGTAGTAGAGAACCCCGGGGTAGAACCCTGCTTCGGCCACGCCGAGAAGGAAGCGGAGCACGTAGAACATGCCGCTCGACGTCGTGAACGCGGTCAGTGCCGTGATCAGGCCCCAAGTAAACAGGATCCGTGCGAACCAGATGCGCGGCCCGACCTTGGGCAGTACGTAATTCGACGGCACCTCGAAGAGGAAATACGCCAGGAAGAACAGGCCGGCGCCCAAACCGAAGGCGGAGTCGCTCAGCCCGATGTCGGCCGACATCTGGAGCTTGGCATAGCCAATGACCGAACGGTCAATGTAGGCGATGATGTACAGGACCATCACGAACGGAACGATGTGCCAGGTGATCTTCTTGATCAGGGCGTGCTCATCGACGGGAACAACAGAATTCATGGTGACTCCTCGAGTCCATAGCGGCGGGGCGGCCCGGAGGCCAGGCGGCGCAGGTCAGTCCTGGCCACGGCGTGTGCCGCGTGGCGCGGGGCCGATCTCCCGCAGTACTTCCCGCATCCTCGCGTAGGCCTTGTTGCGGTAGGCGATCAGTTCGGCCCGGGTCTCTTCGTCGTAGTCCTCGACCAGGCCCTTGCCGTTCTTGAGGCCCTTGCGATCCTCGGCCGCCGCGTCCTTGAGCAGTTGCGGGGTGGCCAGACGCTCGCCGTACGCTTCTTCGAAGGTCGAGAAGCAGTTGGCGTACACGTCGAGCCCCGCCTGATCCGCGATGGCGAAAGGTCCGAAGAAGCCCAGGCGGAAGCCGAAGGTGGTGCGAACGATCGTGTCGACATCGTCGACGGTCGCGACTCCCTCCTCCACCACCGAGGTCGCTTCCTTCAACAACGCGTATTGGAGCCGATTGAGCACCATGCCGGGAGTGTCCGCGACCTGCGCGCCCTCGCAGTCGGCACGTGCCAAGAGGTCCTTGACGGCGTCGATCGCGCCCTGGGTTGTCGCGTCTCCCGCGACGAGCTCGACACCGGGGATGAAAGGCATCGGGTTGGAGAAGTGGACCGTCAGGAAACGTTCCGGGTGGGAGACGGCGGGCGCGAGTACGCGCACCGGGATCGTCGAGGTATTGGTCCCGATGATCGCTTCGGGCCGCGCGGCCGCCGAGATCCGTCCGAGAACCTCGTGCTTGACGTCGGGTACCTCGAAGACGGCTTCCTCGATGAAGTCGGCCTCGGCGACGGCCTCCTCGATGGTCTGACCCGCCGTGAGGTGGGAGGCGACGGCGTCGGCGCTTCCGGCAGGGACGAGGCCCTGGTCCTCCGAGGCTCGCGCCTCGCCCAGGATGCGCTCCAGGGCGGCGTCGGCGGCCTCGACGCTGACGTCGGCGATCCGGACGGGCAGCCCCGCCATGGCGAGGACCTGGGCGATGCCTCCGCCCATATAGCCTGCGCCGACGACGGTTACGGTGCGGATAGTCGACACGGGGTGTGTGGACATGGTGAATCCTTTCGTGGAAGGGGAATCATGCGGATGGGGCTGACGGTTCTTCGGTTCGGTCGCGGCGTTCCAGCACGGCCGTCCCGGCGACGAGGAGTGCCCCCAGGAACGGAGCCATCGCGAGCATCACGAGACCGGCCGCTTCGCTTCCGAAGGTTACGGTGACCCACGACCTCAGATTCGGGGCGATGAAACCGCCCAGATTTCCCAGCCCGTTGATCAGCCCGACGCCGGCCGCCAGGGCCGCGCCCGAAAGATAACCGGTGGGGATGTTCCAGAAAATGGGCTGCGCCGAGACGAACCCGATGGCCGCGGCGCACAGGGCAATCATCGTCAGGACCGGTTGGTGCAGGAAGGCGCTGGCGGTCAACCCGACGCCGGACAGGGCGAGCATGAACGTGGTGGTTCGTCGGTAGGCGGCGCGTTGGTCGGCATAGCGCCCCACAAAGGCGGCCGAGACGAGGGCGGCGAGCCACGGGATGGCAACCAGGAGTCCGACGACGAAACCGATCTCCTGGCCCGTGATCTGCGAAACCTGGCGCGGCAGGAAGAAAGTCAGCCCGTACACCGCGACCTGGATCGTCAGGTAGATCAGCGCGAAATACAGCACTCGCCCGTTCAGCAGAGCCTTCCACCAGCGCATCCGGTGCGTCTGCTCCTTGACCTCCGCCTCGGCGGCCAGGGCATTCTCCAGGCCCTCGCGCTCGGCCCGGGACAACCAGCCGGCTCGGGCCGGCCGGTCGGGTAGACACAGGAACGCCACGCAACCGACGGCGACCGCGAGCAGGCCCTCCAGCAAGAACATCCACTGGAACCCTCGGAGACCGAACATGCCATCGAGCTCGAGCAGGGCGCCCGAGAGCGGCGAACCGACAATGTTGGCGATCGGCAGCCCCAAGTAGAACAACGAGGTGGCCTGCCCACGACGACGTCGGGGGAACCAACAGGTCAGATAGTAGATGACGCCTGGGAAGAACCCCGCTTCGGCCACGCCGAGCAGGAATCGGAGAACGTAGAACATGACGGGACCGCTGGTGAACATGAACAGCGCGGCCACGATCCCCCAGGTGACCATGATGCGGGCCATCCACCAGCGGGCCCCGACCCTGTACATGATGAGGTTCGAGGGAACCTCGAACACGGCGTAGCCGATGAAGAACAGTCCGGCACCGAGCGCGTAGGCCGTGGTCGAAATACCGGCATGGATTTCCAGGGCTTCTTCCGCGAAACCGATGTTCGTCCGGTCGATGAAGGCCACCACGAACATCAGCATCAGGAACGGAAGCAGGTGCCAGCTGGCCTTGCGCGTCGCCGATTCGACCTCGTGGGTGAGGGACTGCCGCTCGGTCTCGGATTGGATCCGGGGGTCGCGGCCCGGGGATGACTTCATTGTCATGATTTCGTTCTCCTTGCTGAGGGAGCCGGGGAGGTCAGACCATGTGTTTTCCGCCGTCGACGAAGACGGCGTCACCGTTGACGAAGCTGGAATCCTCGCTGACCAGGAACTTGACCAGTCCCGCGACCTCTTGGGGCTGGCCGACCCGCTCCAGCGGGATGTCGGCGGACATCCCGCTCTTGCGCTCGTCCGTGAGCGTCCCGCCCATGATGTCCGTATCGATGGGGCCAGGCACGATGGAGTTGCAGGTGATGCCGTGTTTCCCCAGTTCGCGGGCCCCGCCGCGGGTCAGCCCCAGAACCGCGGCTTTGGCGGCCGCGTACCCGGTCTTGGAGAAAGTTCCCCCGCCGTCGTAGGCGGTGATGGAGGATGTGTTGACGATCCGGCCGCCGGTGCCCGCCTCGATCATGCGGGCCGCCGCCGCCTGCATCATGAAGAGCGTGCCCTTGGCGTTGACGTCCATGATGCGCGTGAAGTTCTCCGAGGTGAGGTCGAAGAATTCCTGTGGCCCGGGGATTCCTGCGAGGTTGACCTCGGCGAGGATGGGCGGTAGTTCGGCGTCGATCGTGGCGAAGGCTCGCTCGACCGATTCCTTGTCCGCAATGTCCACCCCGACCCCGACCACGGTGCGGCCGCTCTCCTCCGCCAATTCGGCCGCGAAATCGACGACCGCGGATTCGTCGATATCAAGAACGGCCACGTTCCATCCGGACCCGGTGAGGGTGCGGGCCACGTGCCGTCCGATGCCGCGCGGGGCCCCCGCGCCGGTGACCACCGCTGTGCGCTCGGAGGGGAAGGGGATCGTGGACATGAATGCTCCTTTGCATGCGTCTGAGAAGGAAGGATGTAGTGAAACGGTCGCGGGGAGGATCAGTCCAGGGCCGAAGCCAGGACCTGGCGGATGTACTGGATGTTCTCCGCGATCACACCCAGTGAGTCGGAGCCGTAGTGCTCGCAGCAGAACGGGCCCGTGTAGCCGGATTCGATGGCTCGACGGATGATCCGCCGATAATTGATGTAGCCGTATTTGAGGGGCATCGGCGCGGAGGTGTACGCCCCGGTGCGTGGGTCGAAGTCCCGTGAATAGTTCTTGATGTGCCAGAAATTCGACCGGGGCAGGACGGTCTCGTACATGCCGTCAGGATGGGGCATGGGTCGGTGAAGACGAACCAGGTTGCCGAGGTCCGGGTTCAGCCCGACGGCGTCGTGGTCGACGTCGTCCAGGAAAGTTACGGCGTCCTCGGGGGTTCCGATGTAGGTGTCCTCGTACATTTCGAGGCTCAACCCGACCCCCACCGACTGGGCGTGATCGCCGAGCTCCCGGATGCGTTCGATGGCGAGATCACGGAGTGCGGGGTCGTCGTGATGGCCGTCTTCGAGCCAGAACCAGACGGCGTCGGACTGCTCCTGCGTCAGGGCCTGCATGAAACCGACGTTCACGACGCTGGCTCCGAAGCTCGGAGCCAGGTCGAGGAGGCGATGGGCCTCGGCCAGGAACTGGTCGCCCCTGTCTCGGCCCACCACCGAACTCCGAGTCATCGAGATCGAAGGGGTGGAGAGGCCCTCGCCTTCGAGGGTGCGCCGGAACTCCTCGACCCGTTCGTCGCTCAGCCGTGCCAGGGGAACCCATGCGTCGGTCGGGTCGATCTGCGTGATCCCGAGCTCTCGGGCTTCGCGCATCTGCGCGGCCCAGACCGTGGCCGGTGCATCCTTGATGTGGCCCCCATCGGGCGCGGTGTCACCGAACGACAACATGTTGGCGGCGATCGGCCAGGACTCGGCTGTGAACATGCGGCTCTCCTTCGAGTTGATTATTCCTATAGGATTTATGCCCGACGTGACCTGTGTCAACCATCCCGAGGAATATTTTGGGTAGGTGCGATACCCGGGTGACTGGCCTCGAGGCCCGCTCTGGTGCGATCCGGCAGGAGAGATGATGCCAAAACCCTTCACTCGCCGAGACTTCTTCCTATAGGATCGGGAGTGGATCGCGAGGCCGCGAGCGTTGCCCGAGACGGTGCAGCGGAACCCTGGGAGAGGCCCCGGAACAGGACGTGGTCGGAAGGAGCGCACCCATGCCCCCACTCGAATCGAGTGCGACAACCGAAGAATCCGCGACGAAACCGCTGTGGATCGGGACCAGCTGGAAAATGAACAAGCTGGGGTCAGACGCCCGTGCATGGGCCAACACGCTCACGGAGAACCTGACCGACGACGTCCTCAGTCAGGTGCAGCCCTTCGTCATCCCTTCTTTCACCGCGATTTCACCGGTTGCCCAGGTCCTCGATGGTCGGTCTCCCGTCCTCGTCGGCGCCCAGAATGCTCATTGGGAGGACTCCGGGGCCTGGACGGGGGAGATCTCCGTTCCTCAGGTCAAGGATGCCGGGGCCTCCATCGTGGAAATCGGGCACTCCGAACGGCGGACGCATTTCGGGGAAACGATCGAGACCACACGGCGGAAGGTTGAGGCGACGATCCGGTGCGGGATGCGGCCACTGCTGTGCATTGGGGAACCCGCGGACACCAAAGCCGCCGGACAATCAGCGGAATACATTCTCGAGCAGGCGCACGGCGCGCTCGACGGTCTGGACGAGTCCGACCTGGGGAAGGTCCTGATTGCCTACGAACCGATGTGGGCCATCGGCGACGCGGGCCGGCCTCCCCGCACCGAGGAACTCGTCGAATCCTTCGCCGCCCTGGGAGACGAATACGACCACCGCGTGGAAGCCCTCCTGTACGGCGGCTCCGTCACGGTGGACAATGCCGCGCAGCTTCTGTCGATCGACCACGTGGGAGGGCTGTTCGTGGGGCGGACCGCCTGGGATGTCCACGGATACCTCGAGCTGCTCCGAATCGCTGAGGCCCACCGGCGCTCTTAGGGGATGGCCGGTCCTCCTGGCCGGGAAGGCCTGATCACCCGATCAGGAAACGCCCCAGGAGGAAGAAGCGGGCGGCGTCGAGCAGCAGGAGCACGCTGACCGATGCCAGTCCGACGGGGACCGCCCATCGAACCCACGTGCGCAACGAATCCCAGGCCCGGCCGATCACCCGGGAAACCTTCCGGTGCTTGTTGACCAGCACCGCGATGCACAGGACGAACAGTGGGAACTGGGAGACCACGGCCCAGACGATGAACGCCGGGATCATGGCCCACACGGGCTGGTGGGAAGAAAGGCCGATCGTGACGATGAACGGCACGTCGGCGGTCACGATCGCCACGAACCCCAGGGCCACGAGCATGAGTCCCGCCCTGTTGCGGGCCTTCTCCTCCCGTGGCGGGTCGTTCCGGTGCACCCATTTGTAGCCGGCCGCGCAGAATCCGGCGATCGCGAGAAGGAGCTCGACGCCGGCCGCCCACCCGCCGGCACGCAGGAGCCCGTACCAGGGGACGCTCGCGAGACGCTCCCCGACCAGGAGGGACAGCCCAACTCCCCAGAGCACGGTTCCTCCGATGAGCACCGTGCCGAACAAGAGGACGTCGCGGCGGACGCCCCGGGCCTGTTCCGGTGTCTCGCTGGGGCGCGCGGCCATGAACACGGCGGCGATCAGCGCCGGCGCAGGGTCGAATCCGCCGACGCCCAGCCCCGAGGAGGCGGCAAGGAACTGGATCGGGTTCATTCGAGCGACGCGGAATCCGGCCCCTTGACGCTGCGAGGCGCGGACTTGAGCCTCGGCGTCGCCCCTGGGCGAACGAACGGGAAGGCCAGGACGCCGCGAATAGGCGAGCCGGTGAGCATCATGATCAGCCGGTCGATGCCGATCCCGAGCCCGCCCGTGGGCGGCAACCCGGTCTCCAGGGCGTCGAGGAAGTCCTCATCGATCTGCATGGCCTCGACGTCGCCCGCCGCCGCCTTGAGGGACTGCTCGGTCAGGCGGCGTCGCTGTTCGATCGCGTCGGCCATCTCGGAGTAGGCGGTGCCCATCTCGGTCCCGTTGATCACCAGGTCCCAGCGTTCGGCGAGGCGAGGGTCCTCACGGTGAGGGCCGGCCAGGGGAGAGGTCTCGACGGGGAAGTCCTTGTAGAACGTGGGCCTGGAGGTTTTCGCTTCGACGAGTTCGCCGTAGAGCTCCTCGATGACCGCTCCCGGCCCCATATCGTCCCGCACGTGGATCTCGTGGTCGCGGGCCAGACCCATGAGCGTCTCGAAATCTGTATCGAGGTCGATGGGCCGCCCGACCGCCTGGGACAGGGCGTCGCACACGCTCACGACCGGCCAGGGGCCGGAGACATCGGTCAGCACGGCCTCCTGACGAGGATCCTTGGGCTCGTCCCCCAGACGCAGCGGAAGAACTTCTTCGCCGAAGACCGCGCGCGCCGCGTTCTTGAGGATCCGCTCGGTCAGCTCCCTCATCACGGTGTAGTCAGCAAAGGGCTGGTAGGCCTCCAGGACCGTGAATTCGGGATTGTGGGTCGAGTCGGCGCCCTCGTTGCGGAAGTCGCGGCCCAACTCGTAGACGGGCCCCATGTCTCCAACGACCAACCGTTTGAGGTAGAGCTCGGGTGCGATGCGCAGGGTCAGGTCGACGCCGTAGGCATTGATGAACGTCTTGAACGGCCGGGCGCTCGCTCCACCGTGGATCGTGTTGAGCATCGGCGTCTCGACCTCGAGGAAACCCTGGTCGTCCAGCGTGGTGCGGATGGCCCGGATGGTCGCCGACCGGATGCGCAACCGCTTCGACTCCTCCGGGTTGATGATCAGGTCCATGGACCGACGGCGCAGCCGCGCCTCCGGGTCCGTGAAGGAATCGTAGGGAATCGGGTGCAAGCATTTGGACGTGATCTCCCAGGACTGAGCGATCAGGGACGGCGTGCCGGTGCGCGAGGAGCCGATGTGGCCGCGGACCAGCACGTAATCTCCCGAATCGATCCACCGCACCCGGGCGGCCGTGTCGGTGCCGCACACGGAACCGTCGAGCACCACCTGAATCGTGGTTCCGTGCTCGTACAGGTCCAGGAATGTGACCTTGCCGTGTCGTCTCATCGACCGGACCCGACCGTTGACCGAGACGTCGGCGGGCGACGTCGCCCCCGGTGTTCCTCCGCCGGCGTCGTCCCCTTCGCTTCTGAGCAGAGGAGCGACGGCGCGCACGGTCATGCCTTCACCGGTGCCCTTCGGGAATGGTTCGACACCGGCCTCCCGCATCTCTTCCAGATGCCGGATGCGGTGACGTGTCTGGTCCGACCACTTCGGGGCAAGATCCTCGGCACCGACCCGGCGTCGTTCGATCTCCCGGAGCCGTTCCAGCTCGTTCCGGCCGAGAGTGTGTTCCGCGGACGCCTTCCCGCCCATCCAGGCCGGAAGGAACCCTTCCGCGACGCCGCAGCCCATGCCCACATTCGCCACCGAGACGTACGAGTCCACGCAGATGAAACGGGGGACCCAGGTCGGAGCGAATTTCTGGTTGAACTTGTAGAGCCGTTCGAGCTGCAGGAACCTGTCCAGCACGCCCAGAACCGACGAGCCGAAACGGGTCAACGGATTCGCCCCGAGTTCTTCCGAACGGGCGAACGTCTCGCGGAACATCGCGAAGTTCAGCGAGACCCTGCTGACTCCGAGCCCCTCGGCCTCCTCCATCATCTTGACGATCATGAACTCGGTGGTCCCGTTCGGGGCTTGGGGCGAGCGACGCATGACGTCGAGCGACAAACCGTTCGAACCCCACGGGACGAAGGAGAGAAAACCGATGGGCTCGCCTTGCGCGTTCTCCGCGGTGATGAAGACGTTCCGAGAATCCGCGGCATCACCGATCCTGTTGAGCGCCATCGAAAACCCACGTTCGACCTTGCCATGCCGCCACTCGTCCGCGAGAGCGACCACCCGGTCCAGTTGCTCCTGGGTGAAGTCGGCCTGGCGCCTGATGCGGTAGGTGACCTCTTCCCGCTCGAGTCGTCGCACACTGTGGCGGACCTCGTTCATGGACGTGTTGTTCAGCGAGAACCGGTCGGGGTAGAGGATGGCCTCGTCACCCATCCCCAGAGCCGCCATGCCGACTTTGGTGTATTCCTTGGCACCGTCCCGGCTCGCGCTGATGACCGCGGGAATCCAACCGTATTCCCGTGCTTCCGACTTCCATTTGAGGATGGCGTTCTCCCACGAGCTCCGGTCGCCCACCGGGTCGCCCGAGGCCAACGAGACCGATCCGAAGACGCGGTACGTGACGGCCGCGCGGCCGTCGTCGGAGAACACCATCGACTTCTCGCGGCGGGTCGCGAAGTAGGACAGCGAATCCTGGTGTCCGTACTCGTGGAGCAACTCGCGCAGGTGCAGCTCCCGCTCGCCGGTCCAGGAATGGATCGCCCTCTTGGAGCGGAGAAGCACCCAGACGGCGGCGATCGCGGTCAGGCCGTACACGGTAGAGATGGTCTGGACGTGCCACCGGTGGATGTTGTGCAGGTGGGACATGACCGCCGGCGAGGTGCTGCCCCATGCCCTCAGGAGCAGGGCCCAGAGGTCTCCCATGGCGTGGAACGGGAGGAAGACCCATGCCACCACCAGCGCGAGCACGAATCCGGCCGCCACGACCAGAAGCCCCGCGCCGTAGGAGATCGGCCTGATGCGGGCCGGGAATTCCCGGCGGGCCCTGTAGAGCAGGATGAAGAACACGATGCCCAGCACGCCCGCCACGATGTCCCACGCCGGGTGCAGCAGGGGGTTTGCCGCGAGAATCTCGGGCGGCGCGGCCACGGCGTCGAAGGCCACGGCGGTCAGGATTCCCGAAGCCAGGCCGCCCAATTGGAAGATCATGGCCGCCCACAGGCCGGCTCTCTTGCGGCGCAGCAAGGCCCAGAACACGAGCGCCGAAATCACCAGCATGATCAGGCTGCGCTCGACCGGGATGTTGAGCAGCCCGAACAAGAACTCGACTACTCCGTGACGGGAGGGGCGGGTGATGAGCAGCGCCGCGTTGACCAGGACCGCGAGGGCATAAACCCAGGTGACGAGCGCCGCCATGCGACGGCCCGGTTGTTTGCCGGGCAGGTAGTAGGTGGCGGAGCGGCTGCCGGTGCTATGAGTCTTCACGAGTACTTTCCCTCTGGAATCAGGTCAACGGCGCGAAAAATGGGCTGGTGCGGCCCAACCAGATCAGGCTCTTGGCCATCCCCGGCTCCCAGACGTCCTGGCGGTGTCCCCCGGTATCGACCGAGTCGACCGTCAACGACGTCGGGCGGCTCACCTTGTCCTTGAACTGGTTCAAGGACGGCCAGGACAGGGTGTCGTCCTTGCTCGAAAAATAGTGGAGGTTCGTGTCCGGGGGCTTGTTCGAGGCCATCTTCTCCAGGTCGTACCGCGGATCGTCCTGCGCATTCCAATGCTGGTTATCGCTGTAGATCGGCTCGAAGTAGCCGGATTGGACCAGCCCAGAGGCAAAGAGATCGGGGTGTCTCATGCTCAGCATCGCGGAGCACCAACCACCGGCACTGTACCCGGTCAGGGCCCACGCGTGAGGGTCGTCCGAGACCCTGAAGTTGTCCTTGACCCACGGCACGACGTCCTGGGTTACGTAGGTTTCGACCTTGGGCGTCTTCCCCCCGGACTGGGAACGGGTTCCGTCCACGCATTCGCTGTCGTAGCCACCCGGGTACACGGCGGGAACCACGAAGATTGCTTCCCGCATCTTGTTGTGCTTGACGGCGTTCTCGATCAACTGGCCGTAGTCGATGGACTTGGAGTAGGTGTCCGGGGAACCGGGAAAACCGCTGAATCCCATGATCACCGGGTAGAAACTCTCCGGATTCTTCAGATATGAAGCGGGCAACCACACCGTGACGTCGTAGCTCTGCCCACTCGCTTTCCCCGGAACTTTGACAGAAAAGTACGTGCTGTCCGATTCGCCCTCTTTGATCTTGTCCTTGAAAGCGGGATTGGAGGCAGGGTCGCGCTGCTTGTCCGTGGCGTCTCCGGTGATTTTCTTGGCGTGGGCAACTTTGGCCACTTTCTGGCCGAAGACCTTGCTGGAGTTCATGGCGGTCACGTCCCCGCTGCTGAAGAGATCGTCCCAAGAGGTGTACCAGTTGTTGTCCCGGTTGAGCCACGCGGTCGCTGTCAGGAGGACCAGCGCGGAGACCACGACGAAGGCAACGGCCTGAGCCAAATACTTAAGGGGACCCGGAGCCGACATCCGCGGCAGGAGGAGTACGCCGAGGACGAAGACGATGATGGTGACCACGAGAATTCCGATCAGGAATCCCCATCCTGTGAGGTCGAAAAAGCCCATTCCTGCCTTTCGTCGGCGACATTCCGCCGAGTCGGGAATCGTCCGGACAGTCTACAAATGCTGTGGAATGAATCATAGAGCGCAGGCCGAGTTACCGGGAGGTACTGAGCTCACTGTGCATTTCCGTTCGGGCCCGGCGTTTGCTCCGCAGGGCAAGGAACGCACCTCCGCAGAGGGCGGCCAGAGCCGACCCGGTGAGGATCGCGACCTTGGCTGCCCCGTCCAAGGACGGGTCCCCCGCAAAACTCAGCTCGGCGATCAGGAGCGAGACGGTGAATCCGATGCCGGCGACGAGCGATACCCCGACGACGTCGGGCCACGCGATCTCCGGATCCAGCTTCGGTCCGCGCAGGCGCGTCACGAGCCAGGTGGCCCCCGTGATCCCGAGGCATTTGCCGACCACGAGGCCGAGGACGATCCCAAGGGCGGCGGGACTGCTCACGGACTCCACGAACCCGCTCCAGCCTCCGACCGCCACACCCGCCGAGAAGAACGCGAACACGGGGACGCACAGCCCAGCGGAGAGCGGCCGGATGCGGTGCTCCAAGACTTCGGAGAGGCCTGCGCGGGCGTCGGCGGGCGTGCGGCGTCCTTGCCGGACGGGCACGCAGAAGCCCAACAGGACGCCGGCGATCGTCGCGTGGATCCCCGAACCGAGGAAGAAAGCCCACGTCAACACGCCGAGAGGCAGGAGGATGATCCACGCGGCCTCGGGTCGCAGGTGCAGAACCTTCTCGCCCCGGTAGGCGACGAACGCGTAGGCCGCGAGCGGCAACGCGGCAAGGGCCAGGAAACCGAGGTTCAGATCGGAGGTGTAGAAGATCGCGATGATCGTGATCGCGATGAGATCGTCCACCACGGCCAGGGTCAGCAGGAAGGTTCGCAGGGCCGTGGGGAGGTTTCGCCCGACCACGGCGAGCACGGCGACGGCGAACGCGATGTCGGTGGCTGTCGGAACCGCCCAGCCGCCGATGGCCGGGCCTCCCGCATTGATCGCGGCGAAGATGATGGCCGGGAGCGCGACGCCGCCCGCCGCGGCGGCCATGGGAACCACGGAGGTTCCCGGGTTGCGGAGTTCTCCGACCACGAACTCTTTCTTGAGCTCCAGCCCGACGATGAAGAAGAACACGGCCAGAAGACCGTCCGCGGCCCAGTGGCCGATCGACAGGTCGAGGTCCAGGGCGCCGATGGCGAAGCCGAGGTGGTGGTCTCGGACCGCGAAGTACCAGGACGAGGCGCCGCTGTTGGCCATGACAAGGGCCAGAAGCGTTGCGCAGAGGAGGATCACGCCGCCCGTGGATTCCTGGCGAAGCAGTGAGGCGAGGCGGTGTGGGACGAGGTGCTGCATGAGAGTCTCCGACAAGGGTCGAGGATCGGTCGATACGTCGATCCATGGGAACAAGGCCGCGCACTCCGCGACCTGCCGACCAGACTTCCCGGCACACCTGAATGACCCAGTATAGGCGAAGGACGCCGCCACGAGGTGCGTGCTCCGTCACGGAACGGAGTCGAGTCCTCCCATGTCAGAACGTGGATTCCCGAGCCGGATGGGGCGGGAACGGGTGAGTGATTGGGGCATAATGGCATGACCTGCGGATCGTGGATCGAGCAGGGAGCAAGATCGTCGAGTGGAAGGTCGTCCGGTGTCCCACGCGCCCCAAGCCCCGTGCGAGCCGCAGTGGCTGACGCAAGAAGAGCGTGAAGCCTGGTTGAGTCTTTCTGCGATCATGTTCCAACTTCCGGGCCAGCTCGAGAACCAATTGCAACGAGACTCAGGCATGGGCTTCGTCGAGTACATGGTTCTCGCGATGCTCTCCGAGGCTCCCGGGCGTCGGCTCACGATGACCGAGCTCTCGTCCCAGACCAACACGCGCCTGGCGAGGCTCTCTCGCGTGGTGAAGCGTCTCGAGGAAGACGCCTACGTCGAGCGCACGACCTCGGAAACCGATCGCCGCGTCAGCATCTGCCACTTGTTGCCGAACGGTCATGACGCCGTCGTCGCCGCCGCACCCGGCCATGTCAGACAGGTGCGCGCCGCGGTCTTCAACCGACTCAACAAGCGTCAGGTCAGCCAGCTCGCCGCGATCGGTGAAGCGCTGCTCGGTGGCAAGCCTTCTTCGATCGTTGCGGCGCAATTGGCGCAGGGGACGGGCCCCAGGGCCTAGCGAGTCCTGGGACAGGGCTGGTCCGTCAGGGGCTCTCGGGTCGGGTTCCTCCGGCCGTGAAGTAGATGTGGGCGTCGGTCGAGACGAAGACCGATTCGCCGTACAGGAACGGCTCCCCGTCCGAGGAGTAGGCCGTGATCTGCAAGGACAGGCGCGGTTGTCTGTCGGTGATTCCGAGCGTCCGGGCCTCGTCCCGGGACGGCACGCGCAGCGAGACGCTCAGATCCTGCTGTGCGATGCTGACGCCGTACTTCTCTTCGAGGCAGCCGTAGAGGGACTGCTCAGAGAAATCCTCGGTCTCGATCCCCGGGAAGCGGTCCGGGCCGAACCATGTGCGCGAGAGCTGGTGGACATTGCCGTCCACGTAGCGGCGTCGGGACATGTGGAGCACCTCGGAGTGGCGGTCCACTCGGAGGGCGCCCGCCACGAAAGTATTGGCCCGAACGGGGCCGAACTCCAGAATGTCCGAGTGCACCCTGTGCCCAAAACCGGTCAGCTGACCGAAGAAGCCGGTGAATCTGCTGTCGAAGTGCTCGCCCTGTTCGACGTGGTTCTCCGTGGTCGTCGGGGCGGGGCGACTGACCTTGGTGCCGTGTCCGCGATGTCGGGTCACCAGGCCGTCTCGGGCAATTTCCTCGATGGCCCGCCGCAGCGTGATGCGCGAGACGCCGTATTCCTCGCACATGCGGGCTTCCGTGGGGAGCAGGGCGCCGTCCTCGAGCTCAGCGACTCGGGCGCGCAATTGCCGCTCGACGGCGCGGTACTTCGGCATCGAAACGGCAGACACTCGACCTCCTGCGGGCCCGGCGGATTCTTATGATTCGTAAGCTATCCTCTAGGCGCTCGAACCCAAAGTATGACGTCGTTTCCGGGTGAGTTGGGCGACGCCCCGAGAAGGCCTGGCGTAGGATCGCACAAAGCAGTCTGGACCGAAGGAACCACCATGCCACTAGGAAAAACGGACGCAATCGAGTTCATCGGAGTCTCCAAGGAGTTCGAGTCCTCCACCGCAGTGGAGAACCTCGATCTCGCGATCCCCGACGGTCTCATCACGGTCTTCGTCGGGCCCTCCGGGTGCGGGAAGACGACGTCGCTGCGCATGATCAACCGGATGGTGGAACCCACCCACGGACGGATTCTCATCCAGGGTGAGGACAACAAGGACACGCCGGCGTACGAACTGCGCCGGTCCATGGGTTACGTGATGCAGGAATCCGGGCTGATGCCTCACCGCACGGTCGCCGACAATATTGCGACCGTGCCGAGACTGAACGGGGTGTCGAAGCGTGATGGGCGGTCGCGCGCCCTCGAACTGATGGACACGGTCGGTCTGGACCGCGGGCTGGCGAAGCGCTATCCCGCCCAATTGTCCGGGGGACAGGCGCAGCGCGTCGGTGTTGCCCGAGCCCTGGCCGCCGATTCCCCCGTGCTGCTCATGGACGAGCCGTTTTCCGCCGTTGACCCCGTGGTGAGGGCGGACCTGCAGCGCGAGCTCATCCGGCTCCACGAGACCCTGGAGCGGACCATCGTGTTCGTGACCCACGACATCGATGAGGCTGTGACCTTGGGGCAACGTGTCGCGGTCTTCGCCGAGGGCGGCCGTGTTGCCCAGTTCGGAAGCCCCGAGGAGATTCTGCGCGAACCGGCCGACGACTTCGTAGCATCGTTCGTCGGCCACGACCGCGGCACGCGCCGCCTCACTTTCGCCTCCGCGGGAGAGGTTCCGATCCGCCCCCTGGATGCGGAGGACCGGCCGTGGGGCGATTGGCGCCTGGCCCTCGACGACGCCGGCCGACCCGCCGGATGGAGCATCGACGATCGCACGATGATCGGTGGAAGCCTGTTCCCCCAGGGCGGGAGTTTGCGCGACGCCCTGGATTCCGTGCTCTCTTCCCCGTCCGGGTGGGGCGTCGCGGTGGACGACGACGGCCGGGCCCTCGGCCTGCTGTCCTCCGACGACGTCATGGATGCCGCGGCCAGGGAGCGTAAGAGCCGATACGGGGTGGGCCTGTGATCTGGCTCTTCCACAATCTGTCCTACGTGGGGGAGCTGACGTGGCTGCACTTGTTGCAGTCCGTGCTTCCCGTGATCATCGGAACCGTGATCTCGATACCGATCGCTCGATTCGCCGCGGTGCGGCGTTCCCGTGGCGCGGAGGGCGCCGGGCGTGCCTCTCGCGCGCGGGCCGGCAAGGCCCGGCGGGGAACTGTGGTCAATGCTGCGGCCCTTCTCTACACGATCCCGTCCCTGGCCCTGTTCGTGCTCCTGCCCCTGGTCCTCGGCACGGCCATTACCTCGCTGACCAACGTGATCATTGCCCTGAGCCTGTACGTGATCGCGATGATGGTCCGCTCCTGCGTGGATGCCTTCGAGTCCGTCGACGCCGCGGTGCTCGACGCCGCCACGGCCGTCGGGTACCGACCGGCTCGCCGGTTCTGGACGGTTGAGCTTCCGCTGTCCGTTCCGGTGATGGCCGCGGGGCTGCGCGTGGCTCTGGTATCGAATATTTCCATGGTCTCGGTGGGCGCGGTGATTGGCATCCAGTCCCTCGGCACGCTCTTCACCGACGGGCTCCGGCGTGACTTCACGACCGAGATCATCGTCGGGATCGTCTTGATCGCGCTGATCGCCGTCGTCCTGGATCGCGTGGTCGCCCTGGCCGCGGCCGTCGCAACGCGTTGGCAGGTGAGGTCATGAACGTTGTCGAACAAACCTGGAACTGGTTCACGGACCCGGCCTCCTGGGGCGGCTCGGGCGGAATATGGATCCGCCTCGCCGAGCACCTGGGATACACGGGCATGGTTCTGGGGATTTCCGTGGTCGTCGCCGTCCCCATCGGGCTGTGGCTTGGGCACACGCGCCGGGGCGGAAACGCGGTGATCGGGCTGACGGGCGCCCTGCGCTCCCTTCCGACCTTGGGCCTGCTGACCCTGTTTGCCCTGTGGATCGGTATCGGTCTGACCGCACCCGTTCTGGCCCTGGTCATCCTGGCCGTGGCCCCATTGCTCGCCAACGCGTACGCGGGAGTCGCCGCCGTCGATCCTGCCGTGGTCGACGCCGCCCGCGCCCAGGGGATGAAGGAATGGCAGATCCTGTTCACGGTCGAGATACCCAACGCGGTCCCGGTCCTGTTCGGCGGGATCCGCAACGCTACCCTCCAGATCGTGGCCACGGTGACGGTCATGGCGTACATCGACCTAGGAGGTCTTGGCCGATTCCTGATCGACGGACTCGCTGTCAGGGACTATTCGCGGATGGTCGCCTCGATGCTGCTCGCCGCGGTCCTGGCCCTTGCCCTGGACGGGATCCTGGCTCTCGTGCAGCGCATGCTCACTTCTCCCGGCCTGGTCAAGGAGGAATCGTGATGAATCCCGTATCGAGGAACGCGTCGCGCCGGGAGGTGCTTGGTCTCGCCGCGGCGGCGTCGGTCCTGGGACTGACGGGGTGCGGTCTCTCGGGGAAGAACGCTCTGGGGCCGTCCAAGGGCAGGGGCACAATCGTCGTCGGCTCCGCGGACTTCGTGGAGTCACAGATCATCGCCGAAATCTATACCGCTGTCCTCCAGAACGCCGGGCACAAGGCCGAGAGCCAGCCCGCGATCGGCGCTCGTGAGGCCTATATCGGCGCTGTCAAGCAGGGGAGTGTCAGCGTGGTACCCGACTATTCGGGCAACCTCCTCCAGTACTTTGACAAGACGGCGACCGAGAGCACGGCCGAGGACATCATGACCGCCCTCGCCAAAGTGGTCCCGAAAGGACTCCAAGTGCTGGAACCGTCCCCGGCCGAAGACAAGGACGCGCTGGTGGTCACGAAGGATGTGGCGAAAAAGTACGGGCTCGAGTCGCTCGAGGACCTCGGCAAGGTCTGTTCGGACCTCAAGCTTGCGGGACCACCCGAGTTCCAGGAACGGGCCTACGGCCTGCCGGGGCTCGAAGCCAATTACGGGTGCGTTCCCGCGAAGTTCTCGCCCATCAACGATTCGGGCGGACCCCTCACGGTGAAAGCTCTTCTGGACGATCAAGTGCAGGTTGCAGACATCTTCACCACGACGCCGGCGATCGAGAAGAACGACCTGGTGGTTCTGGAGGACCCCAAGAACAACTTCCTGGCCCAGCAGGCCATTGCCCTGATCCGAAAGGACCAGGTTCCCCAGGCGGCACAGGAAGTGATCAATAAGGTGTCGAGGACGCTGACCACCAAGGACCTGATTCGATTGAACGATCGGGTCAGTGGCGACGAGAAGGCATCGACCGTACAGGCCGCCAAGGACTGGGTCTCGGACAAAGGGCTGTGACTGTGACGCCGGGCCGCGAACGTGCATCGCTCACGGGTAGAGTGTTCGGGATATGAGTTACCCACAGAATTCGACGTTGTCCGCGCCCCTCGGCCTGCTGCTCCTGAGAGTCGGCTTGGGCGTTGTGTTTCTGATGCACGGTTTGCAGAAGTTCAACGAATGGACCCTGGCCGGGACCGCGGAGAATTTCCAGCAGATGGGTGTTCCCTCGCCCGAGCTCGCCGCGACGGTGGCCGCGTACGCCGAGCTGATCGGCGGCATTGCGCTGATCGTCGGCTTGTTGTCCCGGCTCGCGGGTCTGGTGCTTGCCGTCGACATGCTCGGGGCCATCTACTTTGTGCACGGTTCCCAAGGTTTCTTCGCCTCGAACGGCGGGTACGAATCCGTTTTGGTGCTTGGACTCGCGTCCTTGGCCGTCTTCCTCCTCGGACCCGGTCGGTTCGCGATCGCCGGCGGGCTCGACGACCGGCGAGGCTGGGGCATCCTGGCCTGACAACCGGGCTTTCACGCGCCGAGGTGGCATTCTCGTGCGCCCTTCGGCGTCGAGGTGGCAGTTTGGGGACTGAAAATACGGTTTTTTGTCGCAAAATTGCCACCTCGCCAGGCCGCTAGGCCCGCCGTCGCCCGCCATCTCGGGCCCCTCCGACCGAAGCCCTCGGCCTCAGCCCAGGCGGAGATGCAGTAACGGGTACGGTCGCCCGGCGTCGTCGGTTTCGCTGCGTCCGACCACGTGAAAACCTCGACGGGTATAGAACTCCACCGCTTGGGCATTCTGTTCATTCACATCGACGTTCCGGACCCCGTGCTCTTCGATCGCGTGGGTCAGAAGTTTCGTTCCGATGCCGACTCCGCGTTGGCCGGCGTCAACGAACAGCATCTCCAAGTTCCCGTTGAGGACGCCGGAGAACCCCACCTGTCGACCATCCAGCTCGGCGACATCCAGCGAAACGGCGGGGAAATATCCGGTTTCCATAGTGGATTCGATCTCTTCTCGGTCCGCCTCGGCAAGGAAATCGTGGGTTGCGTTGACCGCGCTGCGCCAGATTGCGACGAGTGGCGCATAGTCATCTGGTGCTCGAACGGGCCTGACTCTGATTCCGATCTCGCCGGCGTATGACTGCTCATTCATGTTTCCATCATGATGGGGGCAGCGCGAGAACGCATGACCTTGTTGGCCTCCTGCCGAGTGGCACGGCCTAGCGCCGGCCGACGCCGGGGTCGCATCCACGCCTGTGCCGGCCGCGATGAGCGCGATCCAGTCGTCGTAGTCGGCGCACTCGATGACGGTTTGTGGTCGGTCCCGAGCGCTTCGAACGCGCGTAGATGGCGCAATTCCAGGTCCATGACTCCCAGCTGAGGGCGCGGGGCCGCGCGGGTCAGCCGGCCGGGGTCGTGACCAGGTGGTTCTCCCACCCTGAAGATTCGCGCACGTATTCGACCCTCGTGTGGTTGCGGTCTTCGCGGGCCTGCATGAATTCGTATTCCGTGGGTTCCAGAGAGTAGAGCTGCCACTCCGGATTCGGTTCGCCCGTGTAGCTGGGACGCTTTTCCCAATCGCGCTCTGATTCCTCGCCGCTGAGGGCGACCACGTTACCCGTGACCCGGACCTGCCGCCCGGACTCCCGCCAGAAGAAGACCATGGATGCGCGCGGGTTCTTGTCGAGTTGCTCGCCTTTGCGGGAGGTGCGGTGCGTCGAAAAATGGAAGCCCCGCTCGTCGATGTCCTTGACGATGAGGGTGCGACCGACGGGAGTGTCCCCGTGCTGGATCGTCGTGAAGGTCATCGCATGCGGCTGTCGATTTCCCGATGCGATCGCGTCCTGGAACCACTCCTGGAACAACTGCTCCGGGTCCTCGGGAACTGTCCCGGGGTCGAGGATCGGAAGGTTTTTGGGGAAGGACGGCAGACTGCCCAATTGGTCGCTCAATGTGCTCATACGTCGATGGTAGGTGAGGACGACAAAACACGGACGATGAATGCGAACTGTGCCTGGAACGATGTGCGGAATCTGAGGGCTCACCTGCCCGCCTTCGCCGAGTAAGCCCCGCCGGTGTCGACGAGGATTGGAGTCCTCATCGACACCGGGCAGGAAATGACTCGACCGAATGTCGAAAAATATCAGTCGTTGATATTCACATCGACGGTGTTGTAAAACGCGTTGGACGTATCCTCGATATCCCACACGGCGTAGATCACGTGATATCCCTTGTGGTCATCGGGCAATTTCATCTGGTCCGCGGTCCCGTCAGTAGGAAGCGAACCATCGCCCTCGACCTCGGAGAGCGGCTGCAGCTCATCGCGAGTCAGCGGGGAGTTCTGATCCCAGCCGTTCTTGGTGATGTAGTAGTGCCACTTGGCGGTGGGGTGCTTGGCCGTGTACTCCCAACCCAGGTTGAGCTCCTGGCCGGTCTGGACCTCGTTCTTGTCCCACCTGTCCGAGGACTGCTCGTCCAGGTTCTTGGCGAGATCCGTGCCCGCGGAGGCCAGATGGCCGTCCTCCGGGCCGCCCGTCGAGGAATCCAGGCTGAACCCCTTCGGCGCCTCGATGGACTGCGGCTCGTACTGGACAGCGCCCATGTCGGTGTTCGAACCCATGGCTGCACGAGCGGTCACGTCCGATTCGGAATTGCCGATGTACCCGTGGGCGTTGGCTGCCGCGGCACCGCCGAGAACGAGCACGCTCGCCAGGGCAGTGGCGGCGCTTAAAGTGAATGACTTACTCATAACGTGTTCCTCAATGTGATTGGTGTCAAATGTTGTGCGAGTCGGTCAGCGAGTCTAACCAAAATTTTGAGGGGTACGCGAAATTCGGAAATCGCTGTCGTGTTTTGAATGGGATGCGAGATAAGTGCTGGAAGGTTGCCGAATGAAAGCTCCATACTGTCTCGGTGCGCCCCTGGTATGTTCCGGGGCGGGTCAATAGGCTCGACCCATGAAGAGATCGGAAGGGCCGCGTCTGCTGACCGTGGCGATGGTTCTGGGGTTCTGCCATGCTGCGGCGAGTCTGTACTGGGCGCTCGGTGGGTCCTTGCTCTTGGGGACGGTCGGGGAATTTGCGGTCCGAATGCATCGGGACGGGGATGCCGGATTCCGGTGGATGCTCGGTCTTGTCGGGGTGGGCAAGGCGGCCGCCGCCTTGATCCCCTGGGCCGACCATCTCCGCCCTCCTCCGCATCGATGGATCCGGGCGGTCTCCTGGGTTGGCGCCATCGCGCTGATCGGCTGGGGCGCTCTTGGGGCGGTCGGCGGCTGGATCGGGATCGCCACGGGCTCGTCGGCTTCGAATCGACCGGCGCAATGGGGGCACGCTATTCTCTGGGATCCCGTGTTCCTGCTCTGGGGCCTGGCACTTGCTGGTGCACTCTGGCTCACCCGTCGGTCCGGGATGGGCCCAACTCCGTGACTCACGGGTGGTCCTGGGGATGAGGGCGCGGAATGCAGGCCGAACCCCACAGGCGGTGGAGAAAGTTATCCACAGGTGTGTACAACGGTGTGCACAAGTCGAACACGTGTCCTAGGTTCTGTGGGATGTGGAAGGGTTCGACGCGCTCATGGGGCCGAAGTCGATTCGAAACACGACCCCGACGGGGGATCGAACTACGCGTATGTAAGTTGTCCACGCCTGGGGACAACGTCTGTGGACAAGGCGTGGTCCGGCGACGTCGACCGGTCCCGCTTTCCGCGCGTCCATGGGGATCCAGGGCGGGCCGATAGGGCGTCGGCCGCCAGGGGAATGCGCTGGTCAACGCGAGCCTTGGGAGGGCGGCGTCGGTACAAGGGGCCGTACGTCGGGGTGTATGGTTCGACGGCGGTCGCCCCGTCACGAGCGGGGCAACGCGACCATGGGTTGTCCACAATTATCCACAAGTGTCCACAGGGCGGCTTCGGAATTTCCAGATTCTCCACCACCTGTGCGAAAAGTTTTCCACAGGTGGGGACGGGAGTGGTCGGATGCGGGCCGCTGGTCGACTCTCCGAATGGCCGGGCGTCGTCGACCGGCTTTCTTTCGGGGACAGATTGACCCACGACACCCCCGATATTGCGGGATCAATGGTTGCGGACCAACTCGAGGTGGCGGTTCGCCGTCGAGTTCGTGGACAACGTGAAGTCACATTCGTGTAAGTTCTCCACACTGTGGATATGCGGTGTGGAAAACCGGTCTTGCGCGTCGATTGTCCACAGATTGTCGGCGCCTTCGCTCCGTCCATGCCAAGGTTCGGGTCCTCGGACTAGAGTTGGACCCGAGCGCACGTGAGCGTTCGCAGTGACAAGGGGTGCCCTGGGGCTGAGATACGACCCTTTGAACCTGATCTAGCCAGTACTAGCGAAGGGATGGTCACCATGGCTGGTTCGCAGAACATCGAAGCGTCGATCACGGATGCCGAGGCCAACGGTGCCGATCGGGTCGTGATCGGTCCGGCCCGGGCGGTGCGGGACACGGCTCCTCTGGTGCACTGCCTGACCAATGCCGTGGTCAAGGAGATCACCGCCAACGTTCTGCTCGCTGTGGGCGCCTCTCCCGCCATGGTTGAGCACCCGGAGGAAGCGGGCATTTTCGCCGGAGTGGCCAACGGACTTCTGGTGAACGTCGGAACGGTCTCGGATACTCAGATCTCGGCCATCAAGGCCGCGGTCGAAACGGCCCGAACCAACGGCGTGCCCTGGGTCCTGGACCCTGTCGCCGTGGGCTCTCTCCCCGTGCGCACCGAACTTTCCCGGACCCTGCTCGAAGCCCGACCGTCGGTGATCAGGGGAAACGCCAGCGAGATCGTGGCCCTCGCGGGGTTGGGACAAGGCGGCCGCGGGGTCGAATCGACCGACGACGTCGAATCCGCTCTCGACGCCGGACGCGCACTGTCAGAGCGCACGGGTGGCGTCGTCGCCATCTCCGGGGAGCGGGATGCGATCGTCTCCGCGGATCGAATCACGTGGGTGACCAGCGGTCACCCGTTCATGCCCTTGGTCATTGGCACGGGATGTTCCCTCGGGGCAACGGTGGCAGCCTACCTTGGTGCCTCACGGCCGGCCGGCGTGTCGGAGCACGACGCCGCCGTGGCCGCTCACGCGCACCTGGGGGCCGCCGGAACCCTGGCAGGCAGAACTGCGGAAGGCCCCGGAACGTTCCATGTGCGGTGGCTCGACGCTCTTTACGAGTTGCATCCTGAGGGCATCGCCCGCACGGCCGAGATAGTAGAGGACGCCCCGTGATCCCCCCGACCACAGACTTCTCCCTGTACTTTGTGACCGATACCGCCCTCTGTGGGGGTGTCGATCGCGTCCCACACGTCGTGTACGAGGCCGTGATGGGCGGCGTCGGTGTGGTTCAGGTGCGTGACAAGGAACTGGGGGACGCCGAATTCTCCACATTGGCGAAGGAATGCGCGAAGGCCATCGGGAGGGCCGAACAGGATTCGGGCCGGCCCGCGCATCTGTTCGTCAACGACAGGCTCAATATCGCGGCCGACCTCGGGCTCAATGTGCACGTCGGCCAGTCGGACGCCGCAGCGAAGGAGGCCAGACGGGTCCTCGGGCGGGAGCTGATGGTCGGCCTCTCGGTGTCGAGTCCGGACGAAGCCCGCGCCGCGGTGGCCGAACGGTATGCGGATGTTCTGGGCATCGGCCCCGTTTGGTCCACCCCCACCAAGAACGACGCCGGTCCACCCCTGGGGCCCGATGGCGTCACCGCGTGCGCGGCCTTCGCCCGAACGGTCGGTTTGTCCAGCGTGGCCATCGGCGGTATCAATCCCTCCACGGCGACCCGGCTCGCGGGCGTGCCCGTCGATGGTCTCTGTGTGGTCTCGGCGATCGCCGGCGCGGATGACCCCCGGCACGCGGCCGCGGAGATGCGGCGTCTTGCAACCATGACCCTGATGAGAGGACGTGACTCGTAATGCGGCCACCCGTCGCCATGACCATTGCAGGTTCCGACCCCTCCGGAGGCGCCGGAATCCAGACCGATCTGAAGGCCTTTGCGGCCGTCGGGGTCTACGGGTGCGCGTGCCTGACGTCGTTGCCAAGCCAGAACACGCGCGGAGTCCGTGATGTCCACGGAGTCCCGCGCGAGGTGGTGGCCACCCAGATCGAGTCCGTGATCGACGACCTGCCGGTGGACGCAACCAAGATCGGCATGCTGGGCACCGCCGACGTGGTGCGGACGGTCGCGGCTCTGATCTCCGAGCGGCGCGAGAACTTCGGCACCGTGGTCCTTGATCCCGTGATGGTCGCAACCAGTGGGGACCCCCTCTTGAGTGAGGACGCCGACGCCGCGCTCCGCGGCGACCTGCTTCCCCTCGCGGACCTGATCACGCCTAACCTGCCGGAAGGCGCACGGCTTCTGGATCGTCCCGACCGGGTCGCGCGGTCCGTCGACGAGATGCGGACACAGGCCGAGGAGCTGCTCGCGCTCGGCCCCCGCGCCGTGCTCCTCAAGGGAGGCCACCTGCGTACTGGCGAGGCCGTGGACATCCTCGCGACTGCCCCCGGATGGGAGCCCGGCACGACGTCGTCCGGAAACGAGCCGGCAGGAAACCCCGTTCTGGTCGAACTGAGCTCGCCGCGAGTACGGACGCGCAACACGCACGGAACGGGGTGCACCCTCTCGTCCGCCATCGCAGGATTCGCGGCCCGGAATTCCAGGCCGGAGACGCTGGACTCGGAGAGCGCCGAACCCCGGACCATTGACGACGACGCCCTCGAAGCGGCGACAAGGGACGGCAAGAACTTCCTGACGAGGGCGCTCAAGGACGGTGCCGAGTGGCGCCTCTCGCGATTCCCGGAGCAGGGCCACGGTCCCGTCAACCACTTGTCCCAAGTACTGAGGTAGAAACGTCCACGGAGTGTGAGCACGCCATGAACCAAATCGCCGAAGACAAGACCGGCCCGTGGCGGACCGGTGAATTCACGAGTCGCCTGTGGAACGATGCCTCCGGGATCCTGGACCGAGTCAACCGTCTGGCTTTCCTGGAGGAACTCGCCGCGGGGACTCTCGCCCCAGAAATTTTCGTCGACTACATCCAGCAGGACACCTTCTACCTGGGCAATTACTCCCGGGCGCTCGCGATGTTGGCCACGCGAGCACCGTCACAGGAGGCCGCCGAATTCTGGGCCGGGAGCGCCAGCGCGGCCGTCGCGGATGAAAAAGCCCTTCACGCCCAACTCATGGCTGACCGCCGTTTGAGTGCTTTGCCCAGACCGGAGGCGCCGTCCCCGACCACCAGAGGGTACATGTACACCCTGCTCGCGGCGTGCGCGTACGAGCCCTACGACGTCGGTGCGGCTGCGGTTCTTCCCTGTTTCTGGATCTACGCCGACGTCGGCCAGCGCCTGTCCCTTCGCGCGGAGACCGTGGAGGATCACCCCTACGGCCGCTGGATCGAGGAATACGGCGACCCGGCCTTCGCGGAGGCCACGCAGCGGGCCATCGACCTGGTGGATGAGGCCGCCGAATCGGCGTCGGATACGGTTCGGTCACGGATGCGCGAAGTGTTCCTCGACGCCTCCCGATACGAGGAGATGTTCTGGGACGCCGCCTATCGTCGGGAGAAGTGGAGCCTGTAGCAGTGCACCGGCCCGTCACCGGGCTGTGGGCGGTTCAGTGCCGCGCACGGCTCACGTGCAGGTGCAATCCTTTCGGGTCGTGTATGAAATCGGGGAGATGTACACCTGTTGGTAGTTCGTCGAACTGTTCCCGGATGAATTGCTCGAGTAGGTCAAGGAGAAGCTGGTCAGCCCTTGGCCGGTCAGCTTGTAATGCACCAGTCCGAGTTCCGTCCCCGGGAACACTCCGAAGGCACCCGGGGACCCCGAGTGCGCGCTGCGGCACGTGGGGCCGGAACAGGTCACGTCCGCCGGGGTCGAAGGGGTCGCGACGGCCCCTGGAACCGTGACCACGTCGCCGTAGTATCCGCTTTCGTAATCGATGTCGGTCACCCAGAATTCGACGCAGTAGACCGGCTGGGGGAACGTGAAGGTCACGGTCTGGGAGGCCTGCCGGTAGCTCTTCAAGAGGGTTCGCTGGTTCAGCTCCAGGTACGCACCGGCGGTGGCCCCTGGGGGAGCGAGATTGACGACACTGAAGTTGTACCGCCCTCTGTTGCCTCCGTTTCCGGCTTCCCCGGAGGTGGTCAGGAACATCTTGGAGGTGGCGCCCGTCGTGGCCGCGGAAGTCACGGTGATGCCGTTGGACATGCTTCCTGAAGCGGCTGTCTGCGTGGTGCGCCCGCCCCGGTGGGTGGCCACGGTCTTCTCGCAATTGCTGACCGCGTAGGCGGGGACGGTGGAAGCTCCGGCAACCAGGGGCACGCTCCAGGCGGCACCCTTGGCCACCGCGCGCCGAGTGGGGGACGACGTGGTGTGCATTGGTCCTCTTCTGCTCATTCTGTGCGAATACCTGTCCTGACGGAGCAGACGAGCGAGCCTCAACGGACCAACGGGTCCGGCAGGGGTGGCCGCCCGAACGCCCCACAGTTCGGTACGGTAATGTACTCGTGAGTACGGGAAGAATGTTAACACAAAAAGGATTCCAACGCTTTGGGCGACAGCGGTTGATCAGGCCCTACGTTATTTCACGGTGAGCACGGGGCAATCCGCCTCGAGAATGACCCGCTGGGCGCTCGAACCGAGGAACAGTTTCATGACCGGGGAGCGACGCCGCGTCGCCAGCACGATCAGCCGGGCATCGTGTTCTTCCGCGAGCTCCAGGACCTGGTTGGCGACGTCGTCGCCGGCGCGCTGGATCTCGAATTCGATCCCCGCATCGATGATCTGGCGGGAGACCTCCTTGACGATCTCGATGCGGCTTGCCGTGGGGCTCGTGGTGCTGTCCGATGCGTACACGACGACCCGCAGGGCCGCCTTCTCCCTCTCGGCGGCCGCGATCGCCTCGTGCATCACCCGAGGGCTGGCATCCGAACGGTGCCCGAGGACCACGGTCCTCGCCGCCCGGTCGATGCCCGCCGACGCCGAAACCCTCAGAGAGGGCTCCGGCATCGGCCGGGCGGGTTTCGAATAGAAGTCAGACATGCGGTGTTTTCTCCTTTCGCTTGCTGTCCGCCGGCTAGGAGCCGATGGCGATCACGCCGACCAGCACACCCACGGCCAGCATGACCAATGAGACCACGAGCGCTCGCCACAGAACCTTCTTGTGGTGGTCGCCGAGTTCGACTCCGGAGAGCGAGACGAGCAGCAAGATGGCGGGAACCAGCGGCGACTGAAGATGCACGGGCTGCCCGGTGACGGATGCCCTGGCCATGTCCGTGGCCGGAATCCCGTAATGGGCCGCGGTTTCCGAGAGAACCGGAAGGATGCCGAAGTAGAAGGCGTCGTTGCTCATGAAGAACGTCATCGGGACAGACAGGACGCCCGTGATGACGGCGAGGTAGGGGCCCATGGAACCAGGGATGACGTCCACGAGCCAGGAAGCCATCTCGTCGACCATGCCGGTCCCACTCATGACACCGGTCAGAACTCCGGCGGCCATGACCATCGCCACGACCGAGATGATCGAGGTCGCGTGGGAGGCCAGCTCGTCCTGCTGTTCCTTGACGCCCCGGAAATTGACCAGAAGGGCGATGACCGTCCCGATCATGAACAGGTACGGAAGGGGCAGGATGTCCACGATCAGCAGGACCATGATCGCAACCGTCAGGGCCAGGTTGAACCAGAAGAGGTGCGGCCGAAGGGTCGGACGATTCGGGTCCAAGGCCGTATCGGTCAGCGCGGAGGAACCCTGCTGCTCGTCCTCGAACTGGTTGACCACGAGCGCTTGAGTGGCCGGTCCGGCCGAGGGGTTCGCCGCGGAGCCGTCGTCGCCGCCGGAGGCGGAGTGGGAGCCACCGTCGGCCGGTGCCGCGACGTTGGCCATGGCCCGTCCGGAGCCCTCGGTTGCCGCATCGGTCCCGTTCTCGGCGGCGTCACCGGAGTCGGTAACCCATGCCACGCCGTTCTTCTGCAGGCGACGCCGTTCGGACCGCCCCAGAAGGTAGGCGAAACTCAGGGCAACGATGAGGCCCACGATCAGGGACGGGACCATGGGGGCGAAGATCGAGTTCGCGTCCAAATGCAGTGCGGAGGCCGCGCGAGCCGTCGGGCCGCCCCAGGGGACGATGTTCAGGGTTCCGTTGATCAGGCCGGCCGTACAGGTCAGGACCACGGGCGACATGTGCAGCCGCTGGTAGATCGGGAGCATTGCGGCGGTGACCACGATGAACGTCGTCGAGCCGTCGCCGTCCAGTGACACCGCGCCCGTGAGAAGGGCCGTGCCGAAGACCACTCGCACCGGGTCGTTGCCGCAGAAGCGCAGAATCAGGTCGACGAGCTTGTCGAACAGTCCGACGTCGATCATGATGCCGAAGTAGATGATGGCGAACAGCAGCAGCGCGGCCGTCGATGACATGGACTCGATCGCGTCCATGACCATGTCACCGATGCCCAGGCCTGCGCCCGCAAAGAGGCCGAAAATGGTCGGGATCAGGATGAGCGCCAGGACTGGCGAAAGTTTCTTGGTCATGATCAAGGCCATGAAGACCAGAATCATGACGAATCCGAGAAGGACGATCACGGGCTTCTCCTTCGAAGGTTATTGTGATGCGCAATACACCCTAGGGACTCCCGTGGGGTGCGCGCAGGGTTGTGCTCACAGATCGCGTTCTGCTCATTGCGCGCCTTTTGTGCATTGTGCTCAACGGTGATTGCGGTCTAGGCTGAGCGCATGCCGCGACCCTCCAGCTCCTTCTCCCGCCGAGTGCTGACGAGTCAGCTGCTGGTCATCATCGTGGTGCTGGCGCTCGCGGCGGCGACCTTCGCGTGGCTGGGCGCTCGAACGGTCACGGACACCACCGAGACCAGGGCGCTGTCGATTGCCCGGACTCTCGCGTCCGAATCCGTGATCGAGGAAGGCGCGACCCGGGCCAGTTCCGAGAAGGAGATCGACCCCGAGGCCGCCCGTTCCGGTGACGTCCAGGCCCTCGCGCAAGAGGTGGCCTCCCGGAATTCCGTCGAATTCGTGGTGGTCACGGACGACCGCGGATTGCGCATCGCGCACCCGGACCAGTCGCGTCTGGGGAAGAAGGTGTCTACGTCACCCGACGCCGCCCTGTCCGGTCGCGAGGAGACCACCCACCAGAAGGGCACCCTCGGGGAAACGGTGCGGGCCAAGGTCCCCGTGTATTCGTCAACCGGAGACGGGACCGTGGTCGGTGAGGTTTCGGTCGGGATCCGCACCTCCGTGGTCGGCGCCGAGGTGCGCCAGAGGCTCTGGGTGATCGGCGCTCTCGCGGCGGCCGCGCTCGCGGTCGGCGTCGCGGTTTCCGTGGCCCTCGGCAGGAGACTCAAGCGCCAGACCCTGGGCGTGGGCCCCGAAGAACTGGTCGAGATGGCCCAGCACCAGGAGGCCGTGCTGCGCGGCCTGGACGACGGCGTCCTCGGATTCGCGCCGGACGGGCGATTGACCCTGAGCAACAGCACCGCGCGGATCCTCTTGGGCCAGGACGAGGGGTCGATGGGCGACATCGACATCCCCGAACGGATCCGGACGATGGTCGAGGAGGTCCTCACCGAGGACGCCGGCCCGAACGCCCCTGAGCTCAGACGGCGCGTCTCTGTCGGCGACCGGATTCTCCTGGCCACGGCCGTGCGGGTGCGGCGCGGCGGCATATCGGTCGGGGGCGTCGTGACGCTCCGGGACGAGACCCAGATCCTGACCATGTCCCGTCAGCTCGAGTCCGTCACCACGATGGCCGATGCCTTGCGCGCCCAGCGTCACGAGTTCGCGAACCGGCTCCACACGGTCATGGGTCTCGTGGCCACCGGGGCCGACCAGGAGGCCGAACGCTATCTGGGCGAGATTCTCAGGACAGGCCCGATCGGTGCCCCGGTCGAGGGGATCGACGCTATCTCCGACCCCTACCTGAGGGCGCTCGCCGAAGCCAAGGGCACCACAAGCGCGGAGGGCGGCGTCCAGCTGCGCGTTTCGGAGGACTCCCTGGTCCTGGGACGGGTCCGGGAGCCCGAGGACGTGACCCTCATCCTGGGCAATCTGATTGACAACGCGGTGCGTGCCGCCGTCCGCGGCTCGGTGACGCCACGGGTGGTCGAGATGCATCTGCTGAGCGACGGAGAGGCTCTGCACGCCGTCGTGAGCGACACCGGCGACGGCCTGGCCTCGGAGAGCGAGCGTGAGCGCGTCTTCGACGACGGCGTCAGCTCGGGCGATGGTTCCGGCGACGAGGCGCACGGGTTGGGCATCGGTCTGGCCTTGTGCCGCCGGGTCGCCCGACGCCAAGGAGGTCGAGTGTGGCTGATCCACGGCAAGGACCCGCGACTGGGCGGGGCGAGTTTCGGGGTGGAACTGCCCCACGTTCTGGAAGAGAAAGGTGAATCGTGACGAAAGTACTGGTGGTCGACGACGACCTGTACGTCGGCCAATTGCACTGTGAATACGTCAACCAGGTGGCGGGGTTCGAAGCCCTCGAGCCCGTCCGGGATGTCCGTGCGGCCCGGGAAGTCCTGGACGGCGGAGAAGTTGACCTGGTCCTGGCCGACTACGTGCTGCCCGACGGCAACGGGCTGGACCTCCTGCGTGCCGCGGACACGGATGCCGCCGTGCTTTCTGCGGTTGCGGATGCCGCGGTGGTTCGTTCTGCGTTGCGGGCGGGGGCGCTGACCTACATTCTCAAGCCTTTCGACGCCGCCGTGCTCCAGGGATTCCTCCGTCGGTACGCACGGTACTGCCGGTTGCTCGACAGGGAACGCCTCGACCAGGCGGGCCTCGACCGGGCTCTGCGCGCACTGACCGATTCGGTCGGGGCGACGCCGGCCACGCACTCTCCCGGTTCTTCGACGTCGGGCACGATCTTGGAGACCCTGCGCGGTGCCAATGCGGTCATGTCGACCGCCGAGGTCGCGGAGGCCGTGGGGGTTTCCCGGGCGACCGCGCAACGACACCTGGTCAAACTTGCCGAATCACGCTCTGTCACGGTGACCCTCCACTACGGGTCGACGGGCCGCCCCGAGCATCTGTACGGGGCCGAAAGGTAAGGGACTCGAAGGAAGGGCCGGGGCAGCGCCGTCGGCCCGGACGGGGACGCCGGCGGGACTACGCGATAGGGGCCTGAGTCGTGCGGTAGTAGCGGCTGATGCGATTCGCGGTGTCACGAAGCCGACGTTCGAGCTCCCTGTCCCGGACGGGGCCCGTGTCCTGGGACGGAGTGCTGATCGCGACGGAACCCACGACCATTCCGGCGTCGTTCCGAACACCGATGGCGGCGCAGGTCATGCCAGGGATGAACTCTTCCTTCTCCCAGGCGATGCCCCTGTTCCCGACTTCCGCGAGGTGTTCCTCCAGCTTGGCTCGGTCGGTGATAGTTGTCGGGGTCAGGTCCGACGTGCCGTGGGCCTCGAGATACTGGTCGAGCTGGGCCTTCGACATGCCGGACAGCATGATCTTTCCGAAAGCGGTTGCGTGGGCGGCTTCGTGGAAACCGAAACGCAACGGCTGGAGCCGTGGATACCGGGGGCTGTCCACGACGTAGGCGAGCACCACGCCGGTCCCTCGGTAGATCGCGAAATACGCCGCGGCCTTGGCGTAGTCGTGCAGGATCTGGATTTCCGAGCGGACCATGGCCGGGACCCCGACCTGACGGTGCAGGGAGGCCCCGAGCTGATCGAGTTTGAACCCCAATTCGAAGCGATGCTCCGATTGCAGGTGCGTGAGATAGTCCGCCTGCACGAGCGCCTGCATCAGACGGTAAACGGTCGGCAGGGGGTACTGGAGCGTGTCGGAAACTTCTCGTGCCGTTGCGCCGCCGCGTTCGGAGACGAACTCGAGGATAGCGAGGGTTCGCTCAATGGTCTGAACGCTCGAATCACGAGGTGCAGACGACTTCTTGGCGGTCTTCTTCTCGACGGTCACGTTCACTCGCCTCCGTACATAGCGGTCATTCCGGACAAGACATGGGGATGGTGACCCGGCCGTCCGCGCCACGGGTCGGTGGGACGGACGGCCGGGCCCAGGGAGCCTACTTGGCTTCGAACGTACCGGTTATCACTGCCCGGGCGATCGTGTGCCCCGACATGTTGAATCCGAGGAACGCCGGTGTGGCGTCCGCCCCGACGTCGAGGGTTTCGACGTCGAGCGCGTGGACCGCGATGTAGTAGGTGTGGACCCCGTGGCCTGCGGGAGGAGCCGCCCCGAGGTAGCGGGAGAGGCTCGCATCATTTCGCAACTGGATGGCTCCTTCGGGCAAGCCTTCGCCGTCCTCGCCGCCGGCTCCGCTCGGGACCGACGTCGTCGAAGCAGGCACATCCGTGACGGCCCAGTGCCAGAAACCGCTGCCGCTCGGTGCCGTGGGATCGTACACAGTGATGGCGAAGCTCTTCGTCTCGGAGGGGAAGCCGCTCCAGGACAGTTGCGGGCTGATGTCTTCTCCGCCCGCGCCGAAAATTCCGCTGACTTGGGCTGCGGGCAGGGTTCCACCATCGGAGAAGTCGGTGCTCGTGATGTCGAACGAGGGGACTTCTGCGATCTGATCGTACGGGGATGTAGTGGACATTCTCTCTCCTCAAGTAGTGATGAAGTTCAGGTGTTTCAGATGCCGTTGGTCTTCAGCTGGTCGACGATGTACTCGGCCTGTCGAATCGCGAGCGCGACGATGGTCAGCGTCGGATTCGCTGCGGCTCCGGTCGTGAAGACCGAACCGTCGCTGATGAACAGGTTGGGGATGTCGTGAGTACGTCCCCACTGGTCCACCACGCCGTCCTCGGGGCGCTCGCTCATACGGGAGGTCCCGAGATTGTGCGTCGAGGGGTACGGGGGAGCCCGGTGGGAACCGACGGCACCGACCGCGTTGTAGAGCTTCTCGGCCTGCTGGTACCCGTGGTCGCGCATGGCGACGTCGTTCGCGTGATCGTCGAAATTGACGTTCGGGACCGGCAGACCGTTCTTGTCCGTGACGGACGAATTCAAGGTGATCCGATTCGACTCCTGCGGCATGTCTTCGCCGATGACCCACAGGCCCGCCGTATTCAGGTAGGCGTTCATGATCTCGGCGAAGTCGGCGCCCCAGGCTCCCGGATCCGCGAAGCTGGCCAGGAACGCGGGGCCGAGGGAGATCGTTTCGAGATAGTAGCCTCCGACGAAACCACGGTCCGGGTTGTGGATGGATTCGTCGGCGATCACGCCCGCCATCGTCTCGCCCCTGTACATGCGCACCGGCTTGTCGAACCGCGAGAACACGGAGCCCGTGGTGTGCCGCATGTAGTTGCGCCCCACTTGCCCCGACGAGTTCGCGAGCCCATCAGGGAACATGGGTGTCGCCGACATGAGGAGAAGGCGTGGGGTCTCGATCGAGTTGCCCGCGACCGCCACGAGCTTCGCGGCCTGCCGGTGGAGGTTTCCCTCGTCGTCGAGATAGAGCACGGAATCCGCTCGACCGGAAGCGTCGTGGGTGATCTGCACGACCTGACAGTCCGAACGCAGGTCCAGCAGCCCGGTGTCTTCGGCTCGCGGGATTTCGCGGACCAGGGTCGACCACTTGGATTTGTTCTTGTCGCCTTGGAAGTTGAAGCCGTCCTGGATGGATGCGGGGCGGCCGTCGTACTCCTCGGCGTTGGTCGCGTAGGGGCCGGTCGCGTAATGCTTGTAGCCGATGCGCTCGGCCCCGTTCGCGAAGACCTTGTAGTTGTTGTTGGCCGGCAATGGTTTGCGCCCGTGGGTGTGGGTCGATCCCATCGCGATTTCTGCCCGCTCGTAGTACGGGTCCAGGTCTTCCCTGGTGATCGGCCAATCGAGAAGGTTGGCCCCCTCCACGCGGCCGTACGTGCTCCGGGCCTTGAACTCGTGTTCCTTGAAGCGCGGCGTCGCGCCCGACCAGTGCGTCGTGGTGCCGCCCACCGCCTTCACGATCCACGTCGGAAGGTTCGGGAAGTCGGTGGTGATTCGCCACGAACCACTGGTGGTGCGCGGATCGAGCCACGCCATCTGGTTGAAGGCTTCCCATTCGTTGTTCACGTAGTCCTCGTTGCGCAGGTAGGGACCCGCCTCGAGCATGACCACGGGGATGCCCTTTTTGGTCAGCTCGTAGGCGAGGGTGCCTCCGCCCGCTCCGGAACCCACGATGACAACGGCTTCTTCATTCTGATCGATTTTCACTTCGAAACCTTTCTCATCACGGTTTCCTGGGATCCAGGCTGGTTGCTGGTGTCGGTCTGCTGACCGCCGATCGGCGACTTTCCGGTGGACGCGAGTATCGCGTTCGGGGCAATGTCCGGCAGCGGCTCACCGTCGTAGAGCTCGATCCGGGGTTCGGGAAGCCAATCGAGGTCGTTGAAACCGCGGTTGATGTAGCCGCCCTTGTCGAAGCTCGGCCCCTCGTAGCCGAGGACCTCCCAGACCTCGGGGTCGTCGTAGAGGTTGAGCACCGTGGTGCGACGGATGAACCCGAAGAACGCCGTGGCCTCGATGCGGTGCAGGACGCTCGTCGCGGCTTCGTCGTCGAGATTCCTGAAATCGCCGCCGGCCAATTGGCTCAGCGTGAGAATGCCCTGGGTCAGGGCCACGCGGAACCAGGTCGATTCCCGGGCCTCGGTGAGGATCCTGGTGGCGGTTCGTTCGTACGGGCCGTCCGGGAATTCCGGATGGGGGAAGGCCACGCGGAGCAGCCTGACGAGCACGTCGTGTGCGTCATCCGTCAGCTCCATCTCGTTCAGTTGTGGGTATTTTGCTGGGAACGTCATCGTTCAGCTCCTATCGATCATTTGTTCCGGTCAGGGCACGAGGATCCCTCGACCGACCAGGCGGCCGGCGTCGAGGTCGTGAAAGGCATCCAGGGCGGCATCGAGGGGGTAGATGGAGGTGTGCAGCTTGACCCTCCCCTGGGCGGTGAGCGTCATGAGTTCGACCAGGTCGTTGTAGGTGCCCACCAGGTTTCCGATCACATTGATTTCCCGGCTGATGATCTCGATCGTCGGGAGTTTTGATTCGCCGCCGTAGCCGACGACGTAGTGAGAACCGCGATTGCGCAGGAGTCGCGGGGCCAAGAGCTCGACGCCCTGTTCGCCGACGAAGTCGAAGACGATCTGGGCTCCGCCGCCGGTGATGTCGAGGACTTGCGACGCGACGGCTTCGTCGTCGCCCGCGCGCACCGTGTGGTGGGCGCCGAGCTGTTGCGCGAGCTCGAGGGCTTCTTCGCTCCGGTCCACCACGGTGATTTCCGCGCTCGTGATGGCCGCCAGGGTCTGGATGCCGATGTGGCCGAGGCCGCCCGCGCCAATCACGACGGCGTGGCTGCCCGGGAACAACTCGTCGGCGGCCTTCCTCACCGCGTGATACGCCGTCAACCCGGCGTCGGCCAGCGCCGCCACGTCCTTGGGGTCCAATCCGTCGTCGAGTTTCACGACCGCCCTGGCGTTGGTGAGCAACTGGTCGGCCATCCCGCCGTCCACGCTGACGCCGGGGAAAGTCGAATTCTCACAATGTGAGTCCTGACCGAGGCGGCACGGCGGGCACAGCCCACAGCTGGTCAGGGGATGCATGATTACGGTGTCGCCCGGGCTGACGTTGTTCACGGCGCTTCCCACCTCGCGGACGCGCCCCGCGTTCTCGTGGCCAAGAATGTAGGGGAGACGCGGGTGCTGGATCGGTTCCCACTGGCCCTCGACGATGTGCAGATCGGTCCGGCAAAGGCCCGCGGCCTCGACGTCGACGATCACGCCCCATGGGTCGGTGATCTTCGGTTCGTCGACCTCTTCGAGCACAGGGTCCTTCCCGTATTGGTGGAGACGGATAGCCTTCACGGTGACTCCTCTTCGAGTGTAACTAAATGTGTTCCACAACACAGTCTCACTAGGCCACTCGGATGCTGAGAAGTCCGGTTCTCGCGGAGTGAGAATAGGGCGCGGATTGCGTGGGCGGTTTTGGCTCTGGGGGCGGGCGGGCCGCGGCCGAGCGTG
>JAKDJD010000060.1 GCA_030454085.1 Kocuria sp.
CGTGGCGGGTGGAGTTGCATGGCGGGTGGAGTTGCGAGATTGCTGGAGTTGCGTGGCGGTTGCCGGATTCGGAGGCGTTTGCCCCGGTTAGGTGGGGCTTGAAGCGCCACCTAACAGGGGTAAACGCCCCTCAAGCGGGTAACCGCCACCCAGCGGGCCCCCAACAGCCCCGCGTGTGTGGCGTGAAATGGTCGGCAAACGCCTCTCAACTGGGTAACCGCCACCCAACGGCGCCGGGCAGGGGTGCGACGGCGTCGGCAACCGTCCCAAAGCGGCAATCGAGTGCGTATGCGGCCCCCGCTCTCTGGGGAGGGGCACGGCCAAGGTCGGGTTCCGTCGGTGCGGAGAGGGTTGCGCCCGACGTCGCTGTGTTCAGCGGATCTTCGCTGGCGGCGGAAGATGTGACGTTTCCCTGGGAGGCGGCCGCGCCCTGGTGTTAAAGTCGGGAGTGGATCTATTAGCTGGATCACTGAAAGGATTGGTTATGGCTGACCAGTACGTACTTCCGGATCTTCCGTATGACTACGCAGCTCTCGAGCCCAACATCTCGGCTCGCATCATGGAGTTGCACCACGACAAGCACCACGCGACCTACGTCAAGGGTGCGAACACCGCTCTGGAGAAGCTGGAAGCGGCACGTTCGAGCAACGACCTCGCCTACGTGAACCAGCTCGAGAAGGACCTCGCCTTCAACCTGGGCGGGCACACCAACCACTCGATCTTCTGGAACAACCTGTCTCCGGACGGGGGCGACAAGCCCACCGGCGAACTCGCCGCCGCGATCGACGACTTCTTCGGTTCCTTCGACGCCTTCCAGGCGCAGTTCACTGCGACTGCCACGGGCATCCAGGGATCCGGTTGGGCCGTGCTGGCCTGGGACTCGATTGGTGAGCGTCTCAACCTCTTCCAGCTCTACGATCAGCAGGCCGGCAATGTCCCGCTGGGCCAGACCCCGATCCTGCAGCTCGACATGTGGGAGCACGCCTTCTACCTCGATTACCAGAACGTCAAGCCCGATTACGTCAAGGCATTCTGGAACATCGCCAACTGGGCGGACGCCCAGGAGCGTTTCGACCGTGCTCGTACGCAGACCAAGGGCCTCATCGTTCCCAACTAAGGAACACCGACCCTGATCTGGGCCCCGCACCCTCGTGGTGCGGGGCCTTTCGTTGTTCCGGCGTGCTCCGGCGGCTCGCGGTGACCCACGGGTCATCTCTCATGATGGGAGGATCTGGAAAGTCCTTCGGAATCCGGGAAGAGTCGTGACCACACCCGCCGCAACGTCGAGGAGCTGTATGTACGCCGTGACCAACCCCGCTACTGGCGAGACCGTGCACGAATACGAAAGTGCCACGGACGACGAGATCGAGTTCGCCCTCGAAACCCTCCACAACGGCTACAGGGCGGATCGGCAGTCGACCCCGTCCGAGAGGGCTGGTGCATTGCTCAAGGCCGCGGAGCTCTTGCGGGACAAGTCCGCTGAGCTTGCCGGCATCATCACCCGGGAGATGGGGAAAAGGAACACGGACGCGGTCAGCGAGGTCGAGATCGTCGCGCAGATCTTCGAGTACTACGGCTCCAAGGGGCCGGACATGCTCCAGGAGCAACCTATCGAGGATTCCGATCAGGACGACGTCGTGCAGTACCGGCCCACCGGCGTCGTTCTGGGCGTCATGCCCTGGAACTATCCGATGTACCAACTGGCTCGGCTGATCGCCCCCAATCTTGTTCTCGGCAATACCTTGCTCATCAAACCGGCATCCTCGACCCCGGAGTCGGCCTACGCCCTGGCCGACGTTCTCGCGGAAGCGGGCCTGGGTTCGGACGTCGTCCAGATCCTTCTCATCGATTCGGGGCATATTGGCGACGTCGTCCGCGACCCCAGGGTCTCCGGGGTTTCCCTGACGGGAAGCGAAGCCGCCGGAGCGTCGGTCGCCTCGATTGCCGGGGAACAGCTCAAGAAGGTCGTGCTCGAGCTCGGCGGGTCCGATCCGCTGATCGTGCTCGACGAAGAGAACATCGAAGACATCGCCGAACTGGCCGTTCGGACGCGGATGGAGAACATGGGGCAGGCCTGCAACTCCCCGAAGAGGTTCATCGTGATGGAAGAGGCCTATGCTCCCTTCGTTGCCGCGGCGAAGAGGATCCTGGAGACCGACTACGAGCCGGGAGACCCCCAGGACCCGGCGACCACGCTGGCACCCTTGTCTTCCTCGGGCGCGGTCGAGGCCATCTCCGAACACGTGGACCGCGCCGTCGCCCAAGGCGCCACGCTGGTCACGGGCGGAGAGCGCTTGGACCGCCCCGGCAACTACTATGCGCCGACGCTCCTGACCGACGTCGAGCCCTCCTCGGACGCGTACCACGAGGAGCTGTTCGGGCCGGTCGTCGTCGTGCACTCGGTCAACAGCGATGAAGAAGCGATCGAAGTGGCCAACGACTCGCCGTTCGGGCTGGGTGGCGCCGTGTTCGGCGGGGACCCGGAGAGGGCCGAAGCCGTGGGTGAGGGCCTCGAGGTCGGGATGGTATCGATCAACATGCCCGGCGGTACCGCAGCGGAGCTGCCCTTCGGCGGGGTCAAGAGGTCCGGCAACGGTCGGGAGCTCGGGAGGCTGGGGATCACCGAGTTCGCGAATCAGCGGCTGTTTCGTCGCTAGGTTCCGGGCCGGCCCGACGACGCCGGCCCGCGTTCCTCCGTGAGCATAAGCGGAACGCGCCTCTGGCCAGTGGGGCCGGCGAGGAGAAAAATGGGTTCCAGAGCCAACGCGCCGCATTTCACGATGGAAAGGAACCGCAATGTCCGACCTGACTCAGGAAAAGATCGTCGAGATCATGCGCAGCGAGCGTTTCGTCATGCTGACGTCCGTCTCCAAGAACGACGGAAGGCTACACTCGCACCCCATGACCCCGCAGAAGGTCACGGACGACGCCGAGGCCTGGTTCTTCATCGGTCTCCAGGGCGAACTCGCCGAGGACCTGATGGAGACCTCCGAGGTGAATCTGGCCTTTGCCGAGGTCGGATCCTGGTTGTCGGTGTCGGGGCATGTCGAGTTCGAGAATGCGAACCGGGAGAAGATCGACGAATTGTGGAACGACGGCGTCGCCGCCTGGTTCGAGGGAGGCAAGGAGGACCCGAATCTGGGTCTGATGCGTTTCGTCGGGGAGTCGGCCCAGTTCTGGGGGCAGCCCGGCGGCAAGGTCGCTTCCCTGGCCCAGATCGTCAAGTCAAAGTTCACGGGAGACCGGCCTTCGGGCTCCAGCGACACCGTGGACCTCTGAATGATGGTTTCCGGACCGAGCTGATCGCCTGGGACGGGTGACGGGCCACGGTCCGGTCTTCCCACGTCGCGACGACGGCCCCGATCGACACTGGTCGGTCGGGGCCGTCCTCCGAGATTCTCAGAACGTGCCGCAGATAGTTCGTGTCCTCAACTGAATTGGATGCCCCCGTCCACGAGCATCGTCTGCCCGGTGATGTAGTCGGAGTCCTCTCCGGCCAAGTACGAGACGAGGCGGGCGATGTCGTCCGGAACGGACACGCGGCCCAACTGGATCGATTGCGCGTTCTCGGCCAGGGCCTCACCCCGCTGCTGACCGTGCTTGGCCGCGAGCTTTTCGTCGATCAGGTCCCACATGTTCGTGCCGACGATGCCGGGCCCGTACGCGTTGACCGTGATTCCGTATTCGGACCATTCCATCGCTGCGGCCTGGGTGAGTCCGCGGACTGCCCATTTGGTCAGCGAATACGGTCCAAGGAACGCGAAGGGCCGGAAGGCGACGATCGAGGCCGCACCGATGATCTTGCCCCCGTGTCCCTGGTCGACCATTTGACGCGCGGCCAGGCGGTATGAATTGAAGACACCCTTGATGTTGACGTCAACGATCTTCTGGAAGTCATCGGAATCGTAGTCGAGCAACTCCTGCACCTGGGCGATCCCGGCGTTCGCGACGAAGACATCCAAATGCCCTCCCGCTTTGACCGCCGTGGACACGAGGGCCGCGACCGAGTCCTCGTCCGAGACATCGACGGTCGTGCCCGTCGCGGTGCCGCCCGCCGAAGTGATCGCCTCTACCGTTGAGTCGATGCCCTCCTGCATGGAGGGCAGGTCGGCCACGATGACGTGCAGGCCGTCCCGGCCCAACCTCTGCGCGATACCTTCGCCGATTCCTCGCGCGGATCCCGTGACCACGGCGACGCGTTGTCCCTCGGGCGCTTTGCGGCGGGCGGCTTCGACGGTAGAGAGATCCACTGACGTGGTGTCCTGAGTGCTCATGACTACTCCTCATTGAATATCGATAACGCGATCCATGACCTGGATCACATTTGCAGTCAATCAGGGCGCGTCCTCGGCACGGAATACGCCTTATCGCAGAGTGAAAATTGAATTCTTACGGATTCTCATCGTGACGCATGGCCGCGTCGTGCGCGGCCGCGCGGTACATGCCCAGGGGACCTTGGTCCGCGAAAGCCTGCGTGTGGTCGTAGCGGAACAGGCGCGGGGGCCGGTGCCTGGTTCCTTCCACGCGCTTGCCGGTGTCGATGATGGATTTCGACGCCGCGATCTGGCGCCGGAAATTCGCGGGATCCAGCGGCCGCTGAAGGATTGCTTCGTAGACCTCGCGCAATTCGGCCAGGGTGAATTCCTCTCCGAGGAAGGAATGCGCGATGCGTGAGTACTCGACCTTGTTCTTCAGGCGGTACAGGGCATAGTCGACGATCTCATTGTGGTCGAAGGCCAAACGCGGCAGGTCATCGGCTCGCATCCACCGGATATTCTCATGGACACGGGTGTTCGCGACGTCGGTCGCCGGAATCGACGCCCAGTAGACCACCGAGACCACCCGCTCGCTGGGCGGGGCGACCTCGTCGTACTCGTCCTCGGGTCCGGGGAGCCGGTGGACACGACCGAACGCGTACAACTGCTCGAGGTACCCGGAAACGAGGCCCGTTGCCCGTTCGAGAGTCGATGCGGCGGACATCTCGAGGGACAGCTCGGGGGAGAGCGGTCCGCCCGGGAGGGCGAACATCCCCTTGAAGGGTTCCCGGAGGCGCCTGACGAGGGGCAACCACAGAGAATGCGGTTCGTCCTTCTCTTCGCGCCTCATCGCAAGGATCACGGTCGACACGGCAAGTTGCACCGCGGCGTGGGCATGACTGGAGTCTTCGGGGACCGCGCCTGCCGGGGGCAGGGGGTCGCTCACTGGTCGATCTGGAGTTCGCCCATGCGATCCCAGTCGTCTCCCTCGACCTGCCGGGACAGGATCTTCGGGGTCTCGACCAGGTGCGGGCGCATGCTTTCCAGACCGTTGGCGAAGTGCTCGCTGTTGACGTGGTCCGCGGCGGCGTCGTCGTCGAACGCTTCGAGGAGCACGTACTCATTCGGGTTCTCAACGCTTCGCGACCACTCGAACCACTTGTTGCCGGGTTCGGCGCGTGTGGCCTTCGTGAATTCGCGGGTGACCTCGGGGAACGAATCGGCCGACTCCGGCTTGACCTTGAACTTGACGATGATCGAAATCAACAGGAAACCTCCATGACGATGGATTGCTTGCACTCCCCATGGTGACACACGCGGCGGCTGCAAGAATGGGGTTCATGTGCATTCCTTTTGTTCGGTTCCTGGAAGTGCCCCGGAACGTCATCTCGGCCGAGACTGTTCTCGAGGCCTCCGACCCGCAGTCCGTGTACGACCTGGTCTCGGACGTGAGCCGTCATTCTCGCTTGGATGGTTCGGGCACGGTGCAACGCCGGGTTGCGGGGCCGGAACGGGCCGACGTCGGGGACAGGGTTACCCAGTCCATGAGGCTGTACGGGATCCCGTACCGCATCTCCTTCACCGTGACCCGCGCCGAGCCCGGGCGCGCCTTCGCCTGGCGCATGCCCACGGGCCACACCTGGACGTGGGAGGTCGAACCGACCGAGGGCGGCGGCGTCCTGGTTCGCGAAACCTTCGATGCGAGACCGGCTCGGCTCCTGGGGCTTCCCCTGGCCGGCATCTTCCGTCTCAATGGGTCCTTCGTGCGCAATCGGAAAGGTATTGCGACGTCGCTCGCTCGCCTGCACCGAACCGTGCCGCGGGGCCGTGGGTTAAGCCACGGGAGTTAATAGTCGGTGAATCCTCGTAGGCTAGGAACCAGGCCCGGACCAAGGAGGAACCATTGAAGATTCTGTTGCCGTCCTCGATCGAGATCGATCAGGGCAAACTGCGGTTGCACGACGGCGACACCGCGGTCGTCTACGACCCCACGTCTCCCGTCCCGGAAGAGCACGTGGACGCCGAGGTGCTGGTGGTCTGGGCGAATACGCCTGAACAGCTTGCCGACAGTGCCCGCCGTCTGACCGGTCTGCGCCTCATCCAGGCATTGCTCGCGGGGCCTGACCCGATTGTGAAGGCGGGGTTCTCGGAGGACATCGTGGTGTGTTCCGGAATCGGGCTGCATGACAAGCCGGTGGCCGAACATGCTCTCGCGCTGACGCTGGCGCTGGTGCGTTCGCTTCCCGAGCTCGGCACGGCGCACCGCGAGCATCGGTGGGCCTCCGAGCTGGGTGGCCCGCAGAAGCTGCACCCGGAGGGGCGTGTCGCCACACTGCTCGATGCTCAGGTCACGATCTGGGGATTCGGGTCGATCGCGTCGACGCTGGCGCCCCTGTACTCGGCTCTCGGAGCGCATGTCTCCGGCATCGCGCGGTCGACGGGCGTGAGGGACGGATACAACGTCGTCGCGACGGAGGAGAAGGACGAGCTGCTGGCCAGGACCGATGTCCTGGTCATGATCCTGCCCAGTGTGGAGGCCACGGAGAAGGCCCTCGATGCGGAGGTGCTGAGAACCCTTCCCGAGCGCGCCTACGTGGTCAACGTGGGTCGTGGTTCGACGGTGGACGAGGACGCCCTCATCCAGGCCCTCGAGGACCACGAGATCGCGGGCGCGGCGATCGACGTCGCCTCCCAAGAACCGCTGGGCTCGGACAGCCCCTTGTGGGACGCGCCCAACCTCATCATCACCCCGCACTCGGCGGGCGGCCGACCGGTCGACTCGGAGGACTTGATCGAACACAATCTGCGGGCCCTCCGCGGCGAGGGCGAGTACCGCAACGCGATGAACGCTTAGGCGGGGGCGCTCCCGCTCGTTCTCCTTCCCCGCCGGCGCCGAGGTGGCAGCCACGTGCGCCTCCCCGTCGCGAGGTGGTAGCCACGTGCGTTTTTGAGGAGTAGATCCGCACAAATGTGCCGCCTCGTCGCGGGATCCCGGCCTCTGGCTCCTGCGCATGGCGCCTGCACTGGCCCTTTGCGCGGGGTTTACCGGAATGCGAGGCGTTTACCCTCGTTAGGTGGCGGCGCAACCCCCACCTAACAGGGGTAAACGGCGCTGAATCGGGTAACCGCCACCCAACCCGCGCTGCCTGGACCGAGAGTCATGCTTTCCGACCAGCCCCGACGCCGCGCCCGCGCCCGCGCCCGCGCCCTACCCGACGCCGCGCCCGACTCCGCCGCCCCAGCCCCGGATGTCAGGCCCGTGCGGCCTCGGCACCGTTCGTCGGATCGGCGCCCGGAAGGTGCTTGCGGTAGAAGCTCGCGACCAGGGCGAGGCAGAGCAGGGCCACCGCGCCGCCCCCGACGAACATGACCTGGTAGGTGATCCAGGAGTTGAGCACTGCGAGGGCCGCGGGTATGAAGAAGCCCAAGTAGGTCAGGGAGTAGTAGACGGCGGTCAGGCCGGCCAGGTCCTTGGGACCGGCGATGCGCTGAACTTCCTGCAACCCGGAGACCAGCAGCAGCCCGTACGAACTGCCGAGCATGGCCGCGGCCAGGGTCGCGAGCCAGGGATTCAGGGTGTACGAGGCCCATGCGGCGCAGACCATTGCGGGGACGGTGCAGGCCAGGGCGACGACGACGGCGCGCGCCGAGCGGACGTCGTCGAACCTCTTGCCGAGTTGCTGCAATATGAAACCGCACCCCAGCCCGACCAGGCACAACAATCCGGAGAATCCGATGTCGAGCCCTTGGGTCCGGGCGCTCACCACGGCGGGAAGAACCGCGTAGGCGCTGCCCGCGCACCCGAAGACCCAGGGGGCCATGGGGACCACGACCCAGAGGAATCTGCGGTGTTTCGCGGTGGGAATCCGGAGGTCGTCGACCAACCGGGCCGGCTCGGCCTGGCGACCATGCGTCTCAGGAGCCATCAGCGCGGCCGCGAGGCCGACAAGGGCCACGATCACGTGCACCACATACGGCGTCGCCGCTTGCCAGGGACCGAACTGCGCGAGCCCGGCGGCCACCGCGGCACCGAGGGCGAATCCTGCGGTCAAGGACATCGAGGCACGCCGGGCCCCGGCGGCGTCGTCGGCGGAGGGATCATAGGGCGCCATGGAGAGCTCTTTGATCCAGGAGCCGCCGACCACCATGCCCAGCCCCAAGCCAAGGCCCGAGAAGATCCTGCCGATGAACAGGACCGTGGGCGAGGCCGCACCGACGGCCAAGAGAACCGAGGCGATCAGAGCGAACGCGGGCCCCGGAATCATGAGCGGTCTTCTCCCCCAACGGTCGGAGAGCGGCCCGCCGACCAGAAGCGCCGGAACGATGCCCAGCACGTACGCGCCGAGGAGGACGTCCACCGCGCCGGTGCTCAGGTCGTCGAGATCCTTGTACATCACGAGAAGCGGGGTGAACTGGTTGCCGCCCCATGCGACGGAGAAGAGGGACGTGGCGGCGAGAAGCCACAGGGGGAGGCGGCGCTTCTGAGGAAGCAAGAGGGGGTCCTTTCGGGGGATTTGTGACTGGGGGTCGAGTGGCGACCGGTCTCAGGGGAGGAGGCGGTGGTGCACTTCGTTGAGGTGGGTGCCGAGTCGTTGCTTGAACCCGGCGGCGTCGCCCGCGGCAATGAGGTCGGCGAGCTCGCGGTGGTGGGCCAGAACGGCCTCGGCCTTTTCGTTGGATTTCCAGACGGCGCGCGCCGACATCCGGCGTTGCCGGTCCTTGAGGTTGTCGAAGAAGTCGATGAACAGCCCGTTTCCTGCGCGCAGGACGATGTGCTGGTGGAAATCGGCGTCGATCTTGGCGAAGTCGTCGTCGTTGCCTGCGTCGAGTGCCTCCGACTGGGTGCGGATCAGCTCGTTCAGCTCGTCCGCGACCTCCTGGCCGTGGCCCGACGTCGTGATGGCCTCGACCGCGTGGGACTCGACGACGATCCGCGCCTCGACCACGTCCCGCGCTTCGTTGGGACCGGCCTGCCGGATCAGGGCACCGCGCTTGGGGTACAGCGTCATCCAGCCCTCGGCCTGCAACCTCACGAACCCCTCGCGTACCGGCGTCCGACTGACCTGGAGCTCGGCGGCGATGTCTCCCTCGCTGATCAGGGCGCCTCCTTCGAGCCTGTGGTCGAGGATGCGGGCCTTGACCTCTCGGTACACGAGGTCGCCCGCGGGGGCGGGCTGGCGCTCCTGGGTGGCGGCGGAATCGGCTTCGGGGCGAGGCCTGGCGGATTTCTGGGGCACGGTCCGTTCCTTCGAGAATTCGCGTTCCTGGGGTTGAACGCAACATAGATACAAGTTGTACATTAGGACTCTCGGCTACTGACCGCAAGGGGTGGTGGCCGAAATGGGCGGCTTCCGGAAGCCGCGGTGTCCGCCATGTCGGGCGGTGGACACGTTGACTTCTCGGGGCACCCGCAATACGTTGAACTCATTGGACGGACATGCTCCGTCTTGGACGGGCACGCTCCGTCGCGGCGGTGGGGCTCGCCGTAACCCAACCTCGTTGTCCGCGGAACACTCCATGCGGAGTCTGGTGGAAAACGACAACAGTCCCTGCCTGTGCCATGTGGCGCGCCGTGAAACGGTGCGTCCGCGTCGGAAGGTAGGAGACCCATGAAACCCCGTACGCCGCGTACCCGCGCACTGACCCGCGCCCCGGGTGGTGAGGCGCGATGAACTCACACGGCGGAGTTGTCGCCGTCGGCATCGACCCACGGCAGCTCGAACCCATTCTCTCGACGGCCGGCTGGTTCGCTATCTCGACCGGCTCTCGCCCCGCGTGCTGTCTGGGCGACGTCGAAAAGCCGCACGGAACGAGCGGGGCGAAATGATGCGGAATCACGACCAGCCGCCCGCCCCGACCGCCCGTCCCGTGCACCTCCGTCCGGCCTATCTCGGTCTCGCATTTCTCGGCGGGACCCTCGGTACCGGAATCCGGTACGCGCTGACCCTCGTCTTCCCCGGGTCCGGTCATGCCATGGGCGCGATCCTCGTGATCAACCTGGTGGGGGCGTTGTGCCTCGGTTACCTTCTGGAGTCTGTCGGCCGCCGCGGGGACGACGTCGGTACCCGCCGGACGGTCCGCGTGCTCGTGGGGACCGGCGTCCTGGGCGGGTTCACGACCTACAGCACGCTCGCGACGAACATCGTCGAACTCCTGGGGTCCGGCCGAATCTGGACGGGGATCGGCTACGCCCTTCTGACCGTGGTTGCCGGAGTCATTGCCTCCGGCGCGGGGATCCTGGTGGCCGTGCGAACGACGACGTCGGTCCGCCACGACGAACGGAGCGCCACATGATCGATTGGCTCTTTCTCGGCGTCGCGCTCGCGGGTGGCGCTGGCGCGGCGGTGCGCATGCTTCTGGACGGTGTTATCAAACAGGCCCTGGGCAACTCGATGCCATGGGCGACCAATATCATCAACATCTCCGGCTCGTTCCTGCTCGGAGGCCTGACCGGCCTGCTCACCGCGCACGCCGTGGCGCCGGAGCTCCAGACGGTCCTGGGCGTCGGATTCATGGGAGGCTATACGACGTTCTCGACCGCAAGCGTGGAAACGTTCCGGCTGATGCAGGAGCGACGCTGGAACGCCTCGTGGGTCAACGCCCTCGGACTGCTCGTGTTCTCGACCGCGGCGGCCGCGGTGGGCCTGGGGCTCGGCAGCCTTCTCGGCTAGGGGCCCCGGGGCGGTCTTCGGGTCGGTTTTCGGGTCTGCCTGTGGGTCGGTTTTCCGGTCTGGCTCGCGAGGTGGCAATTTTGTGCGGGTCGATCCCGCGAGGTTGCAGTTTTGTGCTGCTTTCGGGCCCGAAACCGCTCAAGACTGCCACCTCGGGACGTGGGACGCACACGACTGCCGCCTCGAGGGGGTTCCCGACGACGCCGGCCGCCCGGACTGGCCTCGCCCGCGTGGCGGTTGCCCGAATGAGAGCCGTTTGCCCTCGTTAGGTGATGCTCTAACCGCCACCTAACGAAGGTGAACGGCACCGAATCAGGTAACCGCCACTCAATGCGGCCACCCCCGGCCCTCGGCCACCCC
>JAKDJD010000061.1 GCA_030454085.1 Kocuria sp.
CTCGGCCGTGGCCCGGCACCGAGGCGCAATGTCCCCTCCTCGGCTATGATCCAGCTCTCAGTGAATGTATTCTGAGGCGACTGAAATCAAGGGGAACCACACACCGCACCGGAGAAGGGAAAACTCACGATGGCCTCATTCCGCCCTGATGGAGCGCAGAGGGAGCGCACCCCGTCGACGTGGCATACCGTCAAGTCGATCCTCGCCGCCTCGAGCGGAAACCTCGTCGAATGGTTCGACTTCTACGTCTACTCCTTCTTCAGCGTGTACTTTGCCCAGCAGTTCTTCGCAGGGGCGGGCCAGACGGGCGCCTTCATGAGCACGGCAGGCGTATTCTTCGTCGGCTTCCTCATGCGCCCGCTCGGCGGCTTCATCTTCGGTCGGATTTCCGACCGCTACGGGCGCAAGGTGTCCATGCTGTCCTCGATCCTGCTCATGTGCGCCGGCTCCCTCGCCATGGCGATCCTGCCGACGGCCGCGACGGCGGGCGTGCTCGCTCCGATCCTGCTGACCCTGGTTCGGTGCGTCCAGGGCATCTCGGTCGGCGGCGAATACGGTTCGACGGCGACCTTCATGTCCGAGGTTGCGACCTCCGGCAAGCGCGGATTCTTCTCTTCCTTCCAGTACGTGACTCTGGTCGGTGGCCAGCTGCTGGCCAGCCTCCTCGCGGTGATCATGACGCACACCCTCGGCGACGACAAGATCTCCGCGGGCTGGTGGCGCCTGCCCTTCGTGATCGGTGCCCTCGCCGCGCTGGTGTCCTTGTGGTTGCGGTCGGGACTGACCGAGACGACGAAGCCTTCCGAACGCAACGCCAAGGGGTCGGGAAGCCTCCTCGAGGTCTTCCGGCACCCCCGCGCCTTCTGGGTGGTCTTCGGGATCACGAGCATCGGCTCTCTGGTCTTCTACGTGTTCACCACCTACATGCAGAAGTACTTGATCAACACCGGCGGCTTCGACAAGGGGCGGGTCGCGGACACGATGACCGTGTGCCTCCTGCTTTTCATCCTGATGCAGCCGGCGGCCGGTGCGTTGTCGGACAGGATCGGCCGCAAGAACTCGATGCTGATCTTCGTGATCGCGATGATTGTTCTGCCGGTCCCGTTGCTCGCCCTGATTGGTTCGCAGAGTTCGATCCTGGTCTCCGGGGTGTTCATTGTGGTCGCGATGTTCTTCGTCAGCTTCTACACGTCGATCTCCGGCGTGGTGAAGGCGGAGATGTTCCCGGCCCACGTGCGCGGGCTCGGCGTCGGGTTCACGTACGCCATTGCCAACTCGCTGTTCGGAGGATCGGCGGAGTATGTCGCCCTGTTCATGAAGAACCAGGGAATCGCCGGAGTGTTCCCGTGGTACGTGGTCGTGATGGCGGTTCTCGGCCTGATCGCCGTGGTCGCGATGCATGACAATCGCAAACACTCGACCCTGGAGAATCCCGAAGGCAGTGCGTACGCGGTGCGATCGCGGGAATCGGTGACGTCTGGCGCCGAGAGCGACCGATCGTGACGTCCGGGGAGGTCGACCGGGTCGACGTCGTCGACGGCCGGCTCCTGGTCGCGCGCCGGCGCGGACATGAATCATTCGGCATCCCCGGTGACGACCAGGACCCCGCGGAGATCGAGGAGACCACGTGGGCCACCGCGGAGGACGACGCCGTCCTCTCGACCTCGGCGCGCGGCGTCGTCGCCACGCTCGCGGACAAGGGCGAAATCCGTCGGAAGCGACCCAGGCCGCGCGCGATCCTGTTCGATCTGGACGACACCTTGGTGCACACCAGGGTCGTCAAGTGGAGGCACCATCAGGAGGTGGCGCGCCGCTTCTACGGCATCGACCTCACCGAAGCCGAGCTCGCGGAGGCTTGGGGCATGCCTTTCGACTCGATGATCGCCCGGTTGTACAGGAATTCCGCTCCGCTCGACACCATGCGTGCCGACAACCAGTCGATTGCCTCAGACTTCCACAAGACCGAGATCCATGGTGCCGTGCGTGCGGTGACCGGTCTGCTCGACCGCGGGTACGAGGTGGGGGTGGTGACATCCACGAACACCGACTTCGCGAACGCCGATCTGGAACGCCTCGGATTCCCGGTGTCGCGGTTCCTCGGGGTTCAAGGGGCCGACCGCTCCGCGTTCCACAAACCGGATGGCAGGGTCTTCGACGAATTCTTGAGCCAGCTCGCCTCACGAGGCATCGGTCCCGCGGAGACCGTGTACGTGGGCGACTCCCTCGCTGACCGTGCGGCTGCTCTTGCCGCGGGACTCGACTACATCGGTATCGAATCCGATCTCCCGCGCGACGCCGCGCCGGAAGGGCACCGACCGCCCGTTCTCGAGACCGTGGCGGAGGTTCCGGCGGCTCTGGGTGAGCACTGAGCGCCTGCCCAAGTTGCGTGCCTAGCCTGAAGTGGTCGGCAACAACCACCAAGGAGGCGACATGACCGCACAGGAACATTGTCCTGGAGGACCCGTCGCAGTGAATGGCCGGACGCCCTCGCGCATGGGGTACGGGATGGGGAGCCTGGGCCGGGCCCCGGATTCCGCCGAGGAGCGCGCACGGTCCGTGGTTCTCCTGCGTCGCGCCTTCGACCTGGGCGTCCGGATGTTCGACACGGCCCACTTCTACGGCAACGGGCACGCGAATGGTCTGCTCGCCGAGGCGTTCGCGGACCGGCGCGACGACGTCGTCCTGGCCACCAAAGCCGGGGCCAAAGTGGTGACGGGATCCAAGGTCCCGATGACCGCGGCCCAGAAGCCGGCGGTTTGGCCGGGCTGGCCGCGTCGGCCGCGCCATTGAGAGCCGGTTCCCCGAATGGGTGCCGGTTGCCGCCGTTAGGTGGCGGCTTAACCCCCACCTAACGACGGCAATCGCCACCTTTTCGGGTAACCGGCACCGAAGGCGGCTGGGCCGCCGGGGCGATGGGGCCGCTAACCCCCACGCGATCGGGTAACCGCCTCCCATCATCGGGGGTCGTTGGTAAGCGCGACCGAAAGCGGCTGGTCACCGAAAGTGGCTGGTCACGTGGGGCTAGGGAAGAGTCCTCGCGGGCCAGGATGACCCTGCGCCCCTGCGCCCTTCGCCCTCCGCCCCAATGCTGCGGCCGGCGTCGGGAACCGCGGGGGCCGCAAACCTCACCGTGCGAAACCGCAGCCCCGAAACCTCACCACCCCGAAACCCGCGCCCGCACACCCCCAAACCCCGGACCCGCATATGCACGAAGGCCCTGGCTACGTCGGTGCGGGACGTGCCCGCCCGGCGGAGCCAGGGCCATGAGATTCAGTTGATGCCGAATCGGCTGTGCGGAGTCAGGCCTTGGCCATTTCCGTTTCGTACTCCTCGTTGAGGTCGGCGACGTGTTCGCGGGCCTCAGGCTTGGACTCGGCCGAGGGGGTCGAGCCCCACAGCGGCCGGCCGTTGCTCTCCGGGGTGAAGTAGACCGCGATTAGGCCGATGGCGCCGGCAGCCATGAGGTAGTACGCCGGCCACATCAGATTTCCGGTGCCTCCCACCAGCGCGTTCATGACGGTCGACGTCGTTCCGCCGAAGAGCGAGATGGCGATGTTGAACGAGATCGACAGCGCACCTGCCCGGACCAGGGTCGGGAACAGGGACGGCAGGGTCGAGGGCATCATCGAGCTGAAGCAGATCAAGCTGAGGCCCATGATGAGCAGGCCGAACATGACCGTGAGGTCCGCGCTGCCGCGAATCAGGAGGACGGACGGGATCGAGAGCACGATCAGTGCGATCGAGCCGACCACGATGATCGTCTTTCGCCCGATCCGGTCCGAGAGGCGGCCCAGTACGGGGATGGTCACCAGGCAGACTGCCATGACGATGATCTGAAGGATCGATGAGGTGAACTCAGAGACGCCGCCGTCGCCCTGGATCGACTTGACCGAGTCGAAGTACACCGGGATGTACGAGGTCAGCATGTAGTTGGTGACGTTCCACGCGAGAACCAGGCCGGTGCAGATGAGCATCGAGGGCCAGAGCTTGAAGATGTTCTTGAATTCGCCGCCCTTCTTGGCCCCGCCGCGGCTCGATTTCTCGGCCTTCTCGGCTTCCTTCTCGAGCTGCAGGTAGGCCGGGGTGTCAGCCAGCTTGGAACGCAGGTAGACGCCGACGAGACCAAGCGGCAGCGCGATGAAGAACGGCAGACGCCAGCCCCAGCTGAGCATCTGATCGTCGGTGAGCACGCCGGTCATGACGGTCGCGATGATGGCGCCCATCAGGTAGCCGCCGAAGGTTCCGACCTCGAGCAGGGAACCGAAGAAACCGCGCCTACGGTCCGGGGCGTACTCGGCGATGAAGGTCATCGCGTTTCCGTACTCACCACCGGTCGAGAATCCCTGCAGCAGGCGGCACGCAAGCAGCAGGAACGGTGCCCACATGCCCACGGTCGCGTACCCGGGAAGAATACCGATGGCGAAGGTTCCCAGCGCCATCATGATCATGGTCATCGCGAGGACCTTGTTGCGGCCGATCTTGTCCGAGAGCGGGCCGAAGACCATGCCGCCGATGGGGCGGACCAAGAAGGCAACCGCGAACAGCGCCGCCGTGATGATCTTGCCGATCGCGCCATCCAAGTCGGGGAGGAATACCTTCTCGATCGTGACCTGGAGATACGCATAGACGCCGAAGTCGTACCACTCGGTGATATTGCCGATGGCGGCCGCGCTGATGGCGCGCTTGATGACATTCGGTTTGGTGACCGTCACATCGTCGACGTTCCACCGCCGACGGACGTTCTCTGGTCCGAACATGTCCTAAAACCTTCCATAAGGGGGTGAATCCCTGGGCGCAGGATGCGGGCAGGGCTCAAAAAATCAAATACTGATAGCCGACCATACGACTCATAAGGAGGCTATGTATACGGATCGGAGCCGCCATGCCGGGTGAGAGGAGGCCTGTCGATGCCGGTGCATCCCACTGTTCGCAAGGGAAGGAGCGGGCTTCGACTGTGGTTCCGACCACTGATCAGGATGCTTGTCATTTGTGTGCAAACTCATCGCTTCGCTCAGTAGTAACCGAGCGGGTCGTGAGTGGTCGCCAAAAATTTGCCCAAAAATATTCACAGGCAATGTGATCTGGGTCTACTCTCGGAGCATCAGAGGACAGCATCCCGGAAAGGAGCCCACCGTGGCAGGGAAGTTCGAGATCTACGAGGACAAAGCAGGAAAATTTCGGTTCCGCCTGAAGGCCGGTAACGGCGAAGTCGTTGCAACGGGCCAGGGGTACGAGAGTCTTGCCTCGGTGAAGAAGGGCGTTTCCGCGGTTCAGCGAGCGGCCGACGGCGCCACGGTGAACGAGCTCGAAAAGGAAGACTGATCCCGAGCGTCTTTCTGCCCCCTGTCGCGTCCGCCAGGATGTGGCAGGGGGTTTTGTGCGTTCGACCCGGCGATCGGCGCAACATTGGCCAAACCGTTCACCCGCGGGGCGGCGCTCACTAAGATCGAGATGTGCCTGAGGTCGGCTCGGGCCGTCCCTCGGTGTGGAAGCAGGTGGCGAACGGTGACCGAATGGGATCCGAGTATCTGGTTCCGGATCGTCGACGTCGGGGCGGTCGTGACCAACGGGCTCCTCGGTGGCGCGCTCGCCCGAGCGTTCAGGTTCGACGTCGTCGGTTTCGTGGTGCTGGCCATCGTGACCGGAATGGGCGGCGGCATCATCCGCGATGTCCTCCTCAACACCGGGTTTCCCATAGCCTTGACGGACGGCGGGTACTGGGTTGCCGCCATCGTGGCCTCCGGGCTCGCGTACACCATCGATCTGGGGACGCGGTGGGCCGATCGCGCCCTGATCCTGGTCGATTTCATCGGTATGGGTTGCTGGGCGGCCACGGGCACGTCCAAATCCCTGGCCCTCGGCCTGCACTGGATTCCCTCGGTGATGTTGGGCGTGACCACGGCGGTCGGTGGGGGAGTCATTCGCGACGTCATGGTGAACAGGATCCCCTCCGTCCTCGGCGGCAGCTCCCTCTACGCGACCGTGGCCGTGGTGGGTGGCCTCGAGATGGTGGTCTTCTCCGAATTCTTGCACCGGCCCGACGCCGGTATGGCCGTTTCCATTCTGACGTGCGGCGTCGTCGGGGTCCTGGCTCGGTGGCGGAACTGGAAACTGCCGGAGCCCATCGATCTCAAGGTGCCCCGTCCGCGGTTGACGCTTTCCTTCGGTGCCCGCTCCCGTCGCGCTCGGCGCATGGAGGGGTGGACTCCGGGCGAGCCGCTCACGAAGAACCTGGAAGCTGTCACGGAGGAGCAGATCCAGGCGCATCGGGAAAAGAAGAGGCGTCGGCTCCGTCGAAAGCGGGCTGGGGGCTGACCAACCGTCGGACCTGCGCAACCGTCGACACCGAATGCGCGCGGGCCCGTCGCGACGAACCCGGAGGTGGGGAACATGGATGCTGACATCATTGTGGTCGGAGCCGGCTTGGCCGGACTCGTGGCCGCGGCGGAGGCGGCCGATGCCGGTCGTTCCGTCCTGGTCCTCGACCAGGAACCGGAGCAATCCGTGGGCGGCCAGGCCCACTGGTCGCTGGGCGGGCTGTTCTTCGTCGACTCTCCGGAGCAGAGGCGCTCGGGCATCCGGGATTCCTTGGAGCTGGCGCACCAGGACTGGATGGGTTCCGCCCAGTTCGATCGCGAATGCGACTCTTGGCCCCGACAGTGGGCGGAGGCGTATCTCGATTTCGCGGCGGGGGAGAAGCGATCCTGGTTGCGGGGCATGGGGCACCGGGTGATCCCGATCGTCGGTTGGGCCGAACGTGGCGACGGCCGAGCGGAGGGGCACGGCAATTCCGTGCCCCGGTTCCACATCACATGGGGCACAGGCCCGGGTCTCGTGGCCCCGTTCGAGCGTCGGTGCCGTGACCACGCCCGGTCCGGCAGGCTCCGGTTCGCTTTCCGACACCGTGTTGAGGGGCTGGTGAAGACCGGAGGCGCGGTCACCGGAGTCCGGGGTGACGTGTTGCGACCGGACCTCACGCGGCGCGGGACGGCGAGCAACCGCGACGTCGTCGGTGGTTTCGAGTACTCGGCCCAAGCCGTCATCGTGACCTCGGGCGGTATCGGCGCCAACCACGATCTTGTGCGCGAGAACTGGCCCGAACGCCTCGGACCCCCACCGAAGACCATGGTTTCGGGAGTGCCCGCCCACGTGGACGGGAGGATGCTGCGCACCGCCCAGAACGCGGGAGCGCGCGTCATCAACCCGGACCGGATGTGGCACTACGTCGAAGGGATCCGGAATTGGGACCCCATCTGGGGCAACCATGGGATACGCATTCTTCCCGGCCCGTCAAGCTTGTGGCTCGACTCCGACGGCGTCCGCCTCCCGGGCCCGAACTATCCAGGATGCGACACCCTGAGCACCCTCGGTCACCTGCGTCGTACCGGGCACGAGTACAGCTGGTTCGTGCTGACTCAGAGGGTCATCGAAAAGGAGTTCGCGCTCTCGGGATCCGAACAGAACCCCGACCTGACGGGCAAGGATTTCAAGCTGCTGGCTTCCCGCGTGCTCTCGAAGGGAGCGCCCGGGCCGATCGAGGATTTCAAGAAGCACGGGGAGGACTTCGTCGTTGCAGAAAACCTGGAGGACCTCGTGGACGGAATGAATCGGGTGGGTGACTCCGGGCGAGAGATCGACGCCGACCGGTTGAGGAAGTTGGTCGAGGACCGCGACCGTGAGCTCGCGAACCCTTACGGCAAGGATGCTCAGCTGACGATGGTGCGTTCCCACCGCAAACATCTCGGTGACCGCATACTGAGGACTGCCCCGCCCCACGCATTCCTGGATCGTCGAAATGGGCCGCTCATCGCGGTTCGCCTCAACATCCTGACCCGAAAGACCCTCGGAGGCCTGGAGACCGATCTGCTCGGCCGGTGCCTGGGCATGCAGGGGGATCCGATACCGGGTCTCTATGCCGCGGGCGAGGTCAACGGGTTCGGCGGTGGGGGAATGATGGGGTACAACGCCCTGGAGGGAACTTTCCTGGGCGGTTGCTTGTTTTCCGGTCGGGTTGCCGGACGCGCGGCCGCCGACGCCGTCGCCTGAGCCACCGACGCCGCGACCCGAGCCGCTGTCGTCGCGGCCGGAGTCGCCGTCGTCGCCGGCCGGAGCTCAGCCGTGTCGCCCGATCCGGCCCGACGAAGGGGCGCGTTACTGCTTGTCGACGAAGACCCCGCGAGAGCGGTCCTTGGATACCGAGCCCGCCTCGAAGATGCGACCGCTCATCGAGATGTACACCCCCGGTTCGAGCAGCTGGACGCTGGCCACCGCGGAGCCGAGGTTGAAGGGCGCGTCGGTTTGCCGCATGCAGGAGGGCTGCATGGCCCCGGTCAGCACGATCGTCTTGGCCGCGATCGCTTCCGGATGTCGTGCGAGGTATTCGGCGGTCTCGGGCATCGTGTCGGTTCCGTGGGTCACGACCACGCGGCTCGCCTCGGCGTCGACCAGCGCCTGGACGAGCTCGGCCCGGTGTTCGTCGGTCATGTCCAAACTGTCAATGGCGACGACGGACCGCACCTCTGTCTCGATGTTCGTCGCCGCCTGGTCCAGGATGGGCCCGATCGTGGGCTCGTCGATCTCGAGCCCGCCGGCCACCGAATAGTATTTGTCGATCGTTCCGCCCGTGGTCAGAACGAGGATTGTCTGGGCGGTGCGGGGTGCGGGCACGGGTGGCTCCTTCGGGAATGACGTCGGTATCGGATGTGGCCGAACAGGCCCGGCGCACGGTATCAGCCTATCCGGGCTCTCGAACCCTCGAGGCACCGGTGCTGTGCTGTGTAATGGGTCACAAAAGACGTCGCAATGTGCGAGAGATTCATCGCGTCTCTCTGGCGGGGCAACCAGGTCCGTCCGATGTGGGTCAAGTTCGGAAGAATAGGTGTCTGACTAGCGGAAACGCAACTCTTTCGAGTTTTTTGGCGCGGCGTGCGATCTCGCAGTGCAGGGTCTTGGAACGTGGAACCCGGGCCATCTCAACGGTTGCACCCGAGGGTCAGGGGAGTACAGTGGCACGCGTTTGTCGAAAAGAAAGCGTACTTATGAGTGATTCTCAAACTTCACAATCACCCTCCCTAACCGCTGACGATATCCACGTTGTCGACCAGGCCGAGATGAAGAAGGCGCTTCGTGCGACCCTCCTGGGGAACTTCATGGAGTGGTTCGACATCGGCGTCTTCGCCTACGTGATGACCTACATCGCGCTGGTCTTCTTCCCGTTGCCCGCCCCCTGGGACAGCTTGGCGACGTTCGCGACCCTCGCGGTGACCTTCCTGGTCCGTCCGCTTGGTGGTCTGATCCTCGGTCCCATTGGTGACAAGGTCGGTCGACGCAAGGTCCTGGCCTTCACCATCCTCATGATGTCCCTGGGCACCTTCCTCATCGGTTGCCTGCCGGGATACTCGACCATCGGCGTTCTCGCGCCGATTCTGTTGATCCTGCTCAAGTTCGTGCAGGGCTTCTCCACCGGTGGCGAGTACGCCGGTGCCGCTACCTTTATCGCGGAATACGCTTCCGACCGTCGTCGTGGTTTCTGGGGCTCCTTCCTGGACTTCGGTTCCTACCTCGGCTTCGCCGCTGCCGCCACCCTCGCGACCGTGATCGAGGTCGTCGGTGGCGAACAGTTCATGACCGATTGGGGCTGGCGCATCTGCTTCTGGGTTGCCCTCCCGCTCGGAATCGTGGGTATGTACATGCGAACCCACATCCAGGAATCGCACGCCTTCGAGGCGCAGAAGGACGCGCAGGACGAAGAAGCGAAGAACGAGAACAAGACCGTCATGGACGAGCTCATGGAGGTCGTGCGCGCGCACTGGCCGCGCCTGCTCATCGGCTCGGCCATGGTCATGTGTGCCCAGGTGGTCGGCTACGCCGTGACCACGTACATGCCCGAATACCTCTCCGACGTTCTGGGCTACGACACCCTGCACGGCAATGCCCTGCTCGTTCCCGTCCTGATCATCGTGTCCGTGAGCTTGCCGATCTTCGGCGCGATCTCGGACCGTGTGGGACGCCGCCCGGTCATGCTGATCGGTTGCGTGATCGGCGTCATCGGCTCGATCCCGTCCTTCGTGCTCATGACGATGGGACACACCTGGTCGACGTTCCTGGGTCTGCTGATCATGGGCATCATCATGATGTTCCAGGTTTCGATCCAGGCATCGGCGTTGCCCTCGCTGTTCCCCACCAGGGTCCGTTACACCGCGATGGGAATCATGTTCAACCTGGCCGTCGCCGTCTTCGGCGGTACCACAGGTTTCGTGATCACTGCGTTGCAGAACGTATTCCACTCCGATCTGATGGGCGCGTACTACATCATGCTCGCCTGCATCGTGGGTGCCATCGGCGTGTACTTCATGAAGGAATCCTCCGGGCGCAACCTCCACGGCTCGATGCCCGCGGTCGAGGACGAGGAAGAGGTCTCCGACGTCATCGAGAACATCGAGGAGAACGAGAAGTACGACCTGTCGACCATGCCCATCGACATCGTCGACGACCCTCGCGCCGACAAGGAAGGTGCGCTCTGATCGCAGAGCAACGTCCGGTCTGAGGCCTTCGGCCTTGCGGCCTTCGGGCTGGCGGCCCTCGGGTTGGTGACCCGGATCGGCATCGTCACGGGGCCGGTCTCCCTCGGGGAGGCCGGCCCCGTTGTCGTTTTCACCGACGTTCACCGCACAGTGCCGTGGTCTCGGTCTGCGCAAGCCGCCGACGTCGTGCGCGGCCCCTGGCCCCCGGTCCCTCGGCCCCGGCCTGGTGCCGTTCGGAGGTGGATACCGGATCGAGAGGCGGTTTCCGCCGTTTGGTGGCGGCTAAACCCCCACCTAATGACTGGAAACAGCACCGAATCGGGTAACCGCCACGCTACGGCGCTGTACTTTGGGTCGTTCCGGGCGCGAATCTGCCGGTAGCCGCCACCGAATCGGGTAACCGCCACCCCATGGCGTAGTACTTCGCGGCTCTCCGGAGGCCTCGCCGCCGTTAGCCGCCACCGAATCGGGTAACCGCCACGCGATTCGTGCGTCTCCGACACCCCGCCAAC
>JAKDJD010000017.1 GCA_030454085.1 Kocuria sp.
ACAATTTCACGGCCCTCCCCAGGATCCGCTCCGAGCGTCCGGCCCTGGACCTGCATCATCCGGAGCTGTCCACCAACCACGATGTCGCCTCGGCAGCTCGCCAGGCCGCCACGGTCAACTCGTAGGAGGCAAGTAGATGCGTGAAAATGCCATTCTGTTCTGGATCCTGTTCATCTTCTTTATCCCGGTGACGATCGTGTACGGATTCATGACGGGGTTCACCGAGTGGGTCGGCTTCCCGGCCCTCCTCCTGACGGCTTTGATGTCCGCCTTCCTCGGCTTCTTCTTCAGCTTCACCGCGAAGAAGCACCCGAATCAGCCCTCGGACAACCTGGATGGTGAAATCGTCGACGCCGCCGGCGACTACGGCTTCTACTCCCCGTGGAGCTGGTGGCCGCTGTTGCTGGCTATCGCAGCCGCGATCGGCGTCATCGCGATGGCCATCGGTTGGTGGATGCTCATGCTGGCGGCACCGGTTGCACTCATCGGCCTGGTCGGCTGGGTCTACGAATACAGCCGCGGTAACCACGCCCACTAGGCGATACCCGCACAGCAAATGACTAGATGGGCGAAGAGCCCCGATCCTCGTACGGATCGGGGCTCTTTCCTGTACAAGCAACGGCCAACCGACTCGGGCCTTACCCGTGCCATACGGAAAGCACCCCGATTCCGGCCGTCCGCGGCGTGACCGTGTATTGCCCCTGGCGGTCAGCGACCACCGTCCATGCGACGTACCGCGACCACCCCGGACCCCGTTGCCAACGCGCGCACAAATCCGCGCCACTTGCTCACGAGTTTAGGATGGTGAGTCCTCCGAGGCCCTCGTGACCAGGCTTCCCTTGTAGAGGATGATGATCAGGGCTGCGGTAGTCAGCCCGCAGGCGACCCACACCGGGCCGAGCAAACCGAGCTCTGATGACAGCACAAATCCCCCCAGTACGGGCCCAGCAGCGGCTCCTATATTCAAGGCCGGTGTCGCGTACGCGCCGGCCATGGTTGGTGCGCCCGAAGCCACATAAAGGACGCGGGCAATGAGTGTGCCACCTACCCCGAAAGACAGTACGCCCTGGACCAAGAACCATTCCCATGAGGGCAATAGGCTGGACGGCGACGAGCGCGAGAGCTATCCAACCCGCCAGCAGCAGCGGTCCTCCAAGACTCAGGACAAGACCTGATCGAGTGTCCGACAGACGGCCGGACATCGATACGCCGATGAATGACCCGACCCCGTATACCACCAAGATGACAGACACCCACGCGTCGGGTAGCCCGGCTACGTCGGTGACCACCGGAGCCAGGTAGGTAAAGAACGCGAAGGTTCCCGCGTTGACCAAAGCGGCAAGGGTCATGGCAAGAATGACCCGAATGTCGGCTAGTTGCCGGAGTTCGGCGTTGAGCTTCGGGGAAGCGGAAGGGGAAGGAACTTTCCCGGCGCCACCTGGTACTCCGCGGAATACGCCGTAGACGGCCGGTGCACAGAGGAGGACTATCGCCCAGAACGTGATTCGCCAACCCCAGAGCGAACCGAGCAGTGCTCCTGCGGGAACCCCAGCGACGGTGGCGATCGTCGTTCCGGAGAGCAGGATCGACAGTGCACGGCCCTTCTGGTCCTCTGGCACCAAGGTGGTTGATGTGCTCAGCGCTACGGCGAGAAATCCCGCGTTGGCGACAGCGCTCAGCATCCGGGACAAGAGGAGAAGCGAGAACGCCGTTGTCATGGCCCCTACACAATGACTGCCAGCGAAGAGGAGCAGGCTCACGACCAGCGCGCCCTGTGGCGGCCAGCGACGACTGAAGGCTGCCATCAGGGGAGCGCCGAGGATCATACCTATGGCAAATGCAGAAGTGAGCAGCCCAGCGGTGCCGAGCGACACGTCGAGATCGGCCGCGATGGCGGGGAGAAGGCCCACCAGCATGAATTCTGAGGTGCCCATGACGAAAACGGCCAGGGCAAGCATGTAGAGAGCGAAAGGCATCGAATACTCCGAGGTGAGAAAACCGAAAATGTTTCTTCTCGGACCACAGCAAACGCCTTGGGAGAGATATACGCGCGCCCGTTCAGGCCCACGAGCCGGGCATCTACAGGTTCAAGGGGTTGGCGGTTGGTCCGTCAACCCCTGACTTGTCTGATTCGGGACTCTGCATGACCCAGACTCTACACGTGGTGATGAATCAGTTCTTCGTGCAGAGGATCGTCGTGGTCGGCCCTCCTGTCAGCCGACCTGATATCCCTGCCCCGTGAGTGGACTATCACCAGGGGTCGGCTGGACCGATGGACCAGCGAATCTTACCCATCGCACTGGCAACATCGGATCTGGCCGCATCTCGACGCTTCTACGTTGACGGTCTTGGATGGGCCACTTAAGTAGAAGCCGACGACGTCTTGATGATGCGGACCGGAGCGCATCTGCTCTTGTCCCTGTGGGAGGCGGGAAGCGTTCGAGGAGGAGGTTGGCGCTAATGCTCCAGGCCTGGACTTGCACCATTCACGCTCGCTCACCATGTTGATTCGGCAGAAGAGGTGGATGGAGTCCTGCGAGCGGCTCACGAGGCCGGGGCGAACTTCGTGCCTATGGCGGCCCATCGCGAGAGGGGCGGGTACAGCGGATATTTTGCCGATTCCGATAGGTTCCGCTGGGAGGTCGCCTGGGAACCTGGACCCGTCAGTGACGTCGTCCTGTCCTATTGCGCTGGGCTCAGGTTTTCGCGGGGGAGTACAGACCCGGGTCCCCACACGAAGCGTGGCGTGGACCGGGTCTTGGACTCAGCTGTGGGACGTGGAGCGTCCGCGTGACTTCGACAGTCTGTCAGTGGACGATGCCGTTTTCTCAAGCGCACAGACAGCAAGAAGGCCCCGCTCCCTGGTGTGGGGGCGGGGCCTTTTCCTACGGGCTGTGTCGGTCGCTCAGTGGCTGCCGGATTCCAGCTCGTGGTGCTTGTGTGCTGCTTCCAGTTCCTCGGGCGAAACCGGGGCAACGCGGTCCTCGAAGAAGAGGCGCGACAACCGGCCGCGAACCTTCTCGCCGCCGCTGATCTTGCCCTTCTTATCGGGCTGAGCCGGGGTGACCACGGGCGAATTGAAGTTCACCAGCCGGTACCTGTCGTACTCATTGAGCGGCTCGTGGACCTCGATGAATTCGCCGTGCGGCAATTGGACCACTCGACCGGTCTCGATGCCATGAAGCACCAGTTCGCGGTCCTTGCGTTGCAGCGAAAGGCAGATTCTGCGAGTGATCTCGAAGGCAATGAACGGTCCGAAGAAGAAGAAGAACCGAAGCACGTAGGCCACATCGTTCAGCGCCACATGGAAGTGGGTCGCAATGAGGTCGGAGCTCGCAGCCATCATCATGATCGAGTACCACGTGACACCCGCGACGCCGGCTCCCGTCCGGAAAGGAGCGTTGCGAGGACGGTCCAGGATGTGGTGTTCGCGATTGTCCTTGGTAACCCAGCGTTCCAACCAGGGCCAGGTGAAGAACAGACCCAGAAGGATTGCAGCCGGAACCATCGGGAGCAGAACAGCCAGGACCCAGGTTCCGCCGGCCTGAACCTGCCAGTGCCAGGGCCATGCGCCGGGCATGAGGCGGAGCGCGCCGTCGACCCAACCGATGTACCAGTCAGGCTGAGTACCAGCCTGAACGGGGGAGGGATCGTAGGGACCGTAGTTCCAGATCGCGTTGATCGTCACTGTCCCGGCCATGAGAGCAATGATGCCGAAGACCACGAAGAAGAATCCGCCGGCCTTGGCCGCGTACACCGGCCCCACAGGGAATCCGACAACGTTTTTCTCGGTCCGGCCCGGGCCCGGGTACTGGGTGTGCTTGTGAACAACAACCATGAACAGGTGGATGGCCACGGTCAGCAGGATCAGCGCAGGGATGATCATGATGTGCAACGTATACAGGCGCCCGATCACCGAGTGACCCGGGAACTCGCCTCCGAAGAAGAACAGAGACAAATGAGTTCCCACGAGGGGGATAGCCTTCATGACGCCGTCGATAATGCGCAGACCGTTGCCGGAGAGCACATCGTCCGGAAGTGAATACCCGGTGAAGCCTGCCGCCATGGACAGCACGAAGAGCATGCCGCCGACAACCCAGTTCAGCTCACGCGGACGCCGGAACGCACCGGTGAAGAACACACGCATCATATGCACGGCGATAGCAACCACGAACATCAGCGCGGCCCAGTGATGTACCTGTCGCATGAACAGGCCGCCACGGATGTCGAATGAAATGTGCAGGGTGGAAGCGTAGGCGGCCGACATCTCGACGCCCTTCATCGGCACATAGCTTCCGTCGTAGACCTTCGACGTCATCGAAGGGTCGAAGAAGAAAGTCAGGTACGTCCCGGACAGGATCAGGATCACGAGGCTGTAGAGGGCAACCTCGCCGAACATGAACGTCCAGTGGTCCGGGAAGATCTTCCGGCCGAACTCGCGGACAATGCCGGACATGCCCACGCGAGTATCCACAAAGTTTGCAATGCGCCCCGGGGTGGTCGAGGCCTGGTATTCGTTTACAGCATTAGACATGTTTAGGCCTCACTCGCCATCTCTTGCTTCTGCTTGCCCCGCTCCCAGTACGCCGGACCGACCGGCTCATGGAAGTCGCTGCGGGCCACGAGGTATCCCTCGGAATCGACAGTGATCGGCAACTGGGGCAGAGCGTGCGCGGCGGGGCCGAATACGACAGCGCATTCGTTGGCCGCGTCGAACGTGGACTGGTGGCACGGGCACAACAGGTGGTGCGTGCGCTGCTCGTACAGGGCGATGGGACAACCGACGTGGGTGCACACCTTGGAGTAGGCGATGATTCCGTCGACGTTCCAATCCTTGCGGTCATCGGACACATGGAGTTCTTCGGGATCCATGCGCATGAGCAGAACCACTGCCTTGGCCTTCTCCTCGAGGTATCCGTCCTCATGGGAGATGTCCAAGATGTTTTCCGGCAAGACGTGGTAGGCGGAGCCCAAGGTGACATCCGAGGCCTTGATGGGGGTCCCAGAGGGGTCACGGACAAGCCGAACGCCCTTGTCCCACAAGGTGTGCGAGAGAACCTTGGGATCGATCGGTCCGAGCTCGCGGAACAGGGTGATGAAAGTCAGCGGCGCAAGAATGATCGCACCAATCATCGTGTTGCGCAGCAACGGACGGCGCTTGATCCCGGACTCGTCGATGATCGTCTCGACGATTTCCTGAGCAGAAGCCCTGGATTCTTCCGAACTGATCTCATGGCGCATCTCGACCATTTCGTGGTCGGGCATGAGGGTACGAGCCCACTGGACGATTCCAATGCCGATACCGAACATCGTGCATGCAATGCCGAGGCCGAGCAACAGGTTCTGGAGCCGAAGGTTGCTGGTCGGATCCGGATTGTTCACGTTGAACATGTCCCCGTCCGCCTTGATGGCGAAGAAGCCGATCCAGAAGACGAACGCTCCGACGATGGACAGAACGAAAAGCCAGGAGACCTGGCGCTCGGCGCGCTTGGCACGCTTGGGGTCCAGGTCGGTCAGACGCGGTTCGTGATGCGGGAGACCGGGATCCGGGAATTGTTCCTGATTCTGGTCTCCTGAGGTAGCAACGGCGCCGGAACGCTCCGGTGCTCCGTCACGATGGTTGCCCATGTGATCCTCTAACTTCCTTGGTACGAGCTACTGGTAGGTGTGTGATGCGCGGTCGGGCTTATGCGGACCGCGAGGTCAGCCACACGGTGAAACCGATGACCAGACCCAGACCAATGGTCCAGATGAACAGGCCCTCCGAGACGGGGCCGAGCGAGCCGAGCGCCAGACCGCCGGGGGAGCTGTTGCTCTCCTGAGCCTTCAGATAAGTGATGACGTCACGCTTCTCATCCGGGGTGATGTTGGCGTCGTTGAACACCGGCATGTTCTGAGGACCGGTTTCCATAGCCTCGTAGATGTGCTCTTCGGAGACATCCATGAGGGTGGGAGCGAACTTGCCGCGCGTCAGCGCACCGCCAGAGCCTGCGGCGTTGTGGCACATTGCGCAGTTCGCGAGGAACACCTTGGCGCCGTTAGCGGCATCTCCCTTGCTGGTGTCCAGGGATTCCTTGTCCGGAACGCCAGGACCGGCACCGAGGGAAGCGACGTAGGAAGACAGCTGCTTGGTCTGGTCGTCAGTGAACTGTCCCGGCTTGATCTGGGCCTGAGTGCCCTGCATCTGCATGGGCATACGTCCGGTTCCGACCTGGAAGTCAACCGCAGCGGCGCCCACACCGACCAACGACGGGCCGTTGTCGGTGCCTTCGCCGCTGGTTCCGTGGCAGGTTGCGCAGTTCGACTGGAACAGCTTCTGTCCTGCGGCGATGTCGTCGGCAGTGTAGTTCTGTTCCGAGTCGGCCTTGGCCTGATTGGTGGCGGAGGCAACTGCATAGAGGCCACCAGTCAGGACGAGGGCGACTGCCAACAGAATAATGGCCGCCAGTGGGTGACGCCGCTTCTGGGAGAGTGCCTTCACGTCAAGAGTTCCTTTGTCTGTGTGTGATTGATGTGTGGGCGGGCGATCCGCGGCGCTACTTCACGAAGTAGACCACGATGAACAGCACGATCCAGACCACATCGACGAAGTGCCAGTAATAGGAAACCACGATCGCCGAGGTTGCCTCGTAGTGTCCGAATCGCTTGGCGACGTACGCGCGTCCGATGATGAAGAGGAACGCGATCAGACCGGCGGTCACGTGCAATGCGTGGAAGCCTGTCGTGATGTAGAACGCCGAACCATAGACGCTGGCCGCGATGGAAACGCCTTCGGAGACTAGAGTCGCGTACTCCATGGCCTGGACGCTGACGAAGAAGGCGCCCATGACGAAGGTCAGGAGGAACCACTCAACCATGCCCCACTGGCCGACCTGGAAGATCGATCCTGTGCGACGGGCCTTGAGCTGCTCGGCCTTGAACACGCCGAACTGGCAGGTGACCGAGCTCAGGACGAGCACGATCGTGTTCGTCAGGGCCAGCGGGATATTCAGGTGGTGGGTGTTCTCCGCCCACACGTCGGGCGACGTGGCCCGCAGGGTGAAGTACATGGCAAACAGTCCGGCAAAGAACATCAGCTCACTCGCGAGCCACACCACCGTGCCGACGGACACGATGTTGGGGCGATTGAGCGTCGGTTGTGCCGACTTACTGGGAGTATGGGTTGCAGTTGTCACATAGACATTATGTCGGTAAAACTCCCGCCGAACCAACAGGAGCCGGTGCGCGTCGCTCTGGCGTGTCATCCTGAGCTCTGCAGATCGCCTCTTTGGCGCGGTTTTGCAGGGATTCGCCGTGGTTCTGGCCTTTAAAGTCACGTAATGGTGGGACGACCGCCACAGTCGAAGGCCCAGGATTCATTCAGCTTCCGCACAGGATGCCGGCGTAGGGGTCACAGGAAGGTCCACTTCATCGCCTAGGGTTGTCGTATGAGCAACACCGAGAGCGCCGGCGCGCAGCCAACGTGGAAGAGTCTGATCAACGCGATCGAACGGCACGAGGACCTGAGTTACGACGAGGCTGCCTGGGCAATGAGAGAGATGATGTCCGGTCTGGCTGACCCGGTCCAGGTGGCCGCATTCCTGGTGGGACTGCACACCAAGGGGGAGACGGCGGAGGAGCTCCACGGCCTTTCGGAGCAGATGCTGGACATGGCGGAGCCGTACGGTGGACCCAGAGACGCAGTAGATATCGTGGGAACCGGTGGCGATCAGCACAACACGGTCAATATCTCGACGATGGCTTCTCTCGTCATTGCCGGGGCCGGCGTCAAGGTCGTGAAGCATGGCAATCGGGCGTCGTCGTCATCAACAGGATCGGCGGATGCACTGGAACGGCTGGGCCTGCCTCTCGATGCACCCGCGGCACGGGTCGAGGCTTCCGTCAGCGAGGTCGGCATTTCGTTCCTTTTTGCCAATACCTACCATCCGGCCATGCGATACATCGGCCCCATCCGCAAGACGCTCGGGGTCCCCACCGTCTTCAATTATCTGGGCCCGCTGGCCAACCCGGCACGTGTCGCCTCATCCGTGATCGGGGTGTCGAGCACACGCATCGCGCCTCTCATGGCGGATGTCTTTGCGCGCCGAGGGGATCACGCGCTCGTGTTCACGGGACCACTGAACCTCGATGAGTTGAGTCTGATCGGACCAACTCAGATGTGGGAAGCCCACGACGGCCACATCACCGAGAGTGTGATCGAAGTGGCCGATCTTGATCTCCCGTCGAACACTCTGGGCGACATCACCGGCAAGGACGCGCAGTTCAATGCCGAAGTCATTCAGCGGGTGATGGCAGGGGAGAGCGGCCCCATTCGCGACACGGTCGTACTCAATGCGGCCGCTGGTCTGGTCGCTGCAGAGAGGGATGCGTCGGCTCCGCTGACCGATCGACTCAACGCTGCAATCTCTCAAGCTCAGGATTCGCTGGATTCCGGCCGTGCGGAAGAGGTTCTGACCTCGTGGATCAGATTTCTCAAAGATTAAACCTATACTTTAAGGTGAATAGGTGGTAGCCTCGCAGTCAACGATGCCATGACTCACGATCGACGCTGGCTGATCTTGGCGGCGAGGCGTGCCAGCATGCGGTAACCCAGCAGAAAGACCGCGTTGGCGATGGTTGCCACGACGATGAAGGACCAATGTGTCCCGCTTCCTGTCGCGGCACGGAGGAGCATGCCGACTATGACGGTCGCAAGCCAGATGGTCACGCCCGAAGGGGCAAGACTCGCAGGGGCGCGCCAGGCTCTGGATAGCAACCAACCAACGGCCGCACCGACGAGAAACGGCCATGCCGTCAGGGCGGTTCCTGCGAGACCTTCGCCGTGGGAACTGCGGCCGATGGCGGCGAAGAGGATCACGAGCACGACGTCAGCTGCAACATACGGCCACACGGGCGCAGACTTCGTCGGGCGCTGGCCAGAGTTGTTCACCGTATGGGTTGTTTCGATGGAAGGCATGCACCGAATCTATCCCAGGGCTCACATCAGGAGCGACCGGGGGCCAGGTCGAAAGCTCTACTTTACATAATGTAGATTATCGGCGTTATAGAGATCATTGATTTGGTGCGGTGATCCTTGGTCCCCAGGAGTTTTGCAGGCAACATGGTAAGTACAACCGATGGAAGGAACCTCGCTCGTGCTGACCTGGATCGCGGAAAATCCTTTTGCGGTGTGGTTGATCGCCGCCATTGTTCTCGCGGTGGTCGAAATGCTGTCTTTGGATTTCTTCTGTCTCATGCTGGCCGGCGGAAGCTTCGCCGCGACATTGACTGCCTTGGTCACCGATAGCTGGACCATACAGGTTCTGGTTTTCGCCGTGGCGTCCGTCCTGCTGATCTTCCTGGTGCGACCGATTATTGTTCGCCGTCTGAACCGGAACACGCCTCAGACGCTGAGCAATGTCGATCGTTTGGCCGGTCAGCGCGTCGAGGTGCTCGAAGACGTCTCCCAAGTCTCCGGGCTCGTGCGACTCGAAGGTGACCACTGGACGGCACGTACATCGACTCATGACGTGGTCCTTCCCGCCGGGTCGACCGCGGTCGTTCGACGCATTGACGGGGCAACCGCCGTGGTCGATGCGGCCACCGGAGAAAACATGCCCGAATAACCGGCGAAGAGTTCCCGACTCGAGGCACCACCAAGGAAGGTACATCCCCATGGCACCACTCATTATTGTGCTCGTGCTGCTGATCCTGCTGGTCGTGATCGCACTGTTCAAGGCTGTGCGCATCATTCCCCAGGCCAAGGCCGGCATCGTCGAACGACTCGGAAAATATTACTCGACCCTCAACCCGGGATTGCACTTCGTGGTCCCCTTCATCGACCGCGTTCTGCCGCTCATCGATTTGCGCGAACAAGTGGTTTCTTTCCCGTCCCAGTCGGTCATCACTGAGGACAACCTCGTGGTCGGCATCGACACCGTGGTGTACTTCCAGGTCACCGATCCTCGGGCCGCGACCTACGAAATCACGAACTACATCCACGCCGTGGATGAGCTCACGAGCGCAACGTTGCGCAACGTCGTCGGCGGACTGAATCTCGAGCAGGCTCTGACCTCGCGAGACCAGATCAACGCCGAGCTGCGTGGTGTTCTGGACAGCACGACGGGACGCTGGGGCCTTCGGGTCTCTCGCGTGGACATCAAGGAAATCCAGCCGCCCGCATCCATCCAGGACTCCATGGAGAAGCAGATGCGTGCCGAACGTGATCGTCGTGCCGCCATCCTGACCGCCGAGGGCGCCAAGCAGTCCTCGATTCTGACGGCCGAAGGCGAACGTCAGGCCTCGATCCTCTCCGCCGAAGGTGACGCAAAGGCCGCGATCCTCCGTGCTGACGGCGAGGCGCAGGCCATTCACAAGGTGTTTTCCGCCATTCACAAGGCAAATCCGTCGCAGAAACTCCTCAGCTACCAGTACTTGCAGACGCTTCCCAAGTTGGCCGAGGGCGATTCCAACAAGCTCTGGTTCATCCCGACAGAACTGGGCGATGCACTGCGAGGCATTGGCAAGGCCTTTGGAGACGGTCAAGGCGTCGACCCGATGAATCCCTTTACCGCGACGTCGGACGAGGAACCAACGCCCACGGAACCCGACGATTCGGAGGACCCCATCGTCGACTCCCCGGTTCTCAAGGTCACCGAAGACGATCTCAAGCCGGACGTCAACCAGACCAGCGTCGACCCTGATGACTTCGAAATGCCGCCCTCGAGCATCGATCCGGATGAGCCGGTCTCGCCCGCGACGGACGATCAACCCGAGTCGGGTTCCGGTGCATCCACCGCGACGGAGCGTTCCGGAAACGACGGCGACGACTACGGCATTCCTGGGCACCAGTAGTCACCGATCCTCTCCCCTGCGGAGCGCTGATTTAGCCTCCGCTCGGGAGAATGAGACCATAGTCAGGAATAAACGTGGGCGTCGTGTCGCTGAACATGATGCCGTGACCCCGTTCCTACTCGGGAAGGAAATGATCTATGAGTGACCGCAGCCTTCGAGGTATGCGCTTGGGCTCCCAGTCCATGGAGTCCGAACAGGGCGTGCAGCCTGCTCCGCGCCAGCGGGTCGAGTACCGGACCGACGACGGCGAACAGGTCTTCGTGACCTTCGCTGCAGAGGCCGAGATCCCGGCTACCTGGACCGCGAAGTCGGGCAAGGAGGCTCTGCTCATGGACGGCAGCAAGCCGGACACGAGCAACGAGAAGCCCGTGCGTACGCACTGGGACATGTTGCTCGAGCGCCGATCGATGGAGGAGCTCGAGGAGACCTTGCAGAAGCGCATCGATTACTACCGTAAACGTCACGAGATTCCGGCCGACCAGGAGAGCTAACCCTCGTTCTCCGAACGCCGTAGGAGCAGATGACAAAGATCGGGGCGACACCCAGTGGGTGTCGCCCCGATCTTTGTCTCTTCGCCCGGTCCGTTGCCTACGCCGTTGCGCGCACGGCCCGTAGCTTGTTGCACAGGGTCTTGGCACGAGCTCCGAGCCCCCAGCGGGCCACTTTCGTCATCGATTCCAGGATGACTCCGGAGTCCATCTTGGAATCCCCGACCTCGCGCTCCACGAACGTGATCGGAACCTCCGTGATGGTGAGTCCCGCCAACTCGGCTCGCCACCCGAGATCGATCTGGAAGCAATAGCCTACCGAGTCGATGGTTTCAAGATCGAGGCGATCCAGAGTCCCGCGACGGAACGCCCTGTATCCAGCGGTGATATCGCGAACATCAGTTCCCAACATCGTCTGAGCATAGAAATTGGCTCCACGGGAGAGGAACTGACGGTGCCAGGGCCAATTGACGGTCTTCCCCCCGGGTACGTAGCGAGAGCCGATGGCGAGGTCCGCACCTCGGTCGATCGCCTCAAGCAAACGCCCCAGTTGTTCCGGCTGGTGGGAGCAGTCGGCATCCATCTCGACGAGAACCTCATAGTCTCGCTCCATCCCCCACGTGAAACCGGCAATGTAGGCCGCCCCCAGGCCTCCCTTGCCTTTCCGGTGGAGCACATGAATCTTCTCGTCCTCACGGGAGAGCCGATCGGCCAGCTCACCGGTTCCGTCCGGGCTGTTGTCGTCGACCACGAGGACGTGGACCTCGGGCTGTGCGGCACGCAGGCGCTCGATCACCACGGGCAGAGCTTCGAGCTCGTTGTACGTGGGGATCACTGTCAGGGTCTTGAGTTCCACTGTGAATGCTCCTGCGGAGGTCTTGAAGTCAGTGAGGTCGCCCTCGTGTTACTTCGTGATATTCGGTTCCGGCGCTACTTTATCCCAACTCGTCCACAATATCCTGACGAGCTGTTCCGGCTTGTCCGTCACATCCGGTACTCGGTTGTTCCGATCCGGGCCAGCTCAAAGACCGGATATTTCTCCCCCACGAGTTCCGGAAGCAACGGGGTCCGAGCGCGGGGGTCCGTGCTCCATGCGGCAATTCGGGTGTCCGCCGTCTGGACCATGAGGGCCTCGGCCCGCCACCCGGTGAAATCTGCCGACGAGTCCGGAACGATCTGACCACCGAAGGGACCGCCCGCGCGAAACAGCCTTTTCACGCCACGAGTTTGCGCCGTGAACGTTGCACGGGTGGGCAGCCCGACCGCGTCGACGTCGCTCCGGAGTCCCAAGGCCGCCCACGCCCACGGGTTGACTGGGCTCTCCGTGCCTCGCGTCCGAACACCCGGCAGCAAACCGACGGCAGAACCGTTCCGTAGTTCGTCTCGAACCAGGTCGATCCAGTCGGTGTCCGACAGGCTGGCTTCGATCAGCATCTCGCTCTCCCCCGGCGAGCCGGCCGATTCGGACTCACGCCGGACGACGACCTCGGCCGGAAGCTGACGATCGGGTTCATCCGAAAAGGAGTGCAGTTCCATGGGTCGCTGCGTGTCATCGACGATGCAAGCGGTGTATCCGGCCGCGATCATGGCCGATCGATCATTCTCCCCCGGCGTCGAGCCCGCTCGACCAACGAACCCGGGAACGAGTACGAGACCGTCCAGGTCCACCGTGGTCACCTTGTCATCCGTCAGGGAGTCGGCGCCTGCCTCCTCCCCAACCCAAACGACGCGATCGCCTTGAACCAGGACGGCCGTGGCAAAGGGGTCGGCGGGGCTGTAGACCGATCCGTTCCTGTACATCACGGTCGCTTCGCCGTCATTGTGTGTGATCATGCTCATATTTCTTCCGATTCTTCCCATTCCTGGCCGAAGACGTCGTCGTCCGAGCCGACAGGAGTCTCCAATTCGTGAATAATGACACCGCGCTTGATGAGATTGGTGGCTGCTTCGCATCCGGTGCGCCACATCGGATCGTCCACGGCATGGCCCAGCTGATCCAGGGCGTCGATGACCTGCTTGGTCGAACGCACGAAATCCCCGGCCACCAGGCCCGAGCCCTCCAGGCTCTTCGACAACGAGTCTCCCCTGGCCCACCGGTAGACGGACCACATGAGCCCGACATCCGGAACGGGCGTCTCTGGCAGTCGGTGATGGCGTTCACGGCCCGCGAGGTCGGTCCACAAGCCATGCAGCCGGTTCGCTCTCTCCTGGAGACCGGCCGGATAGGTCCGGAGGAACACGGTCTCATCGCGCTTCCCCGAATAGACCAAGGAAGACGCCGCCGCGCACAGTGCCGCCGGGTCCAGGCCCTCGAAGTAGCCGTCACGCAATGCCAGCGACGTCAGCAGGTCCCTTTCCCCGTAGATTTTCCGCAGTGTCTCACCCGCGCTGCGCAGCCGGGGCTCCCCTGAGTCGTCGGGACCGACGTAATCGTAGTCCGCGAGCAGATCGAGGATATTCGAGAATCGTTGGGCGATCGTGTTGGTCCTCGAATCGATCTGATGGCGAAGAGAGTCGGTTTCCTTCTTCAACTTAACCCATCGGTTGAACCATCGAGCGTGGTCTTCCCGTTCCGAGCATCCGTGGCACGGATGGGACTCGACGGCTCGCCTCAGCCGGTCGATCTCGCGTTTGTCCTCCTCTGGGGACTCAAACTCCGGAGATTTCGGCGGTTTGATGGTTCGCCCGGGTTTTCCTTCGTCCAGAGCAGACTTGACCCGCGCGGACATGTCGCGCCGATCCTGAGGTGTCCTCCCGGTGAAGTGCTTGGGAACCTTGACCTTGGATATAGGTTGAATGCTTCCATCGAATTCGGACGGGCCAATCACACGAAGATGGGCAGACATCGTCACGACGCCGATCCGAGTCTCGAATCCACCCTGGGGCTTCCCCACCACCACTGCAGGTCCCGAGTTTCGTCCACGGGGAATGTCGACGACGTCGCCGGGAACCAGCAACTGCATCGTTGACTCCGCGGCGGACCGAGTCAGTCTCTTTCGCTCCTTGGAGCGACGCTTCTCGGTTTGATTCAACTTGTACTTCAAGTTCGCATATTCGACATAATCGCCCAAGTGGCAGGTCATGGACTCTTCGTAGCCGGACAAGGCCTTCTCTTGTCGCCTCACCTTGGACGCGAGGCTGACCACCGACTTGTCTGCCTGGAACTGGGCGAAGGAAGACTCCAGGATGCTCATCGCGCGCTCGGCCCCGAACTGGTCCAGGAGGTTCACCGACATGTTGTAGGTCGGTTTGAAGCTCGAGTAGAGCGGGTAGGTTCGTCGAGAAGCGAGCCCCGCAATGGCCTTGGCATCCATCCCGTCATTCCATAGCACCACGGCATGGCCTTCGACGTCGATCCCCCGGCGTCCGGCGCGCCCCGTCAACTGGGTGTACTCACCGGGGGTGATATCGACGTGCTGCTCACCATTGAATTTGGAGAGTTTCTCGATCACTACACTCCGGGCGGGCATGTTGATGCCCAAGGACAGGGTTTCCGTCGCAAAGACCACCTTGACCAGGCCCAGAGTGAATAGATGTTCGACGATTTCCTTGAACAGCGGAAGCATCCCGGCATGGTGGGATGCAATCCCCCGGGACAGGCCCTCGCGCCAGTCATCGAAGCCCAGGACCCTGAGATCTTTCAGATCCACAGAGGCCGTGGCCTCGGCGATGTAGGCACGAATCATTTGCGCCTGGCGCTGGTCGGTCAATCGGATATCCGAGGCAATGCATTGCAGTACTGCGTCGTCGCATGCGGCGCGCGAGAAAATGAAGTAGATCGCTGGCAGCAGCCCGTTCTCGTCGAGAGACCTCAGAACAACGGGCCGAGGGGCACGCCGCATGGGCGGCGGACCGCCGCGCCCCTGACCTTTTCCTTTGCCGCGGCGGGACCCGCGGCGGGGCCCTGGGCCTCTTCGGGATGTGGCCTTCAACAGATCCGTATTGACCTTGATCTTTTCGGTGCCGTCTCGGCGCACGATGTCCGCCGCTTTCGAGATGGTCGTGTTGTCCGCAAACAGGTCGTACAGGCGGTGTCCGGCCATGACGTGCTGCCACAGCGGAACGGGTCGATGTTCCGACACGACCACTCGGGTGGACCCACGCACCGTGTCGAGCCACTGCCCGAATTCCTCGGCGTTCGAGATGGTGGCAGACAGCGACACGACGGCCACGGATTCGGGGAGGTGGATCATGACTTCTTCCCAGACGGCACCACGGAACCGGTCGGCCAGGTAGTGGACCTCGTCCATCACCACGAATCCCAGCGAGGAAAGGGTCGAAGACTGCGCGTACAGCATGTTGCGCAGAACTTCGGTAGTCATGACCATGATGGGGGCCTCTGGGTTCACGGAGATGTCCCCCGTGAGGAGGCCTACGTTCTCGGCTCCGTAAATCCGGCTGAGGTCGTGGAATTTCTGGTTCGACAGGGCCTTGATGGGCGTGGTGTAGAAGGCTTTTTTGCCGTGCCGCCGGGCCAGGAATACCGCAAATTCACCCACGACCGTCTTGCCGGCGCCCGTGGGCGCGGCGACCAGGACACCATCGCCGTCCTGCAATACCTCGCATGCTTCCCGCTGGAAATCATCGAGCGGAAAGTCGAGGGAGCTTTCGAAAAGACCCACGGAGCTCTTGAGGTACTCGCTACGGGCCTTGGCCGCTTCGTATTTCTCGGCGTAACTGGGCATAACACCAGCCTATCGGCACGCACGGGCACGCACGTACCGATTCAGCTATACGACGTACTCCGCTACGGAGCGAAGGCTTGCGGCTCCCCTACCGACCGAGCTGTTCCAGGCCCTCTTCGGACGTGGCCTTGTGGGCATCGGCGCCGTAGGACTCTGCCAGTTTTGCGTTCTTCTTGTCCCGACGCTTGTCGTTGAACATGCAAATGGCGATGGCAAGGAAAAACAGGATCAACAGCGGGGCCATCAGATAGAACATCGTCATCACATCCGTGCCCGGGGCCGTCATCGCGGCCAGCAGAGCGACAATGACCACGACCCAGCGCCAGGACTTGAGGATGGTACGCCCACGGATGAGGCCCATCATGTTCACGCCCACCAGAGCGACGGGAATGACAAAAGATACACCAAAGGAAATGATCAACTTGACGACGAAAGAGATGTAGGTCTTCGCCTCAATGAAGTTGGACTGGCCCTCGGGCGTGAACGCGGTGAGGGTCTTGACGGCCGTCGGCATGCACAGCCACGCGATCCAGATGCCCAGCAGGAACAAGGGAACCGAGACACACACGAAACTGACGGCGTACAGCTTTTCCTTCTTGTGGAGTGCTGGTGTGATGTACGCCCACAGCTGGTAGAGCCAGACCGGTGAGGCCAGAACCAGGCCGATGGCCAGTGAAACCTGGACCATGACATCGAACGCCGAGGCGACGCCGTTGAAGTTGATGCTTGCATGACGTCCATGGTCCTGGGCGATGTCAGCGATGGGCTCGGTGATAGCGCGCATGACCGGGTAATAGAAGAAGAACCCGGCTATAGCTGCCAACACGGTGGCTATGGCCGCTTTCATCACTCGATTGCGAAACTCCCGGAGGTGTTCGCGCAACGCCATCTGCGCCTGGGGGTTGCCCTTGCGGCTGTACTTGGATGCCATGCTTCGGTCCGTGTCCTCGAGTCAGCAGAACTCCGGCCGCGGTCTCACCTCATCGTCTCGGGGACGGAGGTTCTTGCGGCCGGAGCATCAGCGGCTAATTCTTCGTCGTGCCCTGATCCCGGACATCGGAATTATCGGTCGAGGACCCGGCCGAGTGCGAGCCCCGGCCGGTTTCGTTGTCGACGACTTCACCGTTGACGACGTGATTCTTGGCTGACGTCTCGTCCTTGTCATCCTTCATGTCCTTGACCTCGGACTTGAAGATCTTCATCGACTGGCCCAGGCTGCGAGCCATGCCGGGAAGTTTCGGGGCGCCGAAGAGCAAGAGGATGATGACCAGGAGAATCAGGAGATAGACGGGGTGGTCAAAGAGCCTACCGAGCATGGGTTCTTCCTTTCTTGTCGCCTCGCATCATATCCCTGAAATTCTGGGGCTGACCGAGACGGTCCCGCCGCGCGATGCGCTGGGCTGCTTTTCGTTGATGTCGCGTCGAGCGTTCGCGAAGATACTCTTCACGGGCTCGGTGGATTGGGACGAGTATTCCGGGAACGGGTGCCTCACGGATTCCCGTAGCCACTGAACTGGCCGATGTCTCCCATCGGTTGGTCATATCTTCCCCGAGTGAACCGACGTCCTCGAGGGCGCCGAAGAACCGCTGTACGGTTCGCCAGGCCAACCACCCGAGAATCGCCGCGGATACGAGGACGAGGACCGTCCACAAGAGTATCCAAAACCACCAAGGCATACGTTCATTATAATCATCGATCCTCCGGCCCCGACGGTCGGACAGGGTTGAACTGGTCACCAGGATCCGGCGACGTCGATCCCCCGGGCCTTCGCGGATTCGTACCATTCCGTCGTCCACGGCCGTGCCCTCCACAACGCCATGGACCCGGCATGGTGGAGCATCAATCGGTACAGACTGAACCAGTCGATGACATCAATCTCGATCACGAGCCCGGATTCCGGCGTTCCGTCGTCGTCGGCCGAACCAGGAACGGCCACGTGGCCGATGATCTCTCCCCCCAAAGCATCCGCCAGTGGCTCGGCATCAGCAGAGACCCACACCAGGGTCCGGGCGGGCTCAGAGGGGGACTCCCCTAGGGCCGGGATGACGTCGCCCTCAGTGGTCTCGACCTCCCGAAGGCCATGAATTGCCTCAATGCGATAGGTCCTGACCTCTGCGTGAGCCGTGCTCTCCGCCTCGAGGTACCAGGTATTTCCCCGTGAATAGACGTCGTGTGGCCTCACCCGCCGTTCGCTGGCCGATGTCTGGCCGCGCGACCTGTAGTCGATCTCGACCGTACGTCCACCATCGGCGGCGGCTCGCAGGGCATCCACAGTTTTCGCCATCTGTGGTTCCAAGCGAACCGACAGTTGGTCGGAGGACACGCCCGCGCCGTTCGCGCCACTGACGAGTTTTCGGGAGATCTCTTCGACGGTGCGCGCGTGGTCCGGGGAAACCTGGCCCAGCAACTGGATCGCCAGCAAAAGGCGGATCGTCTGGTCGGGCGCCAAATTCAGCGCACGCCCGAGCTCCTCGGGAAGCTCGACGAAGACTTCGTCGTCGTACGCCGAAACCCGGAGATACGCTCCACCGAGAATCTCGTCGCTCGCGTTGGCGATGGCATCGAGATCCTGTCTGACCTGGGCCGTAGCGACATGAAGGTGCCGGGCGATTTCTCGGATTCCGCACCCCGGATTGCTTCCCACGTAGGACGCCAGATCCACGAGTCGCACGAACCGACGGTCATTGGCCTCTCTCTGCCTGCCTCGCTTGGGCTCGATGATCTCGGTGTCCCGGTCAGTGACGGCAACGGAGACGCGATCCTGGAGATCGATCGCCCTCTGTATGGTGCGATCTACCTCGCGCCGAACGGAGTCCTCATCGAACTCCTGTCCCTCGGGTACCCGGAACTCGACTCCGGATCCCAACTCGGCCAGGCAACGCACGAATTCGAGGACATCCGGAACATCGGCGACCGCCTCAACGACTCGCGTCACGGAATCGAACTCCGGGAACTGATCCTGGAGCCGCATTCCCGTACCCGATTCCGACCAGTCCAAGACCACGGGGGCTGCACCGGCCGGGCAACGGAGGACGACCACCGGCGCCGGCGATTCCGAAATGCCTTCCAACACGGACTTCATCGAAAAGTCCTCGGGTGCTCCAGGAAGGCTCGATTCGCGCACCGAGATGGACGTCATCCTCGACAACCGAAAGTTACGCGGAGCCTGCCGCTCGGCGTCCCACCCACTGACATACCAATGATCGAATCGTTGACCAACGCCCCATGGGCGGATGCGGCGTCGGGACGTGTCCAGGGAATTGGCGGACCTGTAGGAGAAGGAAACCTCGGAGCCGTAGGCCAGCGCCCCGAGAATCGTTTCCAGATGTCCCCCGCCTCCGCTGAGGCGCGGCGTCACGTGCTTCAGGCCAACGGCGCCGTCCGTGTCGTGTTCGCCGTAGCCGAGCCGTCGGACGGCGCGCTCGGCGTCGTGCGCATAATTCGGATCGGACCACAGGCGCGCCGCAATTCCGAGCGTCAGTCTCTCCGCCGGGGTGAATTCCTCGCGACCGAGCCACAGATTCTCCCGATCGATCCGATAAAGGGTTTCCCCATAATCCTGGATGGCCGCAATCTTCATGCCCAGATTGCGCAGGGCCGCCTTGTCTCGCTCGAAGGTTCGCTCGAAGGCCGAGTCCGAACCGATGCTCCGGTACGCATCGATGCTTTCCCGGATTCTCTGCCTCGGAACGGGCCGCTCGTGGGAGAGCATGAATCCGTACAGCGCGAACAACCGCTCTGGAACCTTGACGGGCACAGGATCGGCCTAACCTTCTGGGGCTGCTGAGTTCGAGTTCACGATGAGCGAGCCTCGACGAGATCGACCACGAATACCAGGGCCTGATCCGGGCCAATCACGTTCCCTGCACCGCGTTTGCCGTAGGCGAGCTCGGACGGAATTTCCAATCGACGGCGCCCGCCGACCTTCATTCCGATCAGGCCTTCGTCCCAGCCCTGGATGACCTGGCCGACGCCGGCCCGGAACCCCAGCGGCTCTCCCCGGTTCCACGAGGCGTCGAATTCCTCGCCGCCGTCGAAAGTCACCCCGACGTAATGGCACGTGACCTGGTCTCCGCGCTCCAGCGCACGGCCCGATCCCTCGATCAGGTCGATCACGCGCAACGACTCGGGTGCAGGTCCTTCAGGAAAATCGATCTCGGGTTTGGTGCGGTCGAGATTGCGCTGTCCGAATGACATGGGGTTCCTTCCAGAAATGGGTCTGAATTTCTACTACTGGGCGCCTTGTTGCGCGCCTTGTTGGGCATCGCCCTGTTGCATACCGGAGCCGCCCTGGGAATCCTCCGGCGGATCTGCCTTGGAGGTTCCCAGGATGTCGATCACGAAGACCAACGGACCGGCCGGCTGCTGGGACTCGGACCCGAGCTGTTCCTTGCTTCCGTAGGCCTTGTCGGTGGGAACTTCGAGGAGCACTCGGTCTCCGACCTTCTTGCCCTTGAGGCCTTCGCCCCACCCCTTGATGACCTGGTCCAGCGGGAAACCCGTGGGATCCTTGGTCCAATTCGAATCGAACTGCTTGCCGTCGGACCAGGTCACACCCGAGTACTTGACGTAGACTTTCTCGCCGTCCTTGACCTCGTCTCCGCTGCCGTCGATGAGATTCTGAGCGTTGACACTTGTCGGCTCTTCCTGACCTTCGGGGATCGAGATCTCCGGGCCGCTGTCCTTCATCGTGACCTTGGGGAGGCCGTCCTGGGGTGGGACCTCGGAACCTTCAGCGGACTTCTTGAGCTTCTTGGAGACGGTGTAAACCTCCACCGCGCTCGCATCCTTTTCGTCGGAACCACCCGAAGAACCCTCGGATGAGTTGTCCTCGGGCTTCTTGGCATACGCGAAGCTGGTTCCGACCTTGGTGTCCTTCAGGATGTCGTAGACCTTGGGAAGCTTCTCCTTGAGCTGGTCATTGACGGTGATCGTGATCGGTGAGCCGGAATAGGTATCGCCCTGGCTCTTCTGGTCTGCACCGTTGAAGACGGCGGCGTCCACAAGCACCGTGTCACCTTCCTTGACGTCCTCGCCGTCGCCCTTCTCCAGGACCCGGCTGTCTTCGTCCTTGACGGACAGGGGCGTATCGAAGGACACCGAAGGAGCCTTGTCTTTGCCCTGATCCTTGAAGTCCACGGATTCGAGATCGTTGCTGCCTCCGCACCCTGCCAGCGCGAGGGTGAGAGCGATAGCGGCGGCAGAAAGTTTGAGAGATTTGCGCACTGTTGATTTCCTCGTCGTCGTGAGTGAGCGGTGAGAGCTCTTGAGTGACGTGCCACCGCCCTGAATGACTGTATTACACCTGAGCCACAGCCGAAGAGGCCGGTCAGATCAACGGCGGCATGGCCCGTTGATCCCGGCGCGTCGCGTCCTGCATTGCACGGATCGATTTTCCCACCTCGGCGTCCTGCGTGGCGAAGGGATCCTGGCACGAGTGGGACAGCGCAATCTGCTGATTGATCTTGAAATGCACCCAATCGACCGTGTAATCCAGGCCCGCGGCACGGGCCGCTGCGATGAACCGCCCGCGCAGAGCGGCCCTGGTCTCCGGAGGAACGGTTTCCGACCTGGTCACGGACTCCTCATCGACCCAGCGACGAGCCAACCCCTTGGCCTGCAACAGGTAGAACACTCCTCGGCTCTGCTTGATGTCGTGGTAGGCGAGATCCACTTGTGCGATGCGTGGATGGGAATAATCGGCGCCGAGCTTCCCTGCGGTCCGGTCCAGCAGCTTTTTCTTGATGGCCCAGTCGATTTCGGTGTCAATCGCCGAGGTGTCCTGCGTTTCGATCGCGTCCAAGGTGCGCCCCCAGAGGTCCAGGACGTATTCGGTCTCCGGGCGAGACGCCCCTTGCCGATCCGTATAGGAAACCGCCGCGTCGAGATACAGCCTCTGCAGGTCAAGGCCGGACATCATCCGGCCATCCTTCAACTCGACAGTGGTCCGCCCGGTCAGGTCGTGGGACAGGGTTCGGAGGGCCTGGCCGGTGTTCGCCAGCTCGAGATCGTCCAGACCCTGTCGGTCCTCAATCATTCTGAGGATGAGGTCGGTCATCCCGGCTCGGGCCAAGGTGGTGGTCTCCGACATGTTCGAGTCCCCCACGATCACGTGAAGGCGCCGATACTGCGCAGCATCGGCATGCGGTTCGTCCCGGGTGTTGATGAGCGGACGTGATCGCGTGGTAGCAGAAGAAGCCGCCTCCCACACATAATCCGCTCTCTGGGAGAAAGAGTATGAGGGATCGCCGTTTTCCGACGAGCCGTTGATCTGGGGAGGACCCGACGGATGGACACGGCCCGCACCGACGACGAGCTGTCGGCTCACCAGGAACGGGATCAGGAACCGGACGAGTCTGGAGAATTCGGCTTTGCGTGACAGCAAATAGTTCTCGTGGGATCCGAAAGAGTTGCCGGCCGAATCCGCGTTGTTCTTGAACAGATAGAGCTTGCCCTCCATCCCCTGCCGGTTGAGGGCTTCCTCGGCCTGGTCGGCGAGCTTTTCGAAAAGCCTCTCCCCGGCCTTGTCCTGGCGGACGAGATCGGTCAGGTCCGCACACTCGGCGGTCGCATATTCCGGGTGGGACCCGACATCGAGATAGAGACGCGAGCCGTTTTCCAGGAACACGTTGGAGGACCGACCCCACTCGACCACCGGCCGAAACAGCTTGCGCGCAGCCTCCTCTGGGCCGAGCTGCCCCATTCCGGCCATTGAGTACCGGATACCGAATTCGGTTTCGATACCGAAGATTCGCTGATCCATGGGGCCTACTGGCCGCCCTTCTGGACGAAACCGCGCACGTAGTCCTCGGCGTTCTCCTCCAGGACGCTGTCGATTTCGTCGAGGATGTCGTCAGTGTCGTCGACGAGACCCTGATCGACCGGCTGCTGGGCGCTGATCAGTTCCTGATCTTCCTCAGCTGCCTGGTTCTGCTGACGATCCTGCGAGGAGTCACGAAATTGTGCCATGTCAATGGTCCTTTCTCATCAGGGAATTCTTCGGAGACCGATGCGGCTCAGCGCCTGGTGCGCGGTGTTGCTCGATTCGAGCACCTGCCGAACCTGCTCGCTGGTGCAGTTCGTCGGCTCGTCCATGAGCCACCGGTGCGTTCGGTCCGTGCTCGGATCTGTGACGGACAGGACCTCCCAGCCGGCCGAAACGACCTGCTGAGGCCAGCGGCCGATCAGTCTTCCTCTCAGATACGCGCGGGTGTTTTCCGGCGGTGCCGACACGGCGTCGTCGATCCGCTCAGGGTCGATCAGCGTTCTGATCCGTCCGAGGGATTCCAGCTTGGTGTAAAGGCTCTTCTCCGGACGCAGATCCGAATACTGGAGGTCGAGCGCCTGGATCTTCGGATGGTCGACGCCGATGCCGCGCGCCTCGTACTGGCGAATCAGAGAATATTTCGCGACCCAGTCCAGACGGTCGGCGAGGGACAGAGGGTCCTTTTCTAATCCTTCGAGGACCTCGAACCAGATTCCGAAGGTCTTTCGGCTCGACTCCGAGTCCCATCCTTCGCGATCGGCGAGGTCCTGAGCGGCTTCCGCGTAGGCACGCTGCATCTGGACCGCCGTCATGCGACGTCCGTCCTGCAGCTCGAGCGTCGCCCGGAGATCGGGATCGTGACTCACGATACGCATTGCTTCAACCGGCCGGGCGAGCCGGAGGTCAGGCGCGCAACCGTGTTCGATGAGTGTGAGCACCGCGGCCGCACTTGCGAGCTTCAGAAGGACAGACGTGTGCGCGAGGTTGGAATCCCCCGTGATGACGTGCAGACGGCGGTACTTGTCGGAATCCGCGTGCGGCTCATCGCGGGTATTCACGATGGGACGGCGAATCGTTGTCTCGAGACCGATCTCCCGTTCGAAGAAATCCGCGCGCTGGCTGATTTGGAATCCGGGCCGCACGCCATCCGCACCGATACCGGCACGGCCAGCACCAGCGATGACCTGACGTGTCGCCAGGTACGGGATGAAATCCTTGGCAAGGGTCTGGAAATCCTGGCTGCGCGGGACGAGATAGTTCTCGTGGGCACCGTAGGAGACGGATTTGTTGTCCGTGTTGTTCTTGTACAGGTTGATCGGCTCCGGCCAGGTCGAACCGTACCGGTCCGTCACCGACGCCGCAGCGGCGGCCGCGATACGGTCTCCCGCGAGATCCCAGGCTGTCGCTGCCCAAGGGTCGGTGGTCTCCGGAGCCGAATACTCCGGGTGGGCATGGTCGACATACAACCGGGCACCATTGGGGAGAACACGGTTCATGACCGCCCTGTCCCAGAACGCAGGGCTGAGCATGTCCGGGGACTCCTCATAGAGCTCCCGCGCGACGTCCTCGCTGGTCAGCACGTGTCCCTGGTGGGTGAGCTGGCTCGGATGGGCTTCTGCGGCACCCATGCTGTAGCCTCGGGCGTCCTCCAGCGGGCTCTCCGATTCGTAGTCCCACCCGGCTTCCGTCGCGGCATGCTCATAGCTATCGACCACGAGAGTCGAGAGAACTGTCTCATGAGCCGATGGCTTGGACGGGCACACGACCCCGTATTCGGTTTCGGTGCCCATGATGCGCTCGAATATCACGATGCCGCCCTCTCGTCCTCACGGGCGCGCGTACCGCTCTCCGGCGGTTCGATGCCTGTCAGCGGAACCGAATATCCGATGTAGTTCAGCCAGTCCTCGATGTCTCCACGGGACGCGGAGTCACGCTGCTGCTCGAATTCGTCGCGCGCACTCGTCCTCAGATGATCGAGGGTCAGACCCTGGCGCCCGTGGTCCAGGTAGTCCTTGATCGCGAGTTTCTTGGCACGATCCACGATGTTCCGGATCAACGCCCCGGACAGGAAATCCGACCAGTAGGTGGTGATACGGCGCCCGTCGGCAAGCACGGCATCCAGGTAGCGCCGGTCCTCGTCCTTCGAGAAGATCTCGGCCACGAGTTCGCGAATCAGGCGGGAAACCGTCGCGTCCCTGTCGCCCGCGTGGCGGGACAGCTCGTGTTCCTCCAGCGGAAGTCCAGGATGAACGTAGAGCCCGAAAATTTCGGCCGTGCCCTTGTAGTCCGGGCGGTCCACGCGAACCTTGACGTCCAGGCGCCCGGGACGCAAGACGGCGGGGTCGATCATGTCCTCACGGTTCGTCGCGCCGATCACGATCACGTTGTCCAGTGACTCGACACCGTCGATCTCGGCCAGGAGCTGGGGAACGATGGTCGTCTCCACGTCCGAGGACTTCCCCGCACCCCGCGTGCGGAACAGGGATTCCATCTCGTCGAAGAAGATGACCACCGGATTACCCGCCGTGGCCTTGTCCCTGGCTCGGGAGAAGATGGCGCGAATCTGTCGCTCGGTTTCGCCCACGAACTTGTCCAGCAGTTCAGGGCCCTTGATGTTCAAGAAGTATCCACGGAGCGTCCCGTCAGGCTTCTGCCCGGTCATGCGATCTGCGAGGGCCTTGGCCACGGCTTTGGCGATCAGGGTCTTCCCGTTTCCTGGCGGCCCGTACAGCAGAATGCCCTTGGGCGGCTTGAGATCATAATCGCGGTAGAGGTCCGGATGAAGGAACGGCAATTCGACGGCGTCACGTATCTGCTCGATCTGGGACGAGAGACCGCCGATATTCTCATAGGAGACGTCCGGAGTTTCCTCCAGCACGAGCTCCTCGGCGTCCGTCTTGGGAACCATGCTCAGGGCCACCCCGCTGGAGGGGTCGTAGGCGACGGCGTCACCCACTCTGATCTCCTCGTGTGCCAGCTGGCCGGAGCGAAGAACGACAACCTGCGTATTCGACCCGGTCCCCAGGACAAGCCGTTCGCGTCCCAGGAGTTCGCGGACGGTAGCGATGTCGCCGGTCTGCTGAAAACCCACACAAGCGCAGGCACCCACGGTTTCGGTCAACAGCACGGTCATGCCCACCTGGACGTCCTCGATGTCCAGAACCGGGCTCACCGGCACCCGAACGCGACGTCCGCCCATCACGACGTCGAGGCTCTCCTGCGTGGCAATCAGCGGAGGAGCATCTTCCGAGATCGACGCCGCGGAGAGGTTTCTGCGGTTGACGCCCACCACCTTGGCCTGGTTCATGGGCGCCTCGAGATCCTGGGCGATGACCTGCTTGAGGCGTTGGATGTCTCCCCTGGCGTTTTCCAGCGCGTGAACGAGCTTCTCGTTGCGTTCCGTGGTGTCCTTGAGGCGGCGGTTCAGCTCGGTGCGCTGATCGCGCAACGTGTTCACCTGTCGCTGGGTCATCTCGACATCTCGTTGGTTCACTGTGGGGTCAGACTCGGCCATGCATCAAGCATGGCACTGAGGGCAGGCTAGTCTCCACTCGGGTCCGCATCGTGGCCTTGGTCCGCGGCGCGATCGGCAAGCTTGCGAGCGTCCCGCGCAGCCCGCCGCAATTTTCGATCGGAAACATTTCTCTCACCCAATGCCATGGGAGTCCACGCGTTCATGTCTTCGTCGGTGAATTCCGTCTTGGAGGCACGTCGTTTCGGAGCAAGCCGCTCCGAACCATCGGCAAGTCTCCTTGCGGAGATGAGGAAGCCGGTGTGCGCAACCATCCGGTGATCAGGACGAACCGCGAGACCTTCGACGTGCCACCCACGGACCATGGTCTCGAAGGACTCCGGTTCGGTGAACCGTCCGTCCGCCCGCAATGCCTCTGCCACCCGGGACAACTGCGTCACGGTGGCGACGTAGCAGATGACCACGCCGCCGGGAACGAGCGCCGTGGCCACCGCCGAGACGCATTCCCATGGGGCCAACATATCCAGGACCGCACGGTCGACCGTGCCGGGTGCCTCGTATTCCCCCAGTTGCTCGGCGAGGTCGCCCAGAGTGAGGCTCCAGGCAGGGTGGGGCCCTCCGAACATGGTCTCCACGTTTCCCTGGGCGATATCCGCGAATTCTTCGCGACGTTCGAAGGAACGCAGGTGCCCGGTGTCGCCGATGGCGCGGAGCAACGAAATGCTGAGCGCCCCGGATCCGACCCCGGCTTCGATGACGCGGGCCCCAGGAAAAATGTCGGCCATGGTGATGATCTGGCCCGCATCCTTCGGGTACACCACGGCGGCGCCTCGAGGCATCGAGAGAACGAAGTCTTTCAGCAGAGGCCTCAGCGCCTGGTACTGGACGCCGACCGAATTGGTGATCACGGTGCCTTCGGGTTGACCGATGAGGTCATCGTGCACCAGGACACCGCGGTGGGTGTGGAATTCTCCACCCTCTTCCAGCGTGATCGTATTCATTCGACGGCGCTCATCCGTCAGCTGGACACGGTCTCCCGGCCGGAAAGGACCGCGCCGATTATGGGCGCCGGTCGCCGCTTCGTCGTGGGATGCCGAGGTGTCTGAGGCCATGGAAGTGGATCTCCTGGTGTAGGGCTTGAGGATCGTCGCCTATTGTCTCACGAGGAATCGACGCCGACCTCGCCCGCAATCTGCTACGGGCGGTCCCGGCCGGACTGGCCCCTTTTGACGGCGTCGATGACGTCGGCTTCGAACAGGACGGAACCGCGCCCCTGCCAGGAGGCCACGGGCCAAATGCGGCCGGGAAGCCGGGCGATCTGGGAAACGAGCGCCTGCCCTTTCAGGTTGCCCGGAACAGGGCTGTCCCACGCGACGGAGACCATGAGCGCCTCCGCGGTCGCGGACACGTCACCCGCCGCATCCGCGGCCATCATGGCCTGGGCATCCACGACGCCGAGTCCCTTGCCGTCCGCTCCGGTGACGACGAAAACAGCTCGGGGATCCGTGAGGGGCGGAAAGTCGCTCAGGGGCTGCATCCGGTCGACGGGAACTGTGGGCCTGGCCAATCCCGCGACAGAGAGGGTCCCGACGGCCCTGCGCATGGCAATGTTCCGGTACGCCTGGAGAGAGCCGGACATGATGATGAAGGCGACCATGACCGTCAGGACGATCATTCCCAGGCTGTGCCACGCCCCTGACGCCACGAGCCAGACCAGGAGGCCCGCTGAGGCGACGAACCCCAAAACGGCGGCCGCGCGCGTTCCCGTGTCTTGTGACCCCGTGACTTTCCAAACGAAGGCTTCCACGACGTAGCCGCCGTCCAGCGGAATGCCGGGCAACAGATTGAAAATACCGACGAAACCGTTCGACGTCGTCAGCAGGTACAACACCAGGGCCGGCCATCCACCGACTTCGGCCCAGGCCATGACCGCCCACCCGATCGCGGCCAGAACCAGGTTCGACACGGGGCCCGCCAGCGAGACCAGCGCCGAGCGACCCGCGCTGGCGCGACCCGAGGGGAAGGTCGTATGACCTCCCATGAGGGTCAGGTTGATGCCGGCCACCGACCATCCGAAAGCTTTCGCGGTGAGACCATGGCTCAGCTCGTGGATCAGGACAGAGATTGCGAGCAACACGGCAAAAACCAGCGCAGCTCCGTAGGCACCTGGCCCCAGCCACGGGAACCTGGACGAGAGGAAACTCCCGTAGCCGAGCACGATCAGAAGAGTCAGAAGAAACCATGAACGCGAGAGCCGCACCGGAATGCCCGCGATGCGCCCGAGGGAGAGGCCGTCAGCCGAAGTCATGGGTCATCACACCGCAATACCCAGTCGGGCCGTGATGAGGGCTGCGACGTCATCCCTGTTGCCTGCCGGTTCCCCGGAAAGGGCGATCGAGGCCCACTCGTCAACGGCCCGGACCGCTGAGGGCGCGTCGAGGTCGTCCGCCAGTGCGTCACGGACATCGGAGATCAAACGATCGCTCCGTGACGCGTCCGGCTCGGGCTCCGTCGAATCCTGCCGAAGCGCTTCCCTCCACCGGGCGAGCTTCTGGGTGGCTTCCTCCAGCAAGTCGTCACTCCACGACCAGTCGGCCCGGTAATGGTTGGACAGGATCGCCAACCGAATGGCCGCGGGGTCGACGCCCTGCTGACGCAGGGAAGAAACGAGAACCAAGTTGCCTTTGGACTTGCTCATCTTCTCGCCGTCGAGCCCGACCATTCCCGTGTGTGCATAGTGTTCGGCCATGAGTTCACCGGTCATCGCGAAGGCGTGCCCCGCCCCCATTTCGTGATGCGGGAAACGAAGATCGTTGCCCCCGCCCTGCACGGTATAGGGCATACCCAAGTATTTCTCTGCGATCACGGTGCACTCGATGTGCCAGCCCGGCCTCCCGGGCCCGAGAGAGCCGCCGTCCCATTCAGGCTCGCCCCTGCGGTGAGCTCTCCACAGGAGGGCGTCGAAAGGGTCGTGCTTTCCAGGACGCTCGGGGTCTCCCCCGCGCTCAGCAAACAAGGGGGCCATGTCCGATTCCGAGTAATTGGAGACGTACCCCAGATACCAGCGAGCGGGGTCGTTGTGCGTGTCCGCTGCCTTGCGGACGCTGAAATAGACGTCCCCAGCGGGATGCTCGGTTCCCTCGCCGTCCACGTACCCTTCCGCCCGATAGGCCAAGCCTTCATCGACCATTTGTTCGACCCACGGGACGATCCAGTCCACGGACTCGGTCGCACCGATGTAGTGCTCCGGCGGGATCACGGACAGCGCTTCCATGTCCCCCCTGAACAAATCCGTCTGGTCCTCGGCCAAAGCCTTCCAGTCGACACCGGTCTGTTCTGCCCGCTCAATCAACGGATCGTCGACGTCGGTCACGTTCTGGACGAAGGTGACCTGGTACCCCGCATCGCGCCAAGCGCGGTTCAGAAGGTCGAAAGCTACATATGTGGCCGCGTGACCCATGTGGGTCGCGTCGTAAGGGGTGATCCCGCAAACATAGAGCCTCGCCGAGTCGGTGTCCCGGGGAAGTCCGACGATTTCGTTGAGGCGGGAGTCGAAGATCGACGGTACGGGTGCTCTGTCGTGGAGCGCTGGAATTTCGGGGGCGGACCAGGCGCGCATATGTACCTTTCAGTGAAGACGTGTGGAGCGGTGCAGGCGGGATCAGGCGGAAAGTACTCCCGTGCCCAACAGTGCGAAGACGACGGCGCCGAGCACAATCCGGTACCAGACGAAGATGTTGTAGCTGTGGTTCGAGATGAACTTGAGCAACCACCCAATCATGACGTAGCCGATGACGAACGCGATAACGGTGGCGAGAAGAGTCGGACCCACGGAGTAGTAAGCATCGAAACCATCGGTCACCGACTTGGCCAACTTGTAGAGGCCGGACAAAAAGACGGCTGGAATCGCGAGGAGGAAAGAATACCGGGTAGCGGTTTCACGGGTGTAGCCCATGAACAGACCGGTCATGATGGTTCCGCCAGAACGGGAAACGCCCGGAATCAGAGCCAGTGCCTGCCCGAGACCGTAGAAGATGCCGTGCTTGACCGTCAGATCCTTGATCTCCAGTTGTTCCCGACCGATCCGATCAGCAATCGCAAGGAACACGCCGAAGACGATGAGCATCGTCGCCGTGATCCAGAGGCTCCGGAATTCGGTGTCGATGTAGTCCTGCAGAAGCAGGCCCAGGATTCCAATGGGAATCGAACCGATGATGATGAACCAACCCATCCTGGCGTCAGGATCGGACTTGTCCACCCTTCCGAACAGGGAACCGAACCATCGCGAGATGATGCGCACGATGTCACGCCAGAAGAACAGCAGGACCGCCAATTCGGTGCCCAATTGGGTCACCGCGGTGAAGGCCGATCCTGGATCCTGGTCATTCGGGAGGAGCTGCCCCACGATACTGATGTGCGCCGATGACGAAATCGGGATGAACTCTGTCAGGCCTTGAACCAGGCCGAGAATAATTGCTTGAAACCATGCCACGGTTCGACTTTACCCAAAAGCCGGCGGCTACCGCGTCAGTCGTTGCCGGCTGTGCGTGAAGTTACAGGCAGTTCGCCGATTCCGTTCAGGCGGCTCCCACGTGCGAAAACGCTATTTGAGGTCTTCCGCTCCGACATCGTCCAGGTCTTCGTCGAGGTCGTCGTCCTCGTTCTCGTCGAGATCCTCGTAGTCCTCATCGAACTCGTCGTCATCCTCGTCATCATCCTCTTCGTCCTCGTCTTCGACGAAGACTTCGAGAGGTGTGACCTCGTTGTATGCGACGTAGATGGCGTCCTCGTAGACCTCGAACGCGTCCGCAATGCCCAAGTAGGCGTTCTCGACGGCCGTGTCCTGCTCGCCGCGCTTGGCGGCCAGGGCAGTGAGATGTTCTTCGAAGGCCTGGATGAGCGAGTTGAGCGCGACGCGCGGTTCGGTAGTCATACCTCTAAACTATCCGACTTTCCCCCTCGGGGAAACACCGCCTTCGGATGGCGTGGATTGCTCACAGCGTGCCCGGTCGAAAGCTTGGTGCCGGACCCACATCTGACACGAGGAAGCCTGTCGATCCCGCACACGACGTCGGAACAGGGCCGAACAACGAAAAACCGGTCCGCCGCTCAACCATGAGAGTTGAACGACGAACCGGTTCCACTGTGCGCGAGGGGGGACTTGAACCCCCACCCTCTAATACGAGGACTAGCACCTCAAGCTAGCGCGTCTGCCTATTCCGCCACCCGCGCAGGTGATCTCGGAAGCTTGCTTCCGGGCAACGAGTAATAACTTACTTGATGCCTCAGGCCTGCGCAAATCCTGAATAGGTCGCACCACGTGACAGTTGTCACATGGTTGATCCGTCGGTCAGCCAGAGGTGCCTGCACTCTGCCACGAGAACTCGAAATTCTTCCTCTTCTTGGGGCCGACGCCGCGCAATACCGTGCGCTTGTCGTTAGTCGGGGAGGAGAGGTCGCGCCAGATCCTGACCGTCGAGGGCAACTGCACGGGCGCGCCGAATTCCACCGTCCACTCGCAGGGGGCCGAGGGATCGGATGTCACCTGGCTCAGGGCCCGCGACGCGCAATACATGCCGTGAGCGATGGCCCCCTTCATGCCGAACAGCTTCGCCGAGGTATTGCTCAAATGAATCGGATTCGCATCACCTGAGACCTTGGCATAGGCGCGGCCCGTGGTCGAGGGCAACCGCCATTGGCCGATCAGAGTCAGTCCGACTCTGGGATCGGGTCTGTTTTCTCGAGCAGAGGCTCCGGATGCGGGCGCGCTATCTCGTTTCTCCGCATCTCCGGACGGCTGCTTCGACAAATACAGGGACTCGTCCGTGTAAGCGAGCTCCCCGCTGCTGTCCCAGATCTCGGCCAGGATTCGCACCGTGGTCCCCCGACGGTGGCTCCCGAATTCCTTCACCCGGACCCTGACCTTGACCGTGGTGTCCAATGTGACCGGCCGATGCTGGGTCACCGAATTCTCGAGATGAATCAGTCCGAGAAGACGCAGCGGAAATGATTTCTTGGACATCAGCTCCATTGCAATCGGGAACGTCACGGCGTGCAGGTACCCACCGTGGGCGCACTCCCCTTCCCTGGCTGCGACGACGCGCCGAAATGCGGCGTCGTCGGTCGCGGCAATGCGAATGCGGCGCTCGACGGGAGGCAACGACGCCGGGCTCGGAATGGCCGCGGCGTCGCTGGGCCCCTTGCGGTCCGTTCGGCGTCTTCCGACGAGAGAGGCCGCCTCCTTGCCCAGGATGCTCATATACATGCCCGCCGGTCCGGCCTTGTCCCGAACGGCAGCCGCAACTCCGTCCTTGGCGTTGCGGCCCCGGCTGTGCTTCGTAGGTATGCGAGGAATCTTCATTACGCTCCCACCATGGATTGACCGCAGACGCGCAACGTCTGACCGTTGATTCCCGCCGCGGCATTCGAGGCCAGGAAACCTACGGCCTGAGCAACGTCTTCCGGCTTACCGCCTTGCTGCAACGAATTGAGCCTCCGGGCGACCTCTCTGGTCACGGTCGGCATCGCCTTGGTCATGTCGGTCTCGATGAAACCTGGGGCTACCGCGTTGACGGTTCCTCCTGCTTGCGCGAAATCCACGGCCATGGCCGAGACCATTCCGATGATTCCTGCCTTGGACGCACCATAATTCGTCTGCCCGCGATTGCCAGCGATGCCGCTCGTCGACGCCAAGGATACGACTCTCGGATTCGGGCCGAACGCTCCGGAGTCCAGGAGCTGGCGGTTCATCGCCAATTGCGAGGCCAGGTTGACCGCGAGGACCGACCCCCATTTGCTCTCGTCCATATTCGCGAGCATCTTGTCCCGGGTGATGCCCGCGTTGTGAATCACGATGTCGAGGTGCCCGAAGTGCTTGCGTGCCGCTTCGGCGATTTTCGATCCTGCATCGTGCTGGGTGATGTCCAGCTGGAGGGCCACCCCGTTGACGCTGTTGGCAACCTTCGAGAGTGCCTCGCCCGCCGCCGGGACATCAACCAGAATCAGCTCCGCACCGTCATCGTGCAGGCGCCGAACGATGGCTTCACCAATGCCGCGGGCGGCTCCCGTCACCACGGCAACCTTGCCGCTCACCGGCGCGTCGGCCTCCACCGTGTGTGGCTTCGCAGGGTCAACGGACAAGGGTTGGCCGCTGATGTAGGCCGAGCGAGCGGACAGCAGGAACCTCAGAGGCCCCTGGACACTTTCGTGCTCCGGACCGAGCTCTGGAGCGAGCTTCAGCAGGTTGCACGTCGAGCCCTTGCGCATCTCGTGGGCGAGGGACCTCATGAATCCCTCGACCGCTTTCTGGGTCGCCACCAGCTCGGGTGACGACTCGTCGTCCTCATGATCCGTGGAGCGACCGAGCACGATCACTCGCCCACAGGTCCCCAAGCTCCTCAACGCGGCCCCGACGGCCAGCGCTCCGTTCTGGAGGTCAGCGGGTGTCGGCGCATCGGTGAAGTCGGCGATGATCGCCCCGTAGCGTGTCCGGCTCTCGGGATGCCTCCGGACCTCGAGGTTCCAATCGAGCAACGTTTCGGCGAGTCCGTCGGCATTCTGCCCGCCAACCACGAGGACCTTCCGGTCATTCAGGAGGTCCTGGCCCGGTTCGTAGCGCCGAAGCTCAACCGGCTGCGGCAGGCCGAGGGCACCCGCGACCTTCTTGCCGACGGACGAGTTCACGATCTGTGCGTATGAGTCCTTCATTTGTCGCTATATCCTCCCTTTTCGGGTCGCTCTTCTACCGGCTGGGCTGGTCTGCTTCGAGAATCATCGTCACCCCGAGGCCGCCCGCGGCACAGACCGAAATCAGTCCACGCTGGGCCTTGCCCGTTTCCTGAGCCGATTCGTGCAATTGCTTGGCGAGCGTGGCCACAATCCGTCCGCCCGTGGCGGCGAAGGGATGTCCGGCCGCCAGAGAGGAGCCGTTGACGTTCAGTTTGCTCCGATCGATGCTTCCGACCGCGGCCTGTCGGCCCAGCTTCTCGCGAGCGAATTCTTCCGACTCCCACGCCTTGAGATGGCACAAGACAGTCGATGCGAACGCCTCGTGGATTTCGTAGTAGTCGAAGTCCTTCAACTCGAGGTTGTTTCGCTCAAGCAAACGCGGGACGGCATAGGCGGGAGCCATCAACAGGCCGTCTTCACCCTGGACGAAGTCGACCGCGGCAGTCTGCGCATCGACCACGCGGGCGAGCGGAGTGAGCTGGTGGTCATCCGCCCACTCACGGTTGCCCAGGAGGACGGCAGACGCGCCGTCGGTCAGCGGCGTCGAGTTGCCCGCCGTCATCGTTGCTTCTTCGGGGAGATTCCGGCCGAAGACAGGATTCAGCCCGCCCAGTTTTTCGAGTGTCGAGTCGGCGCGCAGGTTGTTGTCCTTGCCCAGCCCCCGGAATCCCGTCAACAGGTCGTCGAAGAATCCCCGCTCGTAGGCCGCCGCGAGATTCTTGTGGCTGGCCAAGGCCAACTCGTCCTGATCCTCTCGGGAGATCTCCCATGCCGCCGTGGTGATGGCCTGGTGCTCCCCCATCGACAATCCGGTGCGGGGCTCGCCGGTGGTCGGTGCTGCCGGCTTGATGTCCGCCGGGCGCAGCTTCGAGACCGCGGCCAGGCGCTGCTTGAGCGTTTTGGCCCGGGCGAGCTCGAGAAGGGTGCGGCGGAGGCCTTCGGAGACCACGATCGGTGCATCCGAGGCGGAGTCGACGCCGCCGGCAACGGCCGAGTCCATCTGGCCGAGTCTGATCTTGTTGGTCAGCCCCCAGACCGTTTCGAGCCCGGTCGCGCAGGCCTGCTGGACGTCGTATGCGGGTGTCGAGGATTCAAAGGCCGAACCCAGCACTGCCTCACGCGTCAGGTTGAAATCCTTCGAGTGCTTGAGAACGGCCCCGGCGGCCACTTCGCCCAAGGGTTGCCCGGCCAGCCCGTAGCGGGCAGCCAGTCCATCGAAGGCGGTGGTCAGCATCTCGAGATTGCTCGAGGACGCATAGGCCCCATTGGAGCGTGCGAATGGAATTCGGTTGCCGCCGAGTACGTAGGCCTGGGACATGGATCCTCCGGATCTGTGTTGAGGCGTGCCGCGGTTCGGGGTTCCTGCCCTTGTTTCCCGCAGGTCTTGACCGAACGCATGCAGCCCTTGTGATTGGGGTTACAAAAGACAAGAGTACCTGATACTCTGCGTATCGTGAACACCGAACAGGACATCGATGACCGTGAAAGGTCACCATCTCTGGCAAGCAACCGGGATGGACGAGTTGCGCGATGGGACTCGCACCGCCGGGTACGTCGTTGCCAACTCCTGCGCGAGGCGCGGAAGGCCATCCACAAGCTCGGACCGCAAGCTTCGATGGAAGAGATCGCACAGCATTCCGGAACCTCCAAATCCGTCTTCTACAGGTATTTCACCGACAAGGCCGGCCTGAGCCAGGCTCTGGGAGAGTTCCTGCTGGCCGGCATCGAACCGAAGATCGCACAAGCGGCCAAGAGCGGTTCGACGCCGCAGGACGTCGTCGAACGAATGATCGATGTGTATCTGACGATGGTCCAGCGCTCTCCGGCGATCCATGAATTCGTGACGACTCAAGCGGGACTCGGATGGTCGAGGACCACGAGCGACGACGCTCCGACGGCCTCGCTGGGGCACTTCGCCGACCACATCGCGGCCCTCCTCATCTCTTCTCTGCGGTCGGTCCCTCACGGTTCGGAAGCGGCGCCGATGGAGGACGAGCTCATGCTGGACTACTGGGCCAGGGCCGTCGTCGGGATGGTCAACTCCGTTACGGAGAAGTGGAGCCGCGCGAATGCGCAGGGAGAAGGTCCCCCGCGAGAAGTCGTGGTGGCCCGCCTGACCCAATGGATACTTATGCCGCTCCAGTACGGCCCGTGACCCGCGGCCATCGAACCAACACGAACCAAGACACTTCAGAATTTCGACCACAGGAGGAACCATGCCGCTCAATGACAACGTTGCGCCAACGGCGCAGGAGACCGAATCAGCGCCTCGGCGCAGGGGCTCCCCGGAGCCGTCGTCCCAGGGACCGGTCGAGGAGATCAGCCCGATTCAGGATCCTCACGGCACGGAACGTATTGACGTTGGGGCAATCCATGAGGAGCTCATGGGCAAGTGGCAGGAGATCCGCCAGACCACACGGGACTTGATTGAGGACCCTGCCCTGCACAAGGCCGAGACTGCTTCGTACCAGGACCAGAGGAAACGCGTTCTGGAGCAACTCAAAATCCTGGTCGACCAGGGAGCCGTGCACCGCGCATACCCCAAGTATGTGGGTGGCCAGGAAAACCCAGGCGGAAACATTGCCGGATTCGAAGAGCTCGTGGCCGCGGATCCCTCGTTGCAGATCAAGGCCGGAGTGCAGTGGGGCCTGTTCGGCGCCGCGGTGCATCAGCTGGGGTCCGAGGAGCACCATCGGGCGTGGTTGCCCGACATCATGTCGCTGAAAACGCCGGGTGCCTTCGCTATGACGGAGATCGGTCATGGCTCCGACGTCGCGTCGGTCGGAACCACCGCGACCTTCGACCCGGACACGGACGAATTCGTGATCCATACTCCGTTCAAGGCGGCGTGGAAGGACTATCTGGGCAATGCCGCCCAGGACGGCGTCGCGGCAGTCGTCTTTGCGCAGCTCATCACCCGCGGCGTGAATCACGGCGTGCACGCCTTCTACGTACCGATTCGCGACGAAGAGGGGGTCAACCTCCCCGGGGTCAGTTCCGAGGACGACGGCCGCAAGGGCGGCCTGAACGGTATCGATAACGGCCGCCTTGCTTTCGACCATGTTCGGATTCCGCGATTCAACCTCTTGAACCGGTACGGACAGGTCTCTGAGGACGGGACCTACACCTCTCCCATCGACTCCCCCGGCCGCAGGTTCTTCACGACCCTGGGGACCCTGGTGCAGGGGCGTGTTTCCTTGGACGGATCGTCAGTCAATGCCGCCAAGATCGGGCTGAGCATTGCGATCAGGTACGCGTATGAGCGGCGCCAGTTCTCTTCGGGCGGAGACAGCGAGGCCACCCTGATGAGCTATCAGCTCCATCGACGCCGGCTCCTGCCGCTGTTGGCCCGGACGTACGCGCAAGCCTTCGCTCACCACGATCTGCTCGAAACGTTCGACGGCGTTTTCTCCGGCCGGGAGGACACGCCGGAGAATCGGGCCGAGCTCGAGACCCTTGCGGCCGCCCTCAAGCCCATGTCCACGTGGAATGCGCTGGAGACCCTCCAAGTGTGCCGTGAAGCGTGTGGCGGATCGGGCTACCTGACGAAGAACCGGTTCACGTCCCTGTACCAGGATCTCGATGTCTACGCTACGTTCGAGGGCGACAACCACATTCTTCTGCAACTGGTGGCCAAGCGCCTGCTCGGAGACTATTCCAAGGAGTTCGCGGGCCTCGACTTCGGGACGATCACGAAATATGTGTCCTCGCGGGCCGAAGATCTGGCGGTCAATAGGACCGGGCTCCGCCGGGCCGCACAGGTCATCCAGGACACCGGAGGAAGCAAGAAATCGGCTCAGGCTCTCAAGGATCCGAAAACTCAGCGGGATCTCCTGGGCGACCGGGTGCACACCCTGATCTCGGAAGCAGCCGATGCCCTGCGCCCCGCGAAGAAAATGCGTCCCGAGGACGCAACCAAGCTCTTCAACTCCCAGCAGGTCAAGCTCATCGACGCAGCGCGTTCCCACGCTGAGCTATTGCAATGGGAGGCCATGACCGAAGCGGTGGGCACGATGGAAGGCAAGACCGCGGAGGTGATGACGTCTCTGCGAGACCTGTTCGGTCTGACTCTGATCGAGCAGAATCTGGGCTGGTACATCTCCTATGGGCTGGTTTCGACGCAACGAGGCCGTGTTCTCGGTGAGTACATCAACAGGTTGTTGGACAAGATCGAGCCGTATTCGTTGCAGCTCGTGGAGGCCTTCGGCTTCAAGCAGGCCCACCTTCGTGCGGAGATCTCGAGCGGTATCGAGGCCGTGCGCCAGGCCGATGCCGAAGAGTACTTCAGAAAGCTGAGGGCGTCCTCGGATGCTCCGGTCGATGAGAAGACACTGAAGAAGATGAACCGAAGCAAATCACACAAGGGGACGGCGCGGAAGAGGCGCTGAAAGCATCCCTGATCCACCACGAAGCGGGCCGTCTCTGCACAGGCGGCCCGCTTTCGTGTCTCTGGTATCCGGCCGAATGACCCAGAACACTTTTCCCACCTATACTTTGATGGTGCGCAACGACAACCTGACTGCCGAAGAAGCCCGCTCCCGTTCCGATCTCCTTGAGGTCGACCAGTACGACGTCGACGTCGACCTCACCCACGCCGCAGATCCGTCGATGCAGGCCTTTCCGACGACGACGACCGTCACCTTCCGTGCCGAGACGGAAGGATCGGCGGAAGCGGAAACGTTCATCGAGTACATCCATCACAGCGTCGACTCCATTGAGCTCAATGGGCGGAGATTGCGCGTGTCTGACGTCGTGGAAGGCAGCAGGATCCGGCTTCCCGGGTTGGCGCCGACGAATACCCTGACCATTCGTGGGCGTTCCCTGTATTCCCGATCCGGGGAAGGCCTGCACCGGTTCATCGATCCCGAGGACGGGCGCACCTACCTCTACACGCAGTATGAACCGAGCGACTGTCGAAGAGTGTTTCCCGCCTTCGAGCAACCCGACCTCAAGGCGGTGTTCCGTTTTTCGATCACGGCGCCCGAGGACTGGACGGTCGCGTCGAATACCGAGATCGCCTCAACGCATGAGGACCCGGCAACGCCGGGCGTCAGCAAACGGGTCTTCGCCCCGACCCTGCGGATGTCGACCTACATCACCACGCTCCTCGCGGGCCAGTACCACACGGTGAGCGCCGTCTACCGACCCGACAACGACCGCTTTCAGCAGACCACGATGTCCCTGTACTGCCGCGAATCGATGGCCGTTCATATGGAATCCGATGCGATCTTCGACCTGGTCTCGAAGGGGCTCGACTTCTTCCAGGAACTCTTCGACTACCCCTACCCATGGGGAAAGTACGATCAGGCGTTCGTCCCTGAATACAACCTCGGCGCCATGGAGAACCCGGGACTCGTGACCTTCACCGAGTCCTACCTGTTCCCGGGAGGATCGACCTTGGCCCAACGCGAGGGACGTGCCAACGTGATCATGCACGAGATGTCGCATATGTGGTTCGGCGACCTCGTGACCATGCGGTGGTGGTCTGACTTGTGGCTCAAAGAGTCCTTTGCCGAGTTCATGGGGGCGCTCGCCGCCGAAAGGGCTTGCGGTTTCGAGGAATCCTGGGTCACTTTCGCGAACCGCAGGAAGGGCTGGGCCTACACTCAGGACCTCTATTCGACGACTCACCCCGTGGTTGCCGACATTCCCGACGTCGAGGCGGCGAAACAGAATTTCGACGGAATCACGTACGCCAAAGGCGCGGCCGTTCTCAAGCAGCTGGTCGCATTCGTCGGTTTCGACCGATTCGTGGACGCCGCCCGCACGTATTTCTCCCGCCACGAGTTCGGGACGGCCGAGCTCTCCGACTTTCTGGACGTCCTCGAGGACTCGTGCGGACGCGATCTGCGTGAATGGTCCCGGGCGTGGCTGGAGAACGACGGCGTCTCCACCCTGATGTACGACCCGCAGCGAAACGTCCTGGAGCAGCGGCTCCCTGGGTCTGTCTCGGAATCTCTCGGCCGCCCCCACGTGGTCAACGTTGCTTCCTTCCGACTCGAGGACGGTGCCCTGCGCGAAACCGTCGAACAGTCCATCGAGATCCCCTCAGGCCCCGAGGGAATGTCGACCCAGACCGATGAGGCTCTGTCCGTCGAGCAAGGCTCGGGAATCACGCTGGTCAACCGGGACGACGTGACGTATGCGCTGACCTCGTTCGGTCAGTCTGAGCTCCGGACGGCTCTCCTCCACGGACACACGCTCGACGCCCCCATCGATCGTGCCGTACTCGGCAGTGCCCTGTGGACCATGGTCAGAGGCGGCGGCCTCAACCCGCGCGACTACACGGCCCATGTCGAGAAGGGGTTGGGCGCCGAACAGTCCGCAACGCTGCTCGACACGATGCTCATACATGCCGAAACGGCGCTCCTGGTGTACATGTCCCCCCAAGCGAGGCACGAACCACTGAGCAACTTCGCAGCAGCGGTCGCCGAGCAATTGCCTCTCTGTGAGGAGGAGAGCGACAGGCAGAGCATCCTTGCCCGCCACGCACTCATCCTGGCTCGGCAGGATGTTCAGCTGCAGCGGTTCGCACAGGAACTGGTGGATTTCGCCGAGAAGAATCCTGAGCTGCCTCGGTGGAACGGACTGAGCCTGAGCGAGGAACTGGTGTGGTCGGCCAGGACCGCCCTCGCGGCGCACGGTGCCCTGACACGAGAAGACATCGAAGCCTCTCTGGGGTCCAGGCCGAGCCAGCATGCTGCCCTCGGGGCCGCCAGATCCCGGGCTGCTCTGCCCCGATCTGAGGACAAGCGGCGCGCCTGGTGCAGCATTTTCGAAGACGATCTGTCCAATGACCTCCTTTCGGCCGCCGCCAGCGGATTCCGCATCGGGCCGTCCTCGCTCCGCACGGGTCTGGCCGAGGATTACTTCGCCCGCCTGGAGGATGTGTGGCAGAAACACTCGATCGGCATGGCCACACGGATCGTCAACGGCCTGTTCCCCGGACCGGATGAGGACGTCGACGCCGTGGCGTGTGCCGAGACCTGGCTCGCGGAACACGGCGACGCCCCTCGGGCACTGCGACGGGAGCTGACCGAGAGGCTCGAAGATGCCCGACGGGCCGCCAGCATTCGATCGACCTGGGAATGAGCCCAAGTCCCAGCACAGCGACCCCGATATGGAAGTCTCGTGTCAAGAGCAACACGACATGCGCTTCTCAAGGGCCAATACCGGTGCCACGGTGGGAAACTGTGAGATTCTTGTACAAGTTGCTTCGAGCATCAAGGGACGTTGGAGGAGTTTCGCCGTGACAGAATACGCGCTCAATGATCGTGGATCCCTGGAGCTTGTCACAGAGGACTATTACGACGCCGAGATTCTGCGCTTGTTCGAGAATTATCGCCTTGACCGGGAGCAGGTCGTGGATTCGGTGGCCCATCTGGTGCCCGAACCCGATAACCCCCATTCCCCGGACAGCATCGCGATCTGGGTGAACGGTCACAAGGTGGCCCGGATGACCCAGGAGGACTCGGAGCGATACTGGAAGCCTCTGGCACGCATCGTCGTATCCGGTTATGTGCCGGTGGCACCGATCCGCTACTGGGCCACCCTCCGTCGGGACAAGGGGCAAGTTCGCCTCGAGACCAAGGCCGTTCTTTCAGTGTCCCGACCCGAGCTCCTGTTCCCCATCAACACGTCGCCCACTCGGGCCGCCTTGCTCCCCCAAGGTCCGAGCGTCAAGGTCTTGAACGAAAACGATCACGCCGAATACCTCCACGACGTCCTACCGGTCTCCGGTGAGGGACGAGTGATTCTGACGCTCGAAGCCAACCGGCACAAGCTCGCCGATGGCAGCGAGGTGGATACCGTGGACGTTCTGCACGATCGCAGGGTCGTCGGCCGTCTCAGCACGCAAATGTCCGAGCAACTGGCCCCAGTGGTGCGGTACGCCTTCGAGAACAACAAGCTCACGGCCGTATGGGGAACGATCCGAGGCAGTTCCTTCGAGCTTTCCCTGACCGTCCAGGCTGTTCGGGCGGAGGATCTCCCCCGGTCCTGGTACCTGGATCTGCCGAACTCTCTGCCCCAGCTCAAACCCAGGCAGGATTACTACGAATTGGATCCTGCCTTCGTTCCGTCGGATGCAGAAGAGGACCCGGATCTGCGGCGACCGCCGAGACCCGGCGAGGAACCCTACCGGGCGTATCCCTCCACGCACGGCAGTACCGCCATGCGCCGTCCGGGTAGCTCGTCGGGCAATGACTCCCGGGCGATGCTCGGCCTCGGAATTCTTGGTGCCCTGATCCTGGTACTGGGCATCGTATGCGTCTTCTTCAAACCGGGCCTCGGCATCGTGGCGATCATCGTCGGAGCGGTGCTCGGCCTGGCGGGACTGTATTTCGGTCGCTTGCGCACGCCTGCACGGCTGGACGAGGACTTCACCTATGACGAGCCGGAGGACGACGTCGACGACGAACAGGACCCCGCCGAGCAGGACGTGACCGACGACGTGTCTGAAGATCCTTCGATCGACGAGTACGGTTCCTTCGACGACGACGAGGAGTACTTGGCCGAGGATGCCGAGAGCTTCCCGGATGACGAGGTCGAAGAATTCGACGTCGACGAGCCGGAGACAGAGGCATACGACGAGGGCTATGACGCCTTCGAGGAGGCCGACGGTTACGAAACCGTGGGCCAGGACCAGTACCACGCGACGCATCGCGAACCCAGGGACTGACGGACTTTCATGCTTGAACGGGCAAGGACCCGCGCCGATCGGTTGATGCAGATCGGCGAGGTCTTCGTCAAACACGGGTTGGGCTTCCTCGTCCAGGGGCTGGGCGGTTCATTGGCGGGTTCGTTGCGCCGCGTCCGGAGGTTGGATCCGCAGGCCCGCCACACCCAGCCCGAGCACCTTCGCATGGCTCTTGAGGAGTTGGGGCCGACCTTCATCAAGGTCGGCCAGCTGGTCTCGACGCGTCACGACCTCCTGCCGCCGGCATACACACGTGAGCTGGCCAGGTTGCAGGACGACTCTTCCCGGATACCGTTCGCCGAACTGGTCGATGCCCTTTCGGGCCAGCCGGAAGAGGCCATGCTCGAACAATTCACCTCTATCGAAGAGGAGCCACTGGCCACCGGGTCAATCGGCCAGGTCCACGCGGGTGTTCTGCGCGGGCAGCAGGTCGTGATCAAGTTTCGGAAGCCGGGGGTCCTGGAGGACGTCCAGCAGGATCTCGACATCATCGCGGATATCGCTGCGTTGTTGAGCCGCTACGTACCGATCGCCAAGCAGTACGACGTCGTCGAACTGAGCCGACAATTCGCCCGTACTCTGAGGGAGGAACTCGACTACACGGTCGAGGCGAACTACTGCGACCGTTTCGCAACCTATTTCGACGACGACCCCGAGCTGCACATTCCCGCGATCTTCTGGGAAGCCACGACCTCGAGCATCCTGACCCAAGAGCGGGTCAGCGGTATCAAGATCAGTGATATCGAACAGTTGGAGGCCAACGGGATCGACCGACACCGGCTCGCGGTGAATGCAACGGGCGCGATGTGCAGAATGGTCTTCGAATTCGGCTTGTTCCACGCGGATCCTCATCCCGGAAACCTTTTCGTGCGACCCGATGGGACGATCAATCTCATCGATTTCGGAATGTGCGGCGAGCTGGACGACGAGTTCCGGGACAACATGCTCCCCCTCTTCATCGGGCTGACGACCGAGAATGCGCGCCAGTGCAGCAGGGCCGTGGTCCGGTTGACGAATTCCCACGGCCGGAACGTCACTCCTCAGGAAATCGAGCCGGAAATGGCGCGGCTCCTGAGCCACTACTCGGGGCAGAGCCTCGATGATCTCAATATCGGCAAGGTGCTCGCGGACGTCATGGCGATGCTGCACCGCCATCAGCTCAGTCTTCCCCCGGAGGCCGCGCTTCTGATCCGCATGATCGCCACCGCTGAGTCACTCGGCGAATTGATCGACCCTGAGTTCGATTTCATCGCCGTGCTCTCCCCCTACGCGTCTGCGTTCGTGACGAGCAGGATATCCCTCGATGCCCTGGCGAAGCGCCTATCATCCTTGACCAGGGAAGCCGTGGAGTTCGGCGTCGAGGTGCCCAGTTCCTTCCGGAAAATCATGGGCGTGATCGAAAACGGCGGCTTCGACGTGCATTTGCGCGCCGACGAGCTCGAAGAACTCATCGACCGGGTCGAGGTCGTGGGCAATAGGCTCGTGGCCGGCGCGGTTCTGGCCGCCGTGATCAATGGGTCGGCCAAGGTCATTTCCTACCAGCCCGATCGGTTCAGGCATTGGCAGTCTCTCCTCATCGGTGGAGGTGCAGGAAGTGCCGGTCTGCTCGGTGGGTATCTGCTGAGCACCGCCGGGCTGAGGCTCCGCAGACCGGGGCGGCGGCGTCGGCTGCGGAGCCGTTGACCCGACTGGATCAGTCCGTACCGGCGCTCTTGGAATAGTCCTCCATGGTGCCGTCCTTCATGGCCTTGCCCAGCTTGTCGACAGAGTCCTGGTCGAGGTTCACGATCGATTGGCCGTCGGGAGACCATCCGGTTCCCGAGTTGGGGAGGGTCATCATTCTCATGTTGCGAAGGCCGTCCGGCCCCATCTTCATGGCGATTTTGGCGGCACGCGTCGCGTTCAATGAATCATCGACCTGCATGAACGGAGAGAACTTCTTGACCAGATCGTTGACCTTGGCCGGGTTGGCGAGAGTCTGGGGGCTACCGATTTCTTTCAGGACCCCGCGCATGTACGCTCGCTGGTCCCTGACGCGCTGGTAGTCACCGTCTGTGAAGCTGTACCTCTCCCGGACGAAGGTGAGCGCGCGGTCACCATCCATCTTCTGGGGACCCTGTTCGAAGGTCTCACCGTCACCATTAGTGAATCCGACCGGAACATCGACCGTCACGCCTCCGAGCGCATTGGTCAGATCCCTGAAACCCTCGAAGTTGATGCCTGCGACATTGTCGATGCGGGTGTCGAGCATGTTCTCGATGGTCCTGACCTCGAGCGGTACGCCTCCGAGATCCAACGCCGCGTTGATCTTGGCCTGGCCATGACCCGGGATATCGACCCAGGTGTCCCTCATGATGGAGATGATGTAAGCCTGTCCCCCGTCCTCAGGAACGTGGAGAAGCATGATGGTATCGGCTCGCTCGCCGGACACATCAGCTTCATCGCTCTCGCCCTTGCGGGAGTCGCTACCGAGCAACAGAACGTTATAGGCCCCGGTCTCCGCCGGACGATCGTCGTCGTTGGGCAGGGCATTGCTGAACTTCTGTGTGCCCGCATCGAAGTTGTGGGCAAGGTTGGCGAAATAGGCGCCGACCGCGATCACGGCGACGAGCAGCAACGACGCGGCGATCCCCATGGCGATCAGACCTTTGCGGCGCTTCTTCCTGCGACGCGGCCTGGGCTGTTCCTCGTGGTCCATGAGGTCGTTCGAGAGCGACATGGGCTGACTCCGTGGGATCGTAGGGCATACTGTCTCGGGCTCCTCTGAATTTTAGCCCGAGCACATGCAAAAGGTGCCGGGAATCAAATATGATTCCCGGCACCTCTCGGTGGCGCAGACCCTTACTTGCCGGTCTTGCCGAAGTTCTTGAAGCGAGCGTTGAAGCGCTCGACACGGCCGGCCGAGTCCATGATGCGCTGCTTGCCCGTGTAGAACGGGTGCGACTCGGAGGAGATCTCAACCTCAATGAGCGGGTACTCGTTCCCGTCTTCCCAGGTCTCCGTCTTGGAACTGGTAGCGGTCGAACGGGTCAGGAAGGTCTTGCCGGACGCGAGGTCGCGGAAGAGAACCGGATGATAGTCCGGGTGGATATCGGTCTGCATAATGTGCCTCTTCTGTGGACTGGATTTTGCCAGGCCCTGGGTCTTGGGATCAATGAGATCGGACGCCGATCACTGCGACGTCGCGACTCGGCCGTCGAGGACCGACGACCAAACTACGCTACCACGGAGAACCCTCGGGCAGAAGGAACCCCAGGACCAGGCCCGTGTAACTCGCGTCTCTCCGGTGAAACGGCCGATCTACTGGGTCGCGTAGAAAGCGACCGCCGAGGCCGCCGCCACATTCAGGGAGTCGACGCCGTGGCCCATGGGGATCATGACCGTCTCATCCGCTCCGTCAATGGTGGTCCGGGACAGACCGTCCCCTTCCGTGCCGAGAATCAGGGCAAGCTTCTCGGGGTTCTGACGTGCGAGCTCCCCGATCGTGATCGAATCGGGGGTCAGAGCCAACGCCGCGGTCGTGAAGCCGAGGCTCCGAAGCTCCTGGAGATCGGCCGGCCAGTCCCCCAACCGTGTCCACGGGACCTGGAAGACTGTGCCCATCGAGACCCGGATCGAACGGCGATACAGAGGATCCGCGCACCGCGGAGTGGTGAGGACCGCGTCGACACCGAGTGCCGCTGCGGAACGGAACACGGCACCCACGTTCGTATGGTCCACGATGTCCTCCAGGACCGCAATGCGCCTCGCACCGGCCAAGATTTCCTGGAGCGGCCTCGGCTCCGGACGCCGCATGACGGCCAGGGCTCCGCGATGCAGGTGGAAGCCGGTCAGTTCTTCCAGCACCTCGTCGTCGGCGACGTAGGCGGGCGCCCGAGGGTGGGAGCGGAGTACGTCCTCGAGATCGGCCGCCCACTTGTCGGACGCCAAGAAGGACAACGGTTCATGGCCGGCGTCGAGCGCCCGGCGCACCACCTTGGAGGACTCCGCGATGTAGACGCCCCACTCGGATTCCCGCGAGGTCCGCATCCGAACGTCCGTCAGACCGCGGTAGAAGCGAAGGTCTCGGAGGACCGGATCGTCCGAGCGGCCGTTCGATGCGGTCAGCTGCTCTGCCGAAATCCGGACGACGCTCGGAATGGTGCTGACGTGTTCCCGACGGCGCGCCAGATCGGCCGGGGAGTACTGGGGGTTCTTCATCACGGATCCCAGATTACTTGCACTCTTCGTCAGTCGAAGAACACCATTTTGACGATCGCGGCAAGACCCAGAACAACGATCACGATGCGAAGAGCCACAGGCTTCATCCGCCGGCCGATCTTGGCGCCCGCCAGGGATCCGATCATCGAACTGATGGCAATCAGCAGGACCACCCACCAATCGATGCGGTCGAAGGCGAAAAGCAGGTACGAGATGCCGGCGATGAGGTTCACCGCGGCCACGAGAACTGTCTTGATCGCGTTGGACCCTTGCAACGAGGCCATCAGGAAGACGCCGAGGATCCCCAGCAGCAAGACGCCCTGGGCCGCGACGAAGTAACCGCCGTAGACTCCGGCGAAGAACACCAGGGCATACAGGATGATCGGCTGCTTCTGGTCGTCGTCGTTGGGCACACCCGAACGTTCTTGACGCCGGCGTACCGCGGCCTGCAGCTTGGGCTGGAAAATCACGAACAACAGCGCGACCCCGATGAGCACGGGGCTGATGGTTTCGAAAACCGACTCCGGCAGGTGAAGGAGCAGGTAAGCGCCGATGATCCCACCAACGAGGGAACAGGGAATGAGTTTCCACAGTGTCCTGCCCAGGCCCTGCAACTCCTTGCGATAGCCCCAGGCACCCGTGAAATTGCCGGCGATGAGGCCCATCGCGTTGGAAATCGTCGCCGTGACCGGCGGGACACCCATCGAAACCAGAACCGGGAAGGTCACCAGTGTGCCCGACCCGACGATGGTGTTGATGGCCCCCGCCCACAGGCCGGCGACCAGGATGATTCCTATTTCGAGAGGACTCATGAATGCGCGGCAAAGGCCGTGTAGCGACCACCGATCTGGGTGAGCTCCAGGGGCATTTCGTATGCGGTGGAGAGATTCTCACTGGTCAGGACCTCATCAATGGGGCCCTTGGCCACGATGCGGCCGTGATTGAGCAACAGCATGTGCGTCAGGCCTTCGGGGAGCTCCTCGATGTGGTGAGTGACCAGAATGGTCGTTGGCGCCTGTGGATCTCTGGCCAGGTCCGTCAAACGGGAGACCAGGTCCTCGCGGCCGGCAATGTCCATCCCGGCCCCGGGCTCGTCCAGGATCATCAGTTCGGGGTCGGTCATGAGGGCCCGAGCGGTCAGAACACGTTTCCGCTCACCATCGGACAACGAGCCGAAGGTTCGGTCACTCAAGTGTTCGACGCCCCACTGGCCCAAAAGCTCAGACGCCCGCTGGTGATCCATTTGGTCATAGCCTTCACGCCACCGACCGGTCACGCCGTAGGCCGCCGTCACGACGACGTCGCGCACCGTCTCGCTCTGGGGAATCTGCTGTGAGATGGCACCCGATGTCAGACCGATGCGAGGCCGCAGCTCGAAGACGTCGACGGCCCCCAGGATTTCGTCGAGGATGTCCACCATTCCCGTGGTCGGGTGCAGCCGGGCGGCGCAGACACTCATCAACGTGGACTTGCCGGCACCGTTCGGACCGAGAACAGCCCAGCGCTCGCCCTCATTGACGGTCCAGGTGATCCCATCGATCAATCGGTTGTCCGGCCCGCCTCGGACGACGGAGACGTCGACCAACTCCAAAACTGCACTCATACCCACGACCTTAAGCCACGGACCTGCCCTTGAGCCAGCTGTGACGCATCGACCGGCGCGTCCCCCGATGCCCTGGGCTTATGACGCGAGGGGTCCATAGGATGGACACCATGAGCACAACTTTCCGCGTCGTGGCCTTCGCACCATCCCCCCAAGCAGACGACCATCGGTCGCTGTACTCGTTCGTGGAGCGTTCGGGCGCGAAGATTCTGAACGCCCTGTCCCTGACTTCGGCCTCGGTGCAGCAGGTCGAAGCCGACGGCACGCGGATCCCGCAGGCCGCGGGACCTGCCTACACCGCAGTACTGATGGATGTCGCGTGGAAGAACGATCTTGCGGACCTGCGGCGCACGATGCGCCCGGATCCCTTGGACCAAGCCGTGAGCGGTTACGACATCAACGTGGTCGACCCCGCCCTCCGCGGCGCCGACAAGCTCATGCTGATGCTGGACGCCGATTCCACGCTGTTGTGCCAGGAAGCGATCGATGAGCTGGCCGAACGCGCCGGGGTCGGGCAACACGTCGCAGAAGTCACGGAACGAGCCATGCGAGGCGAGTTGGACTTCGCCCAGTCCCTGCGGGAACGCGTTTCGACCCTTGAGGGACAGCCTGAGGCCGTTCTGAAGGAAGTATCCCGGACCTTGACTCTCACCCCGGGAGCCAAGAACCTGGTCGATGCTTTCCACGCGCGCGACTTCCCGGTCTGCGTGGTCTCCGGCGGTTTCGTCCAGATACTCGAGCCCATCGCCCGTCAGCTCGACCTCGAATACGCCCGCGCGAACCGCCTCGAGACCGCGGACGGGACGCTGACCGGTTGCGTCACCGGGCAGGTCGTCGATGCTCACGTGAAGCAGGCATCCCTGCGACAGTGGGCCAAGGAATACGACGTCGGCCCCAAGAATATTGTCGCCGTGGGGGATGGAGCCAATGACCGTTTGATGCTCGACGCCGCTGGTCTCGGCGTCGCCTTCAATGCCAAGGACGCCCTCCGCAGCACCGCTGACGCCCAAGTCAACATTCCTCGACTCGATGCCGTGCGGCACTTCGTGGACCTATAGACAAATCGCCGGCACGAAGAAAGGGCGGGCAACGGGCCGTTGAAGCCCAGTCGCCCGCCCTTTCGTCGTGCCGGAAGGGTAAGCCGTTCAGTCCACGAATCCTCGTGCGCCACCCACGAGTTCCACGTGTCCCGTGTCGACGTCGGCCGTCACCATTGCGGCCACTTCTTGGGCGAACTCCCCCACGGAGTAGAGCTTGCCGGCCTCGTTGCGTCGTTCGTCGAGGGTTCCGGGGCGTGCACGGTTCAACAGGGTCGCCGTCACGGTTCCCTCGATCATGTCCCCCGAGACCACCACGAACTCGATGCCCTTCTCCGTCAGGGCCGGGATTTCGTCCGTCAGGGCATCCTCACCGGCTCTCTTGGACCGAGCGACGGCCTCGTATTCGGGCATCGTCTCGACGTCATTGATGAAGTGGGCCTGGTGCGAGGTCACGAAGACGATGCGCGAACCGGGCTTCATGGCTTCGACGGCCGTACGCATCAGGTCGAGCTGCGCATCGCGGTTCAACCGGAGTGCGTAGTCCTCCCCCAGATCCGTCTCCATTCCGCCGGACGCGTTGAGCACCAGGATATCGAGACCGCCGAAGGCCTCGACCGCGGCATCGACCAGGTTCTGTACGTCGGCGTGCTGGGTGATATCCGCCCCAACGGCCACCGCACGGCCGCCCGCTTCCTCAATCTCTTTGACTACCTTGTTCGCTCGGGGAGCCTTCTGCCGGTAGTTGACGACGACGCCCGCGCCCTCACCAGCGAGGATCTTTGCCGTATCGGCACCGACTCCGCGGGAGGATCCTGTAATGATGGCGGACTTGTTGTCCAACGTGCCCATGATGTCCTTTCGACTCGTCGCAACGCGTTCGGTTGCGGATTCTCGTGCTGTCCGGCGCGGTTGGCGCCGTGAATCTTTCGGGTCAGTGACCCATCCCGACGCCACCGTCGACAGGGATCACGGCGCCGGTAATGTAGGCGGCCTCGTCGCTCGTGACCCAACGAACCGCCCGAGCAACCTCCTCGGGCCTGCCGAAGCGGTGCGCGGGGATGGCGTCCAGGTACTTGGCCTGAGTTTCTTCGGGAAGAACCGCCGTCATGTCCGTGTCGATGAACCCTGGGGCCACCACATTGGCCGTGATGTTGCGGGAACCGAGTTCGCGGCTCAACGACCGTGCGATGCCGACGAGGCCGGCCTTGGACGCGGCGTAGTTGATCTGGCCCGGGGAGCCGTACAGGCCGACGATCGAAGAGATGAGAACCACGCGCCCGAACTTCTTGCGCAGGAACCCTTTGGCGGCACGCTGGACCACACGGTAGGCACCCGTGAGGTTCGTGTCGACGACGTCGGTGAAGTCCTCTTCCTTCATGCGGAGCAGAAGGGTGTCTCGGGTAACCCCAGCGTTGGCCACCAAGACCTCCACCGGACCGTATTCGGCCTCGATCTGCGTGAAAGCCCGATCTACGGAGTCGGAGTCCGTCACATCGGCTTGGACCGCAAAAAATCCTTCCGGAGCCTCCCCGGACCGGTATGTGACACAGACACGGTGACCTTGCTCACGGTATGCCTCTGCGATGCTACGCCCGATCCCCCGGTTTCCGCCGGTGACCAGAACGGTCCTGGGCACGAATTCTTCCCCGGAACCCGCCGTCGTGTTCTCTGCTGTCATGGTGTCCTTCCGGATCGATCCAGCCAAGGAGCTGGAGCTGGCCTTGTCTTCCCAGTGGTTCATCCTATCGGAGACCCCGTGGGCCCCAAGAACATCCGGTTTGCCCGGGAACGCCCCCTGTCGGGCACGCTCGACCTTGACCGGGGTGGAAGAATGGTCGACTGTAACGACCCGATCGATCGACGGTTTCAGGAGGGACCCATTATGCCTCGACGTGGCCATCAGCACGTCCCTCAGGAAGAGACCGAGGATCTCCACACCATTACGGAAGCTCAGGCTCCGCAGAGCGAAGGCATCGATTACCGCATGAAGCGGTACGCACTGCAAATGGGCCTGCGCATCGTCTGCCTGATCATTGCCGTCGTCTTCGACGGTTGGATCCGCTGGGTTGCGGTGGTCGGCGTTGCTGTACTCCCCTGGGTGGCCGTGGTTCTGGCCAATGGAAACGATCGCGCCGAGGTCAAGGACGTTTCCTACGTCCCCGGGGCCACACCGCGGGAACTGATCCCCGGCAAGGACTATGAGGAAGAACAGGGCTCAACCACCGCGTCGGACCATGAGGACTCCCAGGGTTCAGAACATCAGACCCATTCGAAGGACGACACGCGGACACCCGATGCGGACGCCGAATCGCGGGACTCCCCCATGTACGAGGACGAAATCATCGAGGGCGAGTTTCGGACCGGACACCACGGTCACCAAAATTGACCGTCACCGACATGACGACTGTGAGGAACAAGGAGCGTTGAGTGGACCTCGATGACCTGATGGGAACATCCGCGGCACCCGACAACCCCACGTGCTCGCGCAAGGGATGCACGAACGATGCCTCATTTCGCATCGAATGGAACAATCCCAAGATCCACACACCCGAACGGCGTAAAGTATGGCTGGCGTGTCAGGAACATCGGGATTGGCTGGCGGATTTCCTGAGGGCACGCGGGTTCCTGAAAGACGTCGTGCCCTTCGAAGAGACGCGCGACTGACCGGGCTCGTTCGGAGCCAACGTGAGAAAGACCTTTCGTGTACAAATTCCTTCTGTCCGGCAAGTGGATCGGCGCATTCGTCCTGTGCATTCTGTTCTCGCTGATCTGCGTCTATCTGGCCGGTTGGCAGATGGATCGCAAGGAAGCATTGGACTACCGAAACAGTCGCATCAGTCAGAACTACAACGCCGAACCGGAGTCCTTCGACCAGGCCGGCAAGTATTTTTCCGACTACAGGTCCAGCAAACAGTGGACCCCGGTGTCCATGAAGGGCAGCTATCACCCGGAGGACCAAAAACTGGTCCGGAACAGACCGCATGACGGCAGCGTCGGTTTCGAGGTCCTGGTCCCCTTCACCACCACGAGCGGCCAGACGGTACTCATCGACCGCGGCTGGGTGGGGTCCGGAGATTCGAACGCGGCGCCCAAGTCCGACGTTCCTGCCCCGCCCGAGGGCGAGATCCGGTTGACGGCTCGGCTCCAGGCCGGCGAGGCCGACACCGGCAAGGACGCTCCCGAGGGGCAGATCGCCTCGATCAATCTGAAGGAGTTCGCGAAGGACGTCCCCTATCCGATGGCCGAGTCAGGATATGGGATCGTGGCCTCTGAAGATCCGGCTCCCCCGACGTCTCCCAGCGCTCTCGGCGAACCGGAGCAGGACGCGGGGCCGAACCTGTCCTACTCCATGCAGTGGTACGCGTTCGCGATCCTGGTCTATGTGGCCTACGGATGGTGCGCGCGGCAGAAGGTCCGCAACGATCGTCTCGATGCGCAGTTGGCCGCGGAACTCGAGCAGTATTACGGGCAGTTCTACGACGAGCAGGGCCGCTATATTGGCGACGTCGACGAGGCGATCGTGTTGCGTCAAATAGAGATGATGGACGACATGCCCTCCCATATGAAGGCGATCGTCCGGCCGAAGCCCCCGCGCCAGCGCAAGCACGTCACCGACGAAGAACTCGAGGACGCCTACATGGACGCGCTCGAGCGGGAGCGTGGATCCCACGCGGAAGACTCCGGGCGAGGCCCTACGCCAGGGTGATCAGGTCCTGGTACTCCTTGGTCCAGTGGTCCTCGATTCCGTCCGGAAGCATGAGGACCCGTTCCGGGGACAGTGCTTCCACGGCGCCTTCATCGTGAGAGACCATCACGATCGCGCCCTCGTAGGTCTTCAGCGCATTGAGGATCTCTGCGCGGCTCGCCGGATCCAAGTTGTTGGTGGGCTCGTCCAGCAACAGAACATTCGCACTCGAAGCGACCAGGGTCGCCAGAGCCAGACGAGTCTTCTCGCCACCGGAGAGCACTCCTGCAGGCTTGCTGACGTCGTCGCCTTGGAAGAGGAAGGACCCCAAAATGGTCCTGACCTGGGTGTCCTGAAGATCCGGAGCGGCCGTTCTCATGTTTTCCAACACGGTCCGGTCCGCGTCCAAGGTGTCGTGCTCCTGTGCAAAATACCCGAGCTTGAGCCCGTGGCCGGGTTCGACCTGGCCCGAATCGGGCTCCGTCACGCCCGCGAGCATTCGCAGCAGCGTGGTCTTTCCGGCGCCATTGAGCCCCAGAATCACGACTCTCGAACCACGGTCGATGGCCAGGTCCACGTCATTGAAAATCTCCAAGGATCCATAGGACTTCGACAGACCGCTCGCGCGCAACGGCGTTTTGCCGCAGGACGTCGGTGCCGGGAACCGGATGGCCGCGACCTTGTCATGGGCCTGTTCTGGCTCCACTTCCCGCATCAGGCGCTCCGCGCGCTTGATCATCTGCTGTGCGGCGACGGCCTTGGTCGCTTTGGCCCGCATCTTGTTGGCCTGCTCCATGAGCGCACCGGCCTTCTTCTCGGCGTTCGCGCGTTCGCGCTTGCGCCGGTGTTCGTCCTGCTCGCGCTGCTGCTGGTAGTGCTTCCAGTCCATGTTGTAGACATCCACGGTCGATCGCATGGCGTCCAGGTAGAGGACCTTGTTGACCACGAGTTCCATGAGTTCGACGTCGTGGCTGATGACCAGGAGCCCGCCCTGGTAGTTCCTCAGGAACTCACGCAACCACTCGACGGAGTCGGCATCCAGGTGGTTCGTCGGTTCGTCGAGGAGCATCGTGTCGGCATCCGAAAAGAGGATCCTGGCCAGCTCGACGCGTCGCCGTTGCCCGCCCGAGAGCGTCCGCAGGGGTTGTTGGAGGAGCCGGTCGGGCAGGTTGAGGTTGTGCGTGATGGTTGCGGCCTCCGACTCCGCCGCGTAACCGCCGCCGGAGATGAACTCGGCCTCGAGCCGGTCATAGGATTTCATCCCCTTGGCCTGAATCTTCGGGTCCTCCGAGGCCATTTGGTCCTGGGCCCGGCGCATCCGTCCGACGACACCGGCCAGTCCCCGCGCCGAGAAAATGCGGTCCTGTGCGGTCTGCTCCATGTCCTCGACCTTGGGGTCCTGCGGCAGATACCCGATGCTTCCGCTTCTCGAGACTTCACCGTCCGCCGGCAACGCCTGACCGGCCAAGACCTTGGTCATGGTGGTCTTGCCGGCACCGTTGCGCCCGACGAGGCCGATCTTGTCGCCCTTGTTCACCCGGAAGTTCACCTCGTCCATGAGGAGACGGGCGCCGACGCGCAATTCGAGGTTGGAAACGGTAATCAATGGAGTGAAAGGGCCTTTCGAACAGTAAGGGAAGGAAGAGTATTCGCGTCGAACGCCGGGCTGTCTTGCCACAACGAGCACGCACATCCTTTCCATACTACGGGACTGCGCGCAATCCCGAACCCTCCCTCGAACGTGAGACGAGGAACTCCGCGCGGACCCGCGTGCCGTTAACCATGAGTTGCCGTGTCCTTCATCGCGCGGCCGGTTCCGAGTAACGGCGCACGCCTAGGTTCTAGGCGTGGCCTCGGCCACCTTTTGCATCACACCGATCCCGCACAGGAGGAAATTTGTCCCCTCAAGGCCGTACTCTGCTGAACTTGTTGGACTTCACGTCCGGTCGCTCTCATCGCACCTGCCTCTACAAGTGCGGGAATGCGTGCGCCAAGCCGGTCCCGAACACGTCGGAGAACGAATACTTTCGTGACATCGTGAGGCGCAAATTCGACCGACGGGCCGTCCTCAAGGGATTCGGAGCGGCGGCGGTGACCGTCGGCGGCATCAGTGTTTTGGCGGCGCGCGGTCCGGGCGCCGAGGCCAGTGCGCCCGGTAGTGCGTCGGGGGAAGCATCCGCCGGCGCAGCGTCCTCTGCACCGCCAGGACTGCGATTCGAGGCGGTTGCCCCCAACACGGAAGACGCGCTCAAAGTCCCGCAAGGCTACACGAGCGACGTCGTGATCCGCTGGGGTGACCCAGTGGTCCCCGGTGCGCCGAGCTGGGACCTCAACCACCAGTCCCCCGAATCGGCGGCCGGTCAATTCGGTTTCAACTGCGACTTCGCCGAACTCTTGCCGATCGAGGGCCAACGCAACAGGTTCCTCCTGGTCAGCAATCACGAGTACACGACGCCGCAGCAGATGTTTCCCGGATACGACCCCGATAACCCCACCGAACAACAGGTACGGACGGAATGGGAATCCCACGGATTGAGCATCGTGGAGGTGCAGGGCAACGATCGAGATGGGCGACTGCGGCCGGTCATGGGCAAATACAACCGGCGCATCACGGCGACCACGGAATTCGCCCTCGTCGGTCCCGCCGCAGGATCGGATCTCACGAAGACGTCGGCGGATCCCTCCGGTACCAAGGTCCGGGGAACGCTGAACAACTGCTCCGGCAGCCTGACGCCTTGGGGCACGATTCTCTCGGGCGAAGAGAACGTGGACCAGTACTTCGCCGGTGGCTCGGAAGCGCAGGACCAGACCGCGAGGAGCCGATACAAGCGATACGGCATGGAAGACTCAGAGACCGCGCGGCACTGGGAAGACTTCGACGACCGGTTCGACATTCGCAAAGAACCGAATGAGCCTTACCGCTTCAATTACATCATCGAGGTGGATCCTTGGGATCCCACGTCCACCCCGATCAAACACACCGCCCTGGGCCGCTTCAAGCACGAGGCCGCGACCATTCACGTGACGGAAGATGGTTCCGTAGTCGCCTACTCGGGCGATGACACACGGTTCGAGTACCTGTACAAATTCGTCAGCTCGCGAAAGATCGTACCGGGTACCTCAGACGAGGCCAGGAAGCAGAACATGAGGACCCTGGACGAGGGAACACTCTACGCAGCCCGCTTCGACGGGAATTCGCCGGACTTCACCGAGGGCACGCTGCCCGAGGACGGTGCGTTCGACGGCACCGGCCAATGGCTCGAGTTGGCGACGTGCACCGCCGACGGCACCGTCACCTCCCACGTGGACGGGATGTCCGGCGAAGAGGTCCTGGTGTTTACACGTTTTGCCGCGGACGAGGCAGGAGCGACCAAGATGGACCGCCCGGAAGACGTCCAGCCCAGCCCGAAAACCGGCAAAGTGTATGCGGCCTTGACCAACAATTCCTACCGAGGTGCCAACCGGCCGGGCAAGAATGACGCACCGACGGCCGAATACGCCCCCATCAAGGAGAACAAGAACGGCATGGTCCTCGAGATGGACGATGACCACACCGGCACGACCTTCGGCTGGAACCTTCTCCTGGTCTGCGGCAATCCGGACGACGCGGAAACCTACTTTGGCGGCTTCGACAAGTCCTCCGTCTCCCCCATTTCCTGCCCGGACAATTTGGCCTTCGATGACCACGGCAACGTGTGGATCTCGACTGACGGCAATGCGTTGAAATCCAACGATGGCCTGTTCGCCGTCTCGTTGGATGCGGTCACGCGAGGTCTCACCAAACAGTTCCTGACGGTGCCGAAGGGGGCCGAAACCTGCGGACCGATCGTGAGGGAGAAGAGGGTCCTGGTCAACGTGCAGCACCCCGGTGAGGACGAGGAGGCCACCGTGGAATCCACGACGTCCCACTGGCCCGATGGCGGCACCTCGACCGCTCGTCCGTCCACCGCGGTCATCTGGAAGAAGGACTACGGCCCGATCGGGGCCTGATCAACGCAGAGGCCCGGGTTCCCCCCACAGTGGGGGGGGGGGGCCCGGGCGCGGTTAAGTGAGGGGCCGTGCCGGAAAAGTTTGTACCCCGGGGGGGGCTTTTGTGGC
>JAKDJD010000082.1 GCA_030454085.1 Kocuria sp.
AAAGAAAACCGCCCCGCATAGAAGCCTACGGGGCGGTTTTCAGTGGCTCCGACCGGCGTCGATCCGGTGACCTTACGATTTTCAGTCGTACGCTCTACCAACTGAGCTACAGAGCCAGCACATATCCTGCAGATATGCCACGACGGCGTCTCGCCTGACTTTCATCAGAAGAAATACGCCGCCAGAGCGACCCTGACGGGACTTGAACCCGCGACCTCCGCCGTGACAGGGCGGCGCGCTAACCAACTGCGCTACAGGGCCTAGAAGTTTTTTCCAACGAGCTAAAACCTTATTGGAACAAACTCAGGTGTGCAAATCGGTGATTTGCAGTACCCCCAACGGGATTCGAACCCGTGCCGCCGCCGTGAAAGGGCGGTGTCCTAGGCCGCTAGACGATGGGGGCTTAGGCCAGCTCGGGAGCTTCCTCGCTTGGACCTCCATAAGCATAATCGCCTTCGGAGCCTGAGCACAAATCGAATCGGCGAAAAGCGTCCCGAATCACAACCGGCGGCCGATCCGGGGGCTTCCGAACCGACCGCCATGACGTGTCTCGAACCGGTCAGCCCCAGACGACCCCCGGCCTCGGGGCGGAATCGATGCGTTCGTCCTCGAGCTCGGGAACGATCATGACCGGGTTGTCCGAGCTGTGCAACACACCCTGCGAGGTCGAACCGAGAATCATCCCGGTCAGACCACCGCGACCACGAGTGCCGACCACGATCATGTCGGACTCCTGGCCCGCCTCGATCAAAACCTTAACCGGGGAACCGTCAATGAGCTCGGCACTGACCTCGAGCTTGGGATAGAAGCCGCTGATCCACTCCTTGGCTTGATTCTGCAGATCCTCGACCTCGCGGTACATGGCCTCGAAGTCGACCGCCGCCGGAACCCAGTTCACCGCGCCGGTGAAGGGCGCGAGAGCGTTCACCAGCTTCAGCCCCACACCCATGCGCTCCGCCTGTTCCGCGGCCTTGAGGATCGCAATACGAGCCTGGTCGGATCCGTCCGAACCGACGGCGACGCCGTGACTCGGTTGCAGGATCGTGGCATCCTCCGCGTGCCTCTTGGCCCAGTTGAGGGGAACAACAACGACCGGGCAGTGCGACTTGGCGGGCAGCGCCGTCGAAACCGTACCGAGCAGCCGTCCGAGGAACCCTCTGGCAGACCGGGACCCGAACACGATCAGCTCGGCCCGCTTGGACAGTTCGAGCAGGATGCCCGATGCGTCGCCCGTCTCCACGGTGGCGCGCAGCTCGACGTCGTCGTCCTCGACACGGCGGCGGGCCTCATCGAGAATCTGGGTGACGCCGTCCTCGAGGGCTTTGTCATCGATGACCGAATAGCCGGAGTCGAAGCCCGTCCCCGTAAACACCGGCAGGGAGTATGCGGTGACGAGCCGTACCGGCACTTTCCGCCGCTTCGCTTCGGCGACCGCCCAGGTCAGGGCGCCATAGCTCTGGTCGGAACCGTCGATCCCGACGACGACCTCGCCGTGTATGTGCCCCAGGTCCTGATGACCGGAGCCTTCCGCGACGGCGCGGGCTCCGAACGTACTGTTGGAATTCGAACCATTCGTGTCTGACATGGCGTCCCTCCTCGGGTAGTACCTACCCTCATTCTAGGACGTCCCTCACACTTTGTCCCTGGCCAGAGGTCAATTACGCGGCAAGTCTGGCGAGCAATCGAGCGCGACCGACCGGGATTCCCTGCCGCCGCAAGCTCCAGGACCCGAGAGGCCCGGGCCCCGGAGCCGGGCGACGTCGGCCGTTACTGTCCGCTGCGGGAAATCTGCACCATGTCTTCACGGGGCACGACCTTGACGCGCTTGCGGGGGTTGCCCTCGGCGTCGGTCGCGTCCTGCCCGAGTGACTGTTCGTGTTCGTCAAGGGCGTGCCAACCTTCCCAAGTCGTGTACTCGATGCCCTTGGAATCGAGGAACTCGGTGATGCTTTCGGCGTCGGCCTCGGTCGCAGTGAATTCGCGATCCTCCAAGAGGTGCGTGATGGTCTCGAGCGCATCGGACTTGGTCGAGCCGATCAGGCCCACGGGGCCACGCTTGATCCAGCCGGTCGCGTACAGGCCAGGGATCGGGGACTCGCTCTCGTCGAGAACTCGGCCTTCCTCATTGGGAATGACGCCGCGGGTGACGTCGTAGCCGATCTCCGGGAGCTCCGAACCGTGGTAACCGATCGCGCGATACACGGCCTGGACCGGGTACTCGACCGTCTCGCCCGTGGGTCGGATGCCGCCGGCACCGTCGAGTTCGTTACGCTCCATGCGGATCGCGCGGACCTTGCCGTTCTCATCGCCCACGATCTCCGCCGGGGACTGCAGGAAATGCAGGTGGAGCCTGCGGGAAGCGGTTCCCGGGTTCTCCTTCTGCTCCTCCCGCCACTTGTCCAGCGTCTTGATGAGGGCCTTGATCTGGTTGTTGGACTCGATCGCGGCCTCGGAGGCCTCGTCGTACTGGAACTCCTCCTCGTGGAGCACGATGTCGACGTCGCGGGACTTGGCCAGTTCCCGGAGCTCGAGCGGGGTGAACTTCATCTGCGCCGGACCACGACGACCGAAAATGTGGACGTCGGTCACCGAAGACTTCTTGAGCCCCTCGTACACGTTGTCGGGAATCTCGGTCACCAGGAGGTCCTCGGCGTGCTTGGAGAGGACACGGGCGACGTCGAGCGCGACGTTGCCGTTCCCGAGAACCGCGATCTCCTTCGCGTCGAGGGTCCATTCGCGGGACACGTCCGGGTGGCCGTCGTACCAAGCCACGAAGTCGGCGGCACCGTAGGAGCCCTCGAGGTCGATGCCCGGAATGTGCAGGGACGCATCGTAGTACGCACCCGTAGCGAAGATGACGGCGTCGTAATGCTCACGCAGCTCGGACAGAGTCACGTCCGTGCCGTATTCGACATTGCCGAAGAACCGCAGCTTCGGGTTCTCCATGATCTTGTGCAACGAGGTGATGATGCCCTTGATGCGCGGATGGTCGGGGGCGACACCGTAGCGGATCAGGCCGAACGGAGCAGGGTAGCGATCGAAGATGTCGATGCTGACATCCACCTCGCCGTCGGCGACGGCGTCGGACTTGGTCAGCAGGTCCGAGGCGTACACGCCGGCGGGACCCGATCCGATCACGGCGACGCGCAGCGGACGAGCGGGGTTTTCAGACACAGATATTCCTTTCATTGCCGATTTCGGGGCTGGGCCCGGGCACGGAGCAGTACGGAGGCACTGTCTTTCAGTCTAACGAGATGACGTCGAACAGGTCAGGGTGACCTTAGTAATTCTTCGTGGAACTTCATCTCCGGACCCACAGTCGCGCCCGCCGTCGAAAGGTGCGGAGGATCAGGACCTTTCGGGCTCCCGCTGG
>JAKDJD010000062.1 GCA_030454085.1 Kocuria sp.
CTTTTAGGGCCCCGGGGGGTCACCCGCACCCCCCCCTGCCGGCCCCGGGGGGGCCCCGGGGGGGGCCCTTCTGCGTCTCTGCAAGTCCAGACCGTGGAATCTCCTACCGAGTCCGGAGAGGGGTCTACTCGATCTCGACCACCACGGGCAGGTGGTCCGAGGCGCCTTTGCCCTTGCGTTCCTCGCGGTCGTACCGCGCGCCGGTGACCCGTTGGGCCAGAGCGGGGGAGTAGAGCTGGAAGTCGATCCGCATGCCTTCGTTCTTTGGGAAGCGCAGGGACGTGTAGTCCCAATACGTGTAGTCCTTCTCGCCCTGAGTGTAGGGTCGGGCGACGTCGGTCATCCCCGCATCCTTCATGAATGAGTAGAAGGCGGCGCGTTCCGGGTCGGTCACGTGCGTCATCTGATTCTCGCGGAAGAAGTCGATGTCCCAGACGTCGTCGTCCTGGGGAGCGACGTTCCAGTCCCCGACCAGCGCCAGCTGTGCCTCGGGATTCTCGGCGAGCCATTTTTGCGTGTTCTCCCGCAGGACCTTGAGCCACTCGAGCTTGTACGCCATGTGCGGGTCGTCCAGGCCCCGCCCATTCGGGACGTAGAGGCTCCAGACGCGGATCTCGCCGCAGGTCGCGGCGATCGCCCGTGCCTCCTGGACCTCTTCCTTGCCCGGTTTGCCGAACGCGGGCTGGCCGGGGAAGGTGCGTTCGACGTCGTCGAGACCCACCCGGGAGGCGATGGCGACGCCGTTCCACTGGTTGAGCCCGAAATGGGCGACGTCGTACCCGAGACGCTCGAACACCGTGAACGGGAAGTTCTCGTCCTTGGCCTTGGTTTCCTGGATCGCCAGAACGTCCACGTCCGAACGGTCCAGCCAGGCCTCGACGCGGTCGGCGCGGGCACGAATCGAGTTCACATTCCAGGTCGCAATTCTCATGCTCACCAGGCTACCGGCTTGCGCGGAATCGAACCGGAGCGACGGGTTTGGGGTGCGCTCGCGCCCAGGCTAGCGTGATGGTGAGCACATTCTGGTCCGGGCGGCGCGACGTCGCCGGACCGCGACCCATCGTGGAAAGCAGGACCATGTCCGAACAGTCGAATCCCCAGCAGCCCTCCTCGACCGGCCAGGTCTCCTCCGGTGCCGCCCCGACGCCGCCGACGTCGCCTTTCCGCCCGGATGTCCTGGCCGGGCAGAGCATCCTGGTGACGGGCGGAGGGAGCGGCTTGGGCAAGGGCGTGGCGAAGCATTTCGCCGAGCACGGGGCGACGGTCCACATCTGGGGTCGCCGCGAGAGCGTCCTGACGGAAGCGGCGCAGGAGATCGAGGAGTCGGCCCGGGTGGGCGGCGCGGTGTACTTCCAGACCGTCGATGTTCGGGACCCGGACGCCGTCGACGCCGCCGTCGAAGAGATCTGGGCGCAACACGGGCCGCTCACCGCCGCGATGAACAACGCTGCGGGGAATTTCATCGCCCAGACCAAGGATCTGAGCCCTCGGGGATTCCAGGCCATCACCGACACGGTCATGAAGGGGTCCTACAACGTGACCCACTCCGTCGGGCGTCGCTGGATCGAACAGGGGCTCCCGGGCAATATCCTGTCGACCCTCGTCAGCTGGGTCTATACAGGCTCCGCCTACGTGGTCCCCTCGGCGATGGCCAAGTCCGCGGTGCACGCGATGACCATGTCCCTGGCCGTTGAATGGGCCAAGTACGGGATCCGTCTCAACGCGATAGCTCCCGGCCCCATCCCGACGGAGTTCACCTCTGTTGTGCTGAGTTCCAACAAGGATGGCCAAGGGGCTATGACCGACGTCGAGTCCGTGCCCGCGCGCCGCGTCGGAACCGTCGAGGAGATGGGGAACCTGGGCATTTTCCTGCTATCCGGGTCCTGCGACTACATCACGGGCCAAACCATCACGATGGACGGCGGTCAGGTATTGGCCGGCCCTTCGACGTTCTCCGCGCTCACCGATCTCGACGATGCCGACTGGGCCGAGATTGCGGAAAAAGGCAAGAAGGCCGCGGCGGAATCCAAGAAACAGCGGAACACCTGAACGCGCCGATGTTACGCGGCCGGTGGGTTGCGCACTGGCACGGCTCGAAGCCGCTCGATAGCCTGTGACGTGGAACACGAATTGCGTGCGGGGTCGACCCCCGTGGGAAGGAGTCCTCGAGCATGGCCGATGGACAGGTCCAGGAACTCACACATTTCGTCGGGGGTCGCGAGACACCGGGGACTTCGGGGCGCTTTGGGGACGTGTACGATCCCAGCACCGGTCGGGTCACGGCCAAGGTTCCGCTCGCGACAACCGACGAGGTCGACGCAGCGGTCCGCAACGCCAAGGAGGCGCAGAAGGGCTGGGCCGCGACCAACCCGCAGAAGCGGGCGCGCATCCTGGGGAAATTCGTGAACCTCGCGAATGAGCACGCGGACGAGATCGCGGAGGCGCTGTCCCGTGAACACGGCAAGACCGTCCCGGACTCCCACGGTGACCTCCAGCGGGGCCTGGACGTCGTCGAGTTCGCGATGGGTGCACCGCACCTGCTCAAAGGGGAATTCAGCGACTCGGTGGGCACGGGCATCGACGTCTACTCGATGCGGCAGCCACTCGGCGTCGTCGCCGGTATCACTCCTTTCAATTTCCCGGCCATGATCCCGCTGTGGAAGGCCGGACCAGCCATCGCCGCGGGCAACGCCTTCGTGCTCAAACCCTCGGAACGCGACCCGTCCGTCCCCTTGATCCTGGCCCGCCTCTGGAAGGAAGCGGGCCTGCCGGACGGGATCTTCACCGTGGTCAACGGGGACAAGGAATCGGTGGATGCTCTGCTGGACAACCCGGACATCGAGGCCGTCGGATTCGTCGGCTCGACGCCGATCGCCCAGAGCATCTACGAGCACGCAGCCCGGAAGGGCAAACGGGCCCAGTGCTTCGGCGGGGCCAAGAACCACATGATCATCATGCCGGACGCCGATCTGGATCAGGCCGCCGACGCCCTGATCGGCGCGGCCTTCGGATCCGCGGGAGAGCGCTGTATGGCGATCTCCGTGGCCGTGCCGGTCGGCGAGAAGACCGCGGACGCGTTGATGGACAAGCTCACGGAGAGGGCCTCGAAACTCCGCGTCGGCCCGTCCCTCGAGGAATCCTCGGACTTCGGCCCGCTGGTCTCGGCGGCGGCCAAGGAGCGGGTCGAGTCGGCCATCGCCCAGGGCGTCGAGGCCGGCGCTGAATTGGTCCTCGACGGCAGGGGCGCCCGGGTCGCAGGCCACGAGGAAGGGTTCTTCGTGGGCCCGACTTTGTTCGACCGGGTCACCCCGGACATGGACGTCTACCGTGAGGAAATCTTCGGACCTGTGCTGTCCGTACTGCGGGCCGCCGACTTCGAGGAGGCCCTCGAGCTCCCCACCCGACACGAATACGGAAACGGCGTCTCGATCTTCACCCGTGACGGGGACACCGCACGCGAGTTTGCCCGCCAGGTCGACGTCGGCATGGTCGGAGTCAACGTGCCGATCCCGGTTCCGATCGCGTACTACACCTTCGGTGGCTGGAAGGCTTCGGGCTTCGGCGACCTCAACCAGCACGGCCCCGATGCCTTCCGCTTCTACACCAAGACCAAGACGGTGACCCAGCGGTGGCCTTCCGGGATCAAGGAAGGCGCCAGTTTCGTCATGCCGACCGGAAACTGACGCGCGGGCGGGGTCATGGACCGGCGTCGTCGGACAACCGGCCCCGCGCACAGTTGCCCACTACTGAATCGTTGCAGGAGGAGAATTCATGGCCGATCAGCCTCAGGAACCCAGCGTCCTGACCGAAATTCGGGGACACCTCGGGCTCGTCACCCTCAACCGCCCCCGCGCGGTCAACGCGCTCAACGTCGAGATGATCCAGCTCATCAACCGCGCGCTCGACGAATTCGAGGCCGACGCCAACGTCACGTCCGTGGCCATTGTCGGCTCGGGGGACAGGGGGCTGTGCTCTGGCGGTGACGTCGTCGCCCTCTACAAGGCGGCCAGCGGCGGCGACGAGGCGATGGGTATCGACTTCTTCCGTCAGGAGTACGACTTCGATTACCGGATCTCACGCCTCTCGAAACCCTACGTTGCAGTGATGAACGGGTTGGTTCTGGGCGGAGGCATTGGCCTGTCCGTTCCCGGGTCGCACAGGATCGCCACCGACACGACCCGTACCGGTATGCCAGAGACTGGCATCGGTTTCTCGCCCGACGTCGGGGGCCTCAACTACCTGTCCCACGCACCGGGCCAGGCGGGCCGGCACATGGCGTTGACGGGGCTCCACGTGGACGGGGCGGACGCCGTTCACGCAGGCCTCGCCGACTTCTACGTCCCCGACGCCTCGATCGGCGACCTGCTCGCGGCGCTCGAGGGTATCGAGAACCCGGGGGAGGTTGCCACCACGATCCAGGAGTTCGGCGTCGAGCCTCCGGAATCCGGGCTCGAGGCGGCGAGCCGGTGGATCGACGAGGACTACGCCGCCGAGATGGCCGAGGAGATCCTGCACAACCTCGAGGCCAGGGTCGAGAAGGAACCCGAGAACGAACTCGCCGCCAAGGCCCTCAAGGCACTGCGCCGGAACAGTCCCACCGGGATGAAAACCGCGCTCGAGGGGCTCGCTCGCGCCGCCGACCAGTCTCTCGCGGAGACCCTTATTCAAGACTTCCGCACCAGCGGAAACGCGTTGTTTGCCCACGACATGGCCGAGGGCATTCGCGCACAAGTGATCGACAAGGATCGCAACCCCCAGTGGCAGCCGCAGGCGCTCGAGGACGTGGACCGGGAGCTCGTGCTGAGCTTCTTCGGGCCCGTGCCCGGCTACGACGACCTGCAACTGCCCCGTTGAAGGAGAATTGGCATGAAGATCGCATTTCTTGGCCTGGGAAACATGGGCGGCCACATGGCGAGGAACCTCAAGGAGGCGGGCTACGACGTCGTGGCCTACGACCTCGTGGACGAGGCGCGCCGCGCAACGGAGCGTGACGGGATCGAGATCTCCGCGTCGGGCGAGGAAGCCGCGGCCGGAGCGGACGTCGTCATCACGATGTTCCCCGCCGGCAAGCACGTCATCTCCGCCTACCGGGGCGAGAACAATGACGGCTTGCTCTCGGCGGCACCCGAGAACACCCTGTTCATCGACTGCTCGACCATCAGCGTGGACGAGGCGCGAGAAGCCGCTGGCCTGGTGCACGACGCCGGGCATCGTGCGCTGGACGCCCCGGTTTCGGGCGGAACCGCGGGGGCCGAGAACGGGACGCTGACGTTCATGGTTGGTGGGCCGCAGGAGAACTTCGACGCCGCCCATCCGTTGTTCGATGCGATGGGCAAGAAAGTGGTCCACTGCGGCGACAACGGGGCAGGCCAGGCGGCGAAATGCTGCAACAACATGTTGTTGGCGATCACCACAATCGGTGCGTGCGAAGCCTTCACCCTGGGTGAGAGGCTCGGCCTGACGGACCAGGCGCTGTTTGACGTGATGTCCACGTCCGCCGCGCAGTGCTGGTCCGTGACCACGAACTGCCCGGTCCCCGGACCGGTTCCCACCAACCCGGCCAGCAACGAGTACAAACCCGGGTTCGCTACGGCACTGATGGCCAAGGACCTGGGACTCGCCGTGTCCGCCCTGGAGTCCACCGGGACCGAGGCTTCATTCGGTCGCGCGGCCCACGAGGCGTACACGAAGTTCCTGGACGAGGGACACGGTGACCTCGACTTTTCTGCAATCATCCGAACGATGGGAGAGAACCAAGCATGAGCGAACAGACAGCATCCCAGGATTCGGGACAACACGAGGGCGTGATCCGGACCGAGACGCGCGACGGCGTCGGCGTGATTCGGCTCAACCGGCCGAAGGCCCTCAACGCGCTGAACTACGACACCATGGTGGCGGTCGTGGACGCCGCCGAAGCCTGGGAACGGGACGAGAACATTTCGGCCATCGTGCTGACCGGGTCCGAGAAAGCATTTGCCGCGGGCGCGGACATCAAGGAGATGTCTTCCAAAAGCTATACCGAGATGTACCAGAGCGACTGGTTCGCCCAGTGGCAGAGGCTCACCCAGGTGCGGCTCCCGGTGATCGCCGCGGTCAACGGGTATGCGCTCGGGGGCGGCTGCGAGCTCGCGATGATGTGCGACATCATTGTCGCCGGTGAGGGCGCGAAATTCGGTCAGCCGGAAATCAACCTCGGTGTCATTCCCGGTATGGGCGGGTCCCAGCGACTGACCCGCGCTGTGGGCAAGGCCAAAGCCATGGACATGATCTTGACCGCCCGGAACATCGGCGCCGACGAGGCCGAGCGGGCGGGTCTGGTTTCGCGGGTCGTCGCGGACGACGCCGTGGTCGACACCGCCCTGCAGATCGCGGACACGATCGCGCAGAAGTCTCGGCCAGCGGCCATGATCGCGAAGGAAGCGGTCGGGGCGGCCTTTGAAACGCCCCTCGCCCAGGGGCTCACCTTCGAACGGCGGGTCTTCCACTCGCTCTTCGCGACCGAGGACCAGAAAGAAGGCATGGCGGCCTTCGCCGAACGCCGCGACCCGACGTTCAAGAACAGGTAACCCCTCCGCGAGGTGGCAGCGTGGTGCGGGTCCGGCCGGGTCCGTCCCACGAGGTGGCAGTGTGGTGCGGTTTTGTGCACGGGAGTGCCGTCTCGGCGGCTCGGCCGTACATGGTTGTCACGTCGCCACCTCGCCGCGAGACCGCCTGACACGGTGACCCGCTGACGACCTGGCGGGTTGGTTCCGGGCGTCGCCGTCGTGATCCGGGTAGACGACGCCGATCTGCCGGCGGATCCCGTCGAGCATCTCCATCTGCGCGATCGTGTCATCCCACGGCATGATCGGCGATTCGAGAGCACCTTCCTGGATGCACCGCGTCGCTTCACGCATTTCGTACGAGTAGCCCCGCCCGACCAGCGGCCACGACTCCTCGCGCACGGAACCTTGGGAGTCCGTCACGGTGAAGGACTGCGCCTGGTGCATGGGGGATCCGATGGTGATGAAGCCGTCGTGCCCTGAGATCACCGCCTGCCGAGGCCCCTGCGAGACCAGCGAGATCGTCATCTGTGCGGCGGATTTCTCGAAAGTCCCCGTGATCTGCGTCAGGGCGTCGACGTTTCCGCGTTTGATCGTCTGCGCCGTGAACCCTGTCGGACGACCGAGGGCCAGCCAGGGCCAATGCAGGACGTAGCAGGCCATGTCCAGGAGCCCGCCCCCACCGGCATCCTCGCGCCACAGCCGGTGCGACTTGTCGGCGGGACCCCGGAAGCCCAAGTCGGCCTGGACCCACCGTGGCATCCCGATTTCGCCGGCCTCCAGCAGCTCGGACACGCGGGCACGCAGAGGGTGGAAACGTGTCCAGAGCCCCTCCATCACAAAGACGCCCTTCTCGCGGGCGGCATCGAGGACTTCCCGGGCTTCGTTTTCCGTGATCGTGAAGGCCTTTTCGCACACGATGTTTTTGCCGGCGCGGATGGCTTCGAGCATGTTGGAGTGGTGCTGGCCGTGGGGCGTTGCGATGTAGACGACGTCGACGTCGGGGTCGGCAAGGAGCTTCTCGTACCCGGTGCGGGCATCGTCGTCGGCATAGGCCCGTTCGACGCCGAAGTCCGTGGCGAATTCGTCGGCACTGGCCTGGGAGCGGGACGAGACGCCGATCAGCCGAGCGTCCTCCAGAGCCGCGATGTCCGGGGTGACCTTTCGCGCGATGGCGCCCGTCGCGACGATGCCCCATCCGAGGGTCCGGCCGGTTGCTTCGAGGGGGTTCCGTGTCTCTGCCATGCATCCATCCTAGGCACAGCGCGTATCCGGCGTCGGGAGTCTGCCGGTGTTCGGTAGCCGGCCGGCGGCCGGTGCCGGGCCGCGGCGGGTGGTCTCACGGGCCAGCGGCCCGGGGCGGTCGCAACGCATCCGCCCCGGGCCGTCTGTGGGGCACCCGGGATGACCGTGTGAGCGATCCGGGCTGCCGCGTGGGTGACCCGGCTATCCGATCAAGGTCAGGCGGCCGGACCGCGAGGGGCCCTGCCCGATCCGCTGGATCTCTGCGAGCCGACGAGGACAAGGACGGCGTCGACGACGACGAAGGCCACGAGCGGGATCCCCACCAGCGGCAGGAACCAACCGACCGCAGCGGCCGGAACGCCGACGACGAGCCAACCCCACCAGGGTGCGTCTCGGAGCCCAGGCGTCGGAGTCTTGAGACGAGGCCACTTCGGGCGCCGCTTGAACCACATCCAATACCCGGTCACGACCATGCCGGCGATGCCGATCGCGATCACGAACAGCACCACCTGATTGAGCAGACCGAACCAGAGACCCATGTGGATGTCGATTCCCCACCGGGCCAACTTCGCGGGCAGAGAGTAGTCGTCCTGGAAGGAGACTTTGTCGACCTGGTTGTACGTCACCGGATCGATCGTCACGCTGTCCACCTGGGTCGGGTAGTGCCGGTCGATCTCCTGGACGGTCCATGCCGTGTCCTTTGAGCCCGAGGGCACGATTTCGACCCGGTTCGAGTCGATACCCAGACGACGGGCGGCTCGGAGGATGGCGTCGTGTCCGGAGTCCACGGGCATGCTCGCGGCGGCGTCACCGGCAGGAGCGTCCGCGTGGCCGGCATGTCCCGCGTGTCCCGCGTGTTCGTCGGCGGGGGCTTGCTCACCCGACAACGACGTCGAGGCCTTCGGCGTCGACCAATCCAGCGCGGCCCGCAACTGGGTCACGTGTTCGCCCGCATGGGCCGACCACGTGATACCGGTTGCCGAGAGGAACACCATGGCGACCATGAGCCCCAGACCGGCCGAGTAGTGCCAGCTCAGCAGCCGCTTCCGCCCACGCGCGTCGGGCAACGGCAACGTGGCTTCCCGGATCGCGCGTCGTCGTGCGTAGCCGGCGCGCAGACGACGCGTCAGCTGGGGTACCCAGAGAATGAGCCCGCCGACGGCGATCACCCACATCCACGACGCCGCGAACTCGGAATACAGTCGCCCGGGATCGCCCAGATGGAGGTCGCGGTGGAGCTGGTCGATCCATGTTCGGAGCGGAAGCGCCCCCGACGAGCCATAGGTGATCAGGTCGCCCCGTATTTCGCCGTCGGCAGGGCTCACGAAGACCGTGCGTCGGTCGGATTCTGATGAGCCTTCGGGCGGGGTGAACATCACGCGGGTCGTAGCTCCCGGTTCGGGAGCGGGCCGGACGGCCACGAGCGCCGGAGGCTCGGAATCCTTCGCCTCGGTGCGGACGTGGTTCGTGGCGCGCCGCACCTGTTCGTCCAGGGGGAGATTCTGCTCTGACGAGCCGGCATGCAGCTCATGGGAGTAGAGCATGCCCTCCAGCTGGGGAGCGAGCGCGTACAACGCGCCCGACAAGGCGGCGACCAGGATGAACGGGCCGACGATCAACCCGGCGAAGAAATGCAGCCGACGGATCATGGCCCGGAACCAGCCGGTTCGCCGTCGGGGTGGAGAGGTGGTTTCGTGACCCGATGTTGGGTGTGGTGTATCCAAGGTTTTCACTGTGTTCCTCACGTTCGGTGCGCGTTTCGGCGCACGCAGAATGGCGCCGGGACCTGGGATCGGACCGGCGTTGGGTTCAGGCGAAGGCGAGGAATCGGGGCGGGCCCCGGACGGGTTCCCTGGCACGGGGTTTCCGCCAGCGGGGGACGAGGTGCTCGCCCTCCGGGCAGCTCGTGGTCGTTTCCGGGACCCCGAGCGCGGCCCGGAGCAGACGGGCCACCCACGGAAGCAGGAGGACCGTGAGGACCCAGAGTGCGGCGTCGACGGCACCGACGACGGCTGCCGCGAGCAGCGTCCCGACCACGTGCGCCATGAGCATCGGCAACGATCCGTCGTCCATGTGCATGGAGTCCGTGTGCATGGTGCTCATGGGCATGTCGCCCATCGACGGGGAGTCCACGGACTGTGCCTCGGCGGGCATTGATGAGGTTCCGCCGCCGGAGGCGTGGCCCGAATGCATTGCGGCGTCGTGATGGGCCGAACTGGAGCCGGCCGGAGCGCCCCTCAGGATCGAGGCATGTGAGCCGTGGCCGGCCGACCCGAGCATAAGGAGCTGGTGTACGGCGAACTGCCCGGCACCGAGCAGAGGCAAGCAGGCCCAGAAACCGAGCCGGAAACGAGTGAGCGCAAAGACAGCGCCGATCAACGGCAGGGACAGCGCCAGGGTCAGCCCCGATCGCGGGATATGGCCACCGCCGACGACGTGCGCGACCGAACCGAGCCACGCGGTCACACCAACCAGCATGAAGGTGCGCGTGAGCCGCCAGCCTGTGGACCGAAAGTCCACGCCCGCAGCGGTCTCCGTCGTCGTCACCCCACTAGGTTATATGGGTCGAGGTGATCCGGTTCGACGCCGATCGCGTGTTCCGCACTCCGCGCCGGCGACAGCGCCCCTCCCGTCGAGGTGGCAATTGTGTGCGGTCTTGGGCCTTGTTCGCGCACGGGATTGCCTCCTCGGGGCGGTGGGCGCACGAAATG
>JAKDJD010000063.1 GCA_030454085.1 Kocuria sp.
TGGGACGTCGAATCGGATGAGGGTGCAGCGCTCACGCGTACTCCTGAGTCGTTTCGTGGGTCGATGGCCGAGAACCGAAATTCAGTGCGACTCTATATCTCGTGCCGCACTCATTCTACGGAACATCAGGACCTTGCGTTGCGGCCTTCGCGCCCTTACTTGGAGGACGGGGCCGGGGCTGTCAGCGTTGCCCGAAACGAGGGGCGGTGCTCTCGGACCGTGCGGTCGCGCCGGGGGCGCTTCGACGGTGCTTGTGCCACTCCTGGAGTATTGCAGGATCCATAGTGAGGCCGGACTCAACCCGGAGTACTCCTTGAGGAAGTAAGTTTAAACTCCTCAACGCCGGGCAATGAAAGCATGTTGGATGGACAATCGATGATTCAGTCGTAATGAACTTTGCGAGAAATGCGCAACTACCTAACTGAGAGCCTGGTTTGGATCCAGGCTCTCAGTTAGGTAGGTTTTGGCCGAACATGCGAGTGTTCGAATGCATTGATTTCCAACTGCGGGAATTGAAGCCATTCTGCACGGTGTTTACGGTAGGTGGTTCCGCTCACGATGTGCGCTGGATTAATGGTCATCCTTCATGCAGTGCGCCTTGACGTAATCGAGGTTGATCCCGCACGTGCAAGGCTTGTAGCTATTGATGATGGAGCACGAGATTTCAGCACTCGCGGAGCCGTCCTTCCACTGTGATGGCGCCGAGGTGCCGAAGGACGAGGCATTCGCTGGAGCGAGAGAGACCGCGCTCAGCAGGGCGGCGAAAGTAAGAGCGATAGCTGATTTTTTGCGAATTTTCATCATATTCTTCAGTCAAGAGCTGTTGTCGTCGTGACTCTTGAATCTCCTCCTCTATCGTATGGATCACGGTATCACGGGAGATATTCGTGTCAAACCGTTCCGGGAATGTTGCGATATCCGTGCCGCGGCCGAACGGATCGTTCCTCAAGAAGTGTCCTGGCGTGCATTGCGGAACGTGGCATGGTGACGAGTGGCGGTTCGCCGTCAGGGGCCGGCGCATAGGAGTGATGATGCGGTGCTTACCGTGTCTCATCGGAGAGGCATCTCACCTCGAAGACGAGCACCGGTGACACGCAATGATTTCCGCCTCTGGGTAAACGGATGGTGGATAGCAATGGTGCTAGGAATCCGCGTGTCGTTGGTTCAAACGCCGGGACACGTGACGAGCTCGGCGGTACAGGCCGATGATGATTCCGACGAAGACTATGACTCCGAGCCATGAGGCCACGTGTGTGAAACCGGCACCGACCACGGCCAGTGGCTCCTCGGTGCCGGTAGCGGTCACGATTCCCGCGAAGAGCACACCGAACAGGCTCTCGCCGACGATTAGACCCGTCGCAAGGAGCGTGCCCATCCGCTTGGCGCCCTCCGCGTTGTGACTTCGGCCTGCCCAGCGATCGTATAGGGCTCCGCAGGCCGCGCCGATAGGAATCATGAGCGTCAGGCTGATGGGCAGGTACATCCCCATGCCTACGGCCAGCGGGGGAAGGCTCAGTCGACGGGTGGTCTTGCGCAAGACCTCGTCGATAACGATGATCCCGAGGCCGATCAATGCGCCTACACCGATGTGGCCCCAGTTCAGTGACCCGCCGAAGATACCGTCGGCGACCGAAGAAATAAGCGAAGCCTGGGGCGCGGCAAGTGCATTCTCCCCGGCGCCTGGGGCGCCTAGGAACCCGAAAGCGACGTTCATGAGCTGCATGATCGGCGGAATCACTAGAGACCCGAAAACCACACCTATGATCAGTGATACCTGCTGCTTCCAGGGCGTGGAGCCGACGAGCTGACCTGTCTTCAGGTCTTGCAGGTTGTCGTTGGAAATTGTTGCAACGCCGAAAACCACCGCCGCGGTGAAGATGGTGTAGGCGACCAAAGCGGTCGAGCGGTCACCGCCGGCGTCGCTTCCAAACAGAAGCTTTATCAGCAGTGCGGCGAGGATGACGACGATGATGCCCACGCCCGAGATCGGAGAGTTGGACGCACCAATCAATCCGGCCATATAGCCGCATACAGCGGCAACGGCCAGCCCCACCAGGAGCACAAAGATGAGGCTGGTCAGAATAAGACCCCAGCCGCTGCTCATGAGGGTGGTGCCGTGGAGGAAGAACCATAAGAGGAGGGCGATAGGAACCATCGACCCGAGGATTGTCCCAATTACGATTCTGGGCGACAGATCCTGTTCAACGACCGGCACCTCTGTGCCAGCGCGACGCTGGCGACTCGAGACCACGGAAGCCTGGATGCCCCGAATGATGGGGATGATGATCTTCAGGAGTGTCCACACGGCAGCCACGGCAATCGCGCCGGCACCAATGAATCGCACATCGCTTGAAAATACGGAATCTACTGCGTCAGATATATCACCTGCCGCCGGCAGATGGCCCGCGGAGAAAATCGGAAGCAATACACCGAATGAAATCAAAAGCCCCACGATCATTGCGGCTCCCACGGAGACACCCACCAGGTGACCCACACCTATCAGCGCGAGGGAGAGGCTCGACCCCACCATGGTGCCGCCCGGGCCTATGCGGAACGCGTGGGAGAGCGACCCCGCCGCCACCTTGAGCGCCGCTAGAAGAGCGAAGCCGGCGGAAGCGAGCGATCCTGTCAGGATGACTCTCAGCCCTTGCCGGTTTTCGTCGCTTGCACCTGCGTTTTCGCCGACCTTTAGCACTTCGGCTCCGGCAACGCCCTCTGGGTACGGAAGGTCCGATCCGGTCACCAACGCTCGGCGCAGGGGAATGGAGTACATGACGCCCAGAACACCGCCGAAGGCGCAGAGTCCCGCTGTGATCCAATAGGGGAATCCGCTCCACCAACCGATGATGACCAATCCGGGTAGTACGAAAATGATCGCCGAGAGTGTTCCGGCAGCCGAGGCAATGGTCTGCACAATATTGTTTTCTTTAACCGAGTGCTGTGCGAAGCGGCGAAGAATCGCCATGGAGATGACAGCGGCAGGGATTGAGGTAGCGAAGGTCAATCCGACCTTGAGGCCCAGGTACACATTGGCGGCGGTGAAGACCAGGGTGATAATGCCGCCAATGATGATTCCCCGAATCGTCAACTCACGGGTCGGGGATGGGTGAGTGGGAGCCGATGCCAAAAGAAAACCTCCGGGCCATGCGCGACCTGAGGGCCGCCGCATTATGAATAACGAATGAGGTCACTCTATACCTCATCTCCCAGATGCCTCGAAAAGGAGAGGCCGGCCTGAACGATTCCCTATCAAGGCCGTGCCGTCTCCTCCGTGCCTCCTCTGAGTGGGGCGGGAGGGGAGAGAAGTCGCCCACCGCACCTCCGCGCAGTCATCGAAGGGCATACGTGCTGGCGAGAGGCGCAGTGGGCGCACCGGGTCCCGGCCGCGTGGCTAGCGGGAGATCACTACCTTGACCGCCTGATGATCGGCCGCGTTCGCGAACAGGTCATAGGCCTCTTCGAACTGGTCGAAGCCGAAACGGTGCGTGGCCATCTTGCGTGCCTCGAGCTTGCCCGAGGAGACCATGCTGAGCAGTTTGTCGACGGTCGAACAGTCCACGAGGCCCATGGTCAGGGTCACGTTGGAGATCCAGAGATCCTGGATCGGCAGGTCGACCGGCTTGCCGTGCACTCCGACGTTGGCCACGGTCCCGTACGGGCGGACGATGTCGAGGCAGGTGCGGAAGGTCTGGGGTATACCCACCGCCTCGATCGCGACGTCAACGCCGAGACCGTCCCGGGACAGGGCCTTGATCTGCTCGACGGCGTCCGGGTCACTCGCGTTGACCGCATCCGTGGCACCCATCTCCAGCGCCTGGTCGAGACGGTTCTGATCCATGTCGACGGCGACCACGCGTCCCGCACCGCACAGACCCGACGTCATGACCGCGCCGAGACCCACCGGGCCTGCGCCGACGACCGCGACGCTATCACCCGGCTGGGTGCGGCCGTTCAGGACGCCGATCTCGAATCCGGTCGGCAACGCATCCGTGAGGAAGAGGACGTCTTCGTCGTCGAGCCCCTCGGGAACGCGATGCACCGAGGTTTCCGCGAAGGGCACTCGCACGTACTCGGCCTGCGTGCCGTCGATGAGGTGGCCGAAGACCCAACCGATGCCACCGAGGGTCTGGCAGTGTGACGGCTGATTGACCTTGCAGTAGGAGCACTTGCCGCAGTTCGTGACGGCCGGGATGATGATGCGGTCGCCGGGTTCGAGATCGGTGACCGCGGACCCCACTTCTGTCACGGTTCCCACGGCCTCGTGTCCCAGGATCCTGCCGTCGGTGACCGCCGGGACGTCGCCCTTCAGGATGTGGAGGTCGGTGCCGCAGATCGTGGTCGTGTCCACCCGGGCGATCACGTCGGTGGGATCGACGATGCGCGCGTCGGGGACCTCTTCCCATGCCTTCGACTGGGGGCCGTGGTAAACAAGAGCCTTCATTGTTTTCTCCTAAACTCAGACTCTGCCAATAGTTGTGTCATGAGGTTTTTCTGCCTCGATTTATATGATATTGAGCCGGAGACCAAAAAAGGCCTCAGGGCCCCGGCATCTCGCGGATGCCGGGGCCCTGAGGCGAAGAATGAACGGGGGGCCTCGTCGACCGGGCCGGGCCCGGGCGTGTCGTGGCCCGCGGGTCAGGACAGGGCGTCGTCGACGAGCGCCTTGGCCTCCTTCTGGACCTCGGCCAGATGCTCGTCGCCCCGGAAGGATTCCGCGTAGATCTTGTAGACGTCCTCGGTTCCGGAGGGGCGGGCCGCGAACCAGGCGTCGTCCGTGACGACCTTCAGGCCGCCGATCGGTTCACCGTTGCCCGGGGCCTCCGTGAGTTTCGCGGTAATGGGCTGACCGGCGAGTTCGGTGGCCGTCACATCGGCTGCGGACAGCTTCTTGAGCCGAGCCTTCTGCTCCCGGTCTGCGGGAGCATCGATGCGTGCATAGCTCGGCGCGCCGAATTCCGCGGTCAGCTCCGCGTAACGCTGAGAGGGAGTCTTGCCGGTGACCGCGGTCATTTCGGCCGCGAGCAGGGCCAGAATGATGCCGTCCTTGTCCGTGGTCCACACCGACCCGTCCTTGCGGAGGAAGGAAGCCCCGGCCGATTCCTCGCCGCCGAAGCCGAGCGAGCCGTCGATGAGTCCCTCGACGAAGTACTTGAAGCCCACGGGCACCTCGACCAACGGCCGGCCCAGGGATTCGGCGACCTTGTCGATGATGCGGGAGGACACCAGTGTTTTTCCGACTCCGGCGTTGCCTGACCATTCCGGACGATGGCGATACAGGTAGTCGATCGCGACGGCCAGGTAATGATTCGGGTTCATCAGCCCGGCGTCGGGAGTCACGATGCCGTGGCGATCCGAGTCGGCGTCGTTCCCGGTCGCGATGTCGAACTGGTCACGGGATGAGACGAGTGACGCCATCGCGTCGGGGGAGGAGCAATCCATGCGGATCTTCTCGTCCCAGTCCAGGGTCATGAAGGCCCAGCGGGGGTCGACCTCCGGGTTCACGACGCTCATGTTGAGGCCGAAGCGCTCGGAGATCGTGATCCAGTATTCGACGGCCGCGGAGCCCATCGGGTCGGCCCCGATGCGCAGCCCGGAATCGCGGATCGCGTCCAGGTCGATGATCTCGGGAAGCGCAGCAACGTAGGAGGCCATGAAATCGAAGCGACCGGTCGTGTCTGCGGCCTTGGCGCGCGCGAGAGGTACGCGCCGTACTTCCTTCAACCCGTTCTCGAGCAGGTCATTGGCTCGATCGGCGATCCAGCTCGTGGCGTCCGAATCGGCGGGGCCGCCGTGGGGTGGGTTGTACTTGAACCCGCCGTCCGTCGGGGGATTGTGGCTCGGGGTGATCACGATGCCGTCCGCGCGTTCTGCCGAGGGGTCGGAATTGTGGGTCAGAATCGCGTGGGAGAGGGACGGTGTGGGCACGTAGCCATCGTTGGAGTCGACCAGAACCCTGACCCCATTGCCTGCCAGGACCTCGAGCGCGGTGTCCTGGGCGGGGCCGGACAAGGCGTGGGTGTCGCGTCCCATGTAGATCGGGCCCTTGTAGCCCTGAGCGGATCGATACTCGACGATTGCCTGGGTGATCGAGGCGATATGTGCCTCATTGAAGGATCCCTTGAGCGCGCTTCCTCGGTGTCCCGAGGTGCCGAAGGCGACACGCTGACCCGGATCGGCCGAGTCGGGGACCACGGAGTAGTACGCCTGGGTCAATTCTTCGAGGTCAACAAGATCCTCGGGACGAGCTGGAGTTCCTGCACGGTTAGCCATGTCTTAAACCTAACTCTTCGCGGCTGTGCCACCGCTGAGAAACGGCTCGAAAGGCCACCCGAACTGCGGTGGCCTCCACACTGGGCCGGGACCCGCGGGTCGTCAGGACAGGCCCTGGGAATGGAGCGCGCGCTGCCGTTCGGCCAGCAGCTCGCGATGTTCCGGGGTGTCCGCGGCGTCGGCGGCCGGGCGCCCGAAGGCCGTCAGCGTTGCCTGGTCTATCAGTCGAGCGGCCGCTCGGGCGGTCCGATGATCCAAGTCGAACTCCGGGATGACCCCGACGACGTCCATGATCGCCAGCTTGCCGCTCTGGGCGATCCTCTTGACGGCCTCCAGCAGAACGATCATGGGCACCCCGAGGGACGACGGCGAACTGACCCCCGGCGCCTGATAGCCGGGCAGAACATCCATGTCCACGCTGAGGTACACGAGATCCAGGTCCGCAAGCTGCCGGTCCACGAATTCGAGCACGTCCTCGATGCGGCATTCGGCGCACTCCTCATCCTTGAGATAGGAGAGCTCGAGGTCGCGCGCGTGCTCGAACTGGGCGCGGGTGTTGGAGACTTCGCTGACGCCGACGACGCTGCACGAGAAGTCGCGTCCTGCCTTCTTCTCGTCCGTGATGACCTGGCGGATGGCGGTGACCGCGGTGGGCTGGGGTGTGTTGCGCACCGCGAAATGCGAATCGAAGCTGATCATGCCCCACTTGTTGACGCCGTTCAGTTCGCCGGAGGCGGCGAGCCCGGAGTAGGCCGCGTAGGTGGTCTCGTGACCACCGCCGAGAACGACCGTCATTCTGTGCTCGGGGATGATCTCGGCCAACTTGTCCGCGGCGTCGGCCTGGGCCTTTTCCATGTCGTGTCCGTCCACGGCCACGTTGCCGCGGTCATGGACGATCTGTCCGCCGTGGAAGGCCAGTTCGGCCAAGGCGTGGCGGATCTGGAACGGCCCTTCGGCGGCGCCAGGGCGGCCTTGGTTCCGGATCGTGCCCTCGTGGGACTCGAAACCGAAGATCGCGAGCCCCTTGGGGTCGTCTTCCTTCTGGACCCGACCGGCGTAGACCATGTGGTGCCACCGGGTGTGGATTGCTCCCGGGCCTTCGTCTCTTCCCATCCACGGTGTCGTCTCCATGACCAGTTCCTCCGAATCTGAAATTTCGCCTGTCTTGACCACAGATAACACTCAGTGTGACGCAAAAGGCAAGTAGCGGGCCCGTGTCGTCCCGAATCCTGGGACCAATCGCGATTTCTTCGCAATCTGGGACGGGGGCGTACACCCTCGTGGTGCGTCGGCGTCGCGGGGTAAGCTGGACGAAGAGCAAACGACGAGTGCGGTTCTCCGCCTCGGGTGAGGAGCAAGCATGGAAGAGAACGTTCCGAACGTGAAAGTCGACGACATCCCGGAGGGCGCCAAGATCCTCGACGTCCGCGAGGACTACGAGTGGGAAGAAGGGCACATCGACGGGGCCCAGCACCTTCCTCTGGATCAGGTTCCTGCGCGTTACGGCGAGATCCCCTTGGACGAGGATGTATTCGTGATCTGCCGCAGCGGAGGCCGCTCCCTCCGAGCCACCGCTTACCTCAACCAGTACGGATTCGACGCCTTCAACGTGGTGGGAGGAATGGGCGCATGGCAGGATGCGGAAAAGCCCATGGTCTCCGAAAACGGTCAGCCCCCGCAGGTTCGATAGGCGGAGAATCCACTCGATGAAGTACACCTACCTGGGGCCCGAAGGGACGTTCTCCGAGGCCGCACTGCTTTCCGTCCCCGGAGCCGATGACGCCGAGCGCATCCCCTCGGTCTCCGTCCCGGCCGCGTTGGCCAAGGTGCGCGACCACTCGGTCGACGCCGCCATGGTCCCGATCGAAAACTCTGTCGAAGGCGGCGTCACAGCCACCCTGGACGCCATCGGGGCAGGCGACGACCTGCGGATTATCCGGGAGGTTCTGGTACCGATCCGCTTCGTCCTCATCGGCGCCCCGGGAAAAACCCTCGACGACGTGCGCGTGGTGTCGACCCATTCCCACGCCTGGGCCCAGGTTCGCGGCTGGATGGACGAGGCGCTGCCCGAAGTCGACTACCTCCCGTCCAGCTCAACAGCCGCGGCCGCGGTCGCCTTCCTGGACAACAAAACGCCGGGTTACGACGCCGCCGTGTGCTCCCCGATCGTTCCCGAGCAGCACCCCGAACTGAACCTGCTGGCGACCGACATCGGTGACAACGTCAACGCGGTCACCCGTTTCGTCCTGGTGACCGCGGCTCGAAACGGGCTGCCGCGGCCGGAACCGACGGGGGCCGACAAGACGACCGTGGTGATCCCTCTGCCCGAGGACAGCGCGGGCGCGCTGATGGGCCTCCTCGAACAATTCGCCGCCCGAGGGGTCAACCTCTCCCGCATCGAGTCGCGACCCACGGGCGAAGCACTGGGCTCGTACTTCTTCTCGATCGACGCCGAGGGACACCTGGACAACCTCAGAATGCGCAACGCCCTGCGTGGGCTGCACCGGGTCTCACCGGGTGTGAAATTCCTCGGTTCGTATCCCCGCGCCGATGGCAAGGAACCTCTCCTCGACACCCACCACTCGGACGAGGCCTTTTCCCGTGCGGACGAGTGGGTGGACAATCTCTGAGCCAATCCGACGGGTCCCGCGGGCACGCTCCGTTTGACCCGATTTTGCGGATACTGAACACTTAAGGGCGACGAATACGAGGGAGAGACCACATGCGAGTTACCGGTTGGTTGCAGGCGGGCGTCATTATGCTCGTCCTGGGTATTTTCGTGGGCGCCTACGGCGTCGGCATCTGGGCGCTCGTGCTGGGACAGGACACGGACGCCGACAGCGGCGCGAAGATCGCCTCGCCGATCATGATGCTGTGTTCGGTCCCCCTGCTCGCGGTCGGTCTGGGCATGACCATCACCGGAATCATCTCGGAGAAATGGCATTTCGAGGACATGATGGACAAGCGTTCCGAGGAAGCAGCCGTCACGTCCGCGTCCCGTTCAGCTGACGAATCGTCCCCAACGCCACCGCGGTGAGCCTGAGGCGCCGGTTCTGCGCAGGTTGGCCAGGCTACGGAACGGAGTGATGTTCTCCGGGTACGTGTTGACGGCCAGGACGGCCGGTCTGACCTCGGCCTCGAGACGCCCATAGGTCCCGAGCAAGTCGCCATCCAACTCGACCGGCTGGGGGCTGCCTCCGAAATCGACGACCACTTTCTTGCCGTGGATATGTTCGATCACGGGCAGGCCGTTCCTGCGCCTCGAAATGACCTGGCTGGTCAGCGAGACCCAACCGATGAGATTCCGGGGAGTCATCAGAATGACTTCCAGGAGGCCGTCGTCGGCCGTGGAATCCGCCGCGAGGTGCAGGCCCGCCGTGATTTCCCCGCAGTTCGCCACCAGAACCGAGCGGATCTTCCGTCGAATAGGATCCTGGTCGTCGATCTGGATGACCACGGGATGCCGCACGGAGACCAGGTTGCGCAACCCGGCCTCCACATAGGCAAGCCACCCGAACTTCGACTTCAGATCATCTCGGGTGTCGGTCATGATTTGGGCGTCGAAACCGGCGCCGCCCATCACCAGGTAGGTCAGGTGGTCGCGGGTTCCGTCCGTGCGCGTCGCCTGGAGACTGATCATGTCGATGCGCCGCGGTCGGCCGTGCAAGGCGGTATCGATGCAGGAGTGCAGGTCGGAGATGCTCATCTCCAAGTTCCGTGCCAGCAGGTTTCCGGTTCCCAACGGGATGATTCCCATGCCCACGGTCGAATTCTCCAGGACACCCGCGACCTGGCGCACCGTTCCGTCACCGCCCATAGCGATGACCAAGTCACACCCGTCCTCGACGGCCTGCTCGGTCATTCCGCGGCCGGGGTCCTCGGGGGTGGTCTCGTAGAACCTGGGCTCCGGCCAGTCGATCGAGCGTGTCGCGTGGGCCAACGCGTCGCAGGAGAACTGGGCGAGGGACTTCGCGGGGTTGTACACCACGCCCACCTGTCGCGGCACGCCCGGCTCAAGTCGCGGCCGCCACGGAACGGGTTGGGTCAGTACGGGAGGGCGCCCGCGCCACGAGGTGACGACGCTGGCCGCGGCGGCCGCGGCCAGGCTCAGGAAGCCCACCACACCTAGGGCTTTTCCAGAAGGTCGCATGGTCCCCAGGTTACCGGCC
>JAKDJD010000083.1 GCA_030454085.1 Kocuria sp.
TCTGGACCAGCTGACGAAGTAACAGTCCGAGCAACATGGAGGGCCTCTAATGCCGCGGCATTCGAGGCCCTCCTTCGTTCTGCCGCCGCCAGGTCCTCAACGGTCTGTCCGCCCCACGGCAAGTGCCCCGGGGCTCGACATCACGAGCCCCGGGGCACTTGTTGTCTGGGACGAATCCCGGTTCCCTTACCGCTGGTCGCGGCGGTTGCCTTCCTCGTCCACCTCGATTTCTTCCTTGCGGACCTCGCCGGAGACGGTCTCGGGCTCCTCATGGGACTGCTTGCCGACGTGAACGCGCTCGGTCGCGACCGTCTCGGTGTCGACGACCGGCCGCTCCTCGTATGCCGTGACAGAAACTTCTTCGTCCTGGCCGAATTCGTTGCCATCGACCGGCTGGTGCGCCTCGGGCGAGTCCGGGTCGATCTTGGTGCGCTCGACCTGTACCTCCTCGCGGCGAACCGGAACCTCCACCGTTTCCGTATCCGTGGTCACGTGCTTGCGCAAGCGAACCTGGCCGGTTTCCTGGCGCTCGGTCTGGTCGGTCGCGGCCAGACGTTCTTCGTGGGCAACGACGTCGTTGTCCGATGCGCCGTGGCGACCGGTTCCGGCCTGTCCTGCATTTTCGGTCCTATCCGTGGTTTCGGACTGGCCCGAGACGCCGTCGCGGGTGTCCGCGGCCTCGGGCTGACCGCTGCTGTGACGTCCCGTGCCCGCCTGGGCCGAATCGCGGTTGTCCGCGCTACCGGCTGCCGCAGTGCCAGCGGCGGCTGTGCCCGCAGCGGCCGTGCCGGCTGCCGCGGTGCCAGCAGCGTTTCCGGTCTCGTCGCGGCTCTGCTCGGTTCGAGCGTCTGCGGACTGGTCGCCGCGGGCGCCGTCCTCGTCACCATGACCCGAGGCATCGCCTCGTCCGGAGGCATTGCCATCGAGCGAGTAGTACTCGTAGATACGCTGTTCCTCGTCGGGGCTCAGCGAGCCATCGTCATCGATGTTCGGGGCGTCCTTGACGAAGTCCTTGTCGAAGGGGACCGTCAGTCCCTTGTCGGAGGCTTCTGCCTGGTTCAGTGGAACGAAGGTTTCCTTGGAACCGAACAGACCCGTATTGACGGTTGCGAACGTGGGCTCATTGGTCTGGTCGTCGAGATAGATCTCGCCAACCTTGCCGATCTTCTCGCCATTGTTTCCGTACACCGTGCTGTTGCGCAGGGACTCAATGTTCTGGTTATTGGTCATGGTCACTACCTTCTTTTGTTGGTTGGACGAAATTACCAATCCACATTTGAAATCAAATGACTTCGGCTTATGCGTTCAATCTATCCACATGCGAACCCGTGGTCAATGATTCGCCGAGCGGCTAGGGAAGATCCCAGGTTGGGGCATCGGATTCGCTGCGATATTCGCTCGCGTTCATCCCCCGGCCACGTGCCGGATACCCTCTTTGACAGAATGTCGATCTACGTCACACTGCCGTATATTTACGCGTTTGAGTCGGAACGAGTCGCTCGTCTTCGGGCAATTGTCAGACTTTGAAATCCACGTCACGATGCGCAAAAGAGCCCGGAGCCGCATCGACGAGGTCGTCGGTACGGTTCCGGGCTCGTCCCGCATTCAATCGGCGCTCGGCCCGCCCCTTAGTGCAGTTCGACGCCTTCGCGCGCGAGCCTCTTGCGCTCCAACGGCAGGAAATCTCCCTCGTGGAGGCTCGATTCGATGTCCTCGAGACTGCGCCCCCGGGTTTCCGGCACCCGGTAGTAGATCACGATCCACGCGATCACGTTGAGCGCCGCATACACCATCATTGCCCCACCCGGCGACAGGAAATTGACCAAGGTCAGGGCCGTGGAGGTGACCACCAGATTCGATCCCCAGAGCGCCATGGCGTGAAGGCTCGTGGCCGAGGTGCGAATTTTCAATGGATACAGCTCAGAACCCATGAGCCAGCCGACCACTTGGATGCCGCCCGCTTGGAACACCATGAACAGCATGAGGAAGATCAGCATCAGTGGGATGTTCGGGTGGTCGCCACCGATGAACAGGGTCAGGCCGAAGAGCGCAATCCACAGGGCGGCGAAGGGCAGGGTCCACAACATGAGGGTCCTGCGGCCCATCCGGTCGACGATGAACCTGCCGACTGCCGTCATGACCACGTACACGAGACCGACCATCACGTTGATGCTGAGCCCGATATCGGACGGCAGACCCACGTGCGTGAGGAGCGTCGGGGTGTAGTAGATCATCATTTCCAACCCGGTGATCTGGGTGAAGACGGCCACGGCGACGCCAGCGATGATCGCGGGGCGCATCCACTTCTCGCTCAGCATGGCCGACCATTCGCTCTTGGCGGCCTGCCTCTGCTCCTCTCGGCGGGTCTTCTCGATCTCGCGAATTTCCGTCTTCGCCGATTTTTCGCTCGGACGAACCCATTCGAGAACCTCGGTCGCCGTGTCGACTTCACCCTTGCTGACCAGCCAACGCGGACTCTCCGGCAGCGGAATCATCCCAAGCACCAGAACGATCGCCGGGATCGCAGCCACCACGATTTTCCAATGCCATTCGACGTCGCGGAGAAAGAAGTTGACGAGCGCCGCCGAGAGGATACCGACGCCGATCGCAATGTTGAAGAAGGTCACGTAGCTGCCGCGTTTGTTCTTGGGCGCCAGCTCGGAAATATACGTCGGGATCGTTTGGGTCGAACCACCCACGGCGAGACCGAGAAAGAAGCGGCTGGCCATCATGACGTGTGGGTTCGGGGAGATGGCACAGAATACGACGCCGGCCACGAAGACGGAGGCCACCGCCATGATGGTCACGCGACGTCCGAAACGACGGGCGAAGAAGCTCGCCCCCAGTGCTCCGACCACGGCACCGGCGAGAATGAACGAGGTGATGAACTCGGCCGTGACACCGTGTTCACTGACGCCGTAGTCGTCGGCGATCTGGGCCAGGGTCCCGGAAATGACGCCCGTGTCGTATCCGTAGAGAAGCCCGCCGAGAGCCACGAGCAACGATGCGGAAATGACCCTCAGCCGTGCAGTCCGGCGAGGTTCCTGACTCATCGCTGCGGAGCGCAACTGGCCCGTGTCCGGGGAGTGTGATCCCTTCCCCTCGGGTGACGGAGAAGATGAACTTTCAGTAGTCAATCGTGTCCTCCTGACAGCACGTCGGACTGAATTCACTTCCGGACCGTACCGAGGAGCCGCCACTCTTCCGACCAACGGGCTCCACCTGTCGATCCGGGAGCGGTGCAGAAAGGCGGTGGGCCCCCGAATAAGGGGTCTGCCGGCGCCCCCCGTGTTGGTAAAACAAGGTTTGCCAAAAGGAAATATGAAAG
>JAKDJD010000064.1 GCA_030454085.1 Kocuria sp.
GAGTGGTGTTGTCTGCCTGTTGTGGGCGGGTGGCACTGTTCCCCCACCTTTTTTTGTTTAATATCCGGGGCTGGTGCCCCGGCGCCCCGGGCCCCGGGGCGGGTTCTGGTGTCGGGGTGGTGGGGTGATCACACACCACGCCGCTGTCCTGGCACGGTAGGCCACTATGTAAAGCCCCGGTCCCTTGAAAGGGACCGGGGCTTTGTTTGTTTAACCGACAGATCCTTGGTCGGCTGAATCAGCCGGTAACGTTCGCCTCATGCCAGTCTGCCTGAGCCGAATGCTTTCGGCGTAGGTGAGCCAGGCGGGCCAGAGCATGGGACATCGCTTCGGGCCCTGTGACTCGGAGGCGCGCCACGGAATCCGCCCTTCCGACTTTGATCCCGAGGTCGTCCGGTCCGAGGACGCTCAGAGCGTGTTCATCCGTGAGGTCGTCACCGGCAAAAATGGACACGTCCGCCTGGACGACATCCCGGACGGCCTTCATGGCGTCGCCCTTGTTCACCTCGAGCACGGCGCATTCGACGACGTACTGGCCTGGGGACAACATGACTCCCGGAATCCGTTTGAGCGTCTGGACGGCGTCCGCTTCGGCAGCCTGAGCAGCCTCGTCGTCGCCCATGGTTCTCGTATGGAAACCCACGCCGGCCGGTTTGTGCTCTATCTCCGAGCCAGGATGGCGCCGGACCAGGTCTTCTACGGCTTGGGTGGCTCGGTCGAGTGCCGCGCGTTGATCGTCGCTCAGCCGCAGGCCGGGTGACTCCTCGCCGGCGGCAGACAAATCGAACTCGGCGCCGTGCGACCCTGCGAGCAGCATCTTGCGGTTGGGGTCGGCGACCTCGCGGAGAAAGTCCAGCGGGCGCCCTGAGATGAGCGCGACCGAGGTGTTCGGGAGTTCCGCCAGGGAATCCAAGGCGTTTTCCGACAGCGGCAACGCACGTGCCTCCTCCGGGTCGGTCGTGAAGGGAGCCAATGTCCCGTCGAAGTCCATCGCAACCAGCAGGTTGTCCACACCTGCCGCGCGTTGGAGCTCTTCCTCCACGGCCGGGGTGGGGAACGGCCCGTGGCCACGATCCATGTGACCGACGGCGGGCAGCTCGTCCGTGGACGGTTCCGGTCCAAGATTGTCTTCTCGTGTCTTGGACAGGTCTTCCAAGAACCGGGTAGACCAGTCCTCGACGTCGTGCGCGAAGATCTGCTCCCTCATGCCCTTCATGCGATCCTGTTGTTCTTCGATCGTCATGTTCTTGGCGTACAGCAGGGCTTCTTTGAATCCGTCGATGTCGTGCGGGTTGATCTGTATCGCGTCCGGAAGCTGCTCGGCTGCGCCCGTGAACTCGGAGAGCACCAGGGCGCCGGTATGATCCAAGTGGCTCACCACGAACTCCTTCGCGACGAGGTTCATGCCGTCGCGCAGGGACGAGACCACCAAGACATCGCTGGCCAGATACAAAGCGATCATCTCTTCGAACGGGTAACCATGGTGCAGATACCTGATCGCTGTGTGGGACATCGTGTCGAACTGGCCGTTGAGTCTTCCGACCATGCCCTCGATCTGTTCTCGCAACTCTATATAGGAGGCGACTCGCTCCCGGGAGGGGCTCGCCACCTGGATCATCGCCGAGCTCTCCACGGTGAGATCCCCGTCATTCAGGAGTTCTCCATAGGCCTTCAATCGGTGGCGAATGCCCTTGGTGTAGTCCAACCGGTCCACGCCCAAATAGACGGTCTTCGGGTTGCCGAGCTCTTCCCGGATCTGACGGGCGCGCCTCTTGGTCGTGGCCAGGGACGCCATTTCCGTCACGGCCTCCACGTCGATCGAAATGGGGTACGACGCCGCCCGAGCAATCCATGTGGGAAGATCGCGATTGAGCCGTTCCTTGCGGGCCCGGCGTCTCGACGTCACGTTCGGCATGGCATTGGTGTAGGCCCGGCGGAACCGTTCGTTCTCTTCGTCCTCATGCTGCTCCTGAGGCGTCTGCGTCACCTCGGCCCGTTCGCCGTCGAACTGGACGCCCAGGATCTGGTCGCAGCACCTCCGGAAATTCTGGGCATCTCCGGGACGCTGGAAGCCGAGAAGGTCCGCGCCCAGCAGGCCCGTGAGGACCTGCTTGCGCCACGGGAGCTGCGCGAAGATTTCCAACGGCGGGAACGGGATGTGATCGAAGAACCCGATGGTGAGGTCAGGGCGGAGATGCCGCAACATGGCCGGTACCAGTTGCAACTGGTAGTCCTGGACCCAGACCGTGGCATTGCGGGAGGCGTTTCGTGCCGCCGCTTCCGCGAACCGACGGTTCACGGCGCGGTACGTGTCCCACCACGTACGGTGGAACTCGGGAGGGGCGATGACGTCGTGGTACAGCGGCCAAATGGTCGCGTTGGAAAACCCCTCGTAGTAGCGGCGGACCTCGCCCTCTGAGAGCCCTACCGGCACGAGATGGAAGACATCATGGTCGAAGGGATCGAGCTCTTCGTCCGCGGCACCGTGCCAGCCGATCCAAGCGCCGGAATGACTCGACATGACGGGGGCGAGGGCGCTGACCAGGCCCCCTGGAGAGCGCCTCCAGGTGGACTCTCCGGTGTCGTCTACTGTTCGGTCCACGGGCAGCCTGTTGGCTACGACGACGAAGTCGTAGTCGCCCACGGGGCCTTCTTCGGAAGCAACGCGATCCTGCGTCAGTTCTTCACTCGGATTCATGGTTTCTCCCTTCAACCAACCTGTACCAAGCCTATCCGCAGTTGGTGGGAGAGGAAGGAGCGTTCTCCGAGTAATTTGTTGACCGGCTATTCAGCAAATTCGGCTAGGCTATTCGCGACTGTAAGTACCGTCCAACTCGAACAGGGAGCATATCGTGGCATCTTCCACTTCGCCGCGCAGCAGCGAGGCGAGAGAAAAGGCGCGCCAGATCGCCGCAAAGCAGAGCAAAGGGGCCGGAAAGAAGTCCCGTCTGTGGTGGCAGATCGGCGTAGTCGTCGTGCTGGTGCTCATCATCGGCATCATTGCTGCGGTCTACACGCACAACAAGAAGAGCGAGATCCCGGATGCCGGTCCGGTGCCCGCCAGCGCAAACCAGTACGGCGGAATCGTGCTGACGAAGGACGGTATCAAGAAGGACACCTCGGACGTCGACAAGAGGGACGTCAACGACATCAAGAAGTCCTCCGAGTCCGCTCCGCCAGACGACGAGTCCAACGGCAAGGAGACCACCCTGCCCCTGGGCATGACCACTTCCGAGGACGCCAAGAAGAACGGTGAACCGGCGAAGGTGACCACGTTCCAGGATTACAACTGCGTCCACTGCGCAGAGTTCGAAAAGGCCAACGGGGACGAGATCAAGGAGAAGGTCCTCAACGGAGATATCACCCTGGAAATCCGCAACCTGAACTTCCTGGACCAGGAGACGAGCACGGAGTACTCCTCGCGTGCCGCGGCGGCCGCCTACTCCGTGGCCGACCAGGTCTCGCCCGAGAAATTCCTCGACTGGCAGCAGGAGATGTTCTCCCACCAGGGCCAGGGAGGAATGAGCAACAAGGAGATCGCCAAGATCGCGGACAAGTACGGTGCCGACATCAAGGACGACCTGGACAACAACAAGTACAGGCCCATGGTCAACGTCTTGGTTGCCGAATCGAAGAAGAACGACGTGCAAGGCACTCCGACCACTTATGTGGACGGCAGAAAGTTCACGGGGCAGAGCTTCCCCGACTTCCTCGATGGCATCATCAAGGACAAATCGGGTCAGTGATCCAAGCCTGCGGTGCTGCATGTGGGGCACGATGCCGGTCACGGAGTCGTGTCTCACACGCGGCCTGGCGGGTTTGGGATAGTCCTGGGCGCCAGGTAATCTGATCAAGCGCCTCGGCGCCTGCCTCCTTAGCTCAGATGGCCAGAGCATCTGTCTTGTAAACAGAGGGTCGCCGGTTCGAATCCGGCAGGGGGCTCCATGTTCAAAGGGCCACGAACGGCATCAACCGTTCGTGGCCCTTCGTGTTTCATGGGGTTCCGCGGCGTCGCGGGCCGGCGTGGGATTAAGCGTGTGGCTTGACCTGGTGGCAGGGGGATTCTCCGCCTTCCTAGACTGGTGCCGAAGCGTACTTCCGTTGGACACCCTCTAGAGGAGACACCATGACTCAGAAGAATACGCAGAACGATGTCGGCGTCGATCAGCTGACTTTTCAGAATCCCGTACACCGCTTCCCCTCGATCGAGCCCCCTCAGCAGCATCAGCCGGAGCCCGGCCTGGACGAACAGCTCGCCCCCAAGGCCGATAGGGGGGAGACCAGTTACCGGGGGACGGGGCGTTTGGAAGGGCGCAAGGCCCTGATCACTGGCGCCGACTCCGGAATCGGGGCCGCGGTGACCATCGCTTTCGCGAGGGAAGGTGCCGAGGTCGCCCTCAACTACCTTCCGGCCGAGGAAAAAGACGCCCAGTACCTCAAGAACCTCCTGGAAAACGAAGGGCACACGGTGCACCTTCTCCCGGGCGACCTGTCCGATCGGGAATTCTGCCGGAGCGTGGTCGACCGAGCCCATGAAGCCATGAACGGGCTCGACACGCTCGTCAACAACGCCGGAAAACAGGTAGTGACCGACGGGCTGCAGGGGCTCAGTGATGAAGAGCTGGAAGCCACGTTCGACGTCAATATTCTGGCCATCTTCCGAGTCACCCGGCAGGCCCTGAACTACCTTCCGGCTGGCTCCTCGATCGTCAACTCGACGTCGATCCAGGCCTACGACCCGTCGCCGCACATCATGCACTACGCCTCGACCAAAGCGGCCATCAACAACTTCTCCAAGGGGCTCAGCCAGGAACTGGCCCCGAAGGGAATCCGTGTCAACGCGGTGGCCCCAGGGCCGATTTGGACGCCACTGCAGGTCAGCGATGGACAGCCAAAGGAAGCCCTTCCCCAGTTCGGCAAGAACACCCCGATCGGACGCGCGGGTCAGCCCACCGAATTGGCCCCCGCATACGTCTTCCTGGCGTCATCCGAATCCAGCTATGTGATCGGCGAGACCCTCAACGTGACGGGCGGACAGGTCTCGCCGTAACCAGAGCCCGGGTGAGGTTGGTGACCGACCCCGTGGCCGCGATGCACCAGTGCACCGCGAGGACGAGAAGCAGCGCGAGGGACAGAAGATCCCATCCCATCAGGTGGGTCCCGAGGCTGCAGGTTCCCACGGGGAAGGTCATGGCCCACCAGCCGGGGCTGAAGGGCATGCCGCGGAGAAACTGCCGGTACGTCGTCGCGGCCGCCCACGCAAAGACCGGGATTCCGATGCACAAGACGATCACGCCGTATATGTGGGCGAAGTCCGACAGGACGGAGCCGGTTTCCGGTCTGACGAACGGGGCGGCGGCCATGGCCAACGACTGGGCGGCTGCCGTCGATTGCCCCACGATGCCCAGAGGAATGAAGGACGACGCCGCGGCGGCTGGTGGCAGCCCCTCGTGTCTCCACGCATGCTCGTAGGCGACTCCGAATACCGCGACGCCCATGGCCAGGGCCACGAAAAAGCTTCCGACCGACAATAGTCCCGCGAGTATTGCCCCGTGCGGGGACGCGGCGTGCGCGACCAGTTGGGCCCCCGTCGTCGCCGTCACCATGGGTGCGACCATGGGCAATCCCCACGCGGGCAGGGGACGCTCATTGTGAATCTTCATGAGCTTGGCACCGAATCCCACCGCGCTGACCCAGCCGATCGCGGTTCCTATGATCCACAGGACCCAATCCACCGACCAGGCGGTTGCCTCCAACTGGGGAATCCAGTGAGGGATGACGGCCGACGTCGCGGAACCCACAGACAGGTACCCCATCGAGACCATGCCCCAGGCACTGATCTCGGAATGCCTGGACAACGAGTCCATGAGGACACGAGGTCGACGAATGCACCTCGCCAGAAAACCCACGCTGATCAGAACCAGCAGTGCCCAGGCGGTCAGGCACAGCACCACGTCCAGCACCGGGATTCCGTGGGCCCGAACAAGGGACGCCAGCAATGACGTGCCCATCACGGAACCGAACCACGCGGGTCCCGCCGGGAACGCGGTGGGGCGTCGTATGCTCTCCGTATTCTCCCGCGGGTGCGTGTCGAAGTGTTGCGCTGAACGAAGCATGGGTCGAGCCTATGCCCGTCATTGCGCCTCGAGTAGGGGGTATTCAACTGTCGGCCCACAACTCGAGCTTGTGACCCGCTAGGCTTGGACCATGAGCGTGCATCGACTTCCGGACCTCTCTGTCTGGGCCCTGATCGACGAGGTGGACCGGCGCGGGAGCCTCGGCGCGGCGGCACGCGCCCTAGGGATGACGCAACAGGCGGCCTCGGCCAAAGTCAGGAGCGCGGAAAGCCTCATCGGGGTCGACCTGTTCGCGCGCTCTCCACGGGGCGCCGTCGCGACCCCGGAAGGGCGCACGGTGCTCGAGGCCGCAGCGGGCCTGCTCGAGTCCGCACGCTCGCTTTCGGAGGCGGTCGACTCGGTTCGAGGGGGCGCCTCGAGGCGGCTCACGGTTGCGGCCAGCAATACCGTGGTCGAGCACTATCTCCCGACGTGGACGGGGGACATGCTCCGTCGGGATCCAGGTGTGAGGATCGACGTCGTCGCCGCGAACTCCCGCGAGGTCATGCGCGACGTCGTGGCCGGAGACGTCGAGCTCGGTTTTATCGAAACCCCAGAGCGCCCGGGTGGCGATCCGGATGCCGGCCGGTTGCGCGAAGAAGCCCGCTGGCAAGGCAAGCTCCTGGCTCGTTCAGTGGCCTGGGACAGCATCATCCTGGCCGTGACCTCGACCCATCCTTGGGCCGACGAACCACCAACGGTGGATCAGGTCCGCACCACCCCTCTGCTGCTTCGGGAGTACGGCTCCGGAACCCGCCGCGCCGTTGAACAGGCATTGCCGGGAATGGTCGCTCCCGCAGCGGAGGTCGGGTCCCTCTCCGCGTTGTGGCGCACGGCTCGGGCGACCGGGATACCCGCATTCTTGCCGTCGCGGGCGATTGCCGAGCCCCTGGTGCCAGTGCGCGTCGAGGGGCTCGACGTCGGGCGTCCCATTCGTGCGATTTGGCGCCGAGGTCGTCACCTGTCCACCGTCGCGAGTTCCCTGATCGCGGCGGCGGAGGATCCTGCATCCCCGTAACAGGGGTCGGGCCAGAGGATGTTGGGCGTCACACAAAAGTCCACGCAAGCCCACAGGCCCGAGTAGGATCGATCCGGATCGATCTATGAGGAGGCAACGAGTGACTCAGGAACAGGCCGAGAAATCCGTGATGACGGGGCGTCTTGTCGTCGTGCGTCATGGACAGACCGACTGGAACAAGGCCGGCCGGATGCAGGGCAGCTCGGACATCCCCCTCAATGACAGAGGTCGCGAACAGGCGCATGAGGCCGGGAGTGCCCTGGCGGAGCAGAACGAGTTCTGGAACTACCTCGGGTCATCGCCGCTGTCCCGCGCCCAGGAAACGGCTCGCATTATCGGTGAGCACGTGGGTCTGTCGGAGATCGAAACCGTCCCTGGCGTCATTGAGCGCGCCTATGGTGACGCCGAGGGGCAGACGCTGTCCTTCGAGGACTCGCGCCATCCGCAGGACCTGTTCGCGGGAGTCGAGCCCGAAGCGGACGTCTACCGTCGTGGAGTCGCAACCCTCAAGGACCTGGTCCTCGAGCATCCTGGGGAGAACCTCCTGGTGGTGAGTCATGGGACGCTCATCCGTAGGGTTCTCCTGGCGACGACGCCGGGGGACTGGAGCCAGCACGTGCCGAACGCGACCCCGATCGAGGTCGACATCGAAGGATTGTTCGCGTGGGATCCGGAGCAGCTGGTTCTGGACTGAAACGTTCCGTCATGGAGTCCACGATCGCGGCGTAGCGGGAATGTGCGTTTCCCTGCGAACGCTAGCGATCGCAATCAATCCCGTTGACCGAACCACTTAATGCCACATAAAATCAAACACGCACAAACGGGGGTTTCCCGTTGACGTAACCGGGAGTGTTTCACCATGTTCGCTGAAGAACGACGGGCGGAGATCGCCAAGCTGGTCAGCAGCGCCCGGCGAGTGAACGGTGCCGAACTGGCCCGCCGATACGAGGTCACGATGGAAACCGTGCGCCGTGACCTGGCGGCTCTCGAAGCCGATGGCCGGTTGCGCCGAGTGCACGGCGGGGCCGTGACCGTCGAGCAGTCCACGGCGGTCGAATCCAGCATTTCCTCCCGACAGACAGTCAACACCCCGGAGAAGCATCGCATCGCGTCCCGTGCATACCAGCTCCTGCAGGATGCCGACGCCGGGGCCGTGGTTCTCGATGCCGGTTCGACGACCGAAATCTTGGCCGACCTCATCGCAACCTCGGACTTCTCTCTCAAATCCGGTGCCGATCGTTTGATCGTCACCCATGCTCTGCACATCGCGGTCAAGCTCGCCGAAGCCGACGGGATCGTTCTCGACCTCGTCGGCGGCCAACTGCGCAAGATGACGTGGGCCGCGGTAGGCACGCGAGCTGCGGAACATTTTTCGACCATCCGCCCGGACATAGCCCTGATCGGCGTCAACGGACTCAACGAAGAGTTCGGGTTGTCGACTCCAGGACTGAACGAGGCCATCGTCAAGACCGCGATCGTGCGCAGCGCGCGCCGCGTGGTTCTTCTGTGCGATTCGGCCAAATTCGGTCAGGAGTCGCTCGTGAGGTTCGCGAGCCTGCCCGATATTGACGCCCTCATCACTGACAAGGCGCCCGAAGGATCCTTGGCAGCCGCCCTCGAAGAAGCGAACGTAGAGGTTCTCATCGCATGATCGTCACCCTGACAGCCAATCCCAGCCTCGATCGAACCGTCGAGATTCCCTCAGCCCTGGATCGCGGAACCGTGATTCGTGCCAGCCGTTCGGTGGCAGACCCCGGCGGCAAGGGCGTCAATATTGCCCGCGCTCTGAGCGTCAGCGGCGTCGAGACGGTCGCCGTACTGCCCGGTGACGATGGTGATCCTGTTCTGGCAGGTCTTGCCGAGGCGAACGTCAGGTATTCGAACCTGGCGACCGGTTACCCGATCAGGACAAACGTGACCGTGGCAGAGCCGGACGGGACTACGACCAAAATCAACGCCCCCGGCGAGCCCTTCGACGAAAGAGCGCAGCGCGAGCTGACTCGCTTGCTGATCAATGAGGCCGACGGCGCCGGTTGGCTGGTCCTCGCCGGTTCGTTGCCTCCTGGTGTGCCCAGCGACTACTACGCCGTGATCTCCAGGGCGGTCAGGGAAGGCCTGGGGGACGAGGCTCCCCGCGTGGCCGTGGACACCTCCGGGTCCGCGTTGAGGGACACCCTCAACGGCCAGGACGGACTGCCGACCCTGATCAAGCCCAACTCCGAGGAGCTGGCGGAATTGGTGGGGCGTTCGGGGGCTTGGGAAACACTCGAATCGGATCCGGTGGAGACCGCCAGGACAGCCCGTGAACTCGTGGACCGCGGCGTCGGCTCTGTGCTGGCGACACTCGGTGCCAAAGGCGCGGTTTTGGTGACTGCCGATGGTTCGTGGCACGCCCAGCACGCTCCGATCCGTGCCCGGAGTACGGTCGGCGCCGGGGACTGCTCGCTCGCCGGATACCTCCTGGCTCATGAAGCCGGTCAGGAGCCGCAGGAATGCTTGCGCCAGGCCGTGGCCCACGGCTCGGCGGCCGCATCCCTGCCTGGGACCCAGGTTCCTACCCTTCAGGACACGACCCCGCAGGCCGTGACCGTGACCAAGATCGACTGACAGCACAACCCATCCCACGCCCCGGCGGGCCGCTTCCGCCGGACCGTGCGACCGGGCCCGCACCATCAAGGAGAAGCTCATGTCCGAACTGATCACCGCAGATCTCGTGGTCTTGGATCAGAACCTGGGCGAGGACCGCTTCGACCTCATCAGGAATCTGTCCGAAAAAGTCGTCCAGCAAGGCCGGGCGACGTCCCTCGACGGTCTCTACGCGGACGCCAAGGCGCGCGAGTCCAAGACCGACACCGGGATCCCGGGCGGAATCGCTATTCCGCACTGCCGGTCGGAGGCGGTCACCGAGGCGACACTGGCCATGGCCAGGCCCGCACCCGGCGTCGACTTCGGGGCGAAGGACGGCCCTGCTGACCTCATCTTCTTCATCGCCGCGCCGGAAGGCGCCGACCAGGAACATCTCACGCTGCTGTCCAAACTGGCGCGCTCGCTCGTCAAGAAGAGCTTTGTGGCGTCCCTCCGTTCGGCCGAGGACCCGCAGGACGTCGTGGACCTGGTCAATGGCGCTCTCGGACTCGGCGGCGCACGCGAGGCCTCCGAAGCCGGAGCGTCCGCGGACGCCGCGTCGTCGGACAAGGGCGAGCCGAGGGGCGGATCGAAGACGCCCACAGGCGAAGGATCCACGTCGCTGGCCGCCGGCGC
>JAKDJD010000018.1 GCA_030454085.1 Kocuria sp.
GGGCGGGGCGGCGGGCCCCCCCCCCCCCCCCCCCCCCCCGCCCGGGGCCGCCGACGTGATCGGTTATCGACCGAGCGACTCGGTGATCTGGTCCATGACGGTCTGGTCCGCCAAGGTCGAGACGTCGCCAACGGGACGATCCTCTGCGACATCCTTCAGCAGACGGCGCATGATCTTGCCGGATCTGGTCTTCGGTAACTCCGGAACGATCAGGACCTTCTTCGGCTTGGCGATGGGAGAGATCTCCTCGCCGACGTGGGCACGGATTTCTGCGGCCAGATCCTCCTGGTCACGTCCCTCCGCGGTCGCGTCATCGGACAGGATCACGAAAGCGATCACAGCTTGGCCGGTGGTCTCGTCGGTTGCGCCAACCACCGCGGCCTCGGCCACCGAATCGTGGGAGACAAGCGCCGACTCGATTTCCGGGGTGGATAGGCGGTGGCCGGAGACGTTCATGACGTCGTCGACTCTGCCGAGTACCCAGATGTCGCCGTCCTCGTCCCTTTTTGCACCGTCGCCCGCGAAGTAGGTCTTCTCGTCGAATCGCGACCAGTAGGTATCGACGAAACGCTGATCGTCTCCCCAAATGGTGCGCAGCATGGACGGCCACGGCTGACTCAGCACCAGCAGTCCGGACTCCCCGTTGGGGAGTTTCTTCCCGGAGTCGTCCACGACCTCAGCGTGGATCCCGGGCAAAGCGTGCTGGGCGGAGCCGGGCTTGGCCACCGTGACCCCTGGCAACTGGGAGATCATGATGCCGCCGGTCTCGGTCTGCCACCACGTATCGACAATGGGGCAGCGCTCCTTGCCGATCACCCGATGGAACCACAGCCAGGCCTCGGGGTTGATGGCCTCGCCGACTGTGCCGAGGAGTCGGAGCGAGTCCAGCTTGTACTGTGCCGGGATGTCCTCGCCCCACTTCATCATGGTCCTGATGGCGGTGGGAGAGGTGTACATGATCGTCACGCCGTACTTGTCGACGATCTCCCAGAAACGGCCGCGGTGCGGGGAATTCGGAGTTCCTTCGTAGATGACCTGGCTCGAGCCGTTGAGCAGGGGACCATAGGTGATGTACGTGTGTCCCGTGACCCATCCGACGTCGGCGGTGCACCAGTACACGTCCGTATCCGGCTTGATGTCGAAGACGTTGTAGTGAGTGTAGGCGGCATGAGTCAGGTAACCGCCCGTCGTGTGAAGGATCCCCTTGGGCTTGCCCGTGGTGCCGGACGTGTAGAGGATGAACAGCGGATCCTCGGCGTTGTTCGGCTGGGGAGTGTGCTCCGCGGACGCCTTGTCGACCGATTCGTGCCACCAGACGTCTCGTTCCTCGGTCCAAGCAACATCCTCACCGTTGCGCTTGACCACGAGGACGTGCTCGATGCTCTCTGCACCCTTCGACAGCGCCTTGTCCACGGTGGGCTTGAGCTGAGTCGGCTGACCACGCCGGTAGGAGCCGTCTGCGGTCACGATCAGCTTGGCCGTGCCGTCCTCGACACGGGACCGAATCGCTTCCGCCGAGAATCCTCCGAAGATCACGGAGTGGACCGCGCCGATGCGTGCGCAGGCCAGCATCGTGATGACAGCCTCCGGGATCATGGGGAGGTAGACCGCAACGCGGTCCCCCTTCTCGACTCCGAGTTCCTGGAACGCGTTGGCCGCCTTCGACACCTCGTCCTTGAGGTCTCGGTAGGTGTACGTCCGGCTGTCTCCCGGCTCGCCCTCGAAGTAAATGGCCACCCGGTCGCCGTTGCCTGCCTCGACATGGCGGTCAACGGCGTTATATGCGGCGTTGAGCTCGCCGTCCTCGAACCATTTGGCGAAAGGGGGATTGGTCCAGTCGAGAGTCTGTGTGAATTCCTTGTCCCAGTGGAGGAACCGCTTGGCCTGTTCGGCCCAGAACTCGGTTCCTTGGGAAGAAGCCTGTTCGTAGAGGTCGCTCCCGGCGTTCGCCTGGGCGGCGAACTCCTGGGGCGGGTCGAACGTGTGGTAAGTCTCGCTCACTGTGCGTCCCTTCTGGTGGATGCGGTCGACGGACCGCGAGATCGTTCAGTTCTACTGTAATAGACATCTCGTGACTCGAATCACTGGCTGCAGGGGTTTCGCAGGCAGGAAAATCCCCAGGTCAGCCCATCAACGGCTCGTGGGGCCGACGTCGCCCGTGCGCGCATCCCTGGGTAGGCTGGGTCGATATGACGAGTGCAGTAGGGCAAGAGGGCGTCGGTCCGGAGATACGGCACGTTCCCGAGGAGAAGGCGCGTGCGGGTGCCGCACGGCGGCGTCGCTCCGGGACAGCGGAAACCCATCTCGGAACCGTGCGGCGTGCGCGAAAGATCAACCGGATTCTTGGCGAGACCTATCCTTATGCGGTGGCGGAGCTCGATTTCGACAACGCCTTTGAACTCGTCGTGGCGACGGTTCTCTCCGCGCAGACCACGGACACCAAGGTCAACATGGTCACCCCCACGTTGTTCTCGGCCTTTCCGGATGCACAGGCATTGTCGACGGCCGATCGTTCGGCGGTCGAGGAGATCGTGCGCCCTCTGGGGTTCTACCGTTCGAAGGCCAAATCGATCATTACGTTGGCCGGACAGCTCGTCGACGAGCACGATGGCCGCGTGCCCGAGACTCTCGAGGAACTGACGGCCCTGGCAGGGGTCGGCCGAAAGACCGCGTTCGTGGTGATGGGAAATGCCTTCGGCCTGCCCGGGCTCACCGTTGACACTCATTTCGGCCGCCTGTCTCGCCGGCTCGGATTCACCGAGGAGCAGGACCCCGTCAAAGTCGAGAAGGATGTCGCCGGCTTGTTCCCGCCCGGAGATTGGACGATGCTGTCGCACCGACTCATCTATCACGGGCGCAGAATTTGCCACGCCAAGGTTCCTGCGTGCGGAGTATGTCCTGTGGCCGACCTCTGCCCGTCCTACGGATCCGGGGAGACCGACGAGCGGGCGGCGGCAAAGCTCCTCCAGTACGAGTTCGCCCCCGGACGTGAGGAGCTGCACCGCCGGTATCTGGAAGGCGCGACTCGCCGCGAGCTGCGCGAGGAGGGGTACAGCCTTGGTCGATGAACGTCAGATCGATACAACGACGACCGCCCTCGAGGACCTCAGGGACCTTGGCCGGCGGGGGAGCACTATTGTCATGGACGATCGCGAGCCGTGGCGGATCGGTGCCATGGATCCGGAGTCGACCAAAGACGCGGCGGTCCTCATCCTGTTCGGTGTACTCGACGACGCCCTCGCGGCCTCGTCGAGCGGTGCCGAAGCGGGAGTGGGCGCTGACTTGGACGTGCTGATAGTGGTCCGGGCGGGAACGCTGCGGCAGCATGCCGGTCAGCCGGCCTTCCCCGGCGGCAAAGTGGACCCGGAGGACCACCAGGCCGAGGACCCGTTTGTCGAGGCGGCGCTCCGCGAGGCCGTCGAAGAGACCGGTCTCGATCGGGACGGCGTCGAGGTTGTGGGGAAGCTCGCGCCTGTGCCTCTCCCGGTCAGCAACTTCATGGTCACCCCCGTGATCGGGTGGTGGAAGGATCCCTCACGGGTCGCCGTCGTCGACAGCGCAGAGTCGTCCAGGGTCTTCCGGGTGCCGGTACGCGATCTGATCGATCCGAGCAGCCGCCACTACGCCACGGTGACCCGCGGCCGGCTGACCTATAAGTCTCCCGCCTTCGACATTGTGGAATCCACGGGGCGGGTCACGATCTGGGGATTCACGGGCGTCGTTCTTGACCGGGTCCTCCACGAGCTCGGATGGGATCAGGAATGGGACCGCACCCGCGCGAAACCGGCTCCTCGCTGAACTGCGTCCTCGGCGGGATGCTCGGCCCAGCGCACCCCGCCACATCGTCGAAGGAAACTATTTGGCCTCGGCGTAGGAGTTCACCGTCTCGACCGTCAGCGGGAAATCCACTGGAGAGTCCCCGAACAACAACCGGCCGGCCGATGCCGCAGAGTCCCTGACAATACCGGCGACAATCTGTGCCTCGGACTCAGGGCCGTGGAGCACGACCTCATCGTGCACGAAGAAGACCAACGACGTGCTCATCGGTCCGCCGTTTTCTCCACCGGATCGCAGGCGCCTGCGAATTTCTCCCATCCAGCACAGCGCCCACTCTGCGGCGGTTCCCTGAACCACGAAATTTCGGGTGAAGCGACCCTGAGAACGGGACATCGTGTTCGAACGGGCTTCCGCAGCGGCCGTGCTGACGTCTTTCACCGTGTCGAACCACCGTTGGTCCGGGGGCGGGGAGGTCCGGCCGAGCCACGTGGTGACTTGACCACCTCGCTCGCCAAGAGCCGCAGCATTCTCGACGACGCCGATGGCCTCGGGGAACAATCTCTTGAGGTGTGGGGCCAGCGATCCGGCCTCCCCGGATGTGGCCCCGTACATCGCCCCGAGAAGAGCGACTTTGGCCGCGGGCCTGTCCTTCAACGCGGAACCAGTTCGTTGCCCGATTTCTGCGATGCCGACGTACAGATCCTTGCCCTGCCCGGCCACGGTCAGGGCCCGGTCCGACGACATCGCTGCGAGGATGCGAGGTTCGACCTGCGAAGCGTCGGCGACCGTCAGGACGTTCCCTGGGTCTGCGCGCACGGCGTCACGTACCGTTTGCGGGATCTGCATCGCACCTCCTCCGTGTGCGGCCCACCGACCGGTCACGACGCCGCCGACCACGTACGCCGCGTGAAATCTTCCGTCCCGGACCCAATCGTCCAGCCAGTGCCACCCGTTGGCGGTCCAGAGCCGATACAGCTGCTTGTACCGCAGGACGGGGCCGACCATCGCTCTGCGTTGGTCCGAACTCGAGCCTCCACGATCCGCCCACGCCATCAGGTCCCATTTTCGTGTAGAAGAAACCTCGATTCCGGCCGAGTGGAGCGCACGGAGAAGGTCCTGGGGCGAATCGGGATTGAGCCGGTTCGACCCCAGGATTCGTCCGATGTCCTCGGCCAATTTCTGCATCAGGACAGGGCGGTGTCCCTCTGCGGGCCGGGGACCGAGAAGCTCTTGAAGAATCCGTTGGTGGATGTCCGCGTTCCAGGGGAGCCCTTCGTGGTACATCTCGGCGGCTATCAACGCGCCTTGGGATTCAGCGGCCAGCAGCAGGGTCAGGCGCTTGCGCCCCGGGGACTCGTCCACGGCGCGCTTCTGGACCGTGAACTCCTCCACGAGTTGGTCGATGCCGGGTCCGGCACGCGACCCGGGCCGAGACGGCGGGTCGAACAACGAAACCTGCTGAGGATCATGGCGAGGAGGTATGTGGCCTGCGGGGGCCGACTCTGAGGACCCCAGGTCCACGGCCGGGCTGTACCGGACGTGATTGCTCGGTAGCGTTGCGGCGTTCCGAAGGATGGTCTGATTCAGCGCGAGGTCCCAGCAACGGGAGACCGAGACTCCTGCTTTCAGGAGTGACGGGTAGACCGCGTTGGTGGACGACCAAACCCACCGGATGAGGTCGGAATCGTGTGAGGTCCGTTGCACCGCGCTCACGAAGTCGGACAACTGATTCTGCGCGAAACTGCGGGTTGAACCCGCCACACCGTTCTCGACCGTGACGGCGCGCCAGACGGCGTCGTTGCCTTGCGCAGACGAGCCAGGGTCCCGGGGGCCGATCACGATCACCATGCCTCTATTATCCAGGCCCATGCAGCCCGTAGATTTGTCCCTGTGGACAAGGAAATGCCAATTTCTCGGAACCCGGGTCTTCCGCGGGTGTGGGGCGACACCGTCGATGACATGACCCGGTGCGTTCATTACCACCAGCCCGAGGACGTCGTAGCAATCCGTTTCAAATGCTGCAACAGGTACTACCCGTGCCATCTGTGCCACGCCGAGGCCGAGGACCATGAGGCCCGCCAGTGGCCCATCGACGAACGGGAGACGCGGGCCATCCTGTGCGGGGGATGCGGAAGCGAGCTTCCGATCAGGGAGTACATGGCCGCTTCCCGTTGCCCTCGGTGCGCGATCATGTTCAACGAACGGTGTTCTCTTCACTACGACCTGTATTTCGACGTGGACTAGCTCCGGGCATGGACCAGCATGGCCCGTCCACAGGAGAATTGTTCTCGTGGGCCATTGCGAATTCTCCACACTGGAGATTCCCGGAGCCAGGATTCCGATGGGCCGGAACCCTACGGGCGTCACGATGTCGGCATGGATACCGATTCACGCCGACATGTCACTGAGCCCTCCGTTTCGGAGGCGGAAGATTTCGTCCGAGAACTGATCGATCGAGCGCCTTCCGAGGAACTCGCGAACGGAGCTTCGGGCTCCCTCCTGGCCTGGGGTGATCGGCGCAGTTTCTTGCGCGTCACCGAGGACGTTGCCAGGGCGGTAGGCACAGGCCTGCGCCGGGTGCCGGAAAGCGGTCAGCCGATCATCGGTCCGCGCGACGCTTTGGTGATGGAAGCGGAACGGGCCGAAGATTCTGCCCGTTGCCCGGACGCCTATCTGAGGTCGACGCCGAGCCCGAGAGGGCCCGTGATTGTCTGCGGGTTCGCGGGCGGTGCTGATCCGTGGGTCGCCGCGCGGAGGCTCGCGGCCTTCTGGCACCAACCCGACGTCGTGATGCTCCCGCAGGGGAGGGGCTGGCTGGCCGACCGGATCGCCGGGAGCCCGGGAACCGAACACGTGCACCCAACGATCGGTGTGCTCGGCGTGTGCGGTGGCGTCGGAACGACGACGACGGCGCTCTGGGTTGCCTCAAGACTCCTCGAAGACGGCAAGCCTCCGATCGTCGTCGATGCCGTTCCGGGAAGCACCGCCCTCGAAAGCTGCGTCGCCGGCGAACCGATGAGCGGGCTCAGATGGGAAGACATCGCTCGATTGCCGTACAGGCCGGAGCCTGCCCACATCGTCTCCGCTGTTCCGGCCCCGCACGGGCTGCCCATCCTCTCCTCTGATCCTGACACGACCGGTCAGACCCAGGATTCGGGGACAACCCTCTGGGCGACCATCGACGCCCTGAGCCGTGAGGCCCTGCCCGTTGTCGATCTCGGCGCGATCCCGCTGACATGGTCAACCATGAACTCGACCTCCGTGGCCCGGTGTTCGGCGCTGCTCTTGTTGGTTCCGTTCACCCTCCGCGGCTTGTGCCAGGCGAGAGCAGCATGCCATCGATGGTCTGGGGTCCTGCCCGTCGTCCCCGTCGGAACGGGCCCCAGATGGTGCGACGTCTCCGACCAGGACGTTGCTCAGGCCATAGGGATGCCGTTGGCCGCCACCATCCCGCACGTCGTGCCGGTGCATGACTCCTATGAGGCCGGTCGGGTCCTGGACGTTGCCTACAAGCGACCGCTGCGTCGGGCCCTCGGCGAGATCGTCGATGCCGTCGGCGCGGCCGTCGAGAGTCGCGCCGGACGCGGGCGTGGCCGCGGGTACTCTGCGGGCCAACAATTTGCGAGGATGTCGCCGCAGCACCGGAGACCGGCCGGCGATGTGTCGGAGGGCCAGGTAACGACAGGGCCTTCGTGCTCGGATGTTCGGGGCGGATACGACGTTTCGGCCGGATGGGGCGCCGAATGAGTCCGGTGTCCCCAGCTGCCGAACGTTTGGCCGCCTGGGAAGCACGACGGGCACGCTTTCAAGGGCTGGGAATACTTGAGCCGTTGCTGGAGAGCCCCGGAATCACGGACATTTATGTCAACGGTCCTCGTGAGATCTGGACGGACGGCGCACAGGGGATGCAACGGACCGGTCTTTGTTTTCCCGACGACGCCGCCGTGCGCGATCTTGCGACACGCATCATCGCCTCCGAAGGCCAACGCTTGGACGCAAGCCGTCCCTGCGCTGATGTGCAGACTCCGGACGGCTACCGGCTCCATGCCGTGCTCCCACCTGTGGCCGCACGGCAGACGCACCTGTCGATCCGGCTCCAGCCCGCTCTGAGGCCGGATTTTTTCGCTTTGCAGAAGTCGGGCATGTTCTCCGAGGAAACCGGAGCGTTGATTCGTTCATTGGTCCGCAGGAAACGGTCATTGTTGATCAGTGGCGGGACGGGCACTGGCAAAACGACCCTGCTGAATGCAGTTCTGGGACTCTGTCCGCCGACGGAGCGTCTGGTCCTGATCGAGGATTCGCCAGAGCTCGAACCTGATCACCCCCACGTGGTCTCTTTGCGTTCCAGACACGCGAATGCTGAAGGGGCTGGCGAGGTGACACTGACCTCCTTGATACGCCAGGCGCTGAGAATGGGCCCGGACCGGCTGATCCTCGGGGAATGCAGGGGTGCAGAGGTCAAGGATTTCTTCCTGGCCATGAACACCGGCCACGAAGGCGGTGGCGTGACATTGCACGCCAATTCTGCTTCGTCCGTACCATCGCGGCTCTTGGCCCTCGGTGCCCTGGCCGGTTTGGGACGTGATGCGGTGGCCCACCAGGCCGCGAATGCTGTCGACGTCGTTGTCCATGTGCGACGGTCAGGCGTACGTCGGTGGGTCAGCCAGATGGGGCTGCTCAGCATCGAAGGCAACGACCTGGTGGTTGTCCTCGCGGTCGAATTCGGTGTCGACGGCGATGCGACGCACACTCGGGCCTGGTCATCCCTTGCGGCTCTGGCCGGCCTGGATGGGGGACGCCCAGTTTCGTTGCCACCTTCGACGCAAGATTCAGGACCGTTGACGGGTGGTGTAAGGCCGTGACGATCTGGCTGACGGCTTGTGCCGTTTGCGGAATCATTCTGATGGGGGCCGGGGCAATTCTGGCACCTCGTGTGGGATCTTCGGACTCATCCGCGACGAAACGTCTGTTGTTCCGGGCCTTTTCGGCGGTCCGGTCGTTGCGGGTTCGCGCGGATGCGGTGAGCCTCGGATGCTGGCCCGACGCCATCAGGCAGCTCTCTGCTCTGACAGCGGCAGGAATACCGCAGAATCGCGTGTGGTCGGAACTGGAGCAGGCATGGACGTCGAATCGAGGGCCATATCCGACGTCCTCGGGCGACCGCGTGGCGCGAGACGTCGTGAGAACGATCGGTCAGGCCGCCCGCGTGTCCGAAGCGGGAATGGATGCCGTCCGGGCCCTGGAAGCGACCAGGCCCCAATTGTTCTCGTCCCAGGCGGTCATCGATGCCCTGATCGCCACGTGGTCGGTTTCGAAACAGACCGGCTCCTCGATCTCGGAAGCGCTGGTCAGGATCGCGGAGGCGGTCGAGGACGACCTCGACGCCCACGCCGCGCGGGAGGCGGCGATGTCCGGTCCACGCGCCACGGCCAGGCTGCTCTCGGCCCTGCCACTGGTGGGTTTGGCCATCGGACTAATCCTCGATGCCGACCCCATCGGCGTACTCGTGGGGAGTCTCTGGGGACGCGTCGCGCTCGGACTCGGGACGGTGCTGGGTGCGGCGGGAGCACTGTGGACCCGACGTCTGGTCGCATCGGCACGGGACAACCGCCCGACCGAATCAATGGGGGCTTCGTTATCGCAGGAGATGTCCTTCCTTCGGTCCCGCGGCATGAAAAAGCGAAGGCGGCGGTGGCAATCGTGAAGCCCAAGACGTCCCCCCGCGACCCGTTGAACGGATGGGGCGGTCATCGCGGAACGCGACGGCGCATGCTGGGGCGCGAGGCGGGTCGGACCGGAAGCACGCACCTGAGCATCCGAGTGTGGCTCGAGCTGACGGCCACCGTGCTCGAGTCAGGTGTTCCACTCGCCGAGGCATTGCGCATCGTGGCGGAATCGGCCGGATCTTCTGCACTTCAGGGGGTGGCGCATCGGCTCCGGCTTGGACTGCCCTGGGACAACGCGTGGCCGATTGAGGCGAATGCTGGGGGTGGCGACTCGGACGAACAGCAAGCCATGCGGATTCTTCGCGAGGTTTTGACCCTGGCCGTCCGGACCGGCGCACCAACGGCGTCGATGCTGAGAGCCAGAGCCATGCAGTTGCGGCGGTCCGAGCATCGGGAGGCGGAGAAAATGGCAGCCGCCCTCGGTGTGAAGCTTGTTGTTCCGCTGGGCCTGTGCTCACTTCCTTCGTTCGTCTGTTTGGGAGTGGTCCCGATACTCATCGGCTTCATGCCACGCGTGTGGTCGTGACCGGCGATGCGACCAGAGCTCCGGCATCGGACATGCCGGTTGGGAAAGGAAAGATCGATGGAAACCACGGACATCACCCAAGATGTTCCCGCGGAACCGCCAAGCACGGGTCCGCACACATTGCCCGCCACCAAACCGCTTGAGCGAGTGGAACCAGAGGACGATCACCCCGAGCTCGGGGCTACGACCGCAGAGTACGGAATCGTCATGCTCGCGGCCGTGGGATTCGCCGGGTTACTGGTGGCGATACTCAAAAGCGGAGAAGTCAAGGAGCTCCTTCTCGGCGTTATCCGGACCGCGCTCTCGACAGGTTGACGGATCGATGTGACGGGTCGGTGGCGGCGCCGGAGGCCTTGGTCGGGGCCTCCGGCACTGCCCGGGGAAGGTCGAGGAAGGAAGACAATGAACATTGCGGAGCACACGGGGTGTTGGCCATGAGAGCGGGTCATGGTGTCGTTGGACGGAGCGAATCGACCTCACGCCGAGGGCCGGCGCGGCGGTCGCGCTCGGCGACTCCGGGGCCCAGCGCGGCGCGACTGCATGACGACGATCTCGGCGCGGTGACGGCAGAGTTCGCTGTGATCATGCCGGTCATTGCCGTGGTGGTCTCGTTGGTCGTCGGCGTCGCGGCGGTCGGCACGATGTCAGTGCGTACGGAGGAGGCGGCGCGCTTGGCCGCGCGGTCGCTTGCCCGGGGAGACAGCAAGACCGAGGCCGTGAGAATTGCACGGGACATCGCTGGACAGCATGCCCGCGTGGGCATCCTGCACGGCGGTCATCGCATTCAGGTGACCGTTACATCGCCTGCTCCTGGACCGATCGGAGAATGGGGAGGCATCGTCCTGACCGGACAGGCTGAAACGGGCCCTGAATCAGGGGGCCGCAGGTGAAGGACCCCCGGGTTGCCTCATGTCCCGCGGGCGAGGACGATCGCGGCTCAGCGAGCGTGGTCGGTGCGATGCTCATGATGTCGGCCGTAGCCGCCGTGGCTGTCGTGGCGGGGATTGCGCACGTGGCCGTCATGAATTGCCGCGCGGCCACGGCGGCCGACCTGGCGGCGCTGTCTGCCGCCGATGCCGCAAGGGGCCTGACAACGGGGGATCCCTGCGACGTCGCCACCAGCGTCGCCCGAGGCAATGGGGCGCGACTCGTCTCCTGCACCGAGGTCCCCGGTCTGGCCGGGGCGATCGACGTCGATGTGGAAGTTGACCTGAATTCCTGGGTCAAGGTTCTCGGACCGGCCCGTGGCATGGCTCGCGCTGGTCCGCCTGCTGAGTCGTCGAGCGAACCCCGCTGAGGCCTATCTGCCGGGATCCGCGGTGGCCTCCCTGAGCATTCCCCGGAGCAGGGCGATGGCTCCCTGCTTGCTCAGAGGATTGTTCTTGTTGCCGCATTTGGGGGACTGTACGCACGAGGGACACCCGTGATCGCATTCGCAGGACAGGATGGCCTCCAGAGTGGCTTCGAGCCAGGATCGTGCGACGTCGAAACCACGTTCGGCGAAACCCGCGCCACCTGGGTAACCGTCGTACACGAAAATCGTCGGCAACTCGGTGTCCACGTGAAGCGCTGTGGACAGGCCGCCGATGTCCCAACGGTCACACGTGGCCATCAGGGGAAGGAGACCGATGGCGGCATGCTCGGCCGCGTGGAGCGCACCCGGAACCTGCGGCTCTGTGACGCCGGCCGAGTTCATGAGTTCCTGGGGGATGGTCCACCAGACCGCCCGAGTCACGAGCTCCTGAGCCTCCAGATCGAGGGGCTCCTCATCGATCAGCTCATTGCTCATGACCGCCTTGCGTCGGAAGGACACGACCTGCGTGCGCACGCGGACCATGCCCCGGTGCAGCGTGACTGGTCCCCAAACGCAACTGGACTCGATCTCGAGCACGCTGACCTCGGTCACATCCCGCGCCTGGGTATAGAAGTTGGGGTGGGCACGACTGACGACGACGGCCCGGCCCTCTTCGTCCAGCTCCTCGACATGCCATGTTCTGCCCTGGTGCACGTAGATGGCTCCGGGATGGGCCTGGTAATGGACCTGACCGGATTCCATCGTCCCGATGATTCCGCCGGTCTCGGCTTCGATGATGTCGAGTCGGTGCCCGCCTCCGCTCCGAATGTCGACGAGGTCGGCGGCCGATTCGGGGTGGGTCCAGAACCAGCCCGTCGGGCGTCTGCGCAAATACCCGTCTCGGACCAGCGTTTCCAGAACGGCCTCCGTGCCCGGGCCGAAGAGGCCCAATTCCTCTGGACGTATCGGCCTCTCGGCGGCAGCAGAGCAGAGATGGGGCGCGAGAACGTAGGGATTGCCGGGGTCGAACACCGTGGACTCCACCACGGTGTCGAAGATGTCCCTGGGATGGTGCGCCAAATAGGTGTCGAGGGGATCGTCGCTGGCCACGAACACCGCCAGGGACTCCTGGCCCGCCCGACCCGCTCGCCCAATCTGCTGGAAGAAGGATGCGCGAGTGCCCGGCCAGCCGGCCACGAGTACGGCGTCCAAACCGGCGACGTCGATACCGAATTCGAGAGCCGGAGTCGAGGCAACCCCCAGCATTTCGCCCGACCGGACCTGACGTTCGAGCTCGCGCCTCTCCTCGGGGAGATAGCCCGACCTATAGGCACAGACCCGGTGAGCGACCGCAGGGTCGATGTCCTGAAGATAGTCCTGGGCCTGTCCCGCCATGGTCTCGGCGCCGCGACGGGACTTGATGAAGGCAATGGTCCGGATCCGCTCCGCAACCAGGTCCGTGAGCATCCCGGCGGCCTCTGAGAGGGCCGAGCGTCGCCGCGGGGCCCCGTTCTCGCCCGCGCCGCCGAACCCCCGTGAAGGCAAGGGTGCGGTCGGCGAGGAAGCCTCCGGCAGACCGGGCGCCTCACCGTTGTCCCGTGTCTTTGCGGCCAAGTCGTCCTGCGGCAGCGAATCCTCCAACAGAGGCTCCCACAGAAGCACGGTCACCGAACCATGCGGGGAATCGTCCTGAGAGCAGGCCGAGACACGAGGAGCCTCGACGCCGAGCAATTTGGCGAACGAGTGCTGCGGATCCGCGGACGTCGCGGAAGCGCCGATGAAAGTGGGCGAGGAACCGTGCAGTGCGCAAATGCGGCGCAACCGCCTCAGAATCATCGAGACGTGAGCGCCGAACACGCCGCGATACCCGTGCGCTTCGTCCACGATCACGTAACGCAATTGTCGGAGGAAACGTGCCCATCGTTCGTGATTCGGCAACACACCGGCGTGAAGCATATCCGGATTGCAGAGCACGAAATTCGAGTGGTCACGGATCCACGAACGCTCTCCGAATTCGGTGTCGCCGTCATAGGTGTCCGCCCGGAGTTGAGGAATCCCGAGTGCGCGCAGGGCAGACAACTGATCCGCGGCAAGGGCCTTGGTCGGGGCCAGATACAGGACTGTTGCTTCGCGCGAATGCAGACTCGACCCCTGCTCCGTGGAGCCTCGGACGATCGCATCCAGCGTGGGCAAGTGGTATGCCAGCGACTTGCCTGAAGCGGTGCCGGTGGCGATGATGACGTGATTTCCCCGTGCCGGAGAGACGGCTCGACCGGCGGCGCGGCATTGCATTGCTTCGTCGAGGGATTCCGCCTGGGCAGAATGTGCGGCGTCCGCGGCCAGAACCTGGTGACGGTAGGGCTCGGGTACCCCGAGTCCCTGGAATGCTTCGACGACGCTCGGGTGGGCCCAAGTCGGCCACGGTGCGGCGACCGCTTCCCGCTCGGGCAGCACGCGGGCATGCACGATCTCGGGGGGATCGTCGCCCCGATGGAGCGCCCTCAGCAAATGGTTCGGTTCCGGCACCAGACCATTGTGGCACCCTTCGATCCGCCCCGCAGTGCTGGAGCACAGGACGTCTCCGGACCGGTCGTTCGGGGGTGATTCGTGGCACAATGGAGGCATGAGCATGCCGATGAACATCAAGGGGGAAAAGCGCCCGGAGGACCACGAGCCCCGGGTCCGGGACCTGACCGAAGAGGAGAGCTGGCAGATTCTCTCCGAGGCCCGTGTGGCGCGTTTCGTCACCGTCGACGAGGGGGAGATCGATATCACTCCGCTGAACATCTTCGCCACGGACGGGCGGGTTTACTTCAGAACGGCTCCCGGCAACAAACTCACGAAGCTCCAGTTGAACCCGAACGTGGCACTGGAAACGGACAAGATCGAGGGGGCCGTGGCCCACAGCGTCGTCGTCCGTGGAAGTGCCCGACTGCTGACGGATCCGGACGAAACGGACAGGGTCGCGTCCCTCCCGCTGTCCCCGTGGGTCCACACGGACAAGCTCGACTTCGTGGAGATCACGCCGCAGAGGATTACCGGACGTCGCTTCCGCCTGGGCGACTGATGCAGACCTGCGGTCCCTCGGCCTTCGGTCCTCTGCCTTCAGCGCCTGGCCATGAGGGCCGTGTGAGATGCATCCGAGTGGCGGGAAAACGCCTCGGTCCAGTACACCGCCTCGCCTAAACTGCTGTCGTGGCAATTTCTCGAATCGTTCTCTATTACCAGTTCGTCCCGATCGCGGATCCAGAGGCCGTGGTGCTGTGGCAGCGGGCCCTATGTGAAAAGCTGGGCTTGCGGGGCCGGATCCTGGTCTCCGAGCACGGCATCAACGGGACCGTCGGGGGCGAGATCAATGCCGTCAAGCAGTACGCGCGAACCACGCGCCAGTACTCCGGGTTCCGCACCATGGAATTCAAGTGGTCGGACGGCGGAGCCGAGGACTTTCCACGACTGTCCGTCAAGGCGCGGGACGAGATCGTGGCCTTCGGCGCAGCGGACGAACTTGCCGTGGACGAGAACGGGGTGGTCGGCGGCGGAACCCACCTGAGCCCGGAACAAGTCAACGAACTCGTCGAACGCGAGGGCGACGACGTCGTCTTCTTCGACGGCCGGAACGCTTTCGAAGCCCAAATCGGTCGATTCAAGAACGCGATCGTCCCGAGCACCAGGACCACGCACGATTTCCTGGACGAACTCGAATCGGGCAAGTATGACGACCTCAAGTCCAAGAAGGTCGTGACCTACTGCACCGGCGGAATTCGGTGCGAGATCCTGTCCGCGCTCATGAAGAACCGCGGTTTCGAGGATGTCTACCAGATCGACGGCGGGATCGTCCGATACGGGGAGGAATACGGGGATGCCGGGCTCTGGGAAGGATCCCTTTATGTCTTCGACCGGCGAATGCACATGGAGTTCACCCCCGACGCCGTGACCATCGGCGAATGCGAGTCCTGCGGTGCAGGAGCCAACCGGTTCGAGAACTGCAGCAATCAACAGTGTCGAGACCTGATCCTGTTGTGCCCGGATTGTCGGCAGGGGAGCCCCACCTGCCCGAGTGGGTGCGCATCGGGCGACGTCGCGACCGTGGAACCCTCGAGCGATGAGACCGTGGCCTAAGAGGTTGTCGGGTACAGCGGATTGTGTCCCGGTTCGACACGTTCTTCGGGACGGACCGGACCGGGTGCCGTCGCACCGGCTGCGGCGTCGAAGGGGCTGCCGCCCAGGTGGTCACGGCCAGGGTCGGTCAGCCAGCCGGAGACGTCCGGTCCGACCGGCACGATTCCCGTCGGATTGATGTCTTTCTGCACCCCGTAGTAATGCTCCTTGATCTGCACGAAGTCTATGGTGTCCCCGAAGCCGGGGGTCTGGAACAGGTCGCGGGCGTATCCCCAGAGATGGGGCAGGGTCGCGAGCAACTGTCGATTTGCCTTGAAATGGGAGAAATAGACGACGTCGAACCGTGCCAGGGTCGTGAACAGTCGAATGTCTGCTTCGGTGATGTGATCGCCCATGAGGAAGCGGCGGTCGGACAAGCGTTCCTCCAGCCAGTCGAGGGCGGTCCAGAGCCTCCGGTACGCGTTCTCGTAGGCTTCTTGGGACCCCGCGAAACCACATCGGTACACCCCGTTGTTGACCTCCGTGAAGACGCGGTGCATGACGTCCCTCATCTCTTCTTCCTGGTCCTCCGGCCACAGATTCGGAGCTCCCTGGCGGTGGAACGCCCTCCACTGCTTGGCGAAGTCCTCAGTGATCTGGGGGAAGTTGTTCGTGACCACTTCTCCCGAGGGAATGTCCACGATCGCCGGAACGGTGATGCCGCGAGGGTACTCGGGGAAACGGCGGAAGTAGGCTTCCTGAAGCCGCTCGATGCCCAGCACCGGGTCCTTCCCCTGCGGGTCCAGATCAAATGTCCAAGAACGGACGTCGTGAGTCGGTCCGGGCATACCGATCGAGATGGCGTCCTCCAGGCCCAGGAGCCTACGGACGATGATCGTGCGATTGGCCCACGGGCACGCCCGTGCCGCAACGAGCCGATACCTGCCGGCTTCGACGGGCCAGATCCCCTGTTCTCTCTGGTCGGCGCCGGGCTCGAGCCCGGAATCCGAGACGACGCGGTCCTCGATGTATTGGGTGTCCCGTGTGAATTCTTTCCCCTGGGTCACGTACGCGCCGCGAGTCGTGTGGCTTTCCTGATTCCCGTTCATGCCCCCAACTATGCCCCGAGTTGATTGCGACGTAAACCAATTAAGGACCTCGTAGACTGGGACCGTGACTTCCGCACCCGAATTCTCCCGTGTATCCGCGACCCCGTTCAGCGACGACGCCGACGCCGTGGAAAGCCTGGCCGAGGCGTTGGCCGCCGTCGACTATTCCCACGAGGGGGTGCTGCGACTCCTCGGGGACGGTCCGTTCGAGGCCATGGCCAGGGAACAGATGGTTCCCGCCCAGCACAGGATCGACGAGCTTCTCAGCGGGCGTGCGACGGCGCGGGCCGGGCAGCGACGACTCGCCGGCGTCGTCGAATTCTTCATGCTGGGCGGCGTGATGACCGCCGAAGCTCTGGATGCGACCCTGGGCGAAGGCGCATCCGGTGTCCTTGAGCGACTCAACATGCTCTTGCCGGCGGAGACGCACGACGACGCAGGTCGGGGAAGATTCCGTGCGGCCTTCGAACTCCGGCCCCACTCGGCCGACGACGGAACGGATCTCTGGGTCGTCTCGGATCTGGGGTCGCACCAGACGGACGGCGCCCTGCCGAGGGACTACGTGCTGGGAATCGGACAGGCATCACTGACCCTGGCTCAGCTCACGGAGCGTCGAGCCGTGAAGAGGGCCCTGGACCTGGGGACCGGATGCGGAATCCAGGTATTCCACTTGCTGGCGCACTGCGACCACGTGACGGCAACCGATATCTCCGCTCGCGCACTCGCCATGACCCGTTTCAACCTGGTGCTCAACGCATCCGCCCTGGGCCTGGACCCGGCCGCGATCGATGATCGGGTGAGCCTGCGGCTGGGAAGTCTCCTGGAGCCGGTCCAAGGGGAAACCTTCGACTTGGTGGTCTCGAACCCACCGTTCGTCATCACCCCACGGAGAACAGGTGAGACAGACCTCTACACGTATCGGGACGGGGGTCTGCCCGGCGATGAGATCGTCTCGACCCTGGTGCGCCGCGTTCCCGAAGTATTGAACCCGGGCGGGCGCGCACAGATGCTGGGGAACTGGGAGATTCTTTCGGACCCCGAAGCGGAGCAGGGGCGCGAGTCCTGGGACCGCCGGCCGCGCGCATGGTTGTCCGATGACAGCGACGCCTGGTTCATCCAGCGCGAAGAGACATCACCTGAGCAGTATGCGGAAACGTGGTTGCGGGATGCGAGCCAGAACAGGGACCGGGAATCCTACGAGACGGCCTATCTGGACTACATGGCCGACTTCTCGAACCGCGGCATCGCAGCCATCGGCTTCGGAATGGTGTGGCTCAGGCGTGCGCCGGGATCCCCCTCGATGCGCAGGTTCGAAACGATCGAGCACCCCATCCAGCAACCCATCGCGCCGTTCCTCTCGAGCGCGGTCGACGCCCACGATGCTCTGGCGGGTATCAGCGATGACGACCTTGCTACCTTGCATCTGACGGTGTCCGAGGACGTGACGGAGGAGAGGCATCAGCGTCCGGGCGCCGAACATCCCGGAGTCATTCTGCTCCGACAGGGGGCGGGGCTGCGTCGCACCGAGGTGATGACCACGGAAGCCGCCGGTTTCGTCTCCGCATGTGATGGACAGCTCAGTATCGGCCAGATTGCGGATGCCTTGGCTGCCCTGCTCGAATGGAATGACGAGGAACAACGTTCCGAGCTGTTTGCCCGCGTCCGCGCCTTGACCGAGGGTGGGTTCCTCGACATCGACGAGTAGGGCCTATCCGGACCGTTGCACGCGGTGAGCGAACCGCTGGGCCCCCGCAGTTGCGAGTTCCGAGTGCGCGGTAGCCTGGGCCCGAACCCCTTCAGGTCGAAACAGGCTCGTTCCTTCGAGTCTGTGGATACATGACGAGAGCCTTCTGATCCTCGGCTATTGTGGGGGCGTATCGACCAGTACGGACACAAGGAGCGACGTGCCAACACAGGGCAAGGGCAAGACGACCGGCAAGAGCCTCCTCATTGTGGAGTCTCCTTCGAAGGTCAAAACCATCGGGGGTTACTTGGGGGACGCGTATGTCGTCGAGTCGTCCATGGGCCACATCCGGGACCTTCCCCAGCCCTCGGAATTGCCCACCGAGCTCAAGAAGACCCCCGTCGGCAAGTTCGCTGTGGACATCGACCAAGGGTTCGAGCCGTACTACGTGGTCAACCCTGACAAGAAGAAGAAGGTCACCGAACTCAAGCGTCTGCTCAAAGAATGTGACGCCTTGTATCTGGCCACCGATGCGGACCGCGAGGGCGAGGCCATTGCGTGGCATCTTCTCGAGGTCCTCAAGCCCAAAGTGCCAGTTCACCGCGTGACCTTCCCCGAAATCACCAAGGAAGCTGTCGAGCGCGGATTCGAGAACGTGCGATCGATTGACGATTCTCTCGTCGACGCGCAGGAAACTCGGCGCGTGCTTGACAGGATCTACGGTTACGAGCTGTCGCCGGTTCTGTGGCGCAAGGTGTCCCAGGGCCTTTCCGCGGGCCGCGTGCAATCGGTCGCAACCCGCCTGGTCGTCGAGCGCGAGCGGGAACGCATGAAATTCCGGTCGGCGCAGTACTGGGACCTGGCGGGAGTCTTCGAGACGAAGGCGTCGGAGAGCTTCAAGGCCAAGCTCTCGGCACTGGACGGGATGCGCGTGGCGTCCGGCAAGGACTTCGCGGATTCCGGGGAGCTCAAGCAGAGCGCTCGATCCAAGGTCGCGCACCTCGATGAAGAGACGGCCCGCGGCCTGGTTTCTGCCCTGGAGGGCTCGGAGTTCTCGGTCTCCTCGGTGGAGACCAAGCCGTATACCCGTCGTCCGGCCGCGCCGTTCACGACCTCGACTCTGCAGCAGGAGTCCGCCCGAAAGCTGCGGTTTTCCTCCCGATCGACCATGCAGGTCGCTCAGCGTCTGTACGAGAACGGTTACATCACCTACATGCGTACGGACTCGGTCGCGCTCTCGGATCAGGCCGTGAACGCTGCGCGTGCGCAGGCGACCGAGCTCTACGGCGCCGATCACGTCCCCTCCAAGCCGCGGCTCTATGCCTCGAAGTCGAAGAATGCCCAGGAGGCCCACGAGGCAATTCGTCCCGCAGGTGACTCCTTTCGCACACCGGCCGCGGTCAAGTCCAGGCTGTCTTCGGACGAATTCCGGCTCTACGAATTGATTTGGAAGCGCACCGTGGCCTCGCAGATGGCCGACGCCAAGGGGCAGACGGCGTCCATCAAGCTCGCAGCGCAGACCAGCGATTCCCGGACGGCGGAGTTCTCGGCATCGGGTACCGTCATCACCTTCCGGGGATTCATGGCCGCCTACGAGGAAGGCAAGGACGCTGCCCGGGATGCGGACGACACCAAGGACGGCGACGACAAACGACTCCCGAACATGGTCGAGGGCGACCGGCTCACCGGCCGCGACATCGAGGCCAACGCCCACGAGACGTCCCCGCCTCCCCGCTACACCGAGGCTTCCCTCGTGAAGGCCATGGACGACTTGGGGATCGGACGTCCGTCCACGTATGCAGCGGTCATTTCGACGATCATGGATCGCGGATACGTCAACAACCGCTCGGGCTCATTGGTGCCTTCCTGGACCGCTTTCTCCGTGGTCCGGCTCCTGGAGGAACACTTCTCCCGCTACGTCGACTACGAGTTCACCGCGGAAATGGAGGAGGACCTCGACAGGATCGCGCGGGGCGAAGAGCAACGAACCGACTGGTTGACCGGTTTCTACTTCGGAAATGCGTCCAGGAACGGGCTGAAGCCGATCGTGGAGAACCTGGGCGAGATAGACGCTCGGGCCGTGAACTCCATCGAGATCGCGGATGGCGTGACGCTCAGGGTCGGACGATACGGCCCCTACCTCGAGACCGGTGGAACGGTGGACGAGGAGACCGGGGAGATCAAGGACCCGATCCGGGCGAACGTGCCCAGCGATCTCGCACCTGACGAGCTCACGGCCGAAAAAGCTGCCGAACTCATCGAGCAGGGCAAGGCGGACGGCAGGGAGCTGGGGACCAACCCGGAGAACGGTCGCACGATTCTGGCCAAGGACGGCCGTTTCGGGCCCTACGTGACCGAAGTGGTTCCCGAGCTCACCGAAGAGGAACTGGCGAATCAACCAGTCGAGTACTACAAGAACGGCAAGCCCAAGCCGCCGAAGAAGCCCAAGAAGGAGAAGCCGCGCACGGCCTCGCTTCTGAAGTCGATGTCGCTCCAGACCGTGACGCTCGAGGACGCTCTCAAACTGCTGTCACTGCCACGCGTCGTTGGCACCGACGAGGAAGGCACGGAGATCACGGCTCAGAACGGCAGGTACGGCCCCTATCTCAAGAAGGGGACGGACTCGCGCTCGCTGAGTTCGGAGGAGCAGATCTTTTCGATCACCGTGGACGAGGCGTTGGCGATCTACGCTCAGCCCAAGCAGAGGGGGAGGGCAGCCGCCAAGCCGCCCCTGGCCGAACTCGGAAAGGATCCGAGCAACGACAAACCGATTGTGATCAAGGACGGGCGCTTCGGGCCGTACGTGACGGATGGGGAAACAAACGTCACGGTTCCCAGGTCCGAGACCGTTGAGTCCATGACTCACACCCGGGCAGTGGAGTTGCTTGCCGACAAACGAGCCAAGGGCCCGGCCAAGAAGAAGAACGGCACGACCAAGAAGACCGCGGCAAAGAAGACCTCAGCCTCGACCAAGAAGACCTCGACCACGAAGTCTTCGTCTGCGTCCGGAACCAAGAAGACATCCGCGGCCAAATCCACGGCCGCGAAGTCTTCCGGGACCAAGTCCGCGACTTCGAAGTCGGCGTCGAAATCCGCGGCGTCGAAGTCCACGGCAACCAAGGACCAATAGGATGAGGCTGTCTGTCCTGGACGTTGGCTCCAACACGGTTCATCTGCTCCTGCTGGACGTGCAACCGGGTTCCCGACCGGAACCGTATGCATCGCACAAGATGCCGTTGCAACTGGTCCAGTACCTTGACCAGGACGGAAACATCTCGGACGCCGGCCGGGACGCCTTGACGACATTCGTTACCGAAGCGCGAGACTTCGCAGCGGAGCATGACGCGGAGGACTTGCTGGCCTTCGCGACCTCTGCCATCCGGGAAGCGGGCAATGGCGCGGAGGTCCTGGACTTCGTCAAATCGACCAGTGGGGTCAACCTCACCGAGATTTCCGGAGATCAGGAAGCTGCCATCACCTATTTCGCCGTCCGACGATGGCAAGGCTGGGGTGCAGGAACGATTCTCGACTTGGACATCGGCGGTGGTTCCTTCGAAATGGCCATAGGCGACGACGCGTTGCCTGATGTGGCCGTCTCGACTCCGCTGGGTGCAGGCCGCCTCACGCGGCAATTCATCCACCACGAACAGGCGAAGCCCAAGGAGATCAAGGCTCTGCGCAAGCACGTCAAGGAGACGCTCAAGCCGGCCGTCGACACCGTGAAGAAAGCGGGGTCCCCGAACATGGTGGTCGGCACGTCCAAGACGTTCCGTTCCTTGGCACGCATCTGCGGGGCCGCGCCCTACGCGGCCGGTCCATACGTCAAACGTGAGTTCCATCTGGAAGACCTTCGACTGTGGACGCGACGGATGGAGGCGATGACGCCGAAGGAACGCGCCGATCTTCCCGGCGTGTCCTCCAAGCGAGCGGCCCAGATCCTCGCGGGAGGGATCGTCGCCGAGACCGCGATGGATCTGTACGGCATCACGATCATGCGGTCTGTGCCCTGGGCACTCAGGGAAGGGCTCATCCTCCGGCGCATGGACCGACTCAATTCACAGGATTCGATGGCCACGGTCGATCCAAAAACACTGACATCGATCGCCAAGGAGTAATCACGGTGGAGGAATCTGTTCCGGAAACGGTAGCCCCCCAGGGGTCCGAGTCGCCCTCGAGGCCCGTTGCTCTCTCGACGTCCTCGGTGTTCCCGATGGGGGTCAAGGACACGTTCGCCGTCGCCCGGGACCTGGGGTACGACGCCGTGGAGGTCATGATCACGGGCAACCCCCTCAGCCGTGATCCGGACGAGCTGCTGGACTACGTGCAGGAGTATCAGCTGCCGATTGCCGCGATCCACGCCCCAACCCTCTTGCTGACCCAACACGTGTGGGGCGATGCCTGGAACAAGATACGCCTTGCGGCAAAAATGGTGCACCGGGTCGGGGCAGACGTCATGGTCGCCCACCCGCCGTTCGTGTGGCAGCGGAAATATGCAAAAACATTCCCGGACGGGGTGCGGCGCATTTCGGACGAAGAAGGCGTGAAGATCGCGGTCGAGAACATGTACCCGTGGCGTGTAGCCGGACGGGAAGTTCTCATGTACGCACCCCACTGGTCACCGCTGGGCCAAGACTACGAGTGGGTCACGTGGGATTTCTCCCACGCAGCCGCCTCCGGGACGAACTCTTTGGACGCCGTCCGTCAGCTTGGCGATCGGTTGGGCCACGTCCACTTGACCGACGGTTCCGGGCAATCCGTCATGGACGAACACGCCCGCCCGGGGATGGGGACCCAACCCGTCGCAGAAACGCTTCACCACCTGGTCGAGACCGACTGGAAAGGCGTTGTTGCGGTTGAGGTCTCGACCCGTAAGGCCAAGGACACCGGGCAGATCGACGAGTGGTTGGCCGAATCCCTCGATTTCGCCCGACGCCACCTTCGATAACGTAGGAGCAGACCGCGCAAGAAACTCTAGAGGAGGAACTATGTCCGAACCCATCATCACGTTCCTGGGAACGGGGTCCATGAACGGCTCGATCATGTCCGGCCTGCTCGCCGGCGGGACGGCCCCGGAACGGGTCCGCGCCACGACCCGTTCGGCAGCCAGCGCTCGCAAGCTGAAGGAATCTCTACCGGAAGACCAGCGGGACGTGACCGTGTACTCGGGGGAGGACAACGAATCGGCCAACCTCGAGGCAGTGAAGGACGCCGACGTCGTCCTCCTCGGGGTCAAGCCCAAAGGAATTCTGGACCTGGCCGCGGAGATCAAGGACGCCCTCAAGGAGGATGCTCTGGTCATTTCGGTGGCCGCGGGCATTGACCTGGCGATGCTGGAAGGTGAGCTGCGCGAAGGCCAGCCGGTCATCCGGTCCATGCCCAACACCCCGTCTCGTGTCGGTCGAGGCGTGATCGCCCTCGCGGCGGGGTCGCACTGCACTTCTGAGCAGCTGCAGCTGGCGCACGAGGTCCTGGCCAATTCGGGGACGGTCCTGGACGTGGAGGAAAACCAGATCAACGCCGTGACCGGTGTCTCCGGGTCCGGTCCGGCCTATGCATTCTTCCTCGCCGAAGCCATGCAGAAGGCGGGGGAAGCCATGGGGCTCGACAGCGAGACGGCCCGCCTCCTGGCGAAGGAGACCGTGTCAGGGGCCGGTGAACTGCTCCATGCGGATGACGCCGACCCGGAAGCCCTCCGCAAGGCGGTTTCGAGCCCGAACGGGACCACGGAACGTGCGATCAACGTGTTCGCCGAAGGCGGCCTGATCGAACTCACGGAGAAGGCCGCCAAGGCCTCAGCCAGCCGGGGCGCCGAAATGGTCGAGGAATTCCGCCGCTGAGAACTTCGCCGGACCGGAAACCGCCGGCCACGCCCGCAGATGGCGCGGTCGGCGGTCTCCACGGCCTTATGGCCGAGCAGCGAACCGTTCGATGAGATCGACCTGCCCTGACACGATCAGCACGTCGCGGGATGTGACCTTGGTGCGCGCCGTGGCGTAGGTGAATTCCTCACCGGGTGACTTCACGCCGACAATCGTGACCCCGTAGCGGTTCCGGACGTCCGATTCCTGCAGGGTGAACCCATGCGTCTCCTTGGGCGGGTACATCTTGACGATGGCAAAGTCGTCGTCGAATTCGATGTAGTCCAGGAGCCGTCCCGAGACCAGGTGAGCGGTGCGCCGTCCGGCGTCGGCTTCCGGGAAGATCACGTAATGGGCTCCGATCCGGGAGAGGATCTTGCCGTGAGCCGGCGTGATCGCCTTGGCCCATATTCTCTCGATCCCCAGGTCCACCAGATTCGCCGTGATCAGTACGCTCGACTCGATCGAGGTGCCGACCCCGACCACCGCGGAGGTGAAGTCGCCCGCCCCGACCTGGCGCAACGCATCGATGTCGGAAGCGTCGGCTTGGATCACGTGCGTGAGGAGACCCGACCATTTCTGGACCATGTCCGGGTCGCGCTCGATGGCCAGGACTTCCTTGTTCTGGCGGCGCAGTTGCTGGGCGGTCGCTGCGCCGAAACGGCCCAGACCGATGACCAGAACCGGCGCATTGTGGGGTGAACGATCAGCCAATGATGGGCCTCTCTTCCGGGTACTTGTACAGGCGACTGCGGGTCCTCAGGGCCAAACCCGTGGCCACGGTGATGGTTCCGAGACGACCGATGAACATCATGACGGACAGGACGTACAGGCCGGTCGCGGGAAGCTCGGCGGACAGTCCTACGGACAAACCGCACGTTGCGTAGGCCGAGATGACTTCGAACAAGATCTCGTCCAACGGGTGATGCGTGATCAGCATGAGGGCCGCGGTGCCGAGCACGACAATAGTCGCGCTCATCATGACCACCGAGATGGCGATGCGCAACACGGTGTCCGGGATGGTGCGGCGGAAGGCGATCACGTACTGGTCGCCCCGGGCCTCCGCCACGATGGCGATGAAGATGACCGCCATCGTCGTGATCTTGACGCCACCCGCGGTTGAGCCCGAACCTCCTCCCACGAACATCAGCAAGTCGGTCAGGAGTTTGGTGATCGAGTTCGTCTGATCCATGTCCACGAGATTGAACCCGCCCGACCGTGTCATGACCGAAGCGAAGACCGAATGGAGCAATCGTTCCACGATGCCCTCGTTGCCGATCGTGTCCCGGTTGTTCCACTCGGCGGCACCCCAGAGGAATGATCCCAGAACCACCAACAACAGGGACCCGAATACGGTGATGCGTGCATTCAGGTTCCAATGCCGGAGCCGGAGCCCGAACATCCTGACCACGAGGATCACGGGAAAACCGAGGGAACCGACCCAGACGCCTGCGCACAACGGCAAGAGAATCCACCAGTCGTTGCCGTAAGGAACCAGGCCGTCCGTGTGCGGAGTGAATCCAGCGTTGTTGAAGGAAGAGATCCCGTAGAACACTCCGTGCCACAGAGCCTGGGGGAGATCTTCGCCGAGCGTCATGAGACGTAGAGCCAGAATGGCCGCAATGATGCCCTCGATGCTCGCGGAGGTCAGCACGACGGTGCGCAACAGAGAGCCGACCTCGCCGAGTTTGCCCTGTCGGCTGGTGATGTTGAGGCCTTCCTGCGCGAAGAGCTTGGTCCGCAAACCCAGCTTCCGTCCCAGCGCCATGGACAGCAACGACGTCATGGTCAGGGTTCCCAGACCGCCGATCTGGACGCCCAGAAGAATCACGAACTGCCCGAACAGGGACCACTGGGTCGACGTGGTCAGCGTGGTGAGGCCGGTGACGGTCACGGATGACGTCGCCGTGAATGTGGCCTGCTCCAGGGCCGGTGGATGTCCGGATCGGCTGGCCACAGGAAGCATGAGCATGAGCGAGCACAGCACGATCACGAGGAAGAACAACGTGATGGAAATGCGTGAGGGAGTGGTCCCGAAGATCCGATTGACCAGGTCCCTGACCTGATCCACGGGGCGGCGGGGCTCCGCGGTCAGGGTGGTGTCCTTGCTCAACACGCACACTCCTGACGACGACAGTCTGACCTTCCCTAGCGTAGCGGCTGACCCGCTCTCCGACTGGCCCGAATACGCATGGAGCCGGAACGCGTGCCACAATAGCCCTGTGACGTCACTTACAAACTTTCGCGGAAGTGGGCAGGGTGCGGATCCGACCTCGCTGGTGACGTGGGATCCGGCGATGACCGCATATTTCTTCGGCGACTACCACCCCATGCACCCAGGACGCCTCGATGCGACGGCGCATCTCGCGCAGGACTTGGGACTCTTCGGCCTTAGCCACGTCACCGTGGAGAAGCCCGAGGCCGCCGACGAGGCTGCTCTGCTGACCGCGCATTCGCAACAGTACGTGGACATCGTCAAGGCCGTCAGCGAGAACCCTGCCCTGAAGGTTCCGGGCAGTGGTTTGGACGGCGAGGAGACCCCCGGATTCGCAGGGGTCCACGAGGCGGCGTCCAAACTCGCCGGTGGGACATTGCGCGCGGCAGCCGCGGTCAGGGACCAGGAGGTCGCTCGCGCGATCAACTTCGGCGGAGGCATGCACCACGCCCACAGGGATCACGCGAGCGGATTCTGCGTGTACAACGATTGTGCGGTCGGAATTCAGTACTTGCTGGACCACGGGGTCGAGAAGGTTCTGTACATTGACATCGACGCCCATCACGGCGACGGCACACAGAGCATCTTCTGGGACGATCCTCGGGTACTGACGATTTCCCTCCACGAGACGGGCATGTCTCTCTTCCCCGGGACCGGTTTCGCGGCGGAGACCGGACCGGAGGGGGCCGCGGACGGAACCGCCGTGAACGTGGCGCTCCCGACGACGGTCGCGGATGCCGATTGGCTCAGGGCCTTCCACGCGGTCGTGCCACAGCTGGCCAGGGCCTTCGAGCCGGAGATCATCGTCTCGCAGCACGGGTGCGACTCACATTTCAAAGACGACATGACCCACATGCGCTTGAGCGTGGACGCGCAGCGTGAAGCGGCTCTGTCGATCGCCGACCTGGCGAACGAACTCTGCGAAGACCGGTGGATCGCGACCGGAGGGGGCGGGTACAACTGCTTGGATGCGGTGCCCCGTGCGTGGACGCACCTGATCGGCATCGTGGCCAATCGGCCCATCGAGGTCGCGACGCCGACCCCGGAGTCGTGGCGCCGCTACATCACCGAAAAATACGGGGTCCGGGCGCCCCGGCTGATGGGGGACGAGGCCGACATCTGGTGGCGGTCCTGGGAGATCGGCTTCGACCCCGGAAATGTGTTGGACAGGTCGGTCATGGCAACCCGCAAGGAAGTTTTCCCTCTCTGGGGCCTCGACCCCTGGTTCGACTGAGGATCCCATCCGCTGAGTTCGGAACATTCATGGAGGGAACGGGCGGGCGTGTGCGCATACTTGGTACGGAATACACCGTTATGGTGGATGCATGAGCAATGACGTGTTTGCTGTGGTGGCAGACCCCACCCGTCGTCGGATCCTGACCGTTGTGAAGGACGGGCCCCGTCCGGTCAACGACGTCGTGACCGAGCTGGGAGTGAGCCAGCCGACCGTGTCCAAGCATCTCAAGGTGCTGCGCGAAGCCGGCTTGGTGACCATGAAGGCACAGGGCCAGAGACGGCTCTACTCGCTGAACCCCGTGCCGTTGGAATCGGTTCGAGAATGGGCCGACCAATTGGTCTCGGAAACCCCGGATGCGGAAGCGACAGAACTGGCAGGAACCGAGGCCGAAACCGCCGAGACGGGCGACCCAGAGACGGGTGCCCCCGAGGTCGCGGCGTCCCAGCCCCCGGAGGTCGAAGCCCCCGATGTCGTTCGGACCGACGACGTGCCGGCGTCGCCCTCGGGGGCTGAACCGGCATCTGCGCCCTCGACGGTGCAGGAGCCCGGACCCGCACACCGGCGTGTCCGCCAGGGCGTGGTCTTCGCCCCGCTCGCTCCCTTGAGCGCTCGTGAACCAACGGAAGCCGACGAGATCAAGGAGCTCACCTCGGACCTGGCGCCGGCGGTCGTGCCCGGCGAGCAGGCCTCGGACGAGGCATCCGCACGGGAGGACGTCGCCCACCTGCCCCAAAGCGAAGAACAGACGCGGTCCACGGAGTGGGAGCCTCTCGACTCGGAGGTGCGCCGCACTAGGGAGTACGCGGGAGCCCAGCACGTGGCGGGAGAGACCAAACAATCAGGATTTTTGGCTAACCTGTTTTCCAGGAAGCGTGGGCGATAGGAGGGGCGTCCCCTCCGGCCTGGTACCTTCATCGTTGACGAGAGTGAAAGACACACCACCGTATGGCTACCGACCGTAAGATCCTCCAATGGCTGGAGAACGAGCTGTTCGACGGAAACCTCGTCCTCGGACAAGAGCTTCCGAGCGAACGCAGAATCTCCGAGGCCGTCGGGGCCTCCCGCAGCGCAACTCACGAGGCGTTGAAGACCCTTGAGTCGATGGGAATCCTCAGGCTGTATGAGGGCAAGAGGCACCAGATGATTGCGCAGCTCGTGCGCGAACCCGCCGCGAGTGCCGGCCCGGCCCTCAAGCTCCACATGGCAACGGCCGAGTACCCCCTGAGGGACATCGTTCACACCCGTGTGCTCCTCGAGACTTGGGCGTTGCGCCGCGCCGACCGGGAACACCCGGCGATGCGCGAGCTCACGAAGATCATGGACGAAATGGCCCGTGATGATCTTTCCCTGAAGGATTTCCATCATCTCGAGGTTTCCTTCCACGTGGCCCTGACCAGGCTGGCGGGGAATTCGCTCGTGACCGGGCTGATGACCGGGTTGCGTGACTCGATCTACGAGTACACCCTCTCGCTCGTGGGCTACGTCCCTTTGTGGTCGACCACCGCGACGCGTTTGTGCGCGGAGCACCGGGCCATCTACGCCGCGCTCGAAGCCGGAGACAACGAGCTCGCGGCACGGATGGTGGCCGAACACATCGAAGGCCATTACCTGGAAGCGGGCGTGGAACCTGACCGCAAGCAACGGTCCTCGGGGTCGGTCTTCGTCCAGCCCGAAGCAGATGCCGACGGCGAGGTCCACCCCCTGGAGCCGTCCTCGACCCTCGCGCACAGCGTGGCGGACACCAAGGAGCGCGACGCCGATATGCCGGACTCCGCCCCGGAGGTTGCGGAGACTCTGAACTCCATGGAACCGGCGGACGAATCCGGTGCGCATGGCGGCTCGTCGCGGGCCCAATGATCGGCGCCGTGGAACCCCTGCCCTTCGATTCGAGGATCGTTGACCCGACCTTGTAGGGTATTGGAGGAACGTTCTCACTGTGCGGCTTGTCTTTCCCCGCCAGAGACTTCGTGAGCGAACGTTTTGACCGCAAGCCTCCGCTGTCCTCGGTACGGGACGGCAGGGACGCCATCCGGTGGTGCGAGCGTGCGAGAGCGCGTCGTCCATCGATGTCCGACTATCAAGGTAGGGATCCTATGGGTTCAGTTATTAAGAAGCGCCGCAAGCGCATGGCGAAGAAGAAGCACCGCAAGCTGCTTCGCAAGACCCGTCACCAGCGCCGCAACAAGAAGTAGACACTTTTTGTGCCCAGCATCTTCGGCCGCCGCCTCCACCGAGCGAGGGGCGGCCGAATGCGTATCGGGCACCAATATTTACCGGGCGGAGGGCCCGATATGACGCGAGAGAGCGATTTCGAGCAGAGCATTTCCGTGGAACTGCTGACCAGCCCCGGATGCCATCTCTGCGCGGACGCCAAAAGAGACCTCGACGAGGTGACAGGTCCTCTGGGCCTGGAATGGACAGAGATCAACGTCGAGGACCACCTGGATCTGCTCAAGCAGCATGCCGAGGACATTCCGGTCGTCCGGGTCAACGGAGTTCCGCGGGACTTCTGGCGGGTCGATAAGTCTCGCCTCCGGCGGATTCTTCAGGGGATGATGGCAGGCCGCGACCCGGAAGGACTATGAGACATCGCTCGTTGCGCACGGCCCTCCTCGAATGGCCGCTGGTCGGCCGATCTGGGAGACTGAAAACATGAGTCAACGTGCAACTGTTCACCTCCTGAGGCACGGTGAGGTCCACAATCCGGATCGCATCGTCTATGGTTGCCTCCCCAATTTTCATCTGTCCGAGACCGGCCGGGCGATGGCCGAAATGGCGGCCCGCGAGCTTGAGCGCAGGGCCGCCGACGGCGCGAACATCACCTATCTGGCGGCCTCGCCGCTGACGCGTACCCAGGAGACTGCTGCCCCGATCTCCGAGAAGCTCGGGCTTCCCGTCGCCTCGGACGGGCGTGTCATCGAAGCGGGAAACCACTTCGAGGGAATGCACGTGAACAGATCTGAACTGTTGCGCAACCCACGCCACTGGCCCAAATTGGTCAACCCTCTGCGTCCGTCCTGGGGCGAACCGTATCGCGATCAGGTCGATCGCATGGCCGAGGCGATCAAGTCCGCCGCGGCCGAGGCGGTTGAAAGGGGAGGCGACGGCGCCGAGGCCGTGATCGTCTCTCACCAGTTGCCCATCTGGATGGCTCGGTCGAGCATCGAAGGTCGTCCCCTCCCTCACGATCCGCGGACGCGCCAATGCAATCTCGCGTCACTGACTTCGTTGCACTTCGACGACATCAGCGCCGGAACGCGCCCTCGGATCGAATATTGTGAACCGGCGGCCGAGCTCTACTCAGGGGTCATTCAGCTTCCGGGCTCATAATTCGATACGTGGGTCCGTGGTCGATCCCAGCCCCGCCTGAGGACAATGACTTCGAGGCAACTTTTCCGAGGAACGCGCCGTCGGACCCCGAACCAACATCGTGAAATCTTCCAGAGAGTCACCCATGCCCAGTTCTTATTCCAAGCCGATGACGCGCCGAGGCCTGCTGTCGGCGGCCTCGGTGCTCGGACTGGCCGCCTTGACCGCTTGCTCCGACAAGGACAACTCGGAGCTGGCCGACCAGGCGAACTCAGCAGATGGCAAAGGGTACGTCTCGGGGGACGGATCCGTGACCGAATTCAAGGAGAAGGACCGCGGCGAGCCCGTGGACTTCGAGGGGAAGCTGTTCGACGGAACCCCCGTGAAGGGCTCGGATCTGCCCGGCAAACCGAGTCTGCTGAATTTCTGGTACGCAGGGTGTGCCCCGTGCCGTGCCGAAGCCCCGCACTTGCAGAAGCTCTTCGGGGAGTTCGGCGATGCCGCCAACTTCTACGGAATCAATCTCCGGGACGAGCAGGGAACGGCGGAGGCCTTCGAACGCAACTTCGGGATCCAGTACCCCTCCGTGGAAGACCGTGCGGGTGGAGTGCTGATGGATCTCTCCGAATACGTCCCCGCCCAGGCCGTACCGACCACGCTCGTGCTGGACTCCCAGGGGCGTGTGGCCGCACGCGTCCTCGGGCAGATCGATGAGTCGGTGGTTCGTACGCTTCTGCAGGACCAGGTCGAGGGCAAAGACTCCTCGTCGAAGAATTCGTAGGTTGAGCTTTGGATCTAGCCGCAGATTCTTCCTTCGGTTCCGTCGTGCTGGAAGGCTCGCTCTGGGCCTCCATTCCCCTGGCGGCGCTCGCGGGACTCATCTCCTTCGCGTCGCCTTGTGTTCTTCCCCTCGTGCCGGGCTACCTGGCCTATGTCACGGGACTGACCGGCAACGATCTCCAGCGAAAGCGTCGCGGACGCATGTTCGCCGGCACGGCCCTCTTCATCCTCGGTTTTTCGGTCGTGTTCGTCCTGATGTCCGTGGTGCTCGCGCAGATCGGGGCCGCACCGTGGGTGCGCGGACAGACCTGGATCCAAGTGGTTCTGGGACTTGTGGTGATCCTGCTCGGCGTCGTCTTCATGGGCGGCCTGTCATGGTTCCAGAAGGACAGGAAAATCCACTCCAAACCACCCGCCGGGCTGTGGGGCGCACCGATCCTGGGCATCACTTTCGGGCTCGGGTGGGCACCCTGCATCGGACCGACCTTCGCGGCGGTACAGGCGCTGGTCTTCATCGAGGGCCCCAACAGTCTCAAGGCCATCGGCCTGACACTGGCCTACTGCCTCGGTCTGGGCGTTCCGTTTCTCCTGATCGCCCTCGGGTTCAGGAAATCGGCAGAAATGTTCGACTTCCTCAGGAAGCACCGTCGGGCACTGCAAATCGTCGGGGGAATCGCACTCGTCGTCGTCGGCGTGCTGATGGCGACCGGGCTCTGGGCGGCAATGATGTCCTGGCTCCAAGCATCGAGCCCGGGGTACGAGCTACCGGTGTGATCGAGACCAGGAAGGTCCCCGAACCACCACGGCAGAAATCCGCTACCGAAGATGGATGGCATGAGTAACAAGAAGAAGGCAGCCAAGAAAGACGCTCCGGTCCTGGGGCCCATTGGCATGCTCAGGTGGGCCTGGACCCAACTGACCAAGATGAACACCGCGCTGTTCCTCTTGCTGCTGCTCGCGGTCGCCGCGGTCCCGGGATCCATGTTCCCCCAGAACATTCAGGACCCCCAGAAGGTCCAGGAGTACAAGGATTCCCACACCACGTGGGGCCCGATCGCTGACAAACTGCAGCTCTTCGACGTGTTCTCCTCGGCCTGGTTCTCGGCCATTTACATTCTGCTGTTCATCTCTCTCATCGGGTGCGTCGTCCCGCGGACTATCAAGCACGCCAAGGCCTTCAGGGCCAAGCCGCCCCGAACACCCAGTAACCTCAAACGGTTGCCCCAGCATCGCGTTCTGACGATCCCCGTCGACTCGGTCGAGGGGGGCCTCACGGCCGACGGTGCGGTTCGTGCCGCCAACAAGATCTTGCGCAAGCGTCATTACCGGACGGAGGTCCGTGAGGATTCCACGGCACCGAGCGTCGGTGCGGAACGCGGTTACATTCGGGAGATCGGAAACCTGTTGTTCCACGCGTCCATGATCGGCGTGCTGGTCGGCGTGGCGATCGGCGGCCAATTCGGCTACAGCGGGCAGAAGATCGTGGCCGAGGGCGAATCGCATGTGAACACCCTCATCAGCTACGACTCCTTCAAACCCGGGACCAATTACAACCCGGATTGGCTGCGCAATTTCTCGGTCACGTTGGACAAACTGAATGTCACCTACGACCGGGACAAAACATCCTCGACGTACGGTCAGGACCTCAGCTACGACGCACAGATGACGGTCAAGGACAGCCCCGGGGCGAAAGCAAAGAAGGAATCCCTCAAGGTCAACGAGCCGCTGAATATCGATGGCAACAACGTTTACCTCCAGGGCAATGGCTATGCGCCGATCGTGAAGGTCACCGGCGGCGACGGGAAGGTGGCCTACGAGGGCCCGGTCGTCTCCCTCCCGACGGACAAGGTCTTCACCTCGTCCATGGTCCTCAAGGTCCCCGACGCCGGGCCGGATCAGCTCGGTTTCGTCGGGATGTTCCTCCCGACCGCGGTGATCCAACCCGGACAGATGCCGTACTCGGCAGACGCGGCTCCGGCGAATCCGGCTCTGGTCCTGTCCTCGTACTCCGGGGATCTCGGTCTCGACGACGGCAAGCCGCAGAACGTGTACGTGCTCGACACGGACAAGCTCAACGAGCTCAATTCGATGAAGTCGGAGAACGGCGGAATCGTGCTGACCGAGGAGAACAACAAACTCGACCTGCCCGACAACAAGGGAAGTATCGAGTTCGAAGGAGTCAAACGGTACGCCGGCCTGGATATTCATTACGACCCGGGCAAGCCCGTGGTCCTGGTCTCCTTCCTGCTCGCCTTCGGAGGCCTGATCATCTCGCTCTTCGTGGCCCGTCGTCGACTGTGGGTCAAGGCCCGCGAGACGACCCTCGACGGGGGGACCAAGGCCGTCGTCGTGGAATACGGGTTGCTGGCGCGCGGGGAGGACCCGAGACTTGCGGCAGAGGCCGACAAACTGACCGAAATCTTCGCCCAGGAATGGGGACTAGAATTCAGCGAGGGATAATTTCCTCGCATCGGACCGACTGGTCGCGGGAGTGCCCCATCCGAGCCTCCCTCGCCTCGTCTTTCCAGAAAGGGAAGCATGACCATCAACGAGAACCTGGGCCAGTGGAGCGAAACCTTCATGCTGCTGGCCGCGGTGACCTACCTGGTGTCCTTCGTCGCCTTCACCTGGGACCTGGCGTCCCATTCCCGCGCCACGCGCAAGGCGGAGGCGGCTTCCGGCTCTGCCGATGAAACCGGCGTACCGGCCACGGTCGGGGCGAGCTCGGTCGCTCGGAACCGCGAGAAATCCGGGTCCGGTGTCTCGACGGCCCTCCTGGAGGGTGGGGGAGGCGGCAGCCGAGGGCGCGCCTACAACGCCCGAACCAGGGCGAAGCTGAACAACTACGTCGCCGACGATTCGATGACCTATACGGGTGAACGGCGGGCGGCCGCAAGCGTCGCCGTCGCCGTCATGATCATTGCGTGCGCGATCCACGTGATCGGCGTCGTGACCCGTGGTCTGGCCGCGGGCCGTGTCCCCTGGGGCAACATGTACGAGTTCTGCACCACGGGTGCACTCGTGGTCTCCGTGGTCTTCCTCGTCGCGCTGATCTTCCGCGACCTGCGTTTTGTCGGTGCACTGGTCACCGGGCTTTCCCTGATCATGATGGTCGCCGCCACGATCGGGTTCCCCACGCCGGTAGGCCACCTCAAACCCGCTCTCCAGTCCTACTGGCTCGTGATCCACGTATCAGTGGCGGTCATGGCCTCGGGCGTCTTCACCATTACCTTCGCAATGGCCGTGCTCCAACTGCTCCAGTCCCGGCGCGAACGGAAGCTGATCGAGGGGGAAAAGGCCGGACTGGGCTTCATGCGGCTGGTCCCGTCATCCCAGGCGCTCGAGAACTTCGCCTTCCGTCTCAACACGGTGGGCTTCGTGATGTGGACCTTCACCCTGGCCATGGGCGCAATCTGGGCCAATAAGGCCTGGGGGCGCTACTGGGGCTGGGACACCAAGGAAGTGTGGACCTTCGTGATCTGGGTCGTCTATGCGGCGTACCTGCACGCTCGTGCCACGCGCGGTTGGACCGGGCCCCGTTCCGCATGGTTGTCGATCATTGGTTACGGTTGCATCATCTTCAACTTCACCGCAGTGAACGTGGTCTTCAACGGACTGCATTCCTACTCCGGCCTGTAAGGGCCGGTCCTCGGCTCCGCTGGCCGGGCCACGACAGGCCGGTCAGGATACATCGGGGTCTGTATCGTCGTGGTCCTCTTCCCGACGGCGTCGCTCTTCGTCTCGCTTCCTGCGTTCCGCTTGGTGGTCCAGGAATTTGAGGTAGGCCTCGTCGTCGTCGGGAGCGCCTCCCGACGGCTGGCCTTGACCGGCGGCGGCGGTTCGTCGCCCTGGCCTGTACCGTCGGAAACCGAAGACCAACCACAGCACCGGTCCGAGCACAGGGAATATCAGCGCGATCATGAACCACAACGCCTTGGGCAGGGCCACGATGTGGCGCTTTTCCGTGCGGGCGATGTCGAGAAGGGCATAGATGGTCATGCCGACGACGACGGCGGCCGCGACGATGATCAGTACTGCTCGCATGTATATCAGCTTACCGGTGTCGCGAGGGCCAGGTCACTGAGCGGATCCCCAGGTCCGGAGAGTAGACTCGGTGACCGTGAAATTCTTGTACTACACCCTGCTCCGCTTCGGCCTGATGGCCGTCGTCTTCGTAGCCTGCGTCTACCTGGGGACAGGTGCGATCCTGGCCGGGGTGTTCGCCATCCTCATCGCGTTCGCCGTCGCGTACCTGGGCTTTCCTGGACTCCACGAGCAAGCCAGCAGGGACTTCGGACGCTTTTGGCGCAAGCTGCGCGGCAAGAAGACCAAGAGGACCGTCGAGGACGAGAACATCGAGGTCGAGGACCAGTACGTCGACGAACAGCTTCGTCGTGAAGGCCGCGACGTCTGACCCACGTGTAGCCTGACTGCCCCGGTTCCGGCGCGAGGCCATCGGGCCGGCATCGAATCGGAGGCTAGGCTGTCGCACCGATCTTGCGGTTGCGGCCGGCCAGAGCGCCTGCGACCAGGTGGACCACCATCAGGACCAGCAGGATCACGATGACCATGACCCAACCACCGAGAACGTCGGCGAACCATCCAGCAAGCAGCGGGCCAAGAGCCGCCATCAGGTAGCCGAGGCATTGCGACATGCCGGAGAGCTTCATCGTTTGGGCGGAGCTCATCGTCCTGAGACCGATCATGGCGAGGGAGAGCGAGAAGCTGCCACCGCAACCGATACCGATGAATGCGGCCCACAGCGCCGCGGCCTGAGGCAGAACGAGGGCCCCACCCAGGGCGACGATCAGGAACCCCGCCATGATCATGGCGAGCCAACTCTGCGAGGCTCGCCGTTCGGCAAGGAAGCTCACGCTCAGATTCCCGAGGATGCCCAGCAACTGCAACAGGAACAGGTGGAATCCGCCCGTCGCGGGATCCATCCCGACGCTGGCTTCCACCGTCGGCAACCAGTTGGCGGCCGTGTAGAAGATCAGCGACTGGAGTCCCATGAATATCGTGACCTGCCAGGCCAGCGGGGACTTGAGCAGCGAGACCTTGCGCGAGGCGTTCGGTTCGGCGGGCGAAGGGATCGTCGGCATGGAACCGGTCATGGCCTTGGTGAATGACCCCGAGCGTTCGTACTCGCGGCGCCGGGTCGAGCGCGTCAGGAAGAACCACCACACGGCGCTCACGATTGGCACGGCGGCCCAGAGGGCCAGGGCCGAGCGCCACGACCCCGGCAGGGTGTGGGACAAAGGCGCCGTAATACCTGAGGCGGTCGCGGCACCGACCGAGAGCACAGCCGTGTAGAGGCCGGTCATGAGGGACACGTGCTTCGAGAAATCACGTTTGACGATCACCGGAACCAGGACGTTCCCTGTAGCGATTCCGACGCCGATCAGCAGCGTTCCGACCCACAGCCAGCCGATGCCCGGGGTCGATCTCAGAAGGATGCCCAAACCGAGGACCGCGAGAGCCACCAGGACCACCCGCTCGATCCCGATGCGTTGGGCGGGAATGGCCACGATGGGGGAGAGGATCGCGAAGGCCAGGAGCGGCAAAGCCCCGACCAGCCCGAGTCCGCCGGATCCCAGGCCTGTGTCGTGGCCGATCAAGTGGAGAACCGGTCCGACCGTGGTCAGCGCCGGCCTGAGGCATGAAGCGATGAGCAGGACGACGATGCACCACGCGGCCGTGACCTGGCGGGCGCCTGAGGTGGTCCCGGGGCCGTCCGAGGTGGGGAGGTCAGGGTTCCGGGGGCGATCCGATGGGGAATTCTCGGGAGTATCGGTCACCTGGTTATGCTCCAATGATTGACGCGACCAGAAGCAGGAGAGCGAACAGCAAACTCAGCAAACCGGTCTGTTTGAGGACGGGAATGAGCCTTCTCATGTCCGTGGCGGACAGAACGGTCCGGACGGCGGGCCAGGCCAGCGGCAGTGCCAGGAGGACCAGAAGATTCCACGGATTCTCCGGGACCGTGAAGAGCATCAGCGCGAAAGCGAGGCCGACCTCTGCCGCGTAGGCCAGACGGGCGCGGGAACCGCCCAGCCGGACCGCCAACGTGAACTTTCCCGCTTCCGTGTCCGTGGGGATGTCGCGCAGGTTGTTCGCCATCAGGAGTGCGCAGGCGATGAGACCCAGGGAAACGGAGGACACCACGGCGGTGAGCGACAATTGCGAGGCCTGGGTGAAGGTCGTGCCCATCGTCGCGACGAGCCCGAAGTAGAGAAAGACGAAAAGGTCTCCCAAACCCATGTAGCCGTACGGGCGGCGTCCTCCGGTGTAGCCCCACGCGGCGAACACCGCTGAGAGCCCAATGAGCAGGAACCACCATTGGCCGGTGATGATCACCAGCGCGAGCCCCGAGAGCATGGCGAGACCAAAACAAGCGAAAGCCGCGAACTTCACGTGCCGCGCGGGAGCCGCGCCCGATCCGGTCAGGCGCATCGGGCCGACACGCGAATCGTCTGTGCCCTTGATCCCGTCCGAGTAGTCGTTGGCGTAGTTCACACCGATCTGGAGGAACAGGGCCACCACAAGCGCAAGAACGGCGCAGACCGGTCGGAACTGCCACAGTTGGATGGCGGCTCCGGTGCCGGCGATGACGGGAGCGACGGCCATGGGCAGCGTGCGCAAGCGTGCCCCTTCGACCCACTGTGCAACGGTTGCCACGAGCGCTCCTCTCGGGTGTGCCGGGCACGCTCGTGCCGGGCGGAAAGCTTGGGATGACAATTCATTGTCTCACTTCGGCCGAATCGCGCCAGTCGCACGCGTTCACTTCACGTCGTCCGGGGCGAGCAACCGGTGCACCTCGGCTCGATCCGGCTTCCCCGTGCTGGTCTGAGGCAGTCGGTCCAGGACCCGGATCGTCTTGGGCGCAGCGGCCCGGCCGAGGTCCTGACGGACACGATCGACCAGGCTGGTCACGTCGGGCTCACGGCGCGGTCTGCGCGAGACGGCCGCCCGAACCTCCTGGCCCCATCGTGGACTCTCGACGCCGACGACGACGGCCTCCCGCACGGACGGGTCCTGCTCCAGGACGGCAGCCACGGCACGAGCCGAAACCTTGATCCCGCCGGTGAGGATGACGTCGTCCGTCCGCCCGGCCACGGAGAGCCCGTCATGGTCGGAGAACGTGCCGAGATCATCGGTCCGATACCACCAGGTGCCGTCAGGACTCCGTCGGAAGGAGCTGGCCGTCCGCTCGGGGTCGCCCAGATAGCCCGAGGCAACGGTCGACCCGCCCAACCAAATGCGTCCTGGGGCCGACGGATCTGTGCCGGGCTCCACGGCGACACGGGTCCCTGGCAAGGGACGGTTGTCATACACGCATCCTCCCGCTGTCTCCGCGCTGCCGTAGGTCAGTACCAGGGGGATGCCCAGCTCCTCGCAATGGCCCAGGAGTGCCGCCGAGGCCGGCGCTCCGCCCAGTAGAATCGCGTCGAAACTCCTCAGTGCCTCGAGTATCTCGTTCCCGAGGGTTGCGGCGTCAGCTTCCGCGTCCTCCATGAGGGTGTGGAGCTGAGTCGGCACGAGTGAGGTCATCCTGTGCCCGGAGGGCAGGCGGTTCGCGGCGTCGAGAAAATCGCGCGCGGTAAAGCGGCCGCCGTCCTGAACGGATGCGGTCACCGCAGGTCGGGTCGCGGCGAGAACCGAGCGGGCCACGACTTGCGCCCCGGCGACGTAGTGCACGGGCAGCGCGAGCAGCCAGTGGGCGCCGCCGTCGGTACCCGTCGCCGTCTCGGTAGCCAGGCCCGAGGCCCTGAGCGCTCCCGCGGAAAGAACCGTCCGCTTCGGCCGCCCCGTGGATCCCGAGGTGCTCACCACGAGCGCCGCCACGTCTTCGCCGATTCTGGTCTCGCGCGTGATCGTTCGGGAGAGGGCGTCGCGGAGGCGATCGACGTCGACGGACCCCGGCCCTTCAAGAAAGACCGCAGACTCGGAAGCCTCGGGAGCGGGAGAAACGGGAGAGAGCTGAGAAAAATCCATGTCGCTTCCAGCCTAGTCCCGGTCTCGGGTCGCTCGACCGCGGCCTGCACTCGTCAGAAGTAGTAGGGGAACGCGCTCCAATCGGGATCCCGTTTCTGCAGAAAGGCGTCGCGGCCTTCCACGGCCTCGTCCGTCATGTACCCCATGCGCGTGGCCTCACCGGCAAAGACCTGTTGCCCGACCATGCCGTCGTCGGGAAGATTGAAGGCGAATTTCAACATGCGGATGGCCTGCGGGGACTGGCGTGCGATGTCGGCGGCGTACTCCAGGGCGGTTGTCTCGAGCTCAGCATGGGGCACAACCTGATTCACGGCACCCATCTCGTGCATGCGCTGGGCGTCGTACTCCCTGGCCAGGAAGAAGATCTCGCGCGCGGCCTTCTGGCCGACCTGACGCGCCAGAAGAGCCGATCCGTACCCCGCGTCGAAGGAGCCCACGGTGGCGTCGGTCTGCTTGAACTTGCCGAATTCGCGGGATGCGATCGTCAGGTCGCAGACCACGTGGAGGGAGTGTCCGCCGCCGGCGGCCCAGCCGGAGACTACGGCAATGACCACCTTCGGCATGGTGCGAATCAGACGCTGCACCTCAAGAATGTGCAGGCGGCCGGCCCGTGCCGGATCGATGGAGTCTGCGGTTTCGGACTCGGCATACCGGTATCCGTCCCTCCCGCGAATGCGCTGGTCCCCACCGGAGCAGAAGGCCCACCCGCCGTCCTTCGGGGAAGGCCCGTTGCCGGTCAGCAATACGGTGCCGACGTCACTGGTCATCCGGGCGTGGTCCAGGACCCGGTACAACTCGTCCACGGTTCCCGGACGAAAAGCATTGCGCACTTCGGGGCGGTCGAAGGCGACCCGGACGCACGGCAGGTCCCTCACGATGCGTCCCGCCTGGTCCCTTTCGACCTGACGGTGATAGGTGATGTCCTCGAGATCCTCGAAGCCTTCGACCTTTCTCCAGCGGTGGGGGTCGAAGACGTCGGATACGGAATCGGGCAACACGGAGTTCTCAGTCGTAGTCATCAGTGCGATTCTAGCCGGGACGGAAAAACCTGCCCGCTCGGGTGTCACCGAGCGGGCAGGTCACGTGAAGAGAGGGATTCGGGTCAGCGGGCCGTGGCCAGTTCCTTGGCCTCGGCGAACTCGCGTTCCACGCGTTCCGAGGGGCGGTGCGTCATCAGTGAGACGACGACGCCGACCACGAGCGCGGCAGCGAAGCCGGGGACGATCTCGTAGAGCGCGAGGATCCCTGTCGACTCCGGGTCCTGGATCACGTATCGCCACACGATGGTGACCACGGCTCCGACAATCATCGAGGAGAGTCCTCCCGAGGCCGTGAGTTTCCTCCAGAACAACGACATCAGCATCAGTGGACCGAAGGCCGCGCCGAAACCAGCCCATGCAAAGGCCACGAGCTCGAGAACTGCGGAGTCCGAGTCCAGGGCAATCAAGGCCGCGATCACGGACACGGTCAGGACCGCACCGCGCGACATCCAGAGCTGGACCTTGGGGGTGGGCCGCCGCTTGATGAGCAGCATGGCCAAGTCTTCGACCGCGGCCGAAGAAGAAACCACTAGCTGTGAGGAAACCGTGGACATGATCGCCGCGAGCACAGCGGCCAGCACGAAACCGGCGGCGAGCGGATGGAACAGGATCTGGGAGAGGTCCAGGAAGACTGTCTCCGCGGATTTCGAGTCGGTCAGGCTGGCCTCGGGGTGGGTCGAGAAATAGGCGATGCCGGTCAGAGCCGTGGCAATCGTGCCGACCACGGACAGGACCATCCACGAGATGCCGATGCGGCGTCCGGCCGGGGCGTCCTGGGGGGAGCGGAGGGCCATGAAGCGAACCACGATGTGCGGTTGGCCGAAGTATCCGAGCCCCCATGCCAGCGACGAGATCACGCCGATGGCGGTGGCCCCGCTGACCAGTGAGAGGGCGTCCGGATTGGCCTCGGACACGGCGTTCAGGACATGGCCGGGGCCGCCGAACTGGATGACGGCGACGACGGGAACCATGATCAGTGCGACGAGCATCAGGATTCCCTGCGCCACGTCCGTGAAGGTTGCGCCCAGGAAGCCGCCGAAGAACGTGTAGAGCACCGTGATCGCGGCGATCATGATCATGCCCACGTGGTAATTGCCGTCGAAGGTGGTCTGGTAGAACTTGCCGCCGGCGACCATGCCTGAGGAAACGTAGAAGATGAAAAAGATCAGAATAATGAGCCCGCAGGTCACGCGCAGGACCCGACTCGAGAGGCCATCGGCTTTGAGACGGTTGTCGAAGAAGGAGGGGATCGTGATCGCATTGCCTGAGACTTCGGAATAGGCGCGCAGGCGCGGGGCCACTACCTTCCAGTTGACCCACGCGCCGATGGTCAGGCCGATGGCGATCCAGGCGTCGAGGAGCCCGGAGACGTAGATGGCGCCGGGGAGGCCCATGACGAGCCAGCCGGACATATCGGAAGCGCCCGCGGAAAGGGCCGCGACTCCGGGTCGGAGGGATCTGCCTCCGAGCATGTAGTCCTCGTTGTCAGTGTTCTTGGTGCTGGCCCATAGGCCAATGGCGATCATCCCCAGGAAATAGATTCCCAGGGCGATGTACTGGAATGTCTGGTCGGACATTGTCATATTCTCCGGTGCGTCGATTGACGAGTGTAGGTCTCGGGCGTGATGGGAACCACGAGCTCAGCACCCGAGTATGCCAGATCACGCGAAGGATGGGGAGAATCTGAAGGAACGTGCAGCAGTCATTCCCGCCGCGTCTGCGGCATCTGGGCGGTGCGGATGACCTGCAGCGCCTCGGTGTGCGTGGTGATGACGGCCGCCGAACGGTTGGCTCGCCACGTGACGGCCGCACCGGACAGGACGATCAGCGCGATGCCGATATAGGCCGGGGTCGAGAGCAGTTCACCGAGGAGGGCGAGTCCGACCAGGGAGGAGACCACGGGATCCAGTGAGAAGAAAACTCCCACGACCGCAGGGTTGGTCATGGTCGCCGCGAACGCGTCGCAGGAAAAGGCCAGAGCGAGGCCCACGGCGCCGATGAACACGGCGATGCCCCAGTCGCCCACGGTCATGTGGGGAAGGGCCAGTGCCGTCGCCGGGGACCACATGATGGCACCGATCGCAATCGACACGGCAAGTCCGCGGATGCCCGCGGTCGCTTCCGTCCCGCTGCCGATTTTGCCGGACAACAGCGTGTAACCCGTCATGGAAGCGGCGGCCATGAGGGCGAAGACGTAGCCCAGAAGGTCCGTGCTCCCGAAGGTCGGCCCGGCGATGAGGACGACGCCCGCCAAGGCCCCCACAGCAAACACGCCGTCCTTGACCTTGCGTACGCCGAACATGGCCACGGCGAAGGCACCGAGGTACTCGATCGTCACGGCCACGCCCAGGGGGATACGGTCCACCGCGAGGTAGAAGAACACGTTCATCAGGGAGGAAACGACGCCGTAGGAGACCACGGAGAGCCAGTCCTTGCGGGTGAATCGCCAGAATTTTGGCCGAGCAATGAGCAACAGAACGACGGCGGCCGTCGTCATCCGCAGGCCGGACACCGAGACGGGGTTGAACTTCTCGAAAAGCGTCGTCGCCACCGCGGACGTGGTCTGGATGCCGGTGGAGCCGATGAGCACGGCGATCAGAGCGGTGGTTCCCCGATGGCGCCGCGGAATCCGTTCAGACAGAGACACGGGGCACCTCCGCCGCGGGATCAGGGACCGTCCAGGGGTCGAGGGAGATCGTGTCCGGGTCGAAGACCTCCAGCATCTGCGAGGCCGACGCGGGAAGAGACTCGGCCCCATCGGCCCGAACGGTTGTGAGCGGCATCGAGGAGGCAATCATGCGCGCGACCTCGGCCGGAGCCATCCCGGTTTCCCGGAGCTCGGCCAGGGTCACTGCCCCGTCGCGCTTGGCCAGTCGCTTGCCCTCTCGGTTCAGGGCAAGCGGAACATGGACGTACTCCACGCGGTCGAGCCCCAACAGGGAGGCGAGACAAGACTGCCGCGGAGCGGAGGAGAGCAGATCATCGCCGCGAACCACCTGGTCGATGCCTTGAAAATGGTCGTCGACGACGACGGCCAGGTTATAGGCCGCGCGTCCGTCATTGCGGACCAGGACCATGTCATCAACCATCCCGGTGTAGTGGCCGGCGTAGCGGTCCAGAACCGTCCATTCGTGGGTTTCGCTGCGCAGGCGGAGAGCCGCCGGACGTGACCGTGCGCGTTCGGCCCGTTCGTCGGAGCTCAGATTTCGGCACGTACCGGGGTAGGCGCCGGGGGCTCCGTGCGGGGCGGAGGAGGCCTCCTGGATTTCTCGTCGGGTGCAGAAGCACTCGTAGACCATTCCGCGTTCGCGGAGACGGGAGACGGCGTCCTCGTACGCGACGGTGCGCGTCGACTGGATCAACGGTTCGCCGTCCCAATCGATGCCGAGTGCCGCGAGGTCGTCCATGTGGCGTTGGGCGGAGCCTTCTCTGACGCGATCGAGGTCTTCGATCCTGAGCCGGAAGGCGCGCCCCGTGGACCGAGCGAACAGCCACGCGTAAAGAGCGGTGCGCAGGTTTCCGAGGTGAAGGTCTCCCGACGGCGACGGGGCGTAACGGCCCGCACCAGAGGGGGAGGCAGACACATCGGAGGGGGAGGGCATGGTCCCATAGTAACGAGGCGGGCAAGAGCCGATCGCATCGGGCGAACGAGGGTTTTCGGAGGCGGTCGCCCTGTGATCCGTTCCGATCAAGTACCGTAGGCATATGGCTCGAACACAAGAAATTGCCGACGGGATCTATGTCATCGCGACCGATGACTACCGTTTGAACACCGGATTGATCCTTGGCGCGGACAAGGCCATGGTCATCGACACGGGTGCCGGCCCCCGCCAGGGCGCCGAAATTTTCCGCGCCGCGCGCAAGATCACGGACCTTCCCTTCGTGGTCGTGAATACCCACGCGCACTACGACCACTTCTTCGGCAATGCCGTCTTCGCGGCGGACGGCACCACGGATTTCTGGGCCCACCCCAACGCCGAGCGTGCGATGGAGCGCTACGCCGACCGCCAGCGCGGCTACGTGGAGACCTTGGAGCCGGAAATGGCTCATCACCAGGGGCCGAACACCGACATCATCCCGCCGACTCGCCTCCTGCCGGGGGACGGCGGACGCGCCTCATTCACCCGCGTCGACTTGGGAGATCGGGCCGTGACGCTGTTCTACCTGGGTCTCGGACACACCGACAACGACGTCCTCGCGGGTGTCGACGAAGTGCTGTTCACCGGAGACATCGTGGAGCAGGGGGCCGACCCCGCTTTCGACGATTCCTTCCCGGAAGTCTGGGTCCAGACCCTGGCCACGGTCGCCGGCCTGGACCGTTACCACGTCTTCGTCCCGGGACACGGGACACCCGTGGAGCGGACCTTTGTGCAGCGCCAGTCCGAAACCATGAGGGAAGCGATCGACAGGATTGCGGCGTCGACCTCGAATCCGGAGGCCGGACCCACGACCGCGGCGATGTACAAACTTCCCTACGACGCCGGGGTGACCCGCATTCTGCTGGACCGCCTGGCCTACCTCGAGGAAAAGGGCATGATGGGTGAGGACCTGTCCGTGGAGGACACCCCGACCGGCGTGACCGGCCCCATCACCACGGGCGAGCACGCCTAGACGGCCCGCCCCGGTGGGTCAGTACGACCACACCTTCGTGTAGGGCCGTTCTTCGGTCGGCTGCTTGCGGCGGAGGAGCCAGACGAGCAGGGCCGTGGACAGGAGTCCGACGGCGAAAATCAGGCACAGGCTGCCCAGGAGGGCGGCCCCAGCGAAGTGCTGCTGGGCCGCGATCATGTACGTGGCCACCGCGCAGAAGGCCAGGAAGAGCCCGGTGATGACCATCAGCGGAATCAGGAGCATCCCGGTGTGACGGGTGCTTGCGGTGTCCTGGTCCTCGGCCGGAACGAACCGAAGCACAAGCAATGCCAAGGCCGTCCAGGCCGCGACCACGAACAGCGCGGCGACGACGTCCGCCGGCCGGTGCCATTCGTTGATCACGGTGGCCACCCCCGCGAGAGTCCCGAACATGAGCATGACCAGGGACATGAACGGACGCCACTTCTTGGGCGCCGCAATGAACAATGCCGCTCCGGCCGCCGCGGCGAAGGTCGTGTGGCCCGACGGCAGGGAATTCATGGTCGCTTCCTGGACGCCGTAGTTCGGCTTGGCCAGGATCAGGTACTTCAGCGCCTGGGCCGTCCCGTTGGCCCCTGCGGCCATGGCCAGCCCGATCAGGGCGGGCAGGAACCGGTGCCTGCGAACGAGGACGAAAAGGATTCCGATGACTGCCAGTACGCCGGCTATGGCCGGGAGTGCGTTGAGCAGGTGATCCGAGTCCCTGCTGTACCGGCGCAGGTTGTTGCTCACCTCGGAGGTTGCGGTCTGGTCGATCCACTGCCCGGAATAGCTGTAGAGGAACGTCCAGACCGTGCCCCACAGACCGAAGATCATGATGCCGATCACGACCAAGTGCTTGATCACGACCCCGACCGTCGGCGGGTGGAAGGTTCCGCGCCTCGTGGAAGGCCAATCGCGTACGGGCGTCTCGCCCTGATCTCGCGTTGGCTCGGTACTCATTGGCCCAGGACCCCCTGTACGTCGTGTCAATCCACCCATTGCAGTTCAGCATGCCAGTGCGACCTGCCCGTTCGTCGGAATTTTCCTGAGCATTTCCTGGGCGGTCCGTGCTCGAATGGCCTCGGCCCTCCCGAAGGTGCACAGTGGATCCATGAGCTTGCGAGAACTGCCCCTCCTGGAACAGCTTGAAGACACCGCGGTGGTGGTTTCCGTGCCCCTCAACGTGCGGTTCCGAGGGGTCGAACATCGGGAAGCGCTCTTGTTCCGAGGCCCCCAGGGGTGGGGAGAATTCTGTCCTTTCCTCGAATACGGACCCGACGAATCCGCCCGGTGGTTGGCCTGCGCGATCGAGACCGCGTGGGAGCCCTCTCCGGAAGCTCATCGTGACCGTATTCCGGTCAATGCGACCGTGCCCGCCGTGGGTCCCGAGAAGGTCCCGGAGGTGCTGGGGCGTTCCCGCGGGGCGGTACGTGAGGTCAAGATCAAGGTCGCCGAGAAGGGGCAGAGCCTGGCCGACGACGTCGCCCGCGTGCGTGCGGTCCGCAGGGTTGCGCCCGATGCCGTGGTGAAGATGGACGCGAATGGAGGCTGGAACCATCGGGAAGCCCTCGAGGCGCTCCGCGCTCTGGCCGAGTTCGAACCTGCGTACGTGGAACAGCCGGTTGCCGATATCGAGGGGCTGGCTCGTCTGCGCGAGGCGGCCGACAAGGAAGGGTTGCGAGTGCCTGTCGCAGCCGACGAATCCGTCCGCAAGGAATCCGACCCGTTGAGAGTCGCTCGTCTCGGGGCCGCCGATCTGATCGTGGTCAAGGCTGCGCCCCTGGGCGGACCGCGGAACGCTCTGGACATCATCGAGAACGCCGGGCTCCCGGCTGTCGTCAGCTCGGCGCTGGAGACGTCCGTGGGCATGTACAGCGGCCTCGCGCTGGCGGCAGCCCTGCCACGGTTGGAACACGGATGCGGTCTGGGCACGGCCTCACTCCTGGCAGGGGACCTGACCGCCGAGCCGTTGATTCCCGAGGACGGCTGCCTTCCGGTGCGCCGGGTCAGTCCCGACCCGGGGCGACTCGACGAATTCCGGGCGGACGGTGGGCGCCGCGACTGGTGGATGGAAAGATTGACCAGTAGTTATCAGCGGTTGCGGGCCCGTGACGTGCGATCAGGCGACAATGTCCGCGAGTGAGGAGCAACGCATGCACGAGGACTACCGGCTGATCCCGGCGGCACCGACGGTGGAGGACTACGTGCGGCTACGGGCCGAGGCCGGACTCTCACCGAAGACGAAGGCGCAGGCGGGCCCGGCGCTGACCGGGTCGTGGGCCTGGGCGCACATCGAGCACCGCGTCACCCGTGAGGTGGTGGGGATGGGACGAGTCCTCGGCGACGGTGGGTGGTACTTCCACATCGCTGACATGGCGACCCTCCCCGCGCACCAGGGGAGAGGCATCGGGCGCGCCGTCATCACCTCGCTGATCGACAGGATCCGGGCGCATGCCCCGGAAGACCCCTACATCACGTTGATGGCGGACGAACCCGGCCGTCCCCTGTATCGCAGCGTGGGCTTCAGGGACGCGATGCCCCACTCGATGGGGATGGTCCTGCCTCGCGAGTGACCGATCCTCCCCAGCGAACGGCCGACCAGGGCAACCGCGGTAATTCGCTCGGGGAGCCCAGCACCTGGGGCTCGAAAACGGACACGTCCGGCACGTCATCGGCGTCCTCGTAGACGTCTTCGAGATAACGATGACCCGTGTCGGGGCACGTCAGCAGGGTGCAGTGCGCCGAGGAAACGCGATCTCGGTCGAGGTAGTCGGCCACCGCGTAGGCCGCCCCGGAGCTGAGCCCGGCAAAGAGCGCATGTCTCCTGCACAGAGCGAGGGTACCCGCGCGTCCCACCTCGTAGGACACCCAGTGGACGGAGTCGTAGAGATCGTGGCGGACGTTCTCGAAGGGAATCGAGCTGCCAATGCCCGCGATCAGCATGTCCGGGTCCTCCACATCTTCCGAGCCGAAGGTCACCGACCCGAAGGGCTGGACTCCCACGAGACGCACCTTCAGTCCCGAGGCTGCCAGCCCGAGACCGAGCGCCCCACTGGAAACCCCTGATCCCACCGGAGCCACGAGGTCCACGGAACGGTACCCACGGCCCCGCAGCAGGTCGCCGCACCGAGTCGCAATGGGTTGATAGCCCGCGTAGTGGATGGCGTCGTGGTACTGACGCATCCAATGCCAGTCCGGATGGGCCTCGAGGAGCTCGCGGACCCGGGCGACGCGTCGGTCCTGATCGGCCCGCAGGGAGGTGCTGGGTGGCATCTGTTCGAGTTCGACGCCCAACAGATCCAATTGTGCGCGGAGGGTGCGGTCGATCGTCGTCGAGCCGATGATGTGGCAGCGGAGCCCCAATTCGTGGCAGGCCATGGCCAAAGCGCAGGCGTAGATTCCGCTCGACGAATCGATGACCGTGCCGCCTCGCCGAATGGTGCCGCGACGCATGAGCTCGAGCAGCGCACCCCGGGCGGACCGCGCTTTCATGACCTCGAACCGGAGGGCGAAGAGATCGGGGGCCAGCTCGATGACATCAGGGGCGCCCAGGGCCACGCCGGCGTGAGAGGCTATCGCCTGCGGAAGATCGGAGGTCGGGGTCGTGATGTCGTTGCTCAAGGGTCCTCCCGAAGATAGCGCGCGGTCGAGGAGAAACCGGCGGCGTCCAATGCTCGCCGAGCCCGTACGGTTCGCTGGTCAACCGCCGCATCGGTGGGGTCGTACATGATGGAGCAGACGGTGCCGCTGTGGGCGACCTGAACCCCCACCCCGCCGGTACGCTCGCAGATCTCGAGCACACGCGGTAGGTCCGGCTTGGGCAGGTACCTCTGATTGATCAACGCGGAGCCAGTCGCGACTCTGCCCAGAGTCCTCGCATTGCCGGTGCGCACGGCCGTCTCCAGCGCGTTCGTCAAATGAGCGAATTCGGCGTGCTCGTCGGACGTATAGGCCGGCGGGCTCACCCCGAGTGTGTCCACCGCCTGCCCGGGCAGTCGGCATCCCACCAGGCGAACGGGTGGCAGCGGGCGGTTCCACCGGCGAAGCACCTCGCCGTGGCGTTGGGCGAAGAGAACGGGCACGGTGTCGAAGGCCAACGGGTCCGAGGCCGTCTCCGCCTGGACCGCTATCGCGCTGATATGCAGATCGTCCAGGGGCAGTCCGCAACAGTCGCAGACCGATCGAATGGTCGCGACGACGTCGGCGGTCGAGGACCCCATCCCACATCCCCGCGGAAGGTCGCTGCGCAGGTGCAGGGTGCCGCCCGGCGGCCGAGGAAGGCCATGGTCGTCGCAGGTTCGAAGCACGATCTCCGCGGCCCTCACAGACTTGCTGCGGGCACCGGCCGAGCGCACTCCGTGGCGGGTCCGGTGGGGACGGAAGACGGCGAAGGATCCATGGCGGGGCAGGGGAATCGTCACGAGCGCGGGCACGTTCTCGGATCGGCGTGGGCTCCAGGCGACTCCCTGGAGGAGTTCGCCGTGGTGGCCCCTGCAGAAGCCTCGACCCGTCCGAAACTCACCTCTAACGGCGCCTAGACCTGCTCGGAGGGCGGTTGCGTGAGCCCCGTGCATTCCGTCGACGGTCGTGCGAACCGATCTGGGACCGATCATGACCGTTCCCTCCGATATTCGACACTCAGCCGACGGGCTGCCGCCAGGGAGGCAACGCAGGCGCCGGCCGTGACGCCGCCCAGGACGAAGCCGGCTCCGCTCCATCCCCACACCATCGCGCCGAGCCCTGCGACAGAAGCACCAAGGCACACGCCGAGGCTCTGTCCGGCGCCGTTGAGTCCGAGAACCGTTCCCCGATGGCCGCCCGACTGCCTGACCAACAAGGTCGTGATCGCGGCCGCCAGGACCGCGTGCGAGACACCCAGCAAGGCGGTCGCGAGAAGTGCCGCGGTCAGGTGGTCGGTGACGAACAACATGAGGACCGCGGCGGCACCAATCATCGCGGCCATGGCCCCGGCCATCGCTGTGACCACCGGATTGGCCGCCCTGCGGATCGCGAAGCCGCCGAACCAGTTGCCCAGGAAGAACGAGAGCCCCGACAGGGTCCATACGAGGGAAAACACGCCGGGGCCCAAACGAAAGCGTTCGTCATAGAGGACCGCCAGGTACGCGAGCTGACCCATGAAAGCGGCGGTGCGCAGGGCCGAGGCAGCGAGCAGCATCGGGACCGAGGTCAGGGTTGAAGCGATCCGAAACGAGCGCAGGTATCCGGTGCCGGGACCTGTGCGGCCGGCGGGGGAATGCTCGCCCGAGAGCGGTCGGGTCAGAGCCAATGCCATGGCGAGAGCGGAGCAGAGGACGGCCGTAGCGATCAGATCACCCCGCCATCCCCACCAGACGGCGGGTCCGGCCAGGAGAGGGGCGGAGAGGACAGCAGTCAGGGTCATCACGGCGGAGACCTGCGTGGCTGCCCGGCCGGATGTCGACTCATCCTGGAACCTGTCCGCGGCCATAGCCGAAGCGGCCGGGTTGAGTACCGAGGTCGCAGCCCCGACGAGGAGGCTGAACAGGACCCATGCCCAGACGGGGCCGACCATCCCGACGACGCACGCAGCGGCCAGGACCAGTAAGGACCAGATCACCGCGGACCGGCGGGGCACGCGGTCCAGCAATGGGGCACAGGTCAACCCGACCAGGAGCGCGGCAACACCGCCGACGCCCCGGAGGCTGCCCATCAGCGTGGCGTCGTATCCACTGTTCCTCGTGATGTCGACCAGGAAATTGGAGTAGATCGTGAATGGCACCAGGCCCAGGGCGCAGGCCCCGAGGAGGGGCCAGATTCTGGCCGCGATGGCCGCGTCGTTCAGGGAAGCATCCGTTGTCGATGCTGGGGTCATGGGGCGTCCTTGCGTGGGGGTTCTTGTCCGACCGGTCATGGCACTCGATAGACGTGGAGAAGGGTCTCGTCCGCGCTGAACTGGGAAAACGGGAAGTGTTCGGCGCTCAGCGCGGCTACCCCGCGTCCCAGGAACTCACGAGCCACCGCCGAACCCGATTGGGCGTACAGCGCGAGGGGAAGGGAGCGGTCGAGGCAGCGGCGTCGTATTCGGTCGAAGCTTCCGTTTCCGAGTGTCATGCCGGTCGCGATGACGGCATCCGCCTCGTCGAGGACCTCATCCATGTCGTCCGTGACGGGATCTCCCCACTGCGTGAACTGCATACCGAAGTCACACGGCAAGGGCTCTCCTCCTCGATCTCGGATCGCCGCGACCAGCGGATTCACCACCCCGATGAGGGCCACCCGGTCTCCGGCACCGATGTCCAGGAGTCCCGCCACGGCGTCGTCGCGCGCTTCGGCACGCTGGTCGGGGGTTCCGGGCGGAAGGCGGACCGCCTGTGCCCGGTCATCATCCCGATGAGGGCAACGCGCCGCCAGCCATCCGTCCAGGGCCGCCAATCGGACCGGAGACCGAGAATCCTCCAACAGTTCCCCGACCGGGCGGCCGGACAATTCGGAGACCTCCGGTCCCAGTTCTCCGGCCTCCACAGCGCAGGCGCCGAAAGCGTTTTCGACTCTGACCAGGACGTACTGGTTCCGATAGAGCTGGTCTCCGGTGGCAAGCCTCGTTCCGTGCTGGACGTAGAAGACGCTGCGGGCAATCAGGGGCTCGGAAGCGGATCGTTCGTGGAGTAGTACGTGGCGGCGGAGGTCGTCCACCGAATCAATATCCTGGGGTATGACCGGGTTCACCGCAGCCCCCTCGCCCTGAGGTACTCGGAGAGCTTTTCGGCCGCCTCGATGTTGCGGGGACCAGCGACCGCTTCTCCATAGTCCATGACGTAGATGTTGTCCTCCCTGACCGCGGGGGAGTCCTTGATGGGCGACTCATTCTTGAGGTATTTGATCTTGTCCTCGACCGGCTGCTTGTTGTAATCCACGACGACGATGGCCTGAGGATTCGCAGTGACCACCGATTCCCAGCCCACGGTGTCCCACCGCGCATCGAGGTCCGAGGTCACCGATCGTGCGCCGGCCAGATCGACGACCGAATTGGTCGCCGTCCTCTTCCCCGCCGTGTACGGCTCACTGGTCCCGGAGTCATACACGAACACCGAGCTCTCGGTCTCCGGGCGTGGTTCCTCAGCGAGTTTCTTTCTGCGCTGCTCCAGGTCGGAGACCAGGGAGTCGGCCCGGTCCTGGACGTCGAAGATGGTGCCGAGGTCTTTCAGATCCTGGATCGTCGCGTCGATCGGCTCCGGGTCGGATGTATCGGATTTGTAGTTGTAGCAGGTCTCGTTCTGCATATAGGCGTTAATGCCCACCTTGGCCAGGGAATCCGGCGTGACCCCTCGTTCTTCGCTGAATCCCGCCTGCCAGCCGGCGAAGACCCAGTCGGCCGAGGCGCTGACCAGGGACTCCTGACTGAGCACGGAGTCCGAAATCGTCTCGACCTTCTGGTAATCGTCTCGGTACGGGGATTTGTCGATCACGCTGCTGACGGTTTTGGGCAGCACGATCCCGCGCATCCGGTCGGCCAGGCCGAGGGAGAACATCTTCTCGATCGCGGAGACGTCGTAGGCCACCGCCTTGGTCGGGGACGGATAGGACGTGGTCTGACCACAATTGGTCACGGACTTCTTGGGAGTTCCCGAGGCATCTTCCTCGACGGTGGCGCCGCAACCGGACAGGAGCAGCGCACTCACGATTCCGGCCGAGCACCACAGGGCTCGACGACGTCGGCCCCTGTCAGTGCTGTTCGTGGATCTGGAATGGGG
>JAKDJD010000084.1 GCA_030454085.1 Kocuria sp.
CGCAGACCCCGACCTCCGGTGTCCTGGGGCGGCGGACGATCGGCAGCCATCCAAGAAGTCAGCGGATCGGCGCATCCGCCGACGGCGAGGGCGAAGAAGAAGCAAAGGGAGCCAAAACGCGGATTGTGCGGAACAATGGTCTTCCGTGAGTAGCGCTGAAGAACAACGAGCACAGCAGGCCACCGAGGAGAGCCACCGCGAGGTCCCGGCCGAGGATCTCAAGGAACGGTATGCCCAACTGACCCAGCGGGTCAGGGACGCACGCGTCTCCTATTACGTCGAGGATTCTCCGACGATCTCGGACGCGGAGTACGACGCGCTCTACCGGGATCTCGAACGGATCGAGGCCGAGCATCCGCAACTCAAGGCGAACGACTCACCGACGCAGGAGGTCGGCGGTGAACCTTCCGAGGCCTTCGCGCCGGTCCAGCACCTGGAGCGGATGTACTCTCTCGAAGACGTGTTCTCGATCGACGAGCTCAAGGCGTGGCTCGACAGGGCCGAAGAGTCCATTCAGGAAGTGAGGCCCGGCCACGAGAATGCATGGCTGACCGAGCTCAAAATCGATGGGCTCGCGATCAACCTGCTCTACCGGAACGGTCGATTGACCCGGGCGGCAACCCGAGGGGACGGGACCACCGGGGAAGACGTCTCACACAACGTCGCGACCATCGACTCGGTGCCACAAACCCTCGAGGGCACGGGGCATCCCGAGGAGATCGAGGTCCGTGGCGAAGTGTTCATCGCTTCCGCGGACTTCAAGGAGCTCAACGAGGCCCTCGTCGCCGACGGCAAGGCCCCCTTCGCGAATCCGAGGAACGCGGCGGCGGGATCGCTCCGTCAAAAGGATCCCCAAGTGACGGCCCGGCGCAAGCTCTCGATGTTCGTCCACGGCATCGGTGCTCGCGAGGGGCTGTCCGCGCAGTCGCAGGCGGAGACCTACGATCTCCTGAAGTCGTGGGGGCTTCCCGTCAGCCCGTACACCAAACTTCTGTCCGGCGGCGAGGAAATCCTCGAATTCATCGCCGACTACGGCGAGCACCGGCACGATCTGGTCCACGAAATCGACGGGATCGTGATCAAGGTCAACGACTTCCGCACACAGCAGCTTCTCGGCCACACGTCACGGGTTCCTCGGTGGTCGGTGGCATACAAGTATCCGCCGGAAGAGGTCAATACCAAGCTCGAGGACATTCGGGTCAGCGTCGGCCGGACCGGGCGTGTGACCCCCTACGGCCTGATGGACCCGGTCAAGGTCGCCGGCTCGACCGTCGAGATGGCGACGTTGCACAACCAGGACGTGGTGCGGGCCAAGGGCGTGCTGATCGGTGACACGGTGGTCCTGCGCAAAGCGGGAGATGTGATTCCGGAGATCGTGGGACCAGTGGTCGCCCTGCGAGACGGTTCGGAACGTGAGTTCGACATGCCGACCCACTGCCCTTCCTGCGGGACCGAGTTGGCTCCGGCCAAGGAGGGCGACGTCGACATCCGTTGCCCCAACGCCCGGTCATGCCCCGCCCAGCTCTGGCAGACGCTGTTCCATACCGCGGGACGCGGGGCGTTTGACATCGATGCCCTGGGGGAGGAAGCCGCAAGGGCCCTGACTCAGCCGGTCGAACCCGAGACCCCGCCGCTGACGAGCATTGCTGGTTTGTTTGATCTCGTACCTGAGGACCTGGCGGACGTGCGTATTGAACGCGAGGTCAGAAAGAAGGGGGCACCCACGGGGGAGACGGAATTGGTCCCCTACTTCTACACGCGAGGGACGGCGAACAAGCCTTCGGCACCTTCTGCGAACACGCGCAGAATGTTCGACCAGATCGAGGAAGCCAAGTCCCAACCGTTGTGGCGAGTCCTGGTCGCCCTCTCTATTCGGCACGTGGGGCCGACGGCGTCCCGGGCATTGGCCACCGAATTCGGATCGATGCAGGCGATCCGCGACGCCGATGAAGAGAGACTGGCCGACACGGACGGTGTCGGGCCGACCATCGCGCGAGCGGTCAAGGAATGGTTTTCGGAGGAGTGGCACCGCGAGATCGTCGACCGGTGGGCCGCGGCCGGTGTCCGGATGGAGGATGAGCGGGACGAATCCGTTCCCCGCGTTCTCGAAGGGGTCACGATCGTCGTGACCGGCACTCTGGAAGAGTTCACCCGCGACTCCGCGAAGGAAGCGATTCTGCAACGCGGAGGCAAGGCCTCCGGATCTGTGTCGAAGAACACAGACTATCTGGTTGCGGGCGAGAACGCCGGCTCAAAGCTGGACAAGGCGGAAAATTTGGGCGTGACGGTGCTCAATGGTGAAGACTTCAAAATTCTTCTCCAGGAGGGGCCGACGGCGCTGGATCGTGATGATGGCGCGGAAGACGGTCACGAAACGGTCACGGAATAGTCACATGCTTGTGACGCGGAACATGTCGGGGAGGGTTGCATCGCCTCTGGCCGGCTCATAGGCTGGCACGCGTGCCTACGAACCTGGCTGGTTGCCGGGTAGGGCACCAACCAAAAAAAGTTTCGCTTCCATCGAGAAATTGGTTGCAAACTCCAAAATCGTTACTGTATCGTTATAAACAGTTCGTCGCCGAGAGGTGACTCCTGGGTTCACGCAGACTTGCGAGAACCCCTCCTGAACAATGCTGGGTGCTGCCGTAACACCGGACGTCGTCTAAAGGGCAGACACCTGAAACTTGACCTAAGACATCTATAGGTAGACGACGGCGCGAGGAAGTCCAGGGATGGACGGAGCGTAGGTGGCCTGAGGAGCATCGTGAACAATACTTCCACTTTCCGACGCAATGCCCGCCGCGGTGCAGCCGCCCTCGTGATCGGTGGCGCCGCCGCCGGTGCGCTGGCTACCGCTCCCGCAAATGCCGATAGCCTCGACTGGGACGCCGTCGCACAGTGCGAGTCCGGCGGAGACTGGTCGACTTCGACCGGTAACGGCTTCTCCGGTGGCCTGCAGTTCACCCCGAGCACCTGGGCAGCCTTCGGCGGCCAGGGTGACCCCCAGAGCGCTTCCAAGGATCAGCAGATCCAGGTTGCCGAGAAGGTTCTGGCTGAGCAGGGTCCCGGCGCATGGCCGAACTGCTCCGCTCAGGGTGCCGGTGGGGACTCCGGTTCCGATCAGCAGCAGGCTCAGCCGCAGCAGGACGTCCAGGCTCAGTCCCAGGATGTCCAGGAGTTCCAGGCCCCGGCCGAGCAGGCCCAGCCCGAGCAGGCTCCCGTTGAGCAGGCTCCCGTTGAGCAGGCCCCTGTTGAGCAGGCTC
>JAKDJD010000019.1 GCA_030454085.1 Kocuria sp.
GTGTATTGATGGGGGGGGGGCCCCCCTCCCCGGGGGGTGGGGGGGGGCCCGCCCCAGACGTGGTGGAGAGTCAGCCGAAGTATTTCGGCAAGGTTCCTGACCACGCCTCTCTCAGCTCCGCGAGCGGCACGCTGGCGATTCCCTGGAGATCCAGAGCGTCATTGACGGCGTCGACCACACCGATGCGGGCAAAGGCATAGCCGCGTGCGGTGCACATGTCCTTGAACCGCACTTCTTCGGTGCGCGGGACCGAGCAGACCGCGCGTCCCTGGGATTCAGAGAACAGCAGGGTGAACTCGTCGACGTCGTCCCGCTCGGCGACCTCTCCCAAACCGATGCGTGCACCGACGCCGAAGCGCAGGCACGCGTCCGCCAGGGTGGCCGCGAGGCCGCCCTGGGACAGGTCGTGCGCGGCGTCGATCATGCCGTCCCGGGACATGTTGACGAGCATGTCTCCCAACAATTTCTCCTGAGCCAGATCGACTCGGGGCGGGCGGCCGCCCAGGTGCCCCTTGAGCCGGGCCCACTCCGAACCATCCAGCTCGTCCGCCGTGGTCCCGAGCAAGTAGATCGCGTTGCCGTCCTCGGTCGGGGCCCAACCCGACGGGGTCCTCCGGGTCACATCATCCATCACACCCATCATCGCGACGACCGGGGTCGGGTTGATGGCCTGGCCCCCGGTCTGGTTGTACAGCGAGACATTGCCGCCAGTCACAGGCACGCCGAGCTCCATGCAACCATCGGCGAGGCCGCGGACCGCTTCGGCGAACTGCCACATCACGTCCGGGTCCTCGGGTGAACCGAAGTTGAGGCAGTCCGAGACGGCGACGGGTCGCGCACCCGCCGTGGCAACGTTCCGGTAGGCCTCGGCCAGTGACGACTTGGCGCCCTCATAAGGGTCGAGGTATGCGTAGCGGGGATTTGCGTCGGTCGCCAGGGCGACACCCAACCCGGTTTCCTCGTCCACGCGGACCACGCCGGCGTCATCGGGTTGGGAAAGCGCCGTATTGCCCTGCACGTAACGGTCGTACTGGTCGGTGACCCACTCCTTGGAACACAGGTTCGGTGAGGTCATGAGCTCGACGACGGCGTGGGCGAGGTCGGCGCCCGCCGGACGATCCCTGCCCGCCTCGGACTCGGAGAACCGGTCCGCCTGTGTGGCATCCTGCCCAGCCGGCGGGCTGTACGGCCGTTCGTACGTGGGGCCGTCGTGAGCCACGGTCTTCGGGTCGACGTCGACGATGACCTCGCCGTCCCATTCGATGACCAACCGGCCCGAGTCGGTGACGTCCCCAAGCACCGAGTACTCGACGTCCCACTTGTCCATGATCTCCTCGAAACGGGCCATGTTGGCCGGAGTCACCACGGCCATCATGCGTTCCTGGGATTCCGACATGAGAATCTCGCCGGGAGTCAGGGTGCTGTCTCGCAAGAGCACTTTGGTGAGGTCCACGTGCATTCCACCGTCGCCGTTCGAGGCGAGCTCCGACGTCGCACAGGAGATCCCCGCCGCGCCCAGGTCCTGGATTCCCTCGACCACGGAGTCCTTGAACAGTTCGAGGCAGCACTCGATGAGGACCTTCTCCGCAAACGGGTCACCGACCTGCACGGCAGGGCGTTTGGACGGCTTGGCGTCGTCGAAGGATTCGGAAGCCAACACCGAAGCGCCACCGATACCGTCCCCGCCGGTCCTGGCACCGAACAGGATGACCTTGTTTCCGACGCCCGACGCGTTGGCCAGACGGATGTCCTCATGTCGCATGACGCCCACGGCCAAGGCGTTGACCAACGGATTCGCCTGGTAGCAGGCGTCGAACTCGACTTCGCCACCGATGTTCGGCAGCCCCAACGAGTTCCCGTATCCGCCCACCCCGGCGACGACGCCGTGGACGACCCGCTGCGTGTCCGGGTGGTCGATGGCGCCGAAACGCAGGGGATCCATGACGGCCACCGGGCGTGCGCCCATCGAGATGATGTCGCGAACGATGCCGCCCACGCCCGTCGCAGCCCCCTGATAGGGCTCGACGTAGGAAGGATGGTTGTGGGACTCGATCTTGAAGGTCACGGCCCAGCCGTTGCCGATGTCGGTCACACCGGCGTTCTCACCGATCCCGACCATGAGGTCCTTCTTCATCTCGTCGGTGACCTTGGCGCCGAACTGTTTGAGATGGACCTTGGACGACTTGTAGGAACAATGCTCGGACCACATGACCGAGTACATGGCCAGCTCAGCGGCGGTGGGGCGGCGTCCGAGTATCTTCTTGATGTCCTCGAACTCGTTCTCCTTGAGGCCGAGCTCGGCCCAGGGGAGGTCGGTATTCGGGGTGGTCCGTGCGTGATCGACGGTGTCCAGGTTGAACTGCTGTTCGCTCATGAAAGTGTGAATCCTTGTTTTGGCTCGGGGCGCGGGAGCTCAGGCGGCGACGATCTGGCGCAGGAGGGATGTGAACAAGCGCAAACCATCCGAACCGTAGCGCATCGCTACTTCCTCCGTGCCGGAGGAGGACGGGCCGAAGCCCGGTTCGACGGCGTGTTCGGGGTGCGGCATGAGGCCCACGACGTTGCCCCGTTCGTTGGTCACCCCCGCGATGTCCTGGCGGGAGCCGTTCGGATTGCCGCCGACGTAGCGGAAAACCACCCGGTTCTCTTCCTCCAACTGGCGCAGTGTCCGTGCGTCCGCGACGTACTGGCCGTCCTGGTTCTTGAGCGGGACCACGATCTCGCCGCCTCGATCCAGTTCGGCCGTCCAGGGTGTCTCGGTGTTCTCCACGCGGAGCCTCTGGTCGGTGCAAACGAATTTGAGGTGGTCGTTCTTGATCATGGATCCGGGGAGGAGATGCATCTCCGTGAGGATCTGGAAACCGTTGCAGATACCGAGGACCGGCAGCGGTTCGGAGCCGGAGGTGCCGTCCGCGGTGGCGGCCCGATGGACCTCGCGCATCATCGGGGCCTTGGCGGCGATGGATCCGGCACGGAGGTAGTCGCCGTAGGAAAATCCGCCGGGAATGATCACGGCGTCCACCGATTGGAGGTCGGAATCCTTGTACCAGAGCGGTACGGGAGTCCCGCCCGCAATCTTGACCGCGCGGGCGGCGTCGCGGTCGTCCAGAGTTCCCGGGAAGGTGACGACGCCGACGCGCACGTCGGCCAGGCGCTCATTGGAGACGTCGGGGGCCAGATCCGCGATCAGGGGTACTTCTGCGGAGGGCAGTGATTCGGCCATGCTCGTTCAGTCCTCCGCAACGGAAACGTTGACGACGTCCTCGATCACCGGGTTGGAAAGCAATTCCTCTCCGGCCCGGCGAGCTTCCTCGAGGTGCCGCTCGGTGACCTCGCCCTCGACGGTCAATTCGAACCGTTTGCCCTGACGGACCTCGGTGAAACTGCTCAGACCGATGTGAGGCAATTCGCGGGCAATTGCCTTGCCCTGCGGGTCGAGAATCTCCGGCTTGGGCATGACGTCGACAATGATTCGGGGCATCCGTCGCTCCTGTACGCGTTGAGGGGTCTTCAGGCGCGCGGATTCCGTTGCCGTCTCACGCCGGACGCGAACGACCCGGACGCTCCGCGAGCTTGCTTCACCAGTCTAGCCGGTGAAAGCGGCGGCTGTGTCCGGGTCGTACCGATCGGGGCTGGGAGGCCTATTCGTCGGTTCCGGAGATTGATTTGGGACGTTGGGGGTCCAGAACCGTGTGCGGGTCGAAGAACTCATTCAGCGTCTCCGACGTGCCCTCGATCGCGTGCTTCAACGAAATCCCATCCACATTGATCCGTGCCTGCCGCAGGTAATTGCCCCCGGCCTGACCCCAGGCCGGGACCGAAGCATCAACATTGAAGAACGCGTTGAATCCCTGCGACTTCAAATACTGGAACTTCTCGTTCTCGTAATCACCGATCCCGGCAATATCGGCCCCGAACGGGTAAATCAACAGATCCGTCTTGCCCACGATCGGGGCGACCTCGGCCTGCCACTTCTCGTTATCGGCCCGGATATGATCCACCGGTGACTTCGTGAAATTGATATGACCCCAGGAGTGGCTGGCGAACTCCCACCCGGCGGCCTTGATCGCATCCGCGACCTTCGTCGCATCCTTCTTGTCCTGATTCAGGTTCTTGTTCTGGTCCTTGTAGGAGATATCCGACGTCCGGTACCCCAGGACCCCGTTGTACCCGGTCATCGCGATCACACCCTTGGCCCCCTCGTGGGAGAAATCCGGGTGGTCCTGGAGGAATTCCTCCACGATCGGCAAGTGGTCATAGGCCCCGACCTGTTTCTTGCCGGCAGCGTCGCGGTATTCGTTGACGATCTTGCCGTCTTTGACGATCAACCGGTCGGGGAACCCGTCGCCGTCCATGTACTCGTAGTAGGAGAGGTCATCGAAAGAAATCACCAGCGGTTTCTTGCCTTCGGGCAGCTCCAGTGGTTTCAGCTCGATCCCGCCGTCGGGGGCGGTGGTGTAGAGCTGGTGCGGGCTGACCAGGATGTAGTTGCGGTCGTAGACCTGCTGGATGATCTTTTTGAATTCGTCGATGGTGACCATGTAGTCCAGGTAGCCCTTGGCCTCATCGTCGCCGTCGAAGGCGCGCTTCGGGTCGGCGACCAAAGAATGGAAGAACAGGTGCGAGACCATGGTGTTGTCGGCCCACGTCGCCACCGGGCCCTGCGGTGAAGCCGAGGCAGACCCCGAGGCCGAACCAGAGGCACCTGACGAGGCGGAGGGTGAAGCATCATTGGCGGGTTCGGAATCCTTGGACCCGCACGCGGTCAGTATTGCGGCACCCGCGAGCGTTGATGCGGAGATGACGGCGGTCCGGCGGCTGATCTTCACAGGTATGGCTCCCGTTGACGTGAGGAAAATTATGGGGCCGTCCCAGGTTCCCACGAAAAATGTAGATTTCAAGGAGGGGGTGTTGAGGTGCGTTTGCATGTCAGGCCCGGGCCAAGGGCCCAAGGAGCGACGCACCGCCGTGGTGTCGGGCCGGCGAAGGTGGCTGGCACCGGAGTACGGGGATCAGCTGTTGGGCTCAGTTGCCGGGTTCGGGCACCGAATTCAGGACGTTGAGGAGTCTTTGACGCAAAATATTTGAGCGCTCAGCGAACTCCCTCTGGAGTGTCGCATACTGCTTCTTGCCCTGCGCCGTTTCGACGGCGATGGGTTCGTAACCCCACGCCGTGAGGTCGTACGGTGCCGCCCGCATGTCCATTTCCCGAATTTGCCAGGCAAGATCGAAGCAGTCCATGAGCAGGACGGAGTCGACGAGGGGCAGTAGTTTGTATGCCCACTTGTAGACGTCCATATTGGCGTGCAGGCACGCCGGCTGCTCCAGGTGGCGTTGTTCTTCCCGAGTCGGTTGGAGCTCATTGCGCGGAACGGCTTGAGGCTGGAAGAAACGGAATGCGTCGAAATGAGTGCAGTGGATCCGGTGGGACTCGACCACGGTGTCCGTTCCCTCCGAGCCCAGCCGCAGATCCAGGTATTCGTGGCGGATGTCGTTCTCCTCGGAACGGTAGGCCATGGCCCACTCATGCATTCCGAAGCACCCGAAATTTCCTGCCTTGGCCGACGTGCGCTCGAGAATGTCCCGCGTGAAATCCACCGCGGCCGCCCGGGCCCGGAGGAACTCCTCGAGGTCGAGGACGGCCGATGCGTCCCGGTGTTCTTCGGCTTCTTCCTCGGACAGACCGGATATCCGCAATTCGGTGTCCGTGGGGCGCCGGTAGAACTTCCACTCGAGGCGTTCCGCGGCGTCGAGCAGGATGACGCCGGGGCCCGGATGCCACCGACGCAACTGGCCGGGCTTGAGGGTGTAGTACGTGAACAGGAAGTCTTCCACCGGGTGTTTGCGCCCTGCGTGGCGTCGTTCCAGGAAGGGCTCTGTGTAGATGGCTGCCCGTTCCCGATGCTCTTCTGCCAAGTCACGCCACGCGGGCCCGGTCAGGTGGACCGGGCCTCGGGCGGAGAGCGACTGGGTCGGCGGGACGTCAGTCACCGGTCAGCGGCCGGTGCCTCCGTACACCGTGGCTTCGCCTTCTGCGTCGAGGTCGAAAGCGGTGTGGACAGCGCGCACGGCGGCGTCCAGCAGGTCCGCCCTGGTGATCACCGAGATGCGGATCTCAGAGGTGGAGATCATGTCGATGTTCACGCCCGCGCTGGACAGGGCGTCGAAGAAATGGAAGGAGACGCCGGGGTTGGACTTCATGCCCGCCCCCACGAGGGAGAGCTTGCCGATGGCGTCGTTGTACTCGATATCGGCGAAACCGATTTCGGCCTGGACGCCCTTGAGGACCTCGATGGCGGCGTCGCCCTGGTCCTGGGGGAGTGTGAACGAGATGTCCGTGCGGGATTCGGACCGTGTGGAGACGTTCTGGACGATCATGTCCAGGTTGATCTTCGCGTCGTTGAGGGAGCCGAAGATCTTGGAGGCGTAGCCGGGCACGTCCGGGACGTCCACGATGGTGACCTTCGCCTGGGTGCGGTCATGGGCCACACCGGAGATGAGGGGCTGTTCCAAGGGGATCTCCTTCGTCAGGTCGGGGGCGTCTGCATCCGATTCCGTGGGGATGACCCACGTGCCTTCGAGGTCGCTGAACGAAGAACGGACGTGAAGCTTTATTTTGAATCGGCGGGCGTACTCGACGCAACGCAGGTGGAGGATTTTCGCGCCGTTGGCAGCCATTTCGAGCATCTCCTCGCTGGAGACCTCGTTGAGCTTGTGTGCCGCGGACACGATGCGCGGATCGGCTGTGAATACGCCGTCGACGTCAGAATAGATCTCGCAGTAATCGGCGTCCAGGGCTGAAGCGAGCGCAACCGCGGTGGTGTCGGACCCGCCGCGGCCGAGGGTGGTGATGTCCCTGGTCTGACGGTTCATGCCCTGGAATCCGGCGACGATGGCGATGTTCCCGTTCTCCAGGGAGTCGCGGATCCGGTCCGGGCGGACCTCCACGAGTCGGGCGGCACCGTGCACTCCGTCGGTGATCATCCCGGCCTGGGAGCCCGTGAAGGATTGGGCCGGGGCTCCGAGTTCGTGAATGGCCATGGCCAGCACGGCCATGGAGATCCGTTCGCCGGCCGTCAGGAGCATGTCCAGCTCTCGGCTGGGGCCGGATTTGGTGGTGACCTGCTGTGCGAGGTCGAGCAGATCGTCGGTCGTGTCGCCCATGGCGGAGACCACCACGACGACGTCGTTGCCCTGGTTCTTGGTCTCGACCACGCGTTGAGCGACCCGCTTGACACCCTCGGCGTCGGAAACAGACGAACCGCCGAATTTCTGAACGATGAGGCTCATGGTGTCTCCTTCGATAATAGGAGTCTGGGTGCGTGCATGATCGGTCGCGAGGGCCGTTCGGGGCCGGATTCGTGCGAATCCTGACCGCGTATCACACTATCCGCTGGGGTTGTCCGGTGCTCAATTGAGTCGGGAATTCCACTATGTGACACGGTTTCGGATTATTGGTCGCACTCCGCGTCATATATGGGATCTGAGTCACTGTGAGTCATGCGCTCCGGGAGCGGCCGTCAGTCGGCCCAGGGGTTGGCGAATTTTTCGCCTCGTCGCGGAGTGGGGTACCTGCGGTTCGGGTCGGCCGGCTGGACGGGTTGTTGGGCCGGAGCCTGGATCGGTCCTTCTCGGGTGCTGTCCTCGGAGCCCGGAACCTCGGGGCGTCCCAGCCCCTCCGGGTTATCGAGGTCGCCGGGTCGGTCACCGGCTGAAGGATCTGCCTCCGAGCGGCCTTTCTTCGTCGCGGCGCCCTCGGGTTCCCCTGCGTCGCCGTCGGGCACGTTCTCGACCGAGGCGCGGTTCTCATCCGTTGTGCCGTCATGATCGGTGTTTTCGTCGTCCGGCTCATCTGCGGCGTGGTGCCGTTGCCCCGCGGTGAGTACCCGGCGCCCTTCCATGGCGCGTCCGAGGGTGATTTCGTCGGCGTATTCGAGGTCTCCTCCCACGGGCAAACCCGAGGCCAGACGGGACACGGTGATGCCGATCGGGGTGAGCATGCGTGACAGGTAGGTTGCCGTGGCCTCGCCCTCGAGATTGGGGTCCATGGCGAGGATGATCTCCTGGACCTCTTCGTCGGCCAGTCGGGTCACGAGCTCGCGGATGCGGAGACGCTCGGGGCCGATACCCTGCATCGGATTGATGGAGCCACCGAGGACGTGGTACCGGCCGGTGAAGCTGCCGGTGCGCTCGATGGCAGAGACATCCTTGGGCTCTTCGACGACGCAGATGAGTGAGGAGTCCCGGCGTGTGTCACGACAGATCGAGCACTTGGGGGTCTCGGAGATGTTCCCGCAGATCTCGCAGAAGGACACCTTGGTCTTGACGGTCGTGATGGCCGATGCCAGTTTCTCCATCTCGTCCGTGGGCGAATTGAGGATGTAGAAAGCAATGCGTTGGGCCGACTTGGGGCCGACGCCGGGCAGACGCCCGAGTTCGTCGATCAAGTCCTGAACTGCTCCTTGGTACAAGAGTCTGTGCTCCTCCTGGGCATCGCCGTATCGGCGCCCGCGTGGTTTCAAACGGTAGTGCTACCCCTGGTGGTGCGGCCGTTCTTCGAGGACACGACCGCCCAATATCGTTTCGATGGCCGCCTGGCCGAAGACCGAGGAATCCTCGATGTCTTCGTCGTGCGGGGAAGGGACGAAGTTCTCCCACTCGTCATCCGGAGGCTCGGGTGCGCCCGGGTCGACCGGGGCGTTGTTTTGCTGGTCGTTGGCCTGTTCATCATCTCGCACGGCGTGAAGGTGACGAGATTTCTCGTGGCCCGGCCCCGGCTGCTGGGGCTCCGCGGCGACGTCCTGATCCGTGGCTTGTGCAGCTCCTCCCGTGACCTCCGTGAGGTGCGGGGCCCTCTGCCCCCACATGGAAGGATGCTCGCTGGCATTGGCGGCGCCCTTCGGTCCGGAATAGCCCCAGCCGCAGTCCTTCCCGTCCAAGGGAGCGCCGGGGGCGCCGGCTTGTCTGGCCGCGACGGACCAGTCGTGGGAGGACAGTCGTTCCTGGCCCTGACCCGAGGACTCGGACGCCTCCTGCGCCGGGGCAGGGGCGGGCGCCGGGGGGATCGATGCCGCATCGTTCGCATCCTGGTTGCTCGACGTCGATCCGCCGGTTGATGCCGAAGGGGCATTTCCGGTGTCCCCTTCGGGCTCCGGCGTGGAGGAACCGGAGTCCTCGTAGCCTGAACCGTCCGGCTCGGCTCCTGCATCCTCGGGCACAACACGCAGGTGGGAAGCCGTATTCCCCGGAAGATTCCCGAATTCAGCACCGGGATCTTCCTGGGTCTCCGCTTCGGGCGTGGTCTCGTCGCCGGGAATCCTGGCCACTTTCCATCCGTCGAAGGATTCGCCGGACGAATCCTCCGACCAGTCGGGCTCGCGGTCCTCGTCCTGAGATGAGCGAGGAATGCCGTGTTTCTGCCAGGCTTCTTCCCCACCGCGATCGCCCTCGGGAATCGCAGTGTCCCCTGCCGCGCCGGTGTCGGCGGGGCGGGCCGAATTCGCGGTCGGGGCATCGACCGGTGACGGTGAGGACTGCGCGCGGCGGGCAGCATCGGTCCATGCGTCCTCACCAGGCCAATCGTCGGGGGCGCCGCTCGGGTTCGACGAGGTGCCGGGCTGAGCGGCGTCTCCAAGATTCTGGCTTCCGGAGCCGCCCTGGCGGGGACCGTTTCCTCCAGGTCCGCTCCCGCCGGGGCCGGGGGAGCCGTTGTCGAGGGCGACGGTGCATTCCAGGCCGAGCGTGTCCCGGACCGCGTTGCTCAGAGCGGAGGCGAATCGCTCAACGCGGCTCTCGATGCCGGGACCCGAGGAAGCGACGTACAGGACGCCGCCGTCGAAACGGGTCGGGCGGCATTCGCGGAAGGTTGCTTTGCCGACTTTGGAGTAGTTCCCGACCGCGGCGACGATATCGGCCCATGATCGTTCGATGAGATTGACCTGACCCGCGTCGGGAGAGGGCTGCGACGCCGCGGTGTCCCCGGACGTGACCTCGGGCGTTTGGTCACGCTGTGAAGGGTCCGCCCCGTCTGGTTCCGGGGGCATCGAGATATCGGCGTGAGATCCTTCCGACGTCGCCGTCGGTTGGGCTCCGGGGGCTTCCGCCGTCGTGGTGCCGGGCGCAGTGCTCGTCGGTTCGGAGCCTCCGTCCGGCTCCGGGGCTTCTGTCGTCCTGGCGTCGTCCGATGGTTCGGAGCGGGCACCCTCCGACGGGGTGGAACCGTCCGGGGCGGTCTCCGGGTTTCGATCGGAGTCCCGGTTCTTCCGGGCGAGGGAGAGCGCGGCTTGGCGAGCGGACTGCCCCGGGGTGCCCTGCGATGCATCGCCGGGTGCATTGCTCTCGTCCGTTTGAGCGGCGACGTGTTCGGCGGGGGTCTCCGGGGTCGTGACCGCAGCCGGGTCCGATTGCAGGGGTGCTTGAACCGCGCCGACGGATCCCATGTTGATGCGGCGCTCGAGGCGATCGACCCGCGCGTTGACCCCGCGTGACGAGTCGTCCGCGGTCGGGAGGAGAATTCTGGCGCACAAGAGCTCGAGATGAAGCTGGGGGCTCGTCGCCCCTGTCATCTCGGTCAGTGCCGTGTTGGCGATGTCAGCGGAGCGGGAGAGCTCCGATGCGCCGAGCTGGTTGGCCTGCCCGCGCATGCGATCGATCTGGTCCTCCGGCATGCCGTGCAAGATCTGGGCTGCGGAGTCCGGAACGGCCTTGACGATAATCAGGTCCCGGAACCTTTCGAGCAGGTCCTCAACGAACCGACGCGGATCCTGGCCGGTCTGAACGACTCGGTCCACGGCGTGGAAGACGGCGGGCGAGTCCCCCGCCGCGAAAGCGTCCACAACACCGTCCAGCAGCTCCGCGTGGGTGAATCCGAGGAGCGCCACGGCGAGGTCGTAGGAAATACCTTCGGCCGAAGCCCCGGCCATCAACTGGTCGAGGACGGACAGCGAATCGCGGACGGATCCGCCACCCGCGCGAACAACCAGGGGGAGAACGCCCTGGTCCACACGGATGCCTTCTTCGTCGCACAGATGATTCAGGTATCCGCGGAGAACCTCCGGCGCGACCAGCCGGAAAGGATAGTGGTGGGTCCGGGAGCGGATGGTCCCGAGGACCTTATTGGGCTCGGTGGTCGCGAAAATGAACTTGATGTGTTCCGGCGGCTCTTCGACGATCTTGAGCAGCGCGTTGAAGCCTTCTCGCGTGACCATGTGGGCTTCGTCGATGATGAAGATCTTGTAGCGATCTCGGACTGGAGCAAAGGTGGCTCGCTCACGCAGATCGCGCGCGTGGTCGACGCCGCCGTGCGAGGCCGCATCCATCTCGATGACATCGAGGGATCCTGCCCCGTCCCTCGACAGATCCACACAAGATTCGCAGGTCCCGCACGGGTGTGCCGTGGGGCCTTGCTCGCAATTGAGGCAGCGCGCCAGAATCCGAGCCGACGTGGTCTTGCCGCATCCTCGGGGGCCTGAGAAGAGATAGGCGTGATTCACGCGATTCTTCTGCAACGCTGTCATGAGGGGGTTGGTCACGTGTTCTTGCCCGATGACGTCCTCGAAGGTCTCGGGTCGATAACGGCGGTACAGGGCTGTGCTCACATAGGAAACCCTACTTGTTCCGACTGACACTTTAAGAAGCGAGACCGTTCCTGTGGACAAAAGGTCCGGACACGACGACCACGCGGCGGCGTAGCGGGCCTGGGAAGACACGTGGAGTCTCGGCCTCGGTGAGGGCGGGACAGCGGTGACGGCCGTGCGTGGGAAGGTTGCAGCCTGCGGAGCGACAGGGACCCAGGAGGGGCGGACGTGCCTCGATGCGAAAAGACCCCTCGCGCACCCGCCAGAGCCCAAATACCCTTGCTGCCTTCCGGCCCTGGGGGAGTTTTTCAGGATGACGCCACGCGAGGGGCTCGTACTAGCTTAGCCCAGCCGATGTGAGGCTGTCACACGGCGGCGCCGTGTTGTGCGCCACCTTCGGGGTTCCTGAGTTGTCACCGTGGATCATGCTTGTGTAAGCTCGAATCCGTTCGCTTTCGTGAGATCCCGTTAACAACGGGACGAAGCAACGCCTGGAGGATTCGCCTAGCGGCCTATGGCGCACGCCTGGAACGCGTGTTGGGTTCACGCCCTCGGGGGTTCAAATCCCCCATCCTCCGCCACATGGGACCTGAGCCGGAGCATCGTTGATACGGTGCTCCGGCTCAGCTCGTTAACGCGGCCTTCTTCGCGCCGCGCCGCCCGGTGTTCGACGTCGTCGGACGGCTCGCACCGGGACCATCCGCCCGCGGCCAACGAATCGCTACGTCAACGCCCGCCCCTTGGCCTCGGGGAGGCTCAGTGCGGCAATGCCGGCGATCGCGAAAGCTCCCGCGAAGACTCCGAACAGGATTCCTGTGCCGCCGATGGCTATCAACGGCGGAACGATGAGAGGGGCAACGATCGACGCGATCCGCCCGAATCCTGCGGCCGCACCCGTGCCTGTGCCGCGAATGGGTGTCGGGTAGAGCTCGGGGCCGATGGCGTACAGCGCGCCCCACGCACCGAGATTGCACAAGGAGAGGAAGCACCCTGACATCACAATCGACCATTCGGCGCTTGACGCGCCGTAGCAGACGGCGGCTATGGCCGAGCCGGCCAGGAATGCGGAGAGCGTCGCCCGGCGGCCCCAGACTTCGATCAGGTAGGCGGCCAGCGCATATCCCGGGATCTGGGCGACGGTCATGACGAGGGTGAATCCGAAGGATTGCACCAAGGTGAAGCCCTGAGCATGCAGTAGGGACGGGATCCAGATGAATGCCCCGTAGTAGGACAGGTTGATGCAGAACCAGATCGTCCAGAGGGCAATGGTCCGTCGCCGCATGCGAGGGGACCAGATCGACTCGGAAGTATCGACCGCCTCGGTGCCCTGGTGTCCTTGGACCGGAGGGGCGGGCGAGTCCGAACGAATGGGGCGGAGGGGAGCGGCTTCCTCGAACGATGTCACGATTCGCTCGGCTTCGCCGTGACGGCCCTTGGACTCCAGATACCGGACGGATTCGGGAAAAGCGAAGCGCACGATGAGGGCGTAGGCGGCAGGGACACAACCGAGTGCGAGCGCCCACCGCCAACCTTCCGGCGATGCCGTGACCACGAATGTTCCGATCACGGCGGCCGCAATCCAGCCGATGGCCCAGAATGCCTCGAGGAGAACCACCATTCGACCGCGGATCGATCGTGGGGAGAACTCCGAGATAAGAGTCGAGGCGACGGGCAGTTCCGCCCCCAGTCCGAGCCCGACGACGAAGCGCAGCGCCAGCAGCATCCCCAAGCCGGCGGACAGGGCTGAGGCCCCGGTGGCCAAGCCGTACACCAAGAGGGTCAACGCGAAGATCTTGCGACGTCCGAATTTGTCGGCCAGAAGGCCGCCCAGTGACGCTCCGAGGGCCATTCCGGCGAAACCGATCGACCCGAGCCAGGAGGATTCCGTGGCGCTCAGGTCCCAGTGGGCCACGAGGGCGGCCATCACGAAGGAAATCAGGCCCACGTCCATGGCATCGAGGGCCCATCCGACCCCCGACCTGCCCAGGAGGCGCACGTGCTTCGAGGAGACCTGCAGGCGGTCGAGTCGCTCGGTGCGGGTCATGGTGGCTGACTCGGTGGTGCTCATGGTGGACCTCAGGTGGGACTAGGGGGAATAGTTCTTGTCAAAATTACCTTAAGAGGATTCGCGGGAGGAGTTGAAACTACACTTTTTAAGTGATCTTGCCCACTCGGATTGGTCGAGCGGGCGGGACCAGGCTCTCGATGGGTCGACGTCGTCGGGGCCGGTCACTCGTCCTCGCCGCATCGTGCCACCCCGAGAGCCAGAAGGTTTGCGCAAGTGGATTGGCGAATACGGTGCCTCCTGCGGTCCTCCGCGGCGACGACGGTCTCGATGATCCATCCGTCCTGAACGTGTCCACGGGGGCGGGATGAGGAGCCTACGCGATCCCTCAGAGGCGGTCTGCGGTGGCTTGGATCGGATAATCTGTGAGCACATTGATGAAATCAGCGGGCGACGGCGATCGGTCGACAACACCGGTTGCTGGTTGCCCAGGGGTCTTCGGCCACGAGCCGGAGAGGCCTCGGGTCACGGTCCCTCCTCATTCCATCGTCCGGCTCAGAGAAGAGACGGACACTCGTGGGCCCGAGGCTGAGGTGGGGCGGCGTCGCACATGGGTTGGCGCCGTTCCGCCTTGCTCCCGGCGTGCATCTGCCTCCTCGACATGCACCGGTTCGAGGTGGCGAAGGCGGAGGTCACGCGCAACCACGTGGCACGCCGATATGGCGCGAGGGCGTCGTCATTCGTCCGACGTGTGAGGGATCGACATCGGACGGCGTACGGAAAAGGTCACTCCCTGCGGTTCTTCCACCGGACCAACAGGATCGATGCCGGTACGGCGAGGACCACGATGATCACGAGAACCCATGGGTTGACGCCGCCCACGGTCGTCATGACGAGCTCGGCGACGAATGCGATGCCGAGCACGCACAGGCAGACCAGGAATACGTCGGACTTGTTTTTCACGGCTGTCTCCTGAACTCGGTCGGTTGCCGGTCGGACGGTCGGTGCGGGACGACGAGCGCCCGTCCTCACAGCCTAACTGCCTCGGATCGTGACGTCGCTGCTGGTCACGGCGGGGTGGCGGGGGACAGGGCCAGCTCGATCCGATATCCACAAATTCTTCCGATGCCCCTGTTGGAAGGCCTGTGATGGGTAACGTATGGGACATGGCTACTGACGAACAGCTCAAGAAAATTGCGGACGGATACAAATTCTCGGGGGAAACCGTGGACCTCGGCGTCGCCATGAGCGAGGGTGAGCCCCAGCCCGACGTCCCGGTAAGTCTCCCCATGTCGATGATGAATCGGCACGGTCTCGTCGCCGGTGCCACCGGTACGGGCAAGACCAAGACCCTCCAATCCATGACCGAGCAACTGTCTTCGAACGGTGTCCCGGTTTTCCTGGCGGACGTCAAGGGCGATCTGTCCGGCCTGGCCGAGAAGGGCGAAAACAGCGAGAAGCTGGACGCCCGGAATGCGGCCATCGGGCAGAAGTGGGAAGCAACGTCATTCCCGACCGAGTTCTATTCCCTCGGGGGTGAGGGGACGGGCGTCCCGATTCGCGCGACGATCCACTCATTCGGCCCGATCCTGCTGTCCCGGGTCATGGATCTCAATGAAACCCAGGAATCGAGCCTGCAACTCGTCTTTCACTACGCCGACCAGCACGAGCTCGAGCTGTACAACCTCGCCGACCTCCGCGCCGTGATCCAATTCCTCACGTCTGACGAAGGAAAAGAAGCTCTTGCGGACCTGGGTGGTCTCTCCAAGGCCACGGCCGGGGTCATTCTCCGGAAGATCGTCGGCCTGGAAGCCGACGGGATGGACAAGTTCTTCGGCGAACCGCAGTTCGAGACAGAGGAACTGTTGCGCACGGCCGAAGACGGGCGCGGTGTCATTTCGGCGCTGGAACTCTCCGAGCTGCAGTCCAAGCCCCAGCTTTTTTCAACATTCCTCATGTGGCTCCTGGCGGACCTCTTCGAAGAGCTTCCTGAAGTCGGCGACGTCGACAAGCCAAAACTCGTGTTCTTCCTCGACGAGGCACACCTGCTGTTCAACGGTGCCTCCAAGGCGTTCCTCGAGTCCATTACCCAGACCGTTCGCTTGATCCGCTCCAAGGGTGTGGGAATCTTCTTCATCACCCAGACTCCCAAGGACGTCCCGGGGGATGTCCTCGGCCAGCTCGCCAACAGGGTCCAGCATGCTCTGCGTGCTTTCACCCCGGAGGACGCCAAGGCTCTCAAAGCCACAGTCTCGACCTTCCCGAAGTCGGACTACGATCTCGAGTCGTTGCTGACCTCCGCGGGAATCGGGGAAGCCGTAGTGACGGTCATGACCGACACGGGGGCGCCGTCGCCGGTCGCTTGGACCCGGATGTACGCGCCGCAGTCGCGCATGGCGCCCGCGGCCCCGGAAACGGTGCAGAGCATCACGGACAACAGCGAACTCGCTCCGAAGTACGCCGAGACCATCGATTCCTATTCGGCCTTCGAAAAGCTCAATGAGCAGGAAGAACAGAAGGAGAAGCAGGCCTCGGAAAAATCAGCGAAGCCCCAGGATGCGAAAGACAAGGAATCAGAGGGCAAGGCCGAGGAAGAGGCCGGGAAAGGCAAGAACGAGGACAAGGACCGTCGCAAGCGCAATGACGCCATGATGCGCGTCGGGACGAATGTCGCATCACAGGTCGGCAGGGAACTGGTCCGAGGCTTGTTCGGCACGTCGCGCCGGGGCGGCAGGCGCCGCGGAGGCGGGTTCTTCGGCTGACCCGAGGCCATCCTTACGGCCCTCGCCGGAGGCCGGCTCTATGACGAGTCCTGGGCTCTCCGCGCGGCCGGCGCGGAGCAGGCCATAGCGCGGAGCAGGCAACGACCCAGAGTAGGCAACCGCCCGGTGCGGCGGGTCACCCGGTGGCCCGCCGCCCTTGCGGTAACAAGGCCGCTTGGGCCCGTCCGCTCATGAAAAACGGCCCCCGGTCGTCGAACCGGGGGCCGTTTCTCGTCAATCACTCGCACCTATGAGGTACTCACCAATATAGGAAGCCGAGCTGAACGGGGGCTTCAGAGAGCCTCCTCAAAGATCGGCAATCGTCTCACAAGTTCCTCACAACGGGCGCCCCGGGGTCCTCTGGTTTTGGGCGTCGAGCCATTCCCCGAGGGCTGGCCCCACAAGATCTGCGTCGGCCGGGGCAAGGAGGCTCCCATTGTCCATGCCGGGCAACGGTGCCGACTCGATGGTCACGGGTCGTTCATCTCCCCGGTGGCGCAGCACCGCCTCGGTCAGTTCGGGAAGCCGCATGCGATCCGGTCCGCAGACGGTGACGACGCCGTCGCCATGCTCGCCCGCGGCCGCCCGCACCACATACCGAGCCACGCTCAGTGCGGCCGCCGGCTGGATCTGCCAATTCTGTGCCCGAACGACGTCGTCCTCCTCGACGACCGCAGCCGGGTTGAGAGCGAATTCGAACCACTGAGAACTGCGAACAATAGTGTGCGCGAGCCCGGAATCGGCCACAACCTCTTCCTGTCGAGAACGAGCATCGTAGAACGGGAACTGTCTGAGGCCTTCGTCCTGGACACCGTTGATCGAAAGCATGATCAGACGATCCACGCCGGCGGAGCGGCTGGCTCCGACCAGGTTGTCTGCCCCCTTCAGGATCGGGGCCACCGGATCCTCTGCGACGGGGCTGACGACTTGAGATGCGTCGATCACCGCCGAGACTCCTTCGAGCTTGGCGTCCAAGCCATCGGCCGACAACAGGTCGACGCCCTGGGACCGGCTGAGGGGAACCACGGTGAAACCGTCCTCCTCGGCCGCCTGCACAATGAGCTCTCCCATGGCACCGGTCGCCCCTGCTACTGCAAGTCGCGTCATGATTGCATCCTTCCCCTGACATCTCGATCCACCGTCCACCTTCGTCCGGGTCGGACCTGTCGGCAAGGGGCCTCAGACTGCTGTCTCGATAGGCGGTACACGGTCACGATTCGGCCCACGACAGGGGTATTCTCGTGGACCCGGGTTCACGCAGAGTACTCTGGCAACTGGCGAGACGCTGTCATGTGTGGACTTGCCCTTGAAAATATCAATCGCACGAAGGAATGTGGCCACTTATGGCACAGAAGGCCCCGCACAAGTCCCGGCACGGGATCTCCATCGCCATCGCGGCGATGATGCTGTTCTCCATGTTTTTCGGGGCGGGAAATCTGATCATCCCGCCGATCACGGGCGTTGAATCAGGCGAAAACTTCTGGCCCGCGATTCTCGGGTTCATCAGTACGGGAGTTCTGCTTCCCGTGCTGGCCGTCATCGCCGTGGCCGTCACGGGCAATGACGTCCAGGATCTCGCCCGGCGAGGCGGTCGGATCTTCGGGCTCGTCTTCCCGATCCTGGCCTACCTGTCCATCGGTGCGTTCTACGCGTTGCCCCGAACCGCCACCGTGAGCTTCTCCTCGGCGGCCACCCCGCTGCTCGGATGGCATTCGACCTGGGCGGCAGCCGCATTCTCGGCCGGCTTCTTCATCGTTGCCTTCCTCATGTCGCTCAACCCCAACGGACTGGCCGACAAACTCGGGAAGTACCTCACCCCGGTCCTGTTGGTCCTGCTCGTGCTCCTGATCCTCCTCGGCATCTTCACGATCGACCACCGCCCGGGGCCGGCCGTGGACGACTACGCCGGCCATCCCGCCTCGACAGGCTTCGTCAATGGTTACCTGACCATGGACTCGATTGCGGCCCTGGCCTTCGGCATCCTGGTGGTCTCTGCCCTGAAGTACAAGGGGATTCCCGCCGGACCCAAGCTCGTGCGCGGCGTCGGTTTGTCGGCCGTCGTCGCCGGTATCTTCCTGGCAGCGATCTACCTGGGTCTCGGCTACGTCGGAAACATCATCCCCAAGGGCTCGGAGTACTCCGACGGCGCCGCACTGCTGGCCGAGGCCGCTCAGCAGACCATGGGCATACCGGGAGGCATCGTTTTCGGTCTGATCGTGGTGCTCGCCTGCCTGTCCACGGCCGTGGGCCTTCTGGGCGCGACTTCCGAATTCTTCAACAAGATGGTGCCTCAGGTTTCCTACCGGGCGTGGTTGGTGATCTTCTGCCTGATCTCCTTCGCCGTCTCCACGACGGGGCTCGAAACGGTGCTGGCCATCGCCGCCCCGATCGTCGGGTTCCTGTACCCGCCGGCCATCACTCTGATCCTGCTGACCCTGCTGGAGCCGCTGGTCCGGCGCCGCCTCCAATGGACTTTCGTGTGCGCGCTGATCGTGGCCAGCATCTGGGCTGCTCTGATGACCCTGGAGTCCCTCAACGTGGGCACAGGGGTCATCTCTCCGCTGATTGGGTGGTCGCCAGGCCATGCGCAGGACCTCGGCTGGTTCCTGCCGACCCTCGTCGCAGCCATTGTCGGACTCGTAATCGACCTGGCGGGCGGCGCCCGGAAGGGCGTTCCCCTGGGCGGGGAATCGGTGGCGGACGCCGAGAACCGTACCGGGGCGATCTCGAACGGTTGACCCAGAGCGCTCCCGAGCATGAAAAGCGGCCCCCGGAAGAATCCGGGGGCCGCTTTCCGTCAATCACTCGCACCTATGAGGTAGTTACGACTCTAGGGATCGAGGCTGAGATTCGTCTGTGCAGAGGTCTCCAAGAACCTCAGAAACCGGAGGGAAAACTCTCAGTTCGAATGCTCGGAGGTGTAGTCCTCGCGCATCTGGCGCTTGTTCAACTTGCCCACGGAGGTCCGGGGGAGCTCGGTCGAGACGATGATCTTCTCCGGCAATTGCCATTTAGCGAACCTTTGGGCCAGCAAATCCATGACGCTGTCCTCGGTCAGGTCCTGCCCCTCCTTCGGCACCACGTAGGCGACCGGTCGTTCCTCCCACTTCGGATCGGGAACACCGATGACGGCGGCCTCCGCGACCCGCGAGTTGTCGAGGATCGCGTTCTCCATGTCGATCGACGAGATCCACTCGCCTCCCGACTTGATGACGTCCTTGAGGCGGTCGGTCAGCTTGAGATAGCCGTTTTCGCAGATGACCCCGGCGTCGCCAGAGCGCCACCACCCGTCCTCGAAGCTGTCCCCGGAGTCGGGTCTGTTGTAGTACGACGTCGCCACCCACGGTCCACGAATGAGCAACTCGCCGGCCGACTCGCCGTCGTGGGGCTGGGGGTTGCCGTCCAAGTCGGCGATTTTGATGTCGACGCCAAGCATCGGGAGGCCTTGGTACCGTTTCAGATCCCATGCTTCCTCCTCCGACATGTCGGGGAGCATGTGGGGAAAGTCGCCGTTGCTCGTGGCCATCGGCGAGGTCTCCGACGCGCCGTATGCGTGGATGATCTCGCCCCCTGTGAGCTCCTTGAAACCCTGCATGAGCGACAGCGGAGGTTCACTGGCCCCGCAGACGATGCGGAGGTCCGTGAGATCCGGAGGGGCCGGCAACGACCGATAGTATTCGAGCATCGGAGTGAGAATCGACGGTGCCCCATTCGCGAGGGTCACGTGCTCCTCAGCGAGGGCATCGGCGAGCACCCCGATGTCCTGCGCCTGCCAGCGCCCGGGAAGAACGATCTTGGCCGCCGCGCCGACCGCAGCCTGCGGGAAGCCCCAGCACATCACGTGGAACATCGGGGTCACGAGCATGACGGTCTCGTTGTAATTCAGGTTCTCCGAACTGATCACCGTCATCGAATGCAGGTACATGGCCCGGTGGGAATAGAGAATTCCCTTGGGTCGGCCTGTGGTTCCGGTGGTGTACCCGGCGTAGGCCGCGGTCTTCTCCTCGACCCATTCGAACGGGTAGTCCTCCGGCTCGTCCTTCATGAGCTCCTCGAGGAAGACGACGTTCGGCAGGGTGGTCTCGATCTGCTCCGAGGGCTTGTCCGAAAGGACGATCCACCCCTTGACTCCCGGGGCGTCACGGTGGGCCTCGGCCACGGGAAGCAACGACTCGTCGACGCAGACCCACGACGCCTGCGAATGCTCGATGACGTATCCGAGATCCTCCGAGGCCAGCCTCAGGTTGAGTTGCAGCATCGTGGCCGCGAGCCCGGGAACGGCGAAGTAGAGCTCCAGATGGCGTCGAGAGTTCCAATCGAGAACCCCGACCATGTCTCCGGCGCCCACTCCCAAGCGTGAGAGCGCGCCCGCCATCTTGCTCACGCGGGCGTATTCCTCACGATAGTTCGTCCGGTTCCACGACCCGTTCAGATCGCGGTATGCGATTTCGTTGTCAGGAAAGGTCGTTGCGGCGTACCGCAAGAGCGAAGTCATGTTCAGGGGGTAGTCGTCACCGGTGGTGGCACGGAGTCCTTCGAGCATGGGGTCCTCGTCATGGTCGGGTGGGCGGTATTGCCGCTGGATTTTGTAGAAAAACCCTACGCCCTAGTGATTCAGCACACAATTTCGCGTGATGTCCCGTCGTGTCCGACGCGCCGAAAGTCCGCGCCGAAAGTCAGTGGGCCACGGGTTCGGCGGACAGGTCGGTCGGTCGCTCCGGGTCAAAGGTTCCGTAGCGGCCCAAGAGGTCGCGCTCCTGGTCGTGGAGCTTGCGGGGTCGGAGATTTTCGGGGTCGACGCCAACCAGCACGTTCAGCCCGTCGAAGACCACGGCGTCGTCCTGGATGCCACGGAACGTGATCGTGTAGGACGTACTTCCGACGTGACCCACGCCGAGCTCGATCACAAGCTCCGGCCCGTAATGCACGGGAGAGCGGTAATTGATCTCCGTCCGGACGACGACGGTCGGGTTGACCTCGCGGCTCCAATGGTCAATGGACTGCAACCACATGATGCGCGCTTCCTCCACCAGGGTCAGTACGCGGGCATTGTTGACGTGCCCCATCAGGTCCTGGTCGGACCAGCGGATCTCGAGGGGTTCTGCATATGCGGGGTATTCGGCCATGAACGGTTATCCTTCCTGATAGATGCCTCACCGATACTATTCCGTACCGGCCGACGCGCCCGCCCCGATGTCATACATGGCGCCGGGGCGGGGGTGTGGTTGGCGCGCCGTGACCAGGGCGACGGGGCAGCCTTGTGCAGTCCAGCGGGGCGGGGTGCGGGGCTGTCGACGTCGCCCGCCCCAATCCAATAGGCGCCGGTTACCCGAATGAGAGCTGTTTTCCGCCGTTAGGTGGTGCCTTAACCCCCACATTGGCCCGGTAATCGCCACCGGATCGGGTAACCACCACCTGAGCGAAGCGTCTGTCGTGTCCGTCGCGCCCGGTTCGGGCCGGTAATCGCCACCGGATCGGGCAACCGCCAACCCCTCTGACCCAGCGCGACCGTATGCGACCCGTTGCAATGGGGTCACGTCATGAAGATCGGCGTTTCTCGGAATGCGGGCAGCCTGGATCGACGACGTCGAGACTCCAGTAGGCTCGTGATCAGGACAGAAATATTCGTGGCCGCCCACGGGTTATGCCACGTGAGGAAAGGAGCACATGATGGGTCTGAAAATCGTCGTCGGCGGAGACAACGCCGGCTTCAACTACAAGGAAGCGCTCAAGGCTGATCTCGAGGCCGATGAGCGAGTCGACGAGGTCATCGATGTCGGCGTGACCGGCACGGATGACGACACGTACTACCCCAATGTGGCCACCGCCGCAGGCGAAAAGGTCAGCGGAGGAGAAGCGGACCGGGCTCTCCTGATCTGTGGGACGGGGCTCGGCGTCGCGATTTCTGCCAACAAGGTCAAGGGAATTCGCGCCGTCACGGCACACGACATCTATTCCGTTCAGCGCTCGGTCCTCTCGAACAACGCCCAGGTGCTGTGCATGGGCGAGCGCGTGATTGGCCTCGAGCTGGCGCGCACGCTGGTCAAGGAATGGCTGGGGCTTGAATTCGACCCCAATTCCTCCTCGGCGGCCAAGGTCGATGCCATCTGCGCCTACGAAGGCGACTGAGTCCCCATCCGCCTTCTGGCTCCGGGTCACACGCAGACCGGCCCCGGCCACACGCGGACCGGCCACGGCCTGCACTGATCCCGCACAGGAGCAGGGAGGGTGTGGCGCAGAACACATAAAAGAGTATCGTGACCAGTGAAGACGCCGAATCCTTCGGGGAGCTGGACATGGGATACACAGAAAATGACAGAGGCGGCAAGCAAGCGGTCATCGTCATGATGGCGGTGGTTACCGCGGCCGCCGCAGTGATCGTTATCGGGGCCACGGTTCTGGTTCCGAAATTCGCGTTCTTCGTTCCATGGACCGTCGTCATCTGGGCGGCGATCATGGTCGGAACGATGATCAGCGAACGCGGAACGCTGTTCCACCGAAACGAGAACCACAGACCCGGACACTGATCGTCCGGAGCGCATCCCACCCGCCCGTGGGGCACTGGCAGCGAGCCGGTGCCCCACGGGCGTTTTCGGCGGTCCTCACCGCCCCTGGATTGGGTTCAGCGGCGATTTCTGCGGGCGATCGCAGCATTGAGCGCGGTCGCGAAGCCCGTCCACGCGGCGTACGGAGCCAGCAGGAAGCCGCGTTCCGGGGCGGTTCGGTGGACGCGACGCACCAGGTCAACCGAGCTCGCCGTGAGTCCGGCGGCCCATAGTGTCGAGAGCGCGGGTTTCCTGCTCCGGAAGAACATGCCGCACCAGCCCGCATTGAGCACGAGATTCGCCGCCAGCGCCGTCGCATGCTTGCGAGCCGAGGGACGGTCGCCGCTTTCGGCAAGGTCCGCGATCGCCAGGGCATTCGTAGCGGCAATATCGGCGTAAAGCGTGGTCCAGACCAAGGGAAATGCGAGGGCCGGTGGCTGCCACGAGGGCAGGTCAAGACTCTTGTACCAGGCGTTCTTCGGCTGGGTGAGCACGGAGCCGACGACGGCGCACGCTCCGACTCCCACGGAGACGCCGGTGAAGACCTTCGTCCAACGCCGGGTCTCGGAACTCTCGACCGCGTCCCGGACGGCGTCCTCGAAGGACTGGTTGCCACCTGGGGGAGTGCCGACGAGTGTCTCGAGATCCCTCTCCTTCAGAACCGTGTCGTGCAGGAGACTCGAGATCAGCGGGCTGATCAGCGACCGGTCGACCCCGGTCACCCCGGAAATCCAGTACGAGGCCAGGTTCGGTGTGGTCACGGGGGCCGTCACGACGACGCGAGGGATCTTCCCCCAGGTCCTTGCGTAGCGTTTCATCATGTCGATGTAGGGCAGGGTATCCGGGCCGCCGATATCGAAGGTGCGGTTCTGTTCGGCTGGCAAGTCCGCGGCGCTGGCCAGATAGAAGACCGCGTCCCGGACCGAGATCGGGGTGATCCTGTGCTTGATCCACGCGGGGCCTATCGCGCCGGGCAGGCGCTCGGAGAGATGGCGGAGCATCTGGAAGGACGAGGACTTGTCACCCAGGACCACCCCCGCCTGAAGGGCCGCCGTGGGCACGCCCGAATTCATCAGAATCTCGCCGACCGCCACCCGGGAGGCGAGGTGCTCCGACAGGTCCCCTCCTTCCGGGTGGAGGCCCCCGAGGAAGACGATACGGCCGACGCCTTCCTCCCGGGCCGCGGAACCGAAGGCTTCGGCCATGCGTTTCTCGTCCTCCATGAAATCGTCGCCCGAGGACATGGAATGCAGGAGATACCAGGCGGCGTCCGTGCCGGACAGGGCCCGTTGGACGTCCTCCTTCCGGGAGGCGTCTCCTTCGATCACCTCGACATGCCCCGGCGTCGCCCGCGATCCGGGTGGGACGATGCGGTCGCCCCAGGTCATCGACAACGCCTTGTCGCGGCTGCGCGAGAGCGTGCGGACCGCCCATCCTCGTTCCAGCAGCTCGGTGACCACGTGACTGCCGACATAGCCGGTTGCCCCAGTGACCAGTCCGAGTCGGTGCTCCTTGTTTTCCTTGCTCATGGATTCTCCTCTCGTGGTTCCTCTGAGCATCAGTTTATTGCCTGGTCAGAGCGTGGAATACTGACAAATATGCCCACCGTTGCCAGCCCCTGGACCACGCGCGCACTCATCGTGCTGCTCCCTGCCGCGTTGGGTGCCGCAGGGTTGCTCACCGCGTCCCTCTCGGGCAAGGGGTCGGTCCTGTTCTACGTCGCCACGTTCTTCACGGCGGCCGTCTACGTGACCGTCTGGCTGCTCGGACCGAGTCGGACGCTGTCCCTCGCCGAACGCGGGAGGTACCGGGGACTCGACGGCCCCGGACGGGCACGAGGCCTGTTGCGCGGCGCAGGGATCGGACTGGCGCTTCTGGCGGTCTTCGCGCTCGGTGCCCTAGTGGTCCGCCCCATCCCGGTCCTCGCCGACCCGGTCGGGGCGCTCCTCGAAAACGTCCACCAAGGTCCGCTGGTGCTCACGATCCTCACCACGGCGGTCAACGGTGTGGCCGAAGAGCTCTTCTTCCGCGACGTCGTCCCGCACAGCATCGAGGGCAGCCCGCGTCTCATCGCGATCAGCTCGGTCGTGCTCTATGCGGCCGTGACGGTGGCGATGGGAGTGCCCCTCCTGGTTTTCGCGGCACTGGTTATCGGGGGCGCAACATACGTCGAGGCGCGCACGACGCGCCGACTCCATTCGCCCATTGCTCTGCACCTGGTGTGGAGCCTGGGACTGCTCGTGGTGCTTCCTCCGCTTATGGGGGCCTAGTCGGTACCCGAACGCACAAGACAGAACCACAAACCGCCGGCGCATCCCACCGGTCGGAAGGACAAGCACATGGGTGATCTCAGCAGATACACCGCAACCTGCCACTCGGTCTCGACGCGCGTGATCGGCAAGTACTCGACGTCGTTCGGGCAAGCGACGCGGCTCCTGGGCCGGCCTGTGCGATCCCGGGTGCGGGATCTCTACGCCGTCGTCCGGGTCGCCGACGAGATCGTCGATGGGCCGGCCGCCGAGGCCGGCATGAACCCCGACCAGATCGCCGCCGAATTGGACCGATTCGAGTCCGACATTGCGCAAGCCATCGAGACCGGCTTCTCGGCCAACCCCGTGATCCAGGCCTTCTCCGACACGGTCCGAGTCTGCGCAATCCAGCCCCAGCACATCCGCGCGTTCTTCCGTTCCATGCGGGCGGACACCGACAAGGAGACCTACACCGACGGCGAACTGGACGACTACATCTACGGTTCGGCCGAAGTCGTCGGGCTCATGTGCCTGGACATCTTCCTGGCGGGCCGGGACAAGAGGGGCGACGAGCACCGCACACTCGTCGACGGAGCACGGCACCTGGGAGCGGCATTCCAGAAGATCAACTTCCTGCGCGACCTGGCCGAGGACCGTGAGGAACTGGGGCGCGACTATCTGGGGCTCGAATCCGAAGAGGACAAGGACGCGGCACTCGATGACATCCGCAACGATCTCGATATCGCCCGGCGCTCCCTGCCCAGGCTGCCTGCGTCATCCCGTACGGGTGTCACCGCGGCCTACCTGCTCTTCGACGATCTCGTGCGGCGGCTCGCGCGGACCCCGCTCGTCGAGCTGAGGAGCCGGAGGGTGCGGGTCCCCGACGGGGCCAAAGCCAGGATCTTGGCTCGGGCCATCATCGAATCCAGGACCCCTCGGAAGGAGACGAACCGTGGTCTCTGACCGACGACACGGCGAGACAACGAACCGGGCCCCGCGGGCCGCCGTGGTCGGTGGCGGCGTCGCCGGGCTGGCGACGTCGATCCTGCTGGCCCAAGAAGGCTACGCGGTGACCGTCTGGGAGAAGAACAGCGTGGTCGGCGGCCGTGCCGGAACCCTCCGGGCGGACGGTTTCCGCTGGGACCGCGGCCCCTCCTGGTATCTGATGCCGGACGCTTTCGAGCATTTCTACCGGCTTCTTGGTACGTCCGCCGACCGCGAGCTCGACCTCGTTCCGCTCAACGATCCGGCGTACCGCGTGTACTCCGGGGACCACGAACCCGTCGACGTCGTCTCCGGGGAGGACGCGGCCGTCGAACTCTTCGAGAGCATCGAACCCGGTGCCGGAGCGAGGCTGAAGAAGTACCTCTCGGAAGCCGCCGAAACCTACCGGCTCGCGGTCGCGAAGTTCCTGTACACCACGTTTTCCACGCCACGATTCGCCCTCGACCCCGAGATTCTGCGCCGGGTTCCCCGGCTGATGACTCTGCTGCTCGGATCCATGCACGGTGCCGTGTCCCGGCGGTTCAAGGATCCGCGACTTCGGCAGATCCTGACCTACCCGGCCGTCTTCCTGTCGAACCAGCCCCGGAAGACCCCGGCGATGTATGGGCTCATGAGCCACACTGACCTGGTCCAAGGGGTCCTGTACCCGCAAGGCGGGTTCGGGACCTTCGTCGATTCTCTCGTCCGGCTGGCCGAGGAGGCCGGCGTCGAGATCCGGACCGGGACGGAAGTCCTGGGGATCGACACGGTGCCCACGGACCGGCCTCGAGGCTCCGCAGGACGCCGACGGAACACCGCGGCCCGGCGGGGGAGCCCCTCGGCCCGAGCCAACGGAGTCCGCGTCAGGGGTGCCGACGGCCAGGAGCGGAATGAGGCGGCGGACGTCGTCGTCTCGGCCGCCGACCTGCACCACACCGAGACGTCCCTTCTGCCGCGCGGGCTCCGGTCGCGCCCCGAAAACACGTGGAAGCTCAGAAACCCCGGTATCGGATGCGTTCTGGCCTACCTGGGGGTCGACGGGGAATTGCCCCAACTGGCCCACCACACCCTGGTGTTCAGCAAGGACTGGGACCCGGACTTCCGCGCGATCTTCGGGGCGGGGTCCGGTTCCACCGGTCCGGCCCGGGGCAGCCATTCCGAATCGGTGTACGTGTGCCGGCCTTCGGCGACTGACCCGTCGGTCGCACCCGCCGGCAAGGAGAATCTCTTCGTGCTGATCCCGGTCCCGGCCCGCTCCGACGGTCCGGCGTCCGGGGAGCCCACAGTGGAGAGGATCGTCGATCAGGTGATCGATCTGATCGGTCGCCGGACCGGCATACCCGACCTCGCCGAACGCATCGTCTCTCGTCACACTGCTGGCCCAGGTGACTTCGAAACCGAGTACCACGCATGGCGGGGCAACGCGCTGGGCCTGGCCCACACATTGGGCCAGTCGGCCTTCCTCCGCGGGTCCAACGCCTCCCGCAAAGTCCAAGGCCTGTATTACGCGGGCTCGACCACGGCCCCCGGCGTCGGACTGCCCATGTGCCTGATCTCCGCCGAGAACGTGATCAAGCGGTTGCGTGGGGACACATCGCCCGGGCCGTTGCCCGAGCAGGACACCACGGAGAAGACCCGTAGGGGCTGACAGCGCCGTTTCGTCTACGCGGACCCGTGCTCCTCCGTGGGATCGTCCACGGCGACGTCGGGCATGGCGAACTGGGCCTCGTAGAGCGCATGGTACGCACCCCGCCGGGAGATGAGCTGCGCATGATCGCCCTGTTCCACGATGCGTCCGCCTTCCATGACCACGATGGTGTCCGCCTCCCGGATGGTCGAGAGACGGTGCGCAATCACGAACGAGGTACGGGAAGCGCGCAAGACCGACATGGCCTGCTGAACCAGGAGCTCGGTCCGTGTGTCCACCGAGGATGTGGCCTCGTCCAGAATCAGGACCGACGGATCGGCGATGAACGCCCGGGCGATGGTGATCAACTGTCGCTCTCCCGCAGAGACCGTGCCGCCTTCTTGGTCGATCACGGTCTCGTACCCCTCGGGAAGGGCATGGACAAAGCGATCCACATAGGTCGCCTTCGCCGCGTCGATGACCTCCTCGTCCGTGGCGTCGAGGCGTCCATAACGGATGTTCTCCATGATCGATCCCTCGAAGAGCACGGCGTCCTGGAGCACCATCCCGGTTGCGGCACGAAGGCGATGTCGGCTCATCTCCCGGGTGTCGACGCCGTCGAGGAGAATGGATCCGGAATCGATGTCATAGAACCGCATGATGAGGTTGACCAACGTGGTCTTGCCGGCCCCCGTGGGGCCCACAATAGCGACCGTCTGCCCAGGGGCCGCCGTGAGGCTCAGGTCCCGGATCAGGTCCCGATCGGGCACGTAGGAGAAGCCCACGTGGGAGAACTCGATGTGGCCGCCCGCGCGTCCTGTGTGCTCGTTCTCCGTTCCGGGACGGTCCGGAACCTGCTCCCGCTCGTCGAGCACCTCGTACAGGCGTTCCGCGCTCGCGACGCCTGACTGGAGCATGTTGGCCATGCCCGCGATCTCGCCCAGGGGCTGGTTGAATTCGCGCGAGTACTGGATGAATGCCGTGGCGCCGCCCAGACTCAACTGACCGCTCGCGACCTTGAGCCCGCCCAGCACGGCAATTCCGACATAGCCGAGGTAGGAGACGAACTGCATGATCGGCATCATCGCCCCGGAGAGGAACTGTGCCTTGAACGAGGCGCGATAGACCTTCTCATTGTGGTCATCGAAAATTCTGTCCATGTCCTCGGTGCGGCCGTACACCGTGATGAGGTCATGGCCCGTGAAGGACTCCTCGATGTGGCTGTTGAGCTCGCCCGTGGACTTCCACTGGGCCGCGTACAGTTGCTGGCTGCGTTTGCCGATGATCCCGACCACCAGGGCCGAAATCGGGATCGCAACCAGAGCCACCAGCGCCAGCTGCCACGAGAGCACAAACATCATGACCGCCACGCCGATGACCATCATGACGGCGGCAAACAGGCTGGCCAGGGCCTGTTGGAGGGCCTGCTGCACGTTGTCGACGTCATTCGTCGTCCGGGAGAGAATGTCTCCGCGCGAGTGGGTGTCGAAGTAGCTCAGCGGCAGATTGTTGATCTTGGCCTCGACCCGGCGCCTCATGTCGTAGACCACGTGCATCACGATGTCGTTGAGCATGCGCCCCTGGATCCAGAGAAATATGCCCGAAAGAACATACATGCCGAGCACGATGCAGAGTGTCGTGCCGAGCTCCGGAAAGTCGATGCCGCGACCGGGCACGAAGTCCACCGCGGTCAGCATGTCCGCCATCTGGCCCTTGCCCTGCGCCCGGAGCCCGCTCACGACGTCGTCTGGGTTGGTCCCGGCAGGCATGTCGGCCCCGATGACCCCGGCGAAGAGCAGATCCATGGCGCGACCCAGCACCCTGGGCGCGATCACGTTGAGGACGACCGAGCCCACGAGCAGGGCGGTCATGATGACCATCTGCCAGGGGTGCCGGCCGAGCTCGCGGACGAGGCGGAGAGCGGTGGGCCAGAACGCCTTGGCCGGCGTGGGCTCGGGTCCCACGGGGTTCTCGCTCATGACGTCTCCTCTGCGGAGAGCTGGGATTCCACAATCTCCCGGTAGGTCGGCGACTCCTCCAGGAGCTCCTGGTGGGTTCCCCGCGCGATGACGTGGCCGGCGTCGATCACGAGGATCTGATCGGCCTCGGTGATGGTCGAGACGCGTTGCGCGACGATGACGAGCGTCGCGTTCGACGTCACCGGGCGCAGCGCTTCGCGGAGCCTGGCATCGGTCGCGACGTCGAGGGCCGAGAAGGAGTCGTCAAAGAGGTACACGAGGGGGTCGGCCACCAAAGCGCGCGCGATGCAGAGACGTTGCCGCTGGCCACCGGATACATCGGTGCCGCCTTGGGCGATGGCCGAATCCAGGCCGACGGCGCGGGAATCGCCGTCGCCCGTGACCCGGTCGCGAACGAAGTCGTCCGCCTGGGCGATGCGCAACGCCTCCCACAACTCGTCGTCGGTGGCCTCGGAATTGCCGAAGCGCAGGTTGCTCGCGACCGTTCCCGAGAAGAGGTACGGCTTCTGCGGCACGACGCCGACCCGACGCGTGATCTCGGATTTGTCGAGATCGCGAACGTCGGTTCCGTCGAGCAGAACGGCCCCCTCGGTCGCATCGTGGAGCCTGGGTATCAGGTGCAGCGCCGTGGTCTTGCCAGCCCCGGTCGAACCGATGATCGCGGTGGTCGTTCCCGGTTCGGCGCGAAAATCCAGCCCGGAGAGCACCGGGTCCTCGGCCCCTGGATAACGGAAATCGACATTCCGGAACTCGACGACCCCGCGATGCTCCTGAGGCGGGACGGTGCGCTCGGGCGGCCCGACGGCGGGAACGGTCTCGAGGACATCACCCACGCGCCGCGCGCAGATGATCGCACGCGGGAACATCATGGCCATGAACGATCCCATCATCACGGCGAGCAGGATCTGCATCAGGTACTGGAGAAAAGCGGTCAACGAACCGATCTCGACCTGGCCGGCCTCGACCCGGTGGCCTCCGAACCAGAGAACAGCCACCTCGGCGCCGTGCAGCACGATCGTCAGCAACGGCCCCATGAGCACGAAGACGCGTCCGATCGTGACCGAGACGTCGGTGACCTGGCGGTTCGACGAGTCGAAGCGCCGGGTCTCGTACGGCTCCCTCACGAACGCCCGGACCACTCGGATGCCCATGATCTGCTCGCGCAGCACGCCGTTGATCCTGTCGATCTTGCCCTGCATGACCGAGAACAGCGGGACCAGGCGGCGAATCAGGAAAGTCATCAGGACCACGACCACGATCGCCGCCGCGAGCACGAGCCACGAGAGCCCGGCGTCCTCCTGAACGGCCATGATGACGCCGCCGATCACCATCAGGGGCAGCGTGACCATGAAATTCAGGATCATGAGGAACAGCATCTCGACTTGGTGCACGTCGTTGGTTCCGCGGGTGATCAGTGTCGGTGCGCCGTATTGCGTGACTTCCTGGGCGCCGAAACGGTCCACCGAGGTGTACACGCCAGATCGGAGGTCACGGCCCAAACCCATCGAGGCCTGCGCACCGAAGTACACCGCCGAAACCGCGGAGACGATCTGGGCCAGCGCGACCAGGAGCATGATCCCGCCGGTGCGCCAAATGTAATCGGTGTCCCCCGTGGCCACGCCCTCGTCGATGATGCGGGCATTGAGGCTGGGGAGGTACAGGATGGCCAGCACGGAGACCAACTGGAGCATGACGACGGCGACCATATGGCCCCGATAGGGCCTGGTGTACCGGCGAAGGAGTGTGAAGAGCATGGTCACCCGGGGATCGTTCCAGCAGGAGACCACGGAACTTCGTCCGTCGAGGGGGGGCAATCACAGGCCTCGGCTGGTCATTGAATTTTGAATGGACGGACTGTTCCCAGGAAACCAGAGGCTCCGCGCAGGGTCAACGGTACGACCCGGAGCGGAGCTAGACGTCCCGCCGCGCGGCCTCGGACGGCAGGGCCTCGAGGAATTCGGGGGGAGCGAAACCGGCGTCGGCGAAGGCGTCTGCGACGGCCGAGGCGACGGCTTCCATCTGCTCCCGCCGGACCAGCGCGATCGCCGATCCGCCGAAGCCGCCGCCCGTCATGCGGGCGCCCAGGGCCCCGGCCGTGCGAGCGGCGTCGACCGCCGCGTCCAGCTCAGGGCTGCTGACCCGGTAGTCGTCCCGCAGGGAATCGTGGGAGCCGTTGAGGATCTCCCCGAGCGAGGCCCAGGCCGGGTCTCCGGCCGGGGGCTCGGCATCGGCGAAGAGACCGACGCACTTCTGGGTCCTGAGGACCTCGGTCCATACGTGGCGCACGAGTCCGCGCATCGAGGCCTCGGTGTGGCCATCGGGTATGTCTCGGGTGCCACTCTCCACGGCCGCGTCCCACTCGCGCAGAAGGCGCTGGACGTCGTCGTCGGTGGGTACCTCATCCAGCGCGTCGCGCAGGGTCGGGACGTCGAGAGCTCGTGCCGCGCTGTCGCATCCTTCGCGCCTCTGGGCATATTGGCCGTCCACGAGGCGGTGCGGTGCACGCGTGTCGATGACCAGCAGGGACAGGCCGGCCGAGGCGACGTCGATCTGCAGCGGCCTGGACGAGAAGTCCCGGCAGTCGATCGTCAGCACGGAGCCCTCCTGGGCCCGCAGCGAGATCGACTGGTCCATGCCACCCGTGCTTGCACCGGCGATCTCGTTCTCGGCAAGAATGCAAGCGGTCGCCAGTCGAGCGCGTCCTTCGTCGGATGATGCCAGGAGCGGGCGGTCGGCTTCTTCCCGCGACGCCAGGGCGTCGAAGGCCAAGGCGACCGAACACTCCAGTGCCGCGGAGGAGGACAACCCGGCGCCCAAGGGAACGGACGAGCAGATTGCGAGGTCTGCCCCGGGGATCTCGACCCCGTTCGCCCCAGACCCGAGGGATTCGTGCGCCATCGCCCACGGCACCCCGAACACGTAGGAGGTCCACCCGTGGACCCGACCCGGGGCGACGTCGTCCGGATTCGTGACCACGGGGTCGCCCGGTTCCTCGGCGGAGGTCACGCGAACCCGCCGATCCTCCCGTGGAGCGACCGCGACGTAGGTCCGGTGCGGCAGAGCCAAGGGGACCACCGTTCCGCCGTTGTAGTCCACGTGCTCGCCGATCAGATTGACGCGACCGGGGGCAGAAAAGACGGCCCACGGTTCGGAGCCGTAGGTTTCCCGGAACAGGGAGCGGGCGGCGTCGATCTGTTCGCGTGCATCGGGGGCGGGCTTCCAGACGAGCTCGCTCATGGTGCCACCTCTCTGAATCGCTGGGCGATCCGTTCGGGGGTCGTGTCGCTGATCCAGGCGGCCATCGCCGATTCGGAACCGGCCAGGTACTTCATCTTGCCGGGGGCTCGCAGCAGGGAGAACACATGGAGTCGCATGCGGGAGATGTCCTCGCCGCCGCGGACTGGGACCTGGTGCCAGGCCGAGATGTACGGCAACTGTTCGATGCCATCGAAGAAGCGATCCAGGCGGCCCAGGAGGTCCAGGTAGAGGTCTGCCAACTCGTCCTTTTCACGGTCGCTCAATTCCGTGAAGTCGCGGGCCGCCCGTCGGGGAACGACCATGAACTCGACCGGCCATTTGGCCGCGAACGGGACATACGCGACCCAGTGGGCGGTCTCGGTGATGATGCGGTCCCCGGCCTCGAGCTCGGCGTCCAGGACGTCGGCGATCAGGTCCCCTCCCGTGGATGCTTTCCACTGCTCGGCGCTGCGCTGAACCGCGGCCGTATGGGGAGGCACATACGAATACGCGTAAATCTGACCGTGCGGGTGATGGAGGGTCACCCCGATCTCCTCACCCCGGTTCTCGAAGGGAACCACTTGGACGACGCCGTCGAGCGCCGACAGCTCCCGGGTGCGGTGCGTCCAGGCTTCGATCACGGTCCGGGCACGGCGGTGGCCCAGGCGGGCGAAGGATCCCGCCTGCTCCGAGGTGAAGCAGACGACCTCGCACCGCCCTGCGGGCGAGGTTTCCCGGAACAAAGGCTCGTCGCGGTAGGTCTCGAGCGGTCCCTGGAGCGAGGGGAATCGGTTCTCGAAGACGACGACGTCGTACTCCGGCTCCGGAACCTCGGACGGGACGGTTCCCTGTCCCGCCGGGGCCAGGGGGTCCTCATCCGCCGGTGGCAGGAAAGTGCGGTTCATCCGATGGGCCGCGATCGTGACGTGGTCGCCGGTCAGCGGGTCGACCCGGATACTCGCCGACTCGGGCGGGGGAGACTGTCGGGGTTCGAGCGGCCTCGGGTCGTGGATCGACCGTGTGCGCTCGCCCGAAAGATAGGGCTCGGAGTCGTCGAAGAAAATGATGTCCCGCCCATCGGCGAGGAGCCCACGGGTCACGCGGGGCTGAATATCATCCGTCATGATGCAATGACCACCTTGTCGATCTTCTCTTGCATGAATTCCAGGGCGTCCTCAGGCAGGCCGGGGCTCGTGATGACGACGTCGATCTCCGACCAATCGGCGAAGCCCGCCAAGCCCGTGATGCCCCACTTGGTGTGATCGAAGACGGCGACCACGGTGCGGGCCGAACGGACGAGGGCCCTGTTGGTGCGTGCCTCGGCGAGGTTGGGCGTTGTCAGTCCGGCATCCCCGGCACCGTGGGCTCCCAGGAACAGGATGTCCACGTGGAGGTACCCCAGGGTCGCATCCGCCAGGGGGCCGACCAGGGCATCCGAGGGCGTGCGCTCGCCGCCTGTGAGGAGCACCTGGTGGGGATCGGAGGCTTTCTCGCGGTCCGCCTCGGGGCCGGCTTGGGACCTGAAGAATTCGTCTGCGACCGGAAGCGAATTGGTCAGCACGGTCAGGCGGGACGGTTCCGGCCGGCCCGTGACCTCCTGGGCTATCCGGGTGCACGTGGTCCCTGCGGAGAATCCGATCGACTGGTTGGCTCCGACCATGTCCGCCGCCGCCCGCGCGATGGCTCCTTTGGCCTCCGAATTCAGCGACATCTTTTCCGAGTACGCGGGCTCAAGGGTCGACGTCGTGGATTCGGCACCACCGTGGATTCTGGTCAGCAGGCCCTGCTCGTCCAGCTCGGCCAGGTCCCGTCGCACGGTCATGGGGGAGACATCCAGCAGCCGGGAGAGGTCCTGGACATGGGCGGCTCCGTTTTGCTGGACCTCGTGAAGGATGCGCCTCTTGCGCTGTTCGGCGAGCATGAGCACCTTTCCGCGGATGCTGACGGGTGAGCGTCACACAGTATGTCACGAAAAGATCTGAAGTGAACAAAAAAGAACATGCTCGGCGTGCCGCTCTTGCGGCCCATGTCACCGACAAATGTTGACAAGGTCACGTGTCCGTGTAGGCTGAGCTCCAGAATTCAACAATTACGAACAGTAACGCACATGAGTGTGCGTTCCCGATACTCCAGGAGGCAAGCGATGCTGCTTGCAGACGCCAGCTCCGGCATCCGGCTGTCCCTCTCATGGGTCGACTACCTGATGCTCTTCCTCTACTTTGCGACGGTCCTTGCCATCGGCATCGCCGCCAAACGCAAGGTCAAGACCAGTATGGACTTCTTCCTCTCGGGGCGGTCCATGCCGGCATGGATCACGGGCCTCGCCTTCGTCTCGGCCAACCTCGGAGCCACCGAGATTCTGGGGATGGCCGCGAACGGTGCCGAAATCGGTATGGCCACGTTGCACTACTACATCGTCGGCGCGGTTCCGGCGATGGTCTTCCTCGGTCTCGTGATGATGCCCTTCTACTACGGGTCCAAGGTTCGCTCGGTCCCGCAGTTCATGCTGCGGCGTTTCGGGAAGCCGGCCCACGTGGTCAACTCGATCGCCTTCGCGATTTCCAACGTGCTCATCGCAGGGATCAACCTCTACGCCATGGCCATCATCATCGAGGCCATGCTTGGCTGGCCCCAGTGGGTAGCCATCATCATCTCGGCAGGCTTCGTGCTCCTGTACATCACCCTGGGCGGTCTGTCCGGAGCGATCTACAACGAGGTCATGCAGTTCTTCGTGATCATTGCCGGGCTGGTCCCGCTCACGATCGTCGGCCTGCACCGCGTGCACGGTTGGTCGGGCCTCAAGGAATCCTTGATGCACACCGAGGGTGTCAGCCGACTCCACCTCTCCGCCTGGCAGGGCACGGGAATCGGTGACGTCACCAACCCGATCGGTGCCAACTGGCTCGCTATCGTGCTGGGCCTCGGGTTCGTGCTCGGGTTCGGCTACTGGACTACCAACTTCACCGAGGTTCAGCGGGCTTTCTCGGCGAAGAACATGTCGGCTGCTCGCCGCACACCGTTGATCGGCGCCTTCCCGAAATTGTTCATCCCCTTCATCGTGGTGGTGCCCGGCCTGATCGCCGCGGCAACGGTCGGTAACCAGTTTGCCGACGGCTCGCTGACCTACAACGAGGCGATCCCGAAGCTCATCCAGATGTACCTGCCCAACGGCGTCCTGGGTGTCGCGGTCACGGGTCTCATGGCCTCGTTCATGGCCGGTATGGCCGCCAACGTCTCCAGCTTCAACACGGTGTTCACGTACGACCTCTGGCAGGAGTACATCAAGCCCAAGATGCCGGACGACTACTACCTGTCCGTGGGCCGTTGGATCACGGCGATCGGCGTCGTCGTCGGAATCGCCACGGCGTTCCTGGCAGCGCAGTTCGGCAACATCATGACCTACATGCAGACGTTGTTCTCCTTCTTCAATGCCCCATTGTTCGGTGTGTTCATCCTGGGTCTCCTGTGGAAGAAGATGACTCCCGCGGCGGGCCTGTGGGGGTACCTCGCCGGCATCGTGGCGCCCACGATCGTGTGGATCGCGTATCTCAACAACGAGTCGCTCTTCGGCTCGGCGACGGCCGAAACGATGTACGGAGCCATTTGGTCCTTCGTCGCGGTGATCGTGGTTTCGGTGGTTGTCACGCTGTTCACCAAACCCAAGCCGGTGGAAGAGCTGAAGGGGCTTGTCTACGGCATCGGTACGCTGGACATGAAGTCCGACGTCGTCGCGGGCGACGCCGCGTGGTACCGATCGCCGGCGCTCCTGGGCACCGGAGCCCTGGTGCTTTGCGTCCTGCTCTACCTGCCCTTCCTGTAAGAATTCGCATCGACGAGGAGAAACATCATGAACGAGAACTCGAAGGAGAGTCCGGACCTCGTGCAGCTCAGCGAGGCGGAGAAGAAGAAGCTCATCCGGTCGACCCGTCGAACGGATCTGCGCAGGATCATCGGCGGGCTGTTCCTGATCTACGGCGTCCTGGTGACGATCATGGGAATCGTGGATCCGGCCACGGATGCCGCGAAGACCGGAGGCCTGCACATCAACCTGTGGACCGGTATCTCGATGCTCGTGGCGGGAGGGCTGTTCTTCCTGTGGGACAAACTCGCACCGGTGCCTGAGGAAGACATCGTGGCCAGCGCCGAGTCCGTCGAGATCAAGAAGGCGGAAGGCGAAGGGAAGCTGGGCTGATGTCCGGCCTGCAGGGAACCATCCGTACGATCTCCGCCGGGGGCTACTCGGCGGAGATTGCGGAGGTCGGCGCCAGCCTTGTGTCCCTGCGCGGTTTCCGGGGCCATCTGGTCCGGCGCACCCCACCGGAAGGGCTGCGTCCCGGGTGCAATGGCGCGATCCTTGCTCCGTGGCCCAACCGTCTTCGGGACGGGCGCTATGAATTCGACGGCGAGACCCACCAACTGCCCCTGACGGAGCCCGAACGAGGGAATGCCGCCCACGGGTTGGTCCTGTGGGAACGGTGGGACGTCGTCGCGCATCACCCGCATGAGCTCGTGATGAGCCTGGATCTGGTTCCCCAACCCGGGTACCCCTTCTCTCTCGGCCTGGAGGTCGTCTACTCCCTCTCCGCGAGCGGCCTCGAATGCCGTGTGACGACCACGAACACCGGGGGTCGTCCGGCTCCTTACGCCGTCGCCGGCCACCCCTACCTCGTGGCGGACGGGTCCGAGGGCAGCACGTCCGACGCGATCGGCGACTGGACCTTGACCGTCCCGGCATCGTCGTACGTCGAGACGGATCCCGAGCGGCTTCTGCCCCGCGGCGTTCACCCGGTCGAGGGAACCGCCTACGACTTTCGCGCGGGCCGGCGTCTCGGCCGGGAGCCTTACGACGTCGCCCTGGGCGATCCGGAACGGAGCCCTGACGAGCGGTTCGCCTGTTCGCTCAGCACAGCGACGGGTGACGGGGTTCTCCTGGAGTGCGATGCCGAGGCCTCGTGGATCCAGGTGTACACGGACGACCAGGCTCCCGGTGAGGCCGGGCGGCGGGCCGTCGCCGTGGAACCCATGACCGCGCCCGCCGACTCGTTCCGCTCGGGCCGCGACCTGGTCACTCTCGAATCCGGTCAGCGGCACAGCGTCGCCTGGCGGATCCGCGACCTGAGGACGAAGTAAAGAACCGGCCTGATTTCCGTGGGGCCTGGTCTGCGGGTCGAGGTGGCAGTCCCGTGCGGTTTTCGCGGCCAAATTTGCAGAATGCTGCCACCTCACCACCACCTCGCGCGTGGGCAGTCGCCGTTGGCGCACTTCATCGCCGCCTCGAAGGGTTCCCGAGGGGGTTCCCGACGACGTCGTGTACGTCCGGGGCGCTATTTGGTGGGCGTTACCCGATGGGGAGGCGTTTTCCGCCGTTAGGTGGCGTCTCAACCCCCACCTAACGGCGGAAACATCCACTGAATCGGGCAACCCCCACCCAACTCGAGGTGGTGGTCGGCCCAACCCCAAGGAATGGGCAGCATTTTCGGCATCACGCGCCTCGCCGGCCCATCCAAGACTTGACCATGAAACGACGAAACTCTCGGCCCGTCACCGCGCCGAGAAAGGTAGTACACGATATAATTGTGCACGTGGGATATTGCTCGGCGGTGACGTCCCCTCCAGGCCCGAAAAGGAACCAGGAAGGCCGAAACATGATTCTGACCAGGCGCTCTTTGCTACCGTGGTGCTATGTTTGACGCCACATGGCGGTCGAAAACAACCGCAGACATCGGTGCATTGGGCACGTCGCTGAGTACCCGAACCGTCGGAAAGCGGTGCATGTGATGCAGCCCTGGACGTACCTGATTGTTCTGGGAATCTGTCTCGCCCTGACGCTGCCCCTCGAATTCGTTTTCCGGTTGCGGGTTTATCGCAATCCGTTGAGGTTGCTCCTGGTCTTGGTTCCTGTGGTCCTGATCTTCTCCGTGTGGGACACCATCGCCGTCGGACGCGATTACTGGACCTACGACCCCTTGCAGACCCTCGCAGTAGAGCTTCCTGGCGGGTTGCCCCTCGAGGAGGTCCTCTTCTTTGTGGCCATCCCGATATGCGCCGTGCTGACTTACGAATCCGTGGAGCGCGTCACCGTCCTGGTGCGCAGGATTCTGTCGCGGTCGAAGGGTAGGGACAAGGATGCCTGAATACACGATCGGGACGGTCCTGACCATGATTGCGGTGATCGCGATCGAACTCTTCTGGCTGAAGACCGGCATCTTCCGTTCGCTCAATTACTGGCTGGCCATGGCCGTGATGTTTGCATTCCAAATACCCATGGACGGTTTTCTCACCCGCCTGTCGAACCCGATCGTTCGGTACAACCCGGACCAGTTCCTCGGTATTCGGTGGCCCCTCGATATCCCGATCGAAGATTTCGGATTCGGGTTCGCGATGATGACGCTGACGCTGATGCTGTGGACCGCCTTGCGCCGATCGCGGCGAGACCCCGGCCAGGGCCCGCAGCACGAGGAAGGTTCTCATGAGTCCAAACATTCGTGACGACAAGGCACAGAGAATCCCTGCGCCCGAAGGTGCCGACAAGGTCGCCGAAGCTCGCTCCGTCTTGGTGGTCGGCGGCGGAATCGCCGGCCTGTCCGCGGCCACCGGCCTCGCGGAACGCGGTGTCGATGTCACCGTGGTCGAGCCGCAACGGCAACTCGGCGGGCGGGTTCGGTCCTGGCATGTCGACGGCGCCGCGGGCCCGGTGACGATGAGTCGCGGCTTCCACGCGTTCTTCCGCCAGTACTACAATCTTCGCGCGTTGTTGGACCGGATCCCTTCGTCAGACCCTCTGCGTGCCGTGCCCGACTACCCGCTCAGGTCCTCCGACGGGCTCGCGGATTCCTTCGCCCGTATCCCTCGGACCCCGCCTTGGAGCTTCATCGGGTTCGTGCTGCAGAGCCCCAGTTTTCGCCTGCGTGATCTGCCCGGGGTCGACCTCGATACGGCTCTGTCCTTGCTCGACGTCGACTTCCCGGAAACCTTCCGACGCCACGACGGACAGAGCGCCCAGGAATTCCTGGACCGTCTGGGCTTCCCGGAACGGGCCAGGCACTTGGCCCTCGAAGTCTTCGCCCGCAGCTTCTTCGCGAATCCGACCGATTTCTCTGCCGGCGAGATGCTCGCGATGTTCCACACCTATTTCCTGGGATCGTCCGAGGGTCTCCTCTTCGACACGGCGTCCGACGACTTCGACACCGCTCTGTGGAAGCCCCTGGGGGACTATCTCTCCGGGCTGGGCGTGCGGCGTCTGCGAACGCGCGTCGAGTCGCTGGCCATGAAATCCGAGGGCGCGATGGTCCACATGGAGGACGGCGCGACTCGGGAGTACGACGCCGTCGTGCTGGCCGCGGGGCCGGGGGCAACCCGGCGCCTGGGGTCGGAAACGACGGGCGTGGACGACTCCGCGTGGACCGAACGCATGGCCTCGATCCGGCAGGCGCCGCCCTTCGCGGTCTGGCGGCTATGGATGGACCGAAAGGTCAATGCGTCGCGCCCCGCTTTTCTCGGTACCGCAGGATTCGGCCCGCTCGACAACGTCAGTGTTCTCGAACGGTTCGAGGAAGGGGCCGCTCAGTGGAGCGAGGCGCATGGCGGCAGCGTCGTCGAGCTCCACGCATATGCCCTCGACGAGCCCGTGAACAGGGAATCGCTCCGGCGTCGCTTGCGTGACGAACTCGCGAGGGTCTACCCGGAAACCCGACTCTCGGGTGTCCTCGAAGACAACTTGCTGATCGAACGGGACTGCCCTCTCGTCGGGCTGGAACCGTGGGACGAGAGACCGAGCGTGAACACACCGCATCCCCACTTGGTGCTCGCGGGCGACACGATCCGGTGCGAATATCCCGTCGCGTTGATGGAACGGGCCGCGACCACGGGATGGCAAGCCGCGAACGAACTCTTGGGCCGATGGTCCGTGCGCGGCCACGAGCTCTGGACGCCCCCGCTGACTTCCCGTCATGCCTATCCGGGAGCTCTTCGTTCCCTGCTGGAAGCCGGTGAGCGATTGCGTCATCCCAGGCGGGCCGGCAGGGGCAGCCATCGCTGAGAACTTTGCACCGGAATGCACGCGGTCGACGTCTGGTTCAAACGTCGACCGGCCACCACGAACCACGAACCACACGGAGCACCCATGAGCGCAGTATCATCGACCACCGGCCCGCCCGGGGCGCACAGAAGCGGCATTCCCGTGACCGAGGGCGACGTCGAAGCCATTGACCAGCGGCTCAAGCAAGTTCTCGCGGCCGCCGCGCACCGCTTGCCGACCATGACCCGGCCCCTCATCGATCTGTTCGACGGTTTGGAGGCAATGGCCCTCGACGGCAAGAAGGTGCGTCCGCTGTTGCTGATGAGGACCTTCCGCGACCTGGGCGGAGTCGATGCGGCGTCGGCGGTGGAAGCGGCATGCGCTTCCGAGCTGCTGCACCTCGCGCTGCTCGCGCACGACGACGTCATCGACGGCGACCTGTACCGGCGCGGCGCCCCGAACATCTACGGCCGCTTCCATGCGGATGCGCTGGACCGGGGCGGCACGCCCCAACAAGCGGATACCTGGGGGAAGGCCTCGGCGATTCTTGCCGGTGACATCCTGTTGTCGGCGGCACAAGGTCTCCTCGCCCGATTGGATGTTCCGGAGGAACGACGTCGGGCCGTACTGGACATTTACGATGAAGCGATCCTGCGCAGCGCCTCGGGAGAGCACACCGACGTCTGGTTGGCCCTCGACGCCAAGGAGAACACGACCTCCACAATCCTGGAGATGATGAAGGACAAGACGGCCGTCTACTCCTTCGAGCTGCCGGTCCGGATCGGCGCGGTCCTGGCGGGCGCGGAGAGCGAGCTCACCGCGTCCCTCGCGCATATAGGAGGCGATCTGGGCGCGATCTACCAGTTGCGTGATGACCTGCTGGGCGTGTTCGGCGACGAATCGCGGACGGGGAAGTCCGTGGTCTCGGACCTGCGGGAGGGCAAGCAAACCCTCCTGGTGGCCTATGCCCGGGGTCATGAGGAGTGGAGCGACGTCGAAGAATGCTTCGGCGATCCCGGCCTGCGGCCCGAAGACGCCGAGAGGATCCGTGCCGTGCTGAGCTCTACCGGGGCGCGTCACCGTGTCGAAAAGCTCATCGAGGACTCCGGCCGCTCGCTGGAGGTGCGATTGGCCGACTCCGGACTGCCGGGCCGTCTCTGCGAGACGCTCACGGGAATGATTCGGTACAGCGCATCGAGGGTTTCGTGACACGCGAGGAGGGCGACGCCGACGGCTCCAGCCGCTCCGACCGCGAAGGGACCGGCCCCGACCAGCGGTGGGCGCAGCCCGCGGACGAGCCCCGGTGCCCGGTCCACGGAATACGGCGAGAGAAGCACCGCGTGGTCGTCGGGTCCTACGAGGCGGCACGGCGTTTCCTCCGGCTGGGTCGGGCATCGACCCAGGCGGGATTCACCGCCGAGCGGATCCCGGACCGGTTGTTCCGGCGTCGCCCGCTGCTCATCTCGGACGGAGAACTGCATGACCGGCAGCGCCGCGAGCTCGCGAGGTTCTTTGCACCGTCGACCATCGACTCGGAGTACACGTCGACCATCGACGCTCGGGCAGAAGCGCTCGCGAATGATCTGGCCGAGCGCGGGCGAATCCGGCTCGATGAGGAGAGCCTTCTGTTCTCGGTAGACATAGCGGCCCGGATCGTGGGTCTGACGGCGTCTTCGACCCGGGGGTTGGCTCGGCGACTCGAATTGTTCTTTGACCAACCACACGCCGACTACTCACGGCCCGACCTCGGTCGCAGTCGGGCAGACTGGGCGCTCGCCGCGTTCCGCGGGCTCCGCGCCGTGGCCGCACTATACGTTTGCGATGTGGCCCCGGCGATGCGGAAACATCGGCGTGAGTCCGAACCGGACGTCATGGGATACCTCATGGGCTCGGGCGCCAGCCGCGTGGACATTCTGGTCGAATGCATGACCTACGGGACCGCGGGAATGGTCACCACGCGAGAATTCATGGTCATGGCATGTTGGCATCTGATGCGTGACCCTGAGCTTTGCGGCCGGTTCCGTGCCGCCGAGCGGGCGGACCGTGAGAGCATCCTGCGCGAGATCATCCGCCTGGAGCCGGTGGTGGGTCACGTGTACCGACGCGTGGGGGACGCGGAGGCGAACTCCTCGGAATTTGAGCCTGGAGACCTGATCGACGTCGATGTCCGGGCGGCGAATACGGACCCTGAGCTCACCGGGAAATGCCCGATGCGGCTGGACCCGGAGAGAAAAGGCGGTCGCGCCCGGGCGGCGGGACTGAGCTTCGGGGCCGGTCCGCACAAGTGCCCCGGCGAGAATCTCGCGATCAGGGAAACCGATGCCCTGCTGACGAGGCTACTGGCTATGAACCCGCGGATCGTGAGCGAGCCCGAGATCGAGTGGGACTCGGTCATCGCCGGGTATCGGCTCCGGGGATTCGTGCTCGACGTCGAGGCGACGGGTCCTCCGCCGAAGAACAGCTAAGCCGCAGGACCACCTGCGGAATCGTCCTTGGCGGCGGCCTCGCGCTTCTGTGCCTTCTTGCGCTCCCTCATGACCTCGAGCCCAATCGGTATCACCGAGAGCAGGACCAGGACGACGACGATCAGATCCACGTTCTCGCGGATCCAGGTCACGTTGCCCAGCCAGACCCCGGCGAAGGTCAGGAGGATGCACCACAGCAGCGCCCCGAAAATATTCCACTTCGCGAAGTCGGCATACCGGTATTTGGCGATCCCGGCCGTCAGCGGTACGTACGTGCGCACGATCGGCACGAAGCGGGCGAGGACCAGCGCCTTTCCACCGTACTTGTTGAAGAAGGTGTGGGCGCGATCGAGATTCGCGTAGTTGAGTACGCGCCCGTGCTCAGAGAACAGTTTGCGACCGAAAAAGTGGCCGAGCATGTATCCAACTTGGTCACCCAGTACAGCCGCGACGCTCACGCAGATCAGCAGAATCCAAAGGTTCAGCCCGAGCTGATGATGGAGAAGGCCGGTGGTGAACAGCAGGGAGTCGCCCGGCAGGAAAGGGAAGAGGACCCCCGACTCGATGAACACGATCAACGATACGAGTCCCAGAACCCACGGACCCGCGTGTGCCAGAACCTCCTCCAGATCGAATCCCAGGAGCCCGAGGCTCGGGGTCGGTAGCGCACTCAGCGTCGTGAGGTGCTGGGGCATCTGGAGGCCGAGGTCCGCAATGGCTGACATGAAGCTACCTTGTATCGATGGGAAGGGGAACGCCCTGAATATTCTACTGCAGAGAACCTGGGTGCCGGCTGTGGGCGAAGACCGAAAAGCCGGTGACCCGGGTTGTCCACAGGCCCCCAGTACGGATCCGCGCGACCTGCCAGACTGGACTCATGACCGTTGCCGACCCTGCCTCAGATCTCCGTGACCGAGCCCTCCACCACCTGCGCGCCCTGACGGGCAACCCGGACGCCGATTTCCACGCCGGACAGTTCGAATCGATCCGCGCCCTCGTCGAGGACAGGGCCCGAGCACTGGTCGTCCAGCGGACGGGGTGGGGCAAATCCGCCGTCTACTTCATCTCTTCGCTGCTCATGAGGGAGCTTGGGGGCGGTCCTGCCCTGATTATCTCGCCGTTGCTGGCCCTCATGAGGGACCAGGTTGCCGCAGCCGAGCGTGCCGGGGTTCGGGCCGCCGCCGTGAATTCGGCCAACGCGACCGAGTGGAACGAGATCCGGGAGAGCATCCGCGCCGGTGAGCTCGACGTTCTTCTGATCAGTCCCGAACGGCTGAACAACCCCCGATTCCGTGACGAATGGATGCCCACGCTCATGAGCACCTGCTCCCTCGTGGTCGTCGACGAGGCCCACTGCATCTCCGACTGGGGCCACGATTTCCGTCCGGACTACCGTCGCATCAAGGACATCATTGGGCGGCTTCCGGATGGGGTGCCCGTCCTCGCGACCACGGCCACGGCCAACGAACGGGTGGTCACCGACGTCCAGGAACAACTGGGGGTCCGTAACGATCCGGCGTCGGACGTCGAGGGCTCGGGAGACGTGTTCACCCTCCGCGGGCCGCTCGCGAGGGACAGCCTTCGGTTGGGGGTCCTTGAATTGCGCGACAACGCCTCCCGGGTCGCGTGGCTGATCGAACATCTGAAGGACCTTCCGGGCAGCGGGATCGTCTACGCGTTGACGGTTTCGGCGGCCGAGGACACCGCGCGGATCCTGACCGAGTCCGGGTACAGCGTCCGGCCCTACACGGGGCGGACCGACTCTGCCGACCGCGAGTCGGCCGAGGACGACCTCAAGAACAACCGCGTCAAAGCATTGGTCGCCACCAGCGCGCTGGGCATGGGCTTCGACAAGCCCGATTTGCGGTTCGTGGTCCATTTGGGGGCGCCGTCGTCACCCGTGGCCTACTACCAGCAGGTCGGCCGTGCCGGACGCGCCACGGACAGCGCCGACGTCCTGCTCCTGCCCGGTCAGGAAGACGCCGAGATCTGGAAGTACTTTGCGACCGCGTCCATGCCTACCCGGGAGAACGCCGAGGCCGTGCTCGACACGCTCGCTCGGTCCTCGGCCGCACTGTCGGTCGCGGCGCTCGAGTCCGCGGTCAATATCAAGCGCACGTCCTTGGAGCTCCTTCTCAAGGTCCTGGCGGTCGAGGACGCCGTGGAACGAACTCAGGGCGGCTGGACGGCCACGGGCAATCCGTGGACCTACGACGCCGCACGGTACGAGCGCATCGCAGAGGCCAGGCGACGGGAACAAACGGCGATGCTGGACTACGAAGCAGGACAGATGTGCCGTATGCAGTTCCTGGCGGATCAGCTCGATGACCGAACGGCACGCCCTTGTGGCCGCTGTGACGTGTGTGCGGGGCCCTGGTACCCGCAGGACGTCGATGACGAGGCCTCGCGCAGGGCAAAACACGGACTGGTCCGTGTGGGGGTCCCGATCGAGCCCAGGGCCCAGTGGCCGAGCGGGCTGCCCAAACTCGGTATCGACATGAAGGGCAAGATCTCCCCAGACGAACGCTTCGAACGAGGAAGGGTTCTGGCCCGGCTCACCGATCTCGGGTGGGGCAACAGGCTCCGGGAAGTCTTCGTCAACGACGACGCCGGCGCGCCGATCGATTGCGAGGTCCCCGCCGATCTCGGCAAAGCGTGCATCGCGGTTCTTGCCGAATGGGACTGGTCGGAACGGCCCGTCGGGGTGGTGTCCATACCGTCAGCCGGCCGGCCGCTCCTGACACGATCTCTGACGCGAGGGCTGGCCTCGGCCGGCAAACTGCCGTATTGGGGTGAACTCGAGGTCTCACCGGACGCTCCGGCCGTCGCCGGCCAGCGAGGGGGAAACAGCGCGTTCGCTGTCGCTGCCGTCTGGGGAAGATTCCGGGTGGGCGACGAGCTGGCCGAACGGATCGATCAGGCCAAGGGGCCGGTTCTGCTGGTCGACGACCTCGTCGATTCCCGGTGGACCATGACGGTCGCCGCCAGAGAGCTGCGTCTGGCCGGGGCGCGCGGCGTGCTTCCCTTCGCATTGGCCCTTCAGGGGTGAGAAGTCCTGGTCTTGGTCCTGGCCGTGGCCGTTGCGTTCCACGGGTCCTCGGGCCACGGGTGTTTGACGTAGCGGCCGCGGTTTTCGGCGCGCACCTGCGGATACACGTTCTCCCAGAAGTTCGTGAGGTCCTGGGTGACCGCGAGTGGTCTGCGTGCCGGCGATAGCAGGTGCAGGGTCACGGGCACTCGGCCGTCGCACACGGTCGGGCCGGAGGGCCAGCCGAAGCATTCTTGTAATTTCACGGCGAGCACGGGTGGAGCCACCTGGTTCTCGTGGTCTTCGGCGGCGGGCCATTCCAGGCGGACGGCTGAGCCGCTGGGCACTCGGATACGTTCGGGCGCGATCTCGTCGAAACGGGAGGCCTCCGGCCAGGGCAGGAGCCTTCTCAGCGCCGAGGTCGCATCCGCGCGTCGGGGCGAAGCCCCCCGAGCGATGGCTTCCAGCTCTGGTCCCAACCAAGTCTCCGCCGTCCGCGTGAGCTCGCCCAACCGGACATCAGGCCAGGGATCTCCGAAAACGGCGCGCACCAGACCCAGGCGGGAGCGGAGAACCTCAAAGGACTCACTCGGCCGAAGGACGTCACGGAGACCGAGGTCGGTCAGAGCCCGGGCCACGGCGCGGCGGCCTCCCTCGGCCGATGGGCGGCAGGGGGTGGCACTGAGCTCGATCGCGCCCAGGCTCCGTACCCAGCGTGCGCTGACCTTGCCATCGCCTTGGGACGGGTCAAAGGTCGCGACCTCTTCCTCACGCAGCAATTCGGCGCCCGCAAGCTGGGCGGTGTCGGCGTCCAGAACCGCGGCGGCCCGGATCAGCGCTGTTCCCTGAGCCAAACCGGCTTCGGCCACGGCGAGCCATGGTTGGCCTGACAATCCTGAGTCCCTGGGCAGCGACGCACCCGTGCCGGAGGCCATCAGGTAGTCGGAGCTCCCCGGGGCTCTCACCCGCGCGATTCCGTCGGGGAAGGCGAGTGCGGTGACGAGGGCGGCGTCCTGCTCCGTGGCAGGCGGCGACGTCGAGGGGGCGCCGACCTCGTTCTCCAAGCGACGCACCTCGTGCTTCCATCGGTTGTCGCCGGAATGTCGCAACTGGCGGATCAGGGCCCAGACATCGGCCCCCGGAGCGCGCTGCTCGGATTCCAGCGCCGCGACCGTCTCCGCGGCGGCGCGTGTGCCGACGAGATCGGCGCCGTCGAACAGGGCCCGGGCCAGTCTGGGATCGGCGGGTACCGTCGCGAGGCGTCGTCCCAGCGGGGTTGCCCGTTCGTCGTCGTCGATCGCTCCGAGAGCGGTCAAGGTGTTCCGGGCGTTGGCATGGGCACGTTCCGGCAACGGGTTGGGGAGCCGGAGCCCTTGCCCGCCAGGTGCGCCCCAACAGGCCAGATCGAGGACAGCGTTCGTCAAGTCGCTGGTCTCGACCTCGGGCGGCGTGACCGCGGGCCGGGCGGCGAAGTCCGACGGCGACATGCACCGAACGACCTCGCCCGGAGCTTCCCGAGCCGCGCGCCCGGCCCGCTGGACCATGGCCGCCTTGGACGCGCCCACGGTCACGAGGCCACTCATTCCGCGCATCGCATCCACCCGCTGCTGTCGGTCCAGACCGGCGTCGACCACCAGACGAACCCCCGGGACGGTGAGCGCGGACTCGGCGACGTTGGTCGCGAGGATGATGCGCTGCCGTCCGGCCGCCGAACCTCGCAGGACTCGATCCTGTTCGGGCGGGGGAGTCCGCCCCATGAGAGTCAGGACCTCCGCCTCGTCACGGATCAAGCGCCTCGTCTCTCCGGCGACGCGGTCGATCTCCCGGGCGCCGGGGAGGAACACGAGGACGTCGCCGTCGGTCGTGGCCCGGTGCTCGGAGATCGTTGCCGCCACGTGGTGCAGGAAAGCCGGGGTGACCCCGCGCGCATCCAGAGCAGGGGCCTGCGGTGCCGCCCACGTCTCGGTCAATTCGAACGAGGCACTGGAAGCGCTGGCCACCGCGGCCGGTCGTGCATCGTCGCCCAGCAGTTCCGCCCACGTGCGCGCGTCAAGGGTCGCGGACATGACGACCAGGGACAGATCATCGCGCAACTCCGCCAGTTGCCGGAGCATGCCGAAAGTGAGGTCGGAGTCGAGGTGCCGTTCGTGGACCTCGTCGAGAATGACGCCCGCGGTATCGGCCAGTTCGGGGTCACGGACCAGACGCCGAAGGAGGACCCCCGTGGTCACGAACTCGATCAGCGTCTCAGCGGATACCTTGTGTTCTCCCCGGACCGTGAACCCGACACGGCCCCCGACTCGCTCTCCCGAGAGTGCCGACAGGCGATGGGCAGCCGAGCGTGCGGCAATGCGTCGCGGCTGGGTCACGACGATGCGGCGTGGCCGCCCGACGGCGCCTCCGAGCCGCGGCTCGGTGCGGTTCTCGTTCGGGTGGATCCGGGCGGAGTGCTGCGAGATCCAGTTCGCGAGGAAGGGAGGGACGAGGGTCGTCTTGCCCGTGCCGGGTGGGGCCTCGACGACGGCACGGAGGGCTCCGGCGTCATCGCCCGCCGCCGCCAAGCGAGGAAGGAGTTCCGCGGCCGGCAGGGAGCGGCCCATGGAGTCGACGTCGAAAATAATCATCGTTCCAGCCTGTCAGCTGTGCACACCCGGGGTCCGTGCAGGATGCTCAGCCCGGGAGATTCTCGAACAGGGCTTTCGCGGTCACGAGATCCTGCCAGCCCATCCCCACGGTTTTGAAGAGCGCAGGGCGGGACGGATCGCGCTTGCCGTCCAGGACGAGGGACGAGAGACCACCGAGGTCCTCGCGGCGGAGCAGGTGCCGTTGGACGGCGATGACGGCGTCGCCTGCTTCCCTCAGGGCCGTATCCACGTCCTCCACGTAGAAGGCCGCGCGACGGGCCAGGGCATCGTCGGTTTCCCGGGCGTCCGGTGAGTGCGAACCCATTGCGACGACGACGGCGCCGTTCTGCACCTTGTCGCCGTCGAAGAGCGGTTCCTGGGAGCTCGTGCAACAGGCAACGATGTCTGCGTTCTCGACGTCGTCGGCCTCGCCTGCTTTTGCATTGAAGCCTTCCGAGATCAGTGTTTCCACCAACCGCGCGGTCTTGTTGGCGCTCCGGCCGACGATCCGGACGCTCGAGATTTCGCGGACCGCAGCGGCCGCCCTGACGTGGTACTCGGCCTGCGGGCCGGTCCCGAAGACCACGAGGCGGCTCGCATCGGGTGCGGCGAGCATCTCGATACCCAAGGCGGAGACGGCCGGGGTGCGGATGGCCGTCAGGGCCGGTCCGTCGATCACGGCCAGGGGGCTGAGGGTATCCGAGTCGAAGAGGATGTAGCTGCCCTGGATCAGGGGTGCGCCTTTGCGGGGGTTATCCGGTCCCAAAGTCAAGATCTTGATGCCCGCGTAGTCACCGAACTCGCTCGGCATCATGAGGAACTCGCCGTGCTCGAGCTCGGCCGAGGTCCGGGGGTGGGCGAGGGCAGGATCGTAGCCCTGGAGCAACGCCTGTTTCAGAGCATCCACTGCGGCTCTCATCGGCAGGTGGGCCAGGACCTGCTCTGCATTGATGTTTCTGACTTCGGGCGATGCCAACTCGGACATTGATCCTCCACGGCTCGCGCTCGTGCGCGGGCCCATTAGCGCGTCTGACTGCACACGCGAGTCTACCGGCCTTCGAGACGTCGTGCTCGCGACTCACTTCTCGCCCGCACCGGCCGACGCCAGACGACGCCGGTAGAGGGCGCAGCCCGCAAGGGTCATGCCGAGCATGGCTGCGCAAACGCCCGCCGCCCGGGGCACGACGGCTTTGTTCGCGGCGGTCTGTGGGCGGGGGGCGGCCTGCGGAGAAGGAGCCGTGCGGGACGACCCGTCGGAGCCCCGAACCGGGCCCTGGGCGACGGGTGAAATGCCGGTCGGCAGCGGCGTCGGCTCGGTCATGGCAGCGGGTTTCGGCCTGACGATCTCGTGAATTCGGTTCGATCCGTCCCCGGGGACGCCACCATGTTCCGGGCCCGAGGCAGGGGGCGGTGCCGAGGGGGATGTTGAGACTCTCGACGGCGTCGTGGCGGGCATTGCGGCAGGAGTCGACTCGCCGACAGTCGGTGACTCGGGGATCGGGGAGCGAGAAGGCTGGGAGCTGGGAGTCGGT
>JAKDJD010000003.1 GCA_030454085.1 Kocuria sp.
GGCCCGCCCGGCCCGGAACGATCCGGGCGCGGCGGGCTCTCGGCCTTCCCCCGACCCCTTCCGAGCGACGGACCGGGCGTGTGCAGGGGGGCATTGCGGGTTCATTTTCCCGTGCGTGACCAATCGACGTCGCGACCGATGGTGGGAGCCCATTTCTCGATGGTTTCGGTCTTCCAGCCGTACCATTCGGACGTCTTGGACCCGTGCAGTATCGCGTCGGGCTTCGGCATGGTGCCTGCATTATGACGCTGTTGGATAGCGGCCGGAGTCATGCCCAGGGCCACTGCGATCTTGTGGCGGCTGACGTAGTGAATGGTCACGAGTGATGGATTCCTTCCGAGCCCGCAGGCTCTGAGTCGGGCACTGCACCATCACCCTAGGCGATTTCGGAATCCGCGGCAGAGTGTGGTTCACAGCGTGGAACGTGCCAGTGCGCCACGGCCCCGCCCAGGCTCATCCGCTAGGGGCCGGGGCCACGAGACCGCGGCAGGAGGACGGAGGGATGCAGCGCTCCCACCAGGCTCAGCGGGTTGATGTATTCGTCTCCGTCTCTGACGCCCCAGTGCAGGCACGAGGCGCAGCCTTCGTGCCGCAGCTCGGGATCACGGCGAGCTACGACGGTGCCCGCGGTGACGTGTGTTCCTCTCGGAAGTTGGTCGATCACGGGCTCGAAGCTGGTCCGGAGTCCGTCGTCCGTGGTGATGGTGATGACGCCACGATCCACGACCCAGCCCGAGTGGGATACGGTCCCGGATGTGGGGGCCCGTATCTCCTGGGCCTTGGCGCAGTCCAGGTCGATGCCGCGGTGTCCCGCCGTCCATTTCTGGACGGGTTTCGCGAAGGGGCGAACAACAGGTGGCCTCGGGGAGAGGGGCCAGCTCCACGATGGGACGCGGAGGGGTGTCGCAGACGGTGCGGTCCAACCTGCGGACAGGACCGTGAGCGTGGTCAGAACCAACGCGAGACGTGAACGCATGACGTCAGTACATCGCCGCTCACGGTTCGGGTCGGCGTCGTGCGAGGGGCCCGCTCGTTGTCAGTGGAAAAGTGTGATTGATATCGGTGAATATTTGGTCGGTGGACAATTCGCGCGTGCTGTATAGTTGCCGTAGCAGTGGACGATCTGTGTCCGCTGACTTCGCGTGACCTGTGCGTCCTTCGGCAGACGAAGGACGGTGCCAGCCAACGGTCCGCCACCCGCACGGTGGCGGTAACGGCCGGTTCAGGACCCGCTCGGGGCCTCCCGGCGGGGAATCGCAGATCGCCAGGAATGCGGTGGGCTTGTGTCCACCCGAGACAACCGATAACTACGAGGACGGTGCGTGACCCAGAAGCACGTGGGGCGTACCGCACCAAAGGAGACGACATGCCCGTCGTAACTATGCGCCAGCTGCTCGATTCCGGTGTCCACTTCGGTCACCAGACCCGCCGCTGGAACCCGAAGATGAAGCGCTTCATCTTCACCGAGCGCAACGGCATCTACATCATCGATCTGCAGCAGTCGCTCGAATTCATCGACCGCGCGTTCGAGGCCGTCAAGGCAACCGTTGCACACGGTGGAACCATCCTCTTCGTGGGCACCAAGAAGCAGGCCCAGGAAGCCATCGCGGAGCAGGCAACCCGCGTCAACATGCCGTACGTCAACCACCGTTGGCTCGGCGGCATGCTCACCAACTTCGCCACGGTCTCCAAGCGCATCGAGCGCATGAAGGAACTCGAGCAGGTCGACTTCGACGACGTCGCCGCTTCGCAGTACACCAAGAAGGAGCTCCTCCTCCTCCGTCGCGAGTTCGAGAAGCTCGAGAAGACCCTGGGCGGTATCCGCAACCTGTCCAAGACCCCGTCGCTGCTGTGGGTCGTCGACACCAAGAAGGAGCACCTCGCGGTCGACGAGGCACAGAAGCTCGGCATCCCGGTCGTTGCGATCCTGGACACCAACTGCGACCCGGACGAAGTCGCCTTCCCGATCCCGGGCAACGACGACGCGATCCGCTCCGTGAACCTGCTGACCCGCGTGGTCGCCGACGCCGTGGCCGAAGGCCTGCTCGAGCGCAACAACAAGCAGGCCGGCAAGGCGGACGCCCCCGAGGAGCCCATGGCAGAGTGGGAGAAGGAACTTCTCGAGCAGCACGAGGCCCAGAAGTCAGAGAAGGCCGCCGACGCTGAGACCTCCGAGAAGGCAGCTGACGCCGAGACCTCCGAGAAGGCTTCGGAGCCCGAGGCATCGGAGAAGACCGAGGCTCAGGAATCCGCCGAGGCTTCTTCCAACTAATTCCCAGTTGACCGGTCCGCGCACGATCGGACCGCACAGCAACCGCAGGGCCGGGCCGCACCGGCCCGGCCCTGCGTCGACGTGCTCATCACAAAACCTAAGGAGTTCAGATGGCGAACTACACTGCAGCCGATATCAAGGCGCTGCGCGAACGCACCGGTGCCGGCATGCTCGATGTCAAGAAGGCTTTGGACGAGGCCGAGGGCGATCAGCAGAAGGCCATGGAGATCATCCGCGTCAAGGGTCTCAAGGGCGTCACCAAGCGCGAGGGCCGCGCAACCGCTGAAGGCCTCGTCGCCGCGCGCGTCGAGAACGGCGTCGGCTACCTCGTCGAGGTCAACTCGGAGACCGACTTCGTGGCGAAGTCCGCTCCGTTCATCGAATTCGGAAACGACGTTCTCGAGGCGGCCGTGAGCGCGGACGCCGGCAACCTGGAGGACCTCCTGAAGGCCACCTCCAAGGGCAAGACCGTGGAGGAGCAGGTCACCGAGGCCGGCGCCCTGCTCGGCGAAAAGGTCGTCGTGCGCCGCGTCGCACGTCTCGAGGGCGACAACGTCGCCGTCTACCTGCACAAGACCTCGAAGGACCTGCCCGCACAGGTCGGCGTCCTCCTCGCCGTCGATGGCAAGGACGCCGAGGAAGTCGCCCACGACGTCGCCGTCCACATCGCCGCCATGGCACCGAAGTTCCTCGACGAGTCCGCGATCCCGGCCGAGCAGGTCGAGTCCGAGCGTCACATCGCCGAAGAGACCGCTCGTTCCGAGGGCAAGCCCGATAAGATCATTCCGCAGATCGTCCAGGGCCGTCTGAAGGGCTTCTTCAAGGAGAACACCCTCCTCGACCAGGACTTCGCCAAGGACTCCAAGAAGTCCGTCGGCCAGGTTCTGGAAGAGGCAGGCGCCCAGGCGACCGGGTTCGTGCGTTTCCGCGTCGGCAACTGACAAACCCAGTGATTGAGGGAGCGTCCACCGAGAGTGGGCGCTCCCTCTTTGCGTAAGCTGTTTGCGACAGCGCAGACCAACCACGACCAGCAGGGCCGGGAGCCCAGGAGGATCAATGTCCGTCAATACCACCCCCTCAGCCGCACCCCACCGGCGTCGCGTCTTGCTCAAACTCTCTGGAGAGGTTTTCGGCGGCGGCCGCGTCGGCATCGACACCGCAGTCGTGCGCAAGTTCGCCGAGCAGATTGCCTCGACCGTTGGGCAGGCGGAAACCTCGATCGTCGTCGGGGGCGGCAACTTCTTCCGGGGGGCTGAACTCTCCTCGGCCGGTCTCGATCGCTCGCGCGCCGATTACATGGGCATGTTGGGCACCGTCATGAATTCCCTGGCCCTCCAGGACATCCTCGAACAGAGCGGGGTGGACACCCGCGTGCAGTCGGCCATCGAGATGGCCCAGGTCGCCGAGAACTACATCCCTCGGCGCGCCATCCGCCACATGGAGAAGGATCGCGTGGTCATCTTCGGCGCCGGATCGGGTCTCCCGTACTTCTCGACCGATACCGTGGCGGCCCAGCGAGCCCTCGAGATCGGTGCCGACGAGGTGCTGGTGGCCAAGAACGGCGTCGACGGTGTCTACACGGCGGATCCGAAGGTTGAGCCCGACGCCGAGATGCTGGCCCACCTGACGTACGGCGAAGCCCTTCACCGCGACATCCGTGTGATGGACCAGACGGCGTTCAGCCTGTGCAAGGACAACAACGTGACCATGCGCGTATTCGGCATGCAGGGTGAGGGCAACGTTGCACGCGCGATCCTCGGTGAGGAGATCGGCACGCTGGTTACCGCCTAGTCCTACGGGTACGGCGGTTAGCCCCGTCCGGAGCGGGGTGGCTAGACTGATTCAGGAGACTTTCGCCGACGTCGCGACCGGTCCGTTCGGGCCGGTGCCACGTTGTAGCGGCCCGGCCGGAACAGCCGGGTGCACAGAGAATGAGGAGATCGAAGTGATCGAAGAAGCCCTGTCCGATGCCCGTACCAAAATGGGCAAAGCCGTCGACGCCGCGAAGGAAGATTTCGCCGCCGTGCGCACCGGCCGCGCCAACCCGTCGATGTTCTCCGGCGTGCTCGTCAGCTATTACGGATCCCCGACCCCCTTGCAGCAGCTGGCTTCCTTCCAGAACCCCGACGCCCGCACGCTCCTCATCACCCCGTTCGACAAGACCTCCCTCAACGACATCGAGAAGGCCCTGCGCGATTCCGACCTTGGCGCGAATCCTGCCAATGACGGCAACGTGATTCGCGTGGTGATGCCCGAGCTCACGGAGGAGCGTCGCAAGGATTACGTGCGCATGGTCTCGGGCAAGGCAGAAGATGCCCGCGTCTCGGTGCGCAACATCCGGCGCACGGCCAAGACCTCGATCGAAAAGGCCGTCAAGGACGGCGAGACCGGCGAAGACGAGGGCAACCGGGCCGAGAAAGAGCTCGACGCCATCACGAAGAAGCACGTCGAGCAGATCGACGACCTGCTGAAGCGCAAGGAAGCCGAGCTGCTCGAGGTCTGATGTCGTCTCCCGCAGACCCCTCGACCTCGCCCAAGAAACAGTCCAAGGCCGGCAGAAATCTGCCGGCCGCCATCGGCGTCGGCGCGAGTCTGGTCGTCGTCGTCATCATCGGACTGTTCTTTGTCCCGCTGGTGATCGTGGCCCTCGCGGCCCTCGCGGCCGCCGTCGGCACGTGGGAAGTCGGTCGGTCCCTCAACCACAAGAGGGGAATGCGGGTCCCACTCGTGCCCGCCGTCGTGACGGGCGCACTGTTTCCCTTCGCCGCCTATTACGGCGGGGGAGAAGCCCTGATCCTGTCGGTCCTCGGAGCGGTGGTTCTGCTGACTCTCTGGAGGGCCTTCGGGCGAAAAGACGGAATGCTCCAGTCCATCATGGGCGGGATCTTCGTGATGAGCTGGGTTCCGTTCATGCTGGCCCTTGCGGTCCTGATCTTTCGTGAGGACAATGGGGCCGCCAAGGTATTCACGATCGTGCTCATGGCCATCGGCAACGATACCTGGGGGTACGTCGCGGGCGTTCTGTTCGGGAAGCACCCCATGGCCCCGAGAATCAGCCCCAAGAAGACGTGGGAAGGATTCGCGGGCTCGATGGTCGGTTCCATGGTGGTGGGAGTCCTGTGCGCAGTCTTCCTGCTCCACGGGCCGTGGTGGAATGGGCTGGTGATCGCCGTGTTGCTCGTCATCGCTTCCACGGTCGGGGACCTCGCGGAATCGATGGTCAAGCGCGAAATCGGCATCAAGGACATGAGCAACATCCTTCCCGGCCATGGCGGAGTCATGGACAGGTTGGATTCGATCGTCTTCGCCGCGGCCATCGGCTACGTCATCTTCGCCGCACTGCTGGTCTGACCCAACCCGATATTCACTGGAGGAAGCCATGCCCGGCTCATCGGTCCGAGAGCCCAATGACGCCGCCGTCACGGCGACGCAAGAAACCCATCGCATAGGTCGGGTCCCGCGCAAGCACAAGGGATACTCGACCTACCAGGTTCGGCAGATCCTTGACCGGTGCGGCCAGCAGGCCGAATCCCTGCGCGCCGGCAACCCGGAGCTGACGATTACCGCCGCCGAGATCCGAGGCACGGAGTTCGGCCAGGAAAAGGGCGGCTACCGGCCGGCGGATGTCGACCGGGCCCTGGAATCCTACGAGGACCATTTCGCCGAGGTCGAGAAGAACGACGTCCTCCGGAATCAAGGACAAGATGCCTGGCACGACCACGCATCAGGCCTGGCAGACCTCGTGATGGGGAGGCTCAAGCGACCCGACGGGGAACGGTTCCGGCGCCCCGCCAGGCGCCGCACCGAAGGGTACTTCGTGGGCGACGTGGACCGTCTGTGCAGGGAGCTGCTGGACTACTTCCGCAACTCCGACGACATCTCGCCGGCCAAAATCCGCAGCGCTTCGTTCAGGCCCGCAACCACCAAACACGCCTACGACGAGGCTCAGGTGGACGCGTTCCTGGAACGAGCCATCCAACTCACTCAAGCATTGCGCTGATTTCGCTTCGGCGGTCGACGACCGCGGACGCTGATCACACCGTCCGATGACCGCCGTGCCCCCTTCCGACATCGCGGCGTCGTGCTCTGGAAGGAGAAGACTATGCGCAGCATTGCTCGCATCATGAGGGCCACCGGCTCGCTCTGGCCCTTCTATCTCGGCATCCTGATCTGTTCGGTGCTCACCGCGGTCGGATCGCTCGCCACACCCTTCGTGCTGAAGTTCGCGACCGACGCCGTGGTCGCCGCTCTCAACGGGCACGGCGAGTCGACCGTCCGCATCATTTTTACGTTCGCCGGGCTGTACCTGGTTATGCAGCTGTTCAGCACGTTCATCTCGAATTACGGCGGCTACCTGGGCGACATCATGGGGCAGCGCATGCGGTCCCTTCTTTCGACCCGGTATTTCCACAAATTGTTGAGCCTGCCGCAGAGCTACTTCGACACCCAGCTGACGGGGTCCGTGGTCTCCCGCCTCAACCGGTCGATCGCGGAAGTCACGTTCTTCATCAAGTCGATGTCGAACAACTTCTTTTCGACCATCATCACGACGATCGCGGTGCTCATCATCATGTTCGTCTACTACTGGCCGCTGGCCATCTTGTTGCTCGTGATCTATCCGACGTATTTGTGGCTCACGGGTCTGACCAGCCGGAAGTGGCAGGTCTGGGAACGTGACAAGAACGAGCACATCGACTTGGCCGGCGGACGATTCAACGAGGTGATCTCGCAACTGCGGGTGGTCAAGTCCTTCGGCACCCAGGCCCGGGAGCTCGCGGCCTTCACCCGGCACTTCACGGATACCGTGTCACTGACCAAGGACCAGTCGCGGCATTGGCACCGCATGGACAACTTCCGCAGGTCGGCGCTGAACATTGTCTTCTTCCTGATGTACCTGTTGATCTTCTGGAAGACCCTTGAAGGCGACTTCTCCCTCGGCGACATGGTGCTGATGATCCAGTTGATGGCGATGGCTTCCCAACCGGTCGCGATGCTCTCGTGGATCATCGACTCGGCGCAGCGTGCGATCGCCGGATCCCGCGAGTATTTCGAGGTCATGAACCTGCCGGACGATCCACGGTCGGGCTCCGTGGTGGCCCCGACGGTGACCGCCACGATCAACCGAGTCTCTACTGACGGGCGCGACGAGCCGGCCTCGACGTCGAATTCGTCGGAGAACCTGCCCGACCCGGTCATTACCTTCGAAGACGTTGCCTTCGCCTACGACGGCGAGCAGGCCGTTCTCCGGGACATCAATCTGGCCGTGTCCAGGGGCGAGAAAGTGGCCTTCGTGGGCGAGTCCGGGGGAGGGAAATCCACCCTGATGTCCCTCCTTCAGGGGCTGTACATGCCCACCGAGGGCAGGGTTACGGTCGCGGGATTCGACACCTCGACCTCGACCCTGGGGCAAATGCGCGCGGCCATGGGCATGGTGTTCCAGGATTCGTCTTTGTTCTCCGGGACCATTGCGGAGAACATCGCCTATGCGAGGCCCCAGGCCACGCGGGAGGAGATCGTGGAGGCCGCGACGCAGGCCAACGCTGATGTCTTCGTCCGGCAGTTTGCGGACGGCTACGATTCCCTGATCGGCGAGCGCGGTCTCAAGCTCTCGGGCGGACAGAAACAGAGGATCGCGGTCGCCCGTGCGATTCTCAAGGACGCGCCGATCCTGATCCTTGACGAGGCGACCAGCGCGCTGGACACCCGGTCCGAACGCGTGGTGCAGGAGGCGCTGGACCGGTTGATGATCGGGAGAACCAGCCTGATCATTGCGCACCGGCTGTCGACGATCTCCGCCGTGGACCGCATCGTGACGCTCGAGAACGGGAGGATCAGGGAAGTCGGCACGCCGAGCGAGCTCGCGACCTCGGGTGGCATCTATTCCGAGCTCCTGGAGCTGCAGCTGTCCGCCACGGCCGCCGATCGGCAGCGACTCAAGAAATTCGGCATCGTCGGCTAGGCCGCACCGCGATAGGGCGAGGTGTCTCCGGTACCGTCGGTATCGCCGATTGTCGAAAGGATCACCATGAAGCTCTCCCGCACGGTCATCGTCTCCGGGCTCCTGGGCACCAGTGTTCTGGGCCTCGCGGGCCCGGCGGCCCAGGCATCGGAGGCGACCACGGCCTCACACGAGATCTCGCCGTACCTCAACGTCAGCGAGTCCAACGTCCACACGTTGCAGGACAACCAGGCAGCTACCGGCGTGTCCGCGGCGACCCTGGCATTCCTCAACGCGCGTCCCGGAAGCTGCGATCTCCAGTGGGACGCGGCCGCCGGGCAGGGGCCGGGGTATCTTCAGGAACAGATCGCGCAGTATCAGCAGGCCGGTGGCGCTGCCACGATCTCCTTCGGGGGCGCGGGCAACCGGGACAACCTCTTGGCCCACACGTGCGACGACGTCGGCCGCATCACCGAAGCCTACAGGCAGGTCGTGGACACATATGGGGTCACGCACCTCGACTTCGACCTCGAACAAGGGGCCCAGAAGGACGACGCCGCCAACCAGCGCCGCAACCAGGCCCTGGCCCAGCTCCAGCAGGAACGGCCCGAAGTCACGGTCGACTACACCTTCCCGGTCGAGCCGAGAGGGCTGGGTCCGGACGCTCAGGGTGTGCTGTCCGATGCCGCGACCAAGGCCGTGGCGGTCAATACCGTGAACATCATGACGATGGACTTCGGCAAAGAACAGGACACCGTCCGTTCCGGAAAATACGCAATCGACGGGACCAATGCGCAGCTGGCCGAGCTGTACGGCGAGCAACGTCCAGGACTCGGAGTGACCTTCAGTATGGGCGAGAGCGCCAACCAGCAGGACTTCACCCAGGACGACGCCAGGGAGCTCCAGAGCTATGCCGTCCAGCAGGGAGCGTCGAAACTGTCATATTGGCAACTGGCCAAGGACGCCGAGACCGATTACAGCTATTCCCGGACACTGGCCGGCCTCGGATAGGTCACCCGGACGTGGTCGGGCTGTCAGGCCATCCTGTGTACTGCTCGGCCAGGAAGGCCCGACCGTGCACGGAATCGACCAGGGATCGCAGCTCTCCTCGATGCCTCGCGGCGGCGAAGGGGCCCTCCTCAGGATCCTGGTGCAACATCCCGGTCATCCAGTAGGAGAAATTCTGCGCCTTCCAGACCCGTGCGAGGGCGGTCGAGGAATACTCGTCCAGCAAACCCGTGTTGCCTCCGACCGCGGAGGCCAGCGCCGGAGCGAGGACGCGAACATCGGCGAGCGCCAGGTTGAGACCCTTGGCCCCGGTGGGCGGAACCGTGTGAGCGGCGTCGCCGGCCAGGACCAACCGCTCATATCTCATGGGGTCGCACACGAAGGACCGGAATTTGAGCACTGTCTTCTCGAAGATGGGGCCGGTTTTCAGTGTCAGGTGATCCGGGCCTTCGACGCGCTTTTGGAGCTCGTTCCAAATATCCTCGTCACTCCACGCTTCCGGGTCGGTGTCCGGGTCGCATTGGAAATACATGCGTTGCACGTCCGCGCTGCGCTGTGAGATGAGCGCGAATCCGTGCGGGGACCGAGCGTAGATGAGCTCAGGGGCGCTCGGGGCCGCGGTGGCCAGGATTCCGAACCAGGCAAACGGGTAGGTGGTCGACGAGTGCGTGCGCCGGTTCTCCGGAATAGCGTTGCGGCACACGGATCGTGACCCGTCGGCACCCACGACGTATCGGGCACGGACCACCCGGCTGGAGCCGTCCGATTCCACGAAGCCTATGCCAGGGTTCTCGGAGTCGATGTCCAGGGGGCGGGCCTCGGACACGTCGTAGCGGACGTCCATGGCGTGACGGTGCGCGGCCGAGGCGAGGTCGTGGAAGACCTCGTTCTGCGGATACAGCCAGACCGATTCGCCGACCAGTTCGCGGAAATCGACCCGATGGGATTCTCCGTCGAAACGCAGATCGATGCCGTCGTGCCGGTGTCCTTCGGACAGCACCCGTGACCCGAGGTCTTCGTGGGTGAGCATCTCGACGGAACCGTGTTCCAGAATCCCTGCCCGGTGCGTCCGATGGATCTCGTCCTCGCCCCGGGAATCGACAGTGACCGTGGACAACCCTTCGCGGCGCAACAGGTGGGCAAGCATGAGGCCGGCAGGGCCTGCCCCCATGATGGCGACGTCCACCGACTGATCGGACATGGTTCTCCCTTCGACGATTGTTCCAGCTCACATCGGATCGGTGAGATCGCACAATGCTCGTTCGCATGCCGAACAAGCTGCCGCGAGGCCAGGCATGGAACGGTATGCTCCGCACGGTCGTGCCCCTCCGACGACCGGGCGAGTGCCACTTAATGCATTCCGAGGCGAAGTGTCTCTGCTGATACGGTGACTTGGGCCTCGCCACCCATCGTTTCGCATGAGGAGTCCGGCATCCGCCTTCGGGCGTCGAACCGACTGAACTCTTCCCTGCTTCCGGCGAATGGTCCTGAACGGCCCTCACCTTCTTCGACGCTGACTTTGGAGAGATTCTTGACTCTGCCCCAGACCGTTTCCCTGGTCCTTCTGATCCTGATCCTGATCGGGGCCGTGTGGAAAAAGATCAACATCGGGATTCTGTCCTTGTGCGCGACATTCGTGCTGCTCATCGTCTCCGGAGCCTCCCCGGACGAGGTGTACAAGAGCTTCCCCGCCGATTTGGTGGTGCTGATCATCGGCGTCTCCCTGATGTTCAGCCACCTGGAGCTCAGTGGGGCGATCCGATGGATCATCAACGGAGTCTTCAGACTGGTCGGTCCGCGCCATGGCTTGATTCCATGGGTCGGCTTCCTGCTCGGCGGATTCCTCTCGACCGTCGGAATCTTCAGCACGGGGCCGGTAGCAATTCTGGTTCCGATCATCGCTTTCGTTTCCGTGACCTACCCCGGCACATACTTGATCAACGCCTTGGGCGTGATCATGGGAGCTATCGGTTTGGGGATGTCACCTCTGAACCCCACAGGAGCCACGCTCCAACACCTGGCGAGCAAGGCCGGCGTCTCCTACTCCGGCTGGGGCCTGTGGGTCGTGGCGGTCGTGGTCACCGCCGTCGCGCTCGCTGTGCTCCAGGTGCTCTTCCGTAACCTGGCCAAGCGAGGCAAGGCACTCGTAGAACCACGCGCCTCACAGGTCGAGGAAGGTTCCGACTCCAGCTCCGCATCGATCAACACTGCCTATGCGGTGGCATCGATCATCGGTCTGGTTCTGTTCGTGGTGTGCGTGATCGCCTTCGGCTTCGACGTCGGGCTCACGGCCATGGCGGTCACCGCGGTGCTGCAACTGATTTTCCACCCGCAGCAGAAGGACATGCTGGGGCGCGTCCCGTGGGGAGCGACCCTGCTGATCGGGGGCCTACTGACGTATCTCGGTCTCCTGGAATCCGTGGGAACCATCGACTCGATCCAGAACTCGATGAGCGGCGTGGCCTCAGGGGCGATTCTCCTCCTGGTCCTGGCCTACCTGACCGCCGTCCTGTGCAATGTGGAGTCCTCCGCCTTGGGTGTGCTGAGCCTGACCATGCCCCTGGTCTTCGGTTTCTTCGCGGATTCCCCGCATATCTTTTGGATCGTGGCGGCGGTTGCGGTCCCTTCGGGGCTCATGGTGATGAACCCGATCCACATCGCTGGCACACTCGTGGTCGCCAACGCGCAACAGGACAAGCAGAACGACGTCTTCAGGATGTTCCTCGCGACCTCGCTGGGTCTGACGATCGTCGTGCCCGGGCTCCTCGCCGTCATACCTCTGGCGCTGGGCCTCTGAGAGGGTGGTCACCATGACGACCGACGGATTGCCCGTATCCATCGTCCGCGGTGGGACCAGCCGCGGCGTATTCCTCAGAATTCGCGATCTGCCTCGCGAGCCCTCGGAGAGGGACGCGCTGTGCGTAGCGCTGATCGGCAGCCCCGACCCTTTGGCCGTCGACGGTCTGGGCGGGGGAGCTTCCTCGAACAGCAAGATCATGGCCGTGGACGTGCCGGAGGTGATCGCCGGCCTGCCCGGAGCGAAGGAGTGCCCGGACGACGTCGACCTGGTGACCTTGTTCGTCCAGGTCGATCCTCGGAGGCCCGACGTCGATCTGAGCGGCAACTGCGGGAACCTGAGCGCGGCCGTGAGTGCCTACGCCCTGTCTCGTGGCCTGGTCCGTGGCGTGGGCGAGCGTTTCTCGGTTCGGGTGTGGAACATGAATACCCAGGCGGTGTACGAGCTCGAGCACGTGCTCTCCGGGGGAGTCCTTCCTCGGTCTGGCGACTTCTCGATGCCCGGGGTGCTCACCGCCGGACCCCGGATTGATATGCGATTCGAAGCGCCCGGGGGAGAGCAGACCGGAGCCGCCCTGCCGTGCGGACCCATGTCCTTTCTTCCCGAAGCCGGCCTCGAGGCGAGCTTGGTCGATATCACGAACCCGCTGGTCCTCGTTCGGGCGGAGGACCTCGGACTGCCCGTCGGGGCCACGCCCGAGGAGCTCAACGTGCGGACCGAAGTTCTGGATCGTCTCGAAGTCCTGCGGAAGGAAGCGGGACGCCACATGGGGTTGCCCGCGAGCGCGGCGATACCCAGGGTCTCCTGCTTGGATCATGCCGAGGGTCCGCATGAGGTCGGAGTCTGAACGACATCCCTGGGGGTTTTCCACCATGCGATCCCCGTGACGGCGGCCATCGCGCTCGGCGGGGCGTCGGCACTCGGAGGCACCTTGCTCGATGAATGTGCCGACCCGACGCCGGACGGAGACCTGCTGATCAGCCAGCCCCAAGGCACCGTGACGACGACGGCACGCGCGTCCCAGGGGCGGGTGCAATCCGCCGGAATCGCTCGTAACGCACGAATTGTCGCCGATGCGGTGGTTCATCCGGCCTGAGGCCGGGCCCGTCCCAGCCTGGACTCGCGCACGGCACGGCGCGGAGCGACCGGGAACGTGCCGGGTGCTCGTAGAATCGAGCTCGCGGGCGATGACCGGTCCGCACAAGAAATGAACGGGAGACTGTGTGGATCTTTCTCAAGTCCTGGGCGGCTCGTGGCTGATGTTTGTGGTCGGTGTGCTCGTCATGGCGGTGGGCATTGCTGTGTCCATCGCGCTGCACGAGGTGGGGCACCTGATTCCGGCCAAGCTGTTCAACGTGCGTGTGACCCAGTACATGATCGGATTCGGAAAGACCTTGTTCTCTCGGCGCAAGGGGGAGACCGAGTACGGGATCAAGGCCATACCGCTCGGTGGATACATCTCGATGATCGGAATGTACCCGCCGGACAAGGACGGCCGCAGGATCACGAGCGACTCCACGGGACTCGTCCAGCAGATGGCGGCCGAGACCCGCAGCATGGAGGCGGAACGCCTGCAACCAGGTGACGAGAACCGGCAATTCTACCAGTTGCCGATATGGAAGCGGATCGTCATCATGCTGGGCGGGCCGTGCATGAACCTTCTGATCGGCGTCGTGTGCCTGAGCATCGTGGTGCTCTCTTTCGGCACCAACGAGCCGACGACCAAGGTGGAGTCGGTCAACGAGTGCATCCACAAGGTCCAGGCCGGTCAGGACACCCAGCGAACCGATTGCGGACCCGATGACCCCGCGGCCCCGGCCCACGATGCGGGAGTGAAGCCTGGCGACCGGATCGTCCGCTTCGCCGACCAGGACATCGAATCCTGGGACCAGTTGACCCGGTTGATTCGCGAGCACGGCGACCAGGAGGTTCCGGTCGTCGTCGACCGGGACGGCAGGCACGTGCAATTGAGCATGACCCCGATGATCACGCAACGTCCGGTCACCAACGCTGCCGGCGTTCCGGAGACGAAGGCGGACGGGACGCCCAAAACGGAGGACGTCGGCTTCGTCGGCATCGGGCCGGAACAGGAATTGCGCGATGGAACGGTGGGGGACATCCCACCGGTCATCGGGCAAACCTTCGGCCAGATCGGGGGAGTGATCATCAAGCTTCCCGTGCGCGTGTGGGATGTCGGCGTCGCCCTCTTTACACAGAAGGAACGCCCAGCCGATTCTCCGATGTCGGTGGTCGGTGTGGGCCGAGTGGCCGGCGAGGTGGCATCGACCCAGGACATCCCGACCTCTGCCAAGGCCGGGTACATCGTGTCCGTCCTGGGCACCCTGAACTTCAGCCTCTTCGTGTTCAACCTGATCCCATTGCTTCCGCTCGACGGCGGACACGTCGCGGGCGCCCTCTGGGAGGGAATACGCAGGCTCTGGGCCAGGTTGAGAAGAAAAGCGGACCCCGGACATTTCGACCCCATTCGCTTGCTGCCGCTGACGTACGTCGTGGCCGTGGCCTTCATGGGAATGTCGGTTCTGCTGATCGCCGCGGACATCTTCGACCCGGTGAAAATCTTCTGACCCCGGAAGCAGTGACGTCGTGAAATTCTTGGCACAGCGAGGCGAACGCATCTCGGGCCCCACCGTGCGTCCACTGACGGTGGACGACGACGCCGACCTCCTCTCCCTCATCGGGCGCAGCCCCCTGGCGAATCTGTTCCCCCTGGAACACTACGAACGCATTGGCCTGCCCAGGCCATCGTTCCTGACCAGGATGCATTCGGCCTCGCCCTTCGTCGGTGTCTTCGAACCCGCCGAACGTGGCGCAGAGGCCGGTCTCCCGGTCCTGGCGGGAGCCGTCTGGCTGGGGGCCAATCTGGTTCCGATTCACCTGGAACGGCAGCATTTTTCCCGGGTCGCGGACTATGTCCTGCGGACCCACAAACAGCCGGCGTCCGTCTTCGGGCCGGCCGACATGGTCATGCCCCTGTGGGAGAGAATTCGCGGAAACATGCCATTGCCTTTCGACGTCCGCCCCGACCAGCCCTTCATGAGTCTGGCCGATCCCGAGGCGGCCCGGCGGGCAGCGCAGCGGGAAACCGCGCGTGGTCTCTCGCCCGTGCGGTGGGCCGAGGCCGAGGACCTGGACGCTCTCTTGCCCGCGAGCGTGTCGATGTTCACGGAGGAAGTCGGGTACTCGCCCATGGATCGCAATCCGCAGGGGTACACGGACCGAGTCCTCGATTCGGCCAGGACGGGGCGCACCGTGCTCGCCACGGACCCGGAGGGGAACGTGATCTTCAAAACGGACCTGGGGCTGACCGCGGGGGACATGTGCCAGCTGCAAGGTGTGTGGTTGGCCCCGCGTCTTCGGGGACGAGGCCTCTCCGAGGCGTTCCTGGCTCAGGCCTGCGAACTCATCGCTCCCCGATTTCCGCGCATCAGCCTCTACGTCAATGACTACAACGGCCCTGCCCGCGCTCTCTATCGGGCCGTCGGCTTCGAGCGGATCGGTACCTTCTCCACGATCCTGATGTGACGGGGGAGAAGGCCCGAGCCGGTATGTACCAGGCGGTCGGCTCCTTTAGACTTGTCGGAGACAATCGGCACTCCAGAGAAACGGACACCATAGTTGGCCATTCGCCTTTCCTCGCTCTTCCTCCGCACCCTGCGTGAGAATCCCGTCGACGCGGACGTGGACAGCCACAAACTCCTGGTGCGCGCCGGGTATATTCGCAGGGCCGCACCCGGAATCTACTCCTGGTTGCCGCTGGGGCTCCGGGTGCTGAACAAGGTCGAGACGATCGTGCGCGAGGAAATGGACGCGATCGGCGCCCAGGAGGTCCACTTCCCGGCGCTGCTCCCGAGGGAGCCGTACGAGACCTCCAATCGGTGGGCCGAGTACGGCGACAACCTCTTCCGGCTCAAGGATCGCAAGGACGCCGACTACCTTCTGGCACCGACCCACGAGGAAATGTTCACGCTCCTGGTCAAGGACATGTATTCCTCGTACAAGGACCTCCCGGTCACCTTGTACCAGATCCAGACCAAGTACAGGGACGAAGCCCGTCCGCGGGCAGGTCTCCTGCGCGGCCGCGAGTTCATCATGAAGGACTCCTACTCCTTCACCGTGGACGAGGACGGACTCGAGGACGCCTATCAGGCGCACCGTGCTGCTTACCAGCGGATCTTCGCACGCTTGGGGCTCGAGACCGTGATCGTCCAGGCCCAGTCCGGAGCCATGGGCGGATCACGATCCGAAGAATTCCTCCACCCGACCCCGATCGGCGAGGACACTTTCGTCCGCTCCGACGGTGGGTACGCGGCCAACGTCGAGGCCGTGACGACCGTGGCTCCCGACCCCATGGACGCGGAAGGTCTGCCGACTGCCCACGTCGAGGAGACGCCGGATTCCCCGACGATCGATACCCTTGTGGCGCAGGCCAACGCCCTGCACCCGAGGGAGAACGCGTCCTGGACCGCAGCGGACACCCTCAAAAACCTGTTGGTCACCGTGGTGTTGCCGAGCGGCGAGAGGCAGATGGTCGCCGTCGGCATTCCGGGGAACCGTTCGGTCGACCTCAAGCGCCTGGAGGTAAGCCTCGCCGACGCGCTGGAGGTCGGTGGGGAGATTGAGGTCACCCAGGCGGACGACGCCGATCTGCGCAGCTACCCGATGCTCGTCAAGGGGTACATCGGACCGGGCCTCAGCCTGGACGCCCAGACCCTTGGCGCCGATTCGACCACGGGAATCCCGTACTTCGTCGACCCCCGCGTCGTCCCCGGCACTTCGTGGATCACGGGCGCGAACCTGCAGGGCCGCCACGTCTTCGACCTCGTGGCCGGACGGGACTTCTCCTGGGACGGCGTCGTGGAGGCGTGCGAGGTCCGCGCGGGCGATCCGGCCCCGGACGGCTCCGGCCCGTTGAAGACCGCCCGCGGAATCGAAATGGGCCACATTTTCGCCCTCGGACGCAAATATGCCGAGGCCCTTGGCCTGAAAGTTCTCGACTCGAATGGAAAGCTCGTGACCGTCACGATGGGCTCCTACGGGGTCGGCGTCACGCGGGCGCTCGCCGCGATTGCGGAGTCCAACCACGATGAACGCGGTCTGATCTGGCCGAGGAACCTGGCCCCGGCCGACGTCCACGTGGTGGCGGCCGGCAAGGGCGAGGAGATCTTGGAAGGCGCCGAGAGCATTGTCGGCCAGCTCGAGTCCGCAGGATTCGAGGTGATCTTCGACGACCGTCCCAAGACCTCGCCCGGGGTCAAATTCGGTGATGCGGAGCTTCTCGGAGTTCCGACCGTGCTGGTCGTGGGTCGTGGCTACAAGGACGGCACCGTGGAGATCAAGGACCGCGCGAGTGGTGAATCCCGCGAGGTCGAGATCTCGTCGGTGGTCGAGGAACTCACACGAGAGATGGGATCCTGACCATCCGGTGCCGTGACGCCGCCGCATAATGGCCGGAATCGAATCGTTGGACCCGGGAGTCCTGGTCCTGGTGCTGCTCGGCGGCTTCCTGGCGGGATGGGTTGACGCCGTCGTCGGCGGTGGCGGACTGATCCAATTGCCCGTCGTGCTGATGGTCCCGGGCATGACTCCTGTCCAAGCCCTCGCGACGAACAAGCTCGGATCCCTCTTCGGGACGAGCACGAGCGCGATCACCTACTTTCGGCGTACGACGACGCCCCTGAGGCCCTCGTTGCCCATGGCCGTGGTGGCCTTCTGCGGGAGCTTCGGCGGGGCCATCGTCGCCTCGTCCCTGCCCCAAGCCGTGTTCAAACCGGTGATCCTGCTCGCTCTGGTCGCCGTTGCGGCATTCACGGTGTTGCGCCCCGACGCGGGCCAATTGCACCAACCGATGACCAACGAGCGCACGGCGTTGTTGCGCTCGACGGCCCTCGGGCTGGTAATCGGCTTCTATGACGGAGTCCTCGGGCCAGGCACCGGGTCGTTCCTGATCATCGGCCTGATCACGCTCTTGGGGCAGAGTTTTCTGAGGGCCAGTGCGCAGGCCAAAGTCGCCAACATGGCGACCAATCTCGGGGCGCTCGCTTTTTTCGGTCTCCACGGTTCGATCCTGTGGACCCTCGGTCTTCTCCTCGGCGTGGCCAACATGGCCGGTGGCTACACCGGAGCCCGGAGTGCCGTCGCCAAGGGAAACGGGTTCGTCCGCGTCGTGTTTCTGGCGGTCGTGTCCGTGCTGATCATCAAGACCGGTTGGGACGTGTGGCACGAGCTGGTGCTCGGGAAGAACTAGCCGCACGATGTTCGCCCCGGCGGCCTGTGCCGGCGGGCCGAGGCGCCGAATGCAGGATCAGGAGATGCCCGGCAGGGCCGGGATGTCCCCGCTGACTTGGGAGGACACGACCGTATTCAAGGCCAGTGACCGCGCGCCCCACGCCGTCCACGACTTCGTTCCGTGGACGTCGGATTTGCCCGGGTCCTGCGTCCTGATCAGCGCGATCGATTCGTGGGCCAGGTGGTCCGCCTGACCGGTCATGACCTTTCCGGGATCCTTCGTGTCGTCGGGAAGGCCGTAGGCCGCGTGCGGCTGGGGGACCGACTCGCAGGCCTGGTCCAGTCCGGCGCGCAGCTGCTGGAGTTGCGAAGAATGGACCGTGGCCGCGACATCGAGCCGCTGAGCAGTGTCCTCGGCGGTGCCGTCGACGTCTTCCCGGGCCTGGAAGTAAGACTCGGCCCAGGAAGATGAATAGAGACCGGTCAGGATGTCGGAGAGCTCCTCGGAGTCCTCCGAAGCACCACGCTTCGAATCCCCGGAGGCCGACCCCGCCGAAGCCTTGTCCTTGGCCTCGTCGGACATCGCCGGGCACATCCCCGTAGCGTCCAACGCCTGGTTCTGCCCCAGACCCGTCATGTCCTTCAGCTGGGCGCTCGCTGTCGACGACGCATCACCCACCTCGCCCAGGGAACCGTTGAACAGCTGGACGGTGCCCCACTGGTTCACAGCGATCGAAACGAGCGTGGCGGATTCGTCCGAGCTCAGGCCGTCGGTCGAGGCGAGGTCGTAGACGGTCTTCGAGCTGCGAGTGATCTCATCGGTCAGCCCGCGAAGATCGGTAGGGCGGCGGGAATCGTCCGCTTCGGCCTTGTCGACGGCCGTGCGGTTGAGGGCATCCAGCTGTTCTTCCACGTCGGACTCCAGATTCTCCTTCTGGAACCCGGAGACCCCTGAGCTCGCGATGCCGGCCCGGAGGGTCTTCAGCTCGGCGGCCGCCTTCTGCTGTGCATCGACTCCACTCTGTCCGTGTGACGTCCGCCACCAGACGAAGGCCGACGCTGCGAGGAGCACCAGGAGAACGACCAACACGATCACGAACAGGGTCTTGGCGGCTGCAGTCTTCATGCGTTTGTGGTTCCTCTGGTGCTTCGGGTTCCTGGCTCAACTCACCATCATGGCACGTCACCGGGCCCTCTGGGCGCGGTACCCTGGACGCAGGACATGACATGACCATCACAGGAGTTCTCTTGGCCAACAACGGCTCGAACCGCAAGACAGGTGCAGGCAAGAACAATTCCCGCGAGCGTCGCAGAATTGCGCGTTCCAAGGCCGACGCGGGCTACTCCGACCAGGCTCACCCGCGCAATTCCCTGTCGGACACTCTGGATCTCGACGCCCTGCGCAGCGTCGTCGAACCCGTCGTCGCCGAATTCGGGCTGGTGCTCGAAGAATTGGTCGGTCGAGGGGCCGGGCGGACCCAGACGGTGATGGTCGTCGTCGATCTCCAGGAGGACGACGAGGGAAGTGTTGGTCTCGACACGATCGCGGAGGTTTCGACCGCGGTCTCTGAGGCGCTGGACCGGACCGAGCAGGACCCCGAGGAAACCTACATGCTCGAGGTCTCCTCGCCCGGGGCGACTCGGCGCCTCACCGAACCCCGCCACTGGAAGCGCTCGCGGGGGCGTCTGCTGAGAATCAGGATGTCCGACGGCCAGTCGTTCCTTGGCCGCCTCGAGGAGACCGACGGGACAACCGCGACCATCGCCCGCAAGAAGGACACACCCAAGGGGGTTCCTGCCAAATACCTGGAGCCCGAGGACCTCGCGATCTCGGACGTGAATTCCGCCCAGGTCGAGGTCGAGTTCAGTGACTGAAGGATCCCGGCTAGAATAGGTCGGAATGCAGGGGCCGACCAGGACCAGGTCCGGGCCCAGCCGGGTGCCGGGGCGCGATTGCGTCCCGGTGCTTTGGCACATGGAGCAAGGAAAGGCCAGCAATGGACATCGACATGAGCAACCTCCGCCTCCTGGAGAAGGAGCGCGACATACCCGTCGATCAGCTGATCCGGATGATCGAGTCCGCTCTCTTGCTGGCCTACGAGAAGAACGCCGGGGCGATCCGCAATGCCCGCGCCGTGGTGGACCAGGACACCGGGCACGTGAGCATCGTGGCGCCCGAGATCGACGAGAACGGCGAGGTCATCGGGGAGTTCGACGACACGCCTCGGAACTTCGGCCGTATTGCGGCGGCCACCGCGCGTCAGGTGATCTTCCAGCGCCTCCGCGAGGCGGAGGACAACCAGGTTCTCGGCGACTTCCGTGATCGTGAGGGTCAGCTCGTCTCCGGCCAGATCCAACAGGGCGGACGGAACGACATGGTCCAGATCGACCTGGGCACCGTGGAAGGGGTGCTTCCCCCGCACGAGCAGGTGCCCGGCGAAACCTATTCCCATGGTGCGCGCATCCGGACCTTCGTGGTCGAGGCCCGGCGTGGTTTCAAAGGACCATCCATCACTCTGTCCCGGTCCCACCCGGATCTCGTGCGTCGCCTCTTCGAGCACGAGGTCCCGGAGATTGAAGACGGGTCGGTCGAGATCATGTCGATCGCCCGCGAGGCCGGGCATCGGACCAAGATCGCGGTTCGCGCAACCCAAGAAGGCATCAATGCCAAGGGCTCGTGCATTGGAGAAATGGGTTCCCGAGTCCGCGCCGTCACCTCCGAGCTGAACAACGAGAAGATCGACATTGTCAGTTACTCCGAGGACCCCTCGGCCTATATTTCCGGCGCCCTGAGCCCGGCCAAGGTCGCATCGGTCGAGGTCGATCCGCAGGGCAGGTTCCAGGCCAGGGCGATCGTCCCGGATGACCAGCTGTCCCTGGCGATCGGCAAGGAAGGGCAGAATGCCCGACTGGCGGCCAAATTGACCAACTGGCGCATCGACATCGTCTCGGAGTCCAAAGCTCGGGCAGCCCACACGGCCGAATAGCGTTCCGCATTTGTGTGGGCATCCTCACAGCTAGAGGTGTGTTTCGGCCAATCTTTGGGGGAAACACACCATCGGGGGATACACTGGACTCCGGTCATCGATTGCGCTCGACGCCCGGTATGAGCACGAATGGTCGGAAGGGGATGAGATTTTGTCTTCTCCCCCCGGAATCCGTACGTGCATAGGGTGCCGACGCTCCGATGATCGAACCGCACTAGTTCGTGTGGTCCTCCAGAGGGCGCAGGGAGATCGAACGGGCGAGATCGTCCTGGACCGGAATCGGTCCATGAAGGGGCGAGGAGCCTGGTTGCATCCCGATCGTCAGTGTTTGGACCGGGCTCTCGGAACGAAGGCCTTTGCCAGGTCGTTCCGGTGTCCCGTGGATCCGAAACCTCTCGAACGCCAATGGGCCGCGGAGGAAGACTCCGTGCCGCAACGCTGTGATCCGCGTGAGGACCGCCCCCTAGCTCAATCAACGGGTGCGAGTACACCTGAAGAAAGCGAGTAGAAAGCCGATGGAAACCCGATGAGTGCCGCGCAATGAGTACTTCACTGTGCTCGGCCAACGGCGAGTCCCGAGGCAACCGCGTGGTTGCCGAGAGCCTTATACGGAATTAAGCGGTTTGTGCCTGTTTCGGCGCAGACCGAGACAGGAGTAATGTGGCAAAGCCCCGCGTTCACGAGCTCGCGAAAGAGCTCAACATCACCTCGAAGGAAGCGATCGCCAAGCTTCAGGACTTGGGCGAGTTCGTTCGGGGAGCATCGTCCACGGTGGAACCCCCCGTGGTGAAGAAACTGCGCGCCGCCTTCGCGGACCGTGCGCAGGCCCCCGCAAAGGGAGGCCAGACACCCAAAAAGCAGTCGACCGGCAACGAAACCGGTTCGAAGGCCCCGGAAGCATCGACCCCCTCGGAGCCCGAGGCCACGACGCCGAAGAAGGATGCCCCGAAGCCGGGCGCACCCAAGCCGTCCGGCCCCACGCCGGCGACCGCGGGCAAGCCGACGCCCAAGCCCGGTGCCGCGAACAAGGCCGAACCGAAGCAGAACGCTTCCACGGGTCAGGCCGAGCCCGAGGCTTCGAAGGACAACGGTCAGGAACAGCCGACCCCTGCTGCGCCCGAGGACCAGGCGCCTCAGGAAGACACGCCCAAGGCACAGGCGACCAAACCCGGTGCACCGAAGCCGGGCGCACCCAAGCCCGGTGCACGCCCCGGAAACAACCCCTACACGTCGCAGCAGGGCATGCGCACGGACTCGTCCGCGCCCAAGCCCGGTTCCGCACCGACTCCGGGGCCCCGCCCCGCATCGGCACGCGGCAATGCGCCGAAGCCTGGTGCACCCCGTCCGGGCAACAACCCCTTCAGCTCCCAGCAGGGCATGAGGGGCGCCAACGGCGGCAACCGCCGCGGCGGTCCGCGGCCCGGCCAAGGTCAGGGTCAGGGCCAGGGAGGCCCGCGCCCGGGTCAGGGCCAGGGGCAGGGCCAAAGCGGTCCTCGTCCCGGTGCCGGTGCCGGTGGGCAGCGCGGTAACGCTCCGCGGCCCGCGGCCCCCGCGGGCAACCGACCGAGCCCCAACATGATGCCGGCCAAGATGCCGTCCAACGTGGGCGGTCGCCCCGGTGGAGCAAGCCCCGGCGGCGGCAACGGTCCCCGCCGAGGCGGGCCCAGCGCCGGCGGGCCTCCGCGCGGCGGCGGTCGTGGACGCGGTAACGCCCAGGGCGCCTTCGGACGCGGAAACTCGCGGCGCAAGCAGCGCAAGTCGAGGCAGGCAAAGCGGAACGAGATGGAGCAGATGCAGGCTCCTACGGCCGGCGGCGTCGTTGTCCCTCGCGGCAACGGCGAGACGGTCGTCCGTATGCGCCGTGGTTCCTCGGTCATGGACTTCGCGGAAAAGATCAATGCGAACCCCGCAGCGTTGGTGACCGTGCTCATCCACCTTGGTGAAATGGCCACGCAGACCCAGTCGCTGGACCAGGACACCTTCGAGCTCCTGGGCGCCGAGCTGGGCTACAAGATCCAGATCGTCTCGCCTGAGGACGAGGAGCGCGAGCTGCTCGAATCCTTCGACATCAATCTCGACGCCGAGCGTGAGGCAGAGACGGATGAACAGCTCGAGGCACGTCCTCCGGTAGTCACCGTGATGGGTCACGTCGACCACGGCAAGACCCGCCTGCTCGACGCGATTCGCCACACCAACGTGATCGAAGGCGAGGCAGGTGGCATCACGCAGCACATCGGTGCCTACCAGATCACCACCACCGTGGACAACGAAGACCGGCTCATCACCTTCATCGATACCCCGGGTCACGAGGCGTTCACCGCCATGCGTGCCCGTGGTGCCAAGGTCACCGACATCGCCGTGCTCGTGGTTGCCGCGGACGACGGCGTCATGCCCCAGACCGTCGAGGCGTTGAACCACGCCCAGGCGGCGGACGTGCCGATCGTCGTCGCGGTCAACAAGATCGACAAAGAGGGCGCGAACGCGGACAAGATCCGTGGTCAGCTGGCCGAATACGGTCTGGTCCCCGAGGAATACGGCGGCGACACGATGTTCGTCGACGTTTCGGCACGTCAGCACCAGAACATCGAGGACCTGCTCGATGCCATCTGCCTGACCGCGGACGGGGCCCTCGAGCTCCAGGCCAACCCGGACAAGGAAGCTCGCGGCGTCGCCATCGAAGCGAACCTGGACAAGGGCCGCGGCGCGGTGTGCACCGTCCTCGTCCAGTCGGGTACATTGCACGTTGGCGACAGCATCGTCGCGGGCGTGGCCCACGGCAGGGTTCGTGCGATGTTCGACGAGAACGGTCAGAGCGTCAGCGAAGCCGGTCCGTCCCGGCCCGTCCAGGTCCTGGGCCTGTCCACGGTTCCCCGTGCGGGCGACACCTTCCTCTCGACCCAGGAGGAACGGACCGCACGCCAGATCGCCGAGAAGCGCGAGGCTGCGGACCGCAATGCTCAGCTGGCCAAGCGTCGCAAGCGCGTCACGCTCGAATCCTTCGACGAGGCCGTGGCCCAGGGCAAGATGGACACGCTCAACCTCATCATCAAGGGTGACGTCTCCGGTGCCGTCGAGGCTCTGGAGGACTCGTTGCTCAAGATCGAGGTGGGCGACGGCGACGAGGTGCAGTTGCGCGTGATCCACCGCGGCGTCGGTGCCATCACCCAGAACGACGTCAACCTGGCCACGGTCGACAACGCGATCATCATCGGATTCAACGTCCGTCCGGCAGAGCGAGTCACGGAACTCGCCGACCGCGAGGGCGTGGAGATGAAGTTCTACAGCGTCATCTACCAGGCCATCGACGAGGTCGAGCAGGCCCTCAAGGGAATGCTCAAGCCCGAGTACGAGGAAGTCGACCTCGGCTCGGCGGAGGTCCGCGAGGTCTTCCGTTCGTCGAAGTGGGGCAACATTGCCGGTTCGATCGTGCGCAGCGGGCTCATTCGCCGCAACGCGAAGGCCAGGCTGGTGCGCGACGGCACGGTGGTCTCCGACTCGCTGACCATCGAGTCGCTCCGCCGGTTCAAGGATGACGCGACCGAGGTCCGCGACGGATACGAATGCGGTATCGGGCTCGGATCCTTCAACGACATCCGTGAAGGCGACATGATCGAGACGTGGGAGATGCAGGAGAAGCCCCGCGACTGATCTCGCGCGAGCATCCGGTCATCCACAATCGATGATCTGACGAGCACGGGCCGGTGCCCAGGGGTAACCTGGACACCGGCCCGTACTTCACGGAGCACACTTTTTCGAGCGTCCCTTCGCGGGGCGCACTGACTTGAGGAGAGATCATGGCTGACGCAGCTCGTGCGGCTCGCTTGGCGGACCGGATCAAGGTCATCGTGGCCCAGGCTCTCGAGCGCCGGGTCAAGGACCCGCGTCTCGGTTTCGTGACGGTCACGGATGCCAGGGTCACCAACGACCTTCAGCACGCGACCGTCTACTACACGGTCTATGGAACCGAGGAGGAACAGGCCGGAACCCGTGCGGCTCTCGAATCCGCCAAGGGAATCCTCCGGTCGGAGGTGGGCAAGAACATCACGGCCCGCCTGACTCCCACACTGACTTTCGTCCCGGACGAGGTCCCGGTCAACGCCAACCACCTCGAGGACATCCTTCGACAGGCACGGGCCCGTGATGCGGAACTGGCCGAGGCAGCGGAAGGCAAGACCTTCGCGGGCGACGCCGACCCGTACCGTCGGGACGATGAGGCCGCTCCGGAGGGGGCGGAACAACAGGAGAGCACGCCCCACACGGACGCGGCTCGCGCGGACCTCGCGGGCATGCGGGACGGTTACGACCCGGTCGACGAGGACTTCGGGAAGGGCGCCCACTGCGACCCAGACTCGGGCACCACCCAGATGCGCGAGGCCCAGGAGGGCACCGAGTAAGTGGCACGTGATCGTTCGCGCCAGGACGGGCCCTCGGGGCTCGTCGTGGTGGACAAGCCCGCGGGGATGACGAGTCACGACGTCGTCGGCCGCATGCGAAGAATCGCCGGTACCCGTCGCGTCGGACACGCCGGAACCCTGGACCCGATGGCCACGGGAGTGCTGATCCTGGGCATCAACAAAGCGACCAAGCTGTTGACCTGGGTCAGCGGCGAGTCCAAGACGTATTCGGCGACCATCCGCCTCGGGCAGTGCACGCTGACCGATGACGCGGAGGGTGAGGTGACGAGCCACGCGTCGGATTCGGTTCTCGCCGCGATTGCCGACTCGGCGGTGCATGCGGCGGTCGGTGAGTTGGGGGGCGAGATCATGCAGGTCCCCTCGGCGGTTTCCGCGATCAAGATCAACGGCGTGAGATCCTATGCGAAGGTGCGTTCCGGCGAGGAGGTCGAACTCGAGGCCAGGCCCGTGACCATCCACGCCTTTGAGGTCCTCGGTATTCGACGAGCTCACGCACCCGAGGGAGAAGCAACCCAGCCCGTCATCGACGTGGACGTTGAGGTGACCTGCAGCTCAGGTACCTACGTGCGGGCCCTGGCCCGAGACATAGGTGAACACCTTGGTGTCGGTGGCCACCTGGTCCGTCTGCGGCGACTGAGCGTGGGGGAGGTCGGGATCGACGATGCGGCCACGCTCGAAGACCTCGCGACCGCCAGCGAGCGCGGCGAGGCACTACCGATTTTGGCGCTCGAACGCGCCGCGGGACGGCTCTTCCTGCGCCGCGACCTCGACGACGAAGAAGCCACCGCCATCTCGAACGGTCGCTGGATCGCTCCGAGCCCCGACCGCGCGGTTCCCCCTGGGGATCGGAGCGACGATTCCGGGGCCAGGCGTACGGACGACATCGTGCCTGCCCGTGAACTGACGGCGGCCTTCGCTCCGGACGGGACCCTGGTCGCCCTGGTGCAGAACCAGCGGCGCCAAGGCAAGCAGGTCGGGGTCCCGCATCTCGTTTTCGTTTCGGGCACCCGGTTTCCGATCGACCGAGAAAATGGGGGAGAGGCGTGATTGCGGGCTACGACCTGTGGTTCTGGATTGCCTTGGTACTCGGTGCAGCATCCGCGCTCGTGTGCCTCGTGCAATTTTTGCGCGGACGGGCCACAGACGATCTGTCCCAGGGCTCGGTGCTGATTCTCGAGGCCTTTCTGGTGGTCTACCTTATTGGCTCGATCGTCATGCAGACCATCACCGACGGCCCATCCGGCGATGCCTGGGAATACTACGGCTACCTTCTGACCGCGATGCTGATTCCGGCCGGAACCTTCGTTTGGTCCATGACGGAACGGACCCGCTGGTCCACTTTGGTCCTGGCCGTCGCCGGTCCCATCATCATCGTGATGGTCCAACGCATGAACGTGCTGTGGTACTACTACTGAGTCTCCACCATCCGACCCACCAGAGAGGTCAAGACTGATATGAACGACGTCGAGGCGAACGACGCGCGGCAGACCCCGGGCCCGTCGGCCAAGTCGAAGGGCCCCGGGATGATCCTGGTCGCCGTGTACGCCCTGTTCTCCCTGTCCGCGGGGGCGCGGGCGCTCTACCAGATCCTTGCCAAATTCGACGAGGCTCCGGTCTCCTTCGTGCTCTCCGGCGTCGCGGCCGCGATTTACGTTTACGCCACGATCTCGCTGGCGCGAAAGGGCATCGGTGCCTATTGGTCTGCTGTGTGGGCCATCCTGATCGAATTGCTCGGGGTGATTGCGGTGGGCATCTTCTCCTACGTGCGGCCCGACATGTTCCCCTTGGCCTCGGTCTGGTCCCACTTCGGTTCCGGGTACGGTTATGTTCCCCTGGTTCTGCCGATCATCGGGTTGTTGTGGTTGTACCGGAACAGGCCGGGACGTCGCGTGCCCTCGGCGAGCTGAAGTGCCCGCCGAGACGTGCGGTCCTAGAGTGGTATCAGGAAGAGACGATCTACCCGAACGGAGCCGATCATGACCGACCCCTCGTCGTCCGAAAACAACGCGAAGGGCCCCGAGGGCCGTTCGACGAGTCCTTGGGAAGCGCCTCACTCCTCAGGCCAGCCACGGCAACCGGAGCAGCCCGGGCAACCCGGACAGCCACGACAGCCGCAACCATCCGCGTCCCAGCGTCCGTCTGCCGACCGGCCGAATCGCCCCGGAGCCCCGCAGAAAGGCTCCCGCGGAGCGGCGACATCCGCCGCCGACTCCCCCCGGAAGACCCGAGGAAAGGGCAAGGCGGCGCAGGGACAGGCCACGACCACGTCGAGTGGTAAGCCGGGCAAGCAACAGGATTGGGGTCTGTTCCGCGCCGTCGTCGCCCTCTACGGGCTCGTGATCATTGCCTACGGCGTGTGGCAGATTTTCGCGGGGACGGCGTCCCTGCCCGGTGAGTCAACCGGCTCGAGCGCCACGGTGGCCGCCTCCTACGGGGCTCTCGCCGCAGTCTTGTGCGGCGTTGGTGCCGCATTCGTGGCGATCGCCGTCAAATTCAAGTGGGCCAACGTCTTGTGGTTCGTGTGCCTCATGATCTTCCTCGGCGGAGTCGGCCGGATCTTCTCCTGGGCAATCTTCGGTCTGCCGCACCCGCTCATGATCGTGCTCATGGTCCTGGACCTCGTGATCCCGCCGTGCCTGCTGGTCTGGCACGCATGGATCCGCAAGGCGAATCGAATCCGCAGCGAGATGACCCAGGGCGGCACGCAGCCCGCCGAATCGAAGAAAGCGGGTAAGAAGCGTTCATAACAGTGGTCGCCGGACGGCGGCCCACTGGCACAAGGACTAGACTGATGGCCGCGGCTCGAGAACCGTGCCGCGGTCTGGTATGAGGAGATTCGTGGACTGTTTCAGGAGCCTGGACGAGATCCCGCAGGGATACGGCCCCACAGCGGTGACGATCGGGAATTTCGACGGCGTCCACCGGGGCCATGCTCGGGTCATCAGGACCGTCGTGGCGGAGGCGCACTCCGACGGGCTCAGGGCCGTCGCGATTTCTTTCGACCCGCACCCCGCCCTGGTGCACCGGCCGGACGTTCCGCACTTCCCCATTATGGGTTTGCGGGACAGCCTGGATCTCCTCGACGAGTTGGGACTGGACGCGCTCGTCCTGCTGCCCTATTCCCTCGAGTTCGCGCAGGAGACCCCCGAGGACTTCGTGCGCACCACGTTCGTCGAAGGCCTCGGCGCCAAGAAGGTCGTGATCGGTGCCGATGTCCGCTTCGGCCGCAACAATTCGGGAGATCTCGACGCGATGAAGCAGCTCGGACAAGAACACGGCTTCGAGGTGGCCGTGGTCGAGGACCTCTCGACCGACAACGATCTCACCGAACTGGACGCCGAGGACGAACACCGCCGATGCTCGTCGACCTGGATCAGGGAGCTGCTCGCCGCCGGCGACGTCGATTCGGCCGCGCACTTGCTGGGCAGGTACCACCGCATGCGGGGGGAAGTGGTTCACGGTGCGGCACGGGGGCGCGAGCTCGGATTTCCTACGGCCAACATGGCATCGAATTCGGACGGCTTGATTCCGGCCGACGGCGTCTACGCGGGGTGGCTCCACGACGAAACCGGGCAACGGTGGCCCGTGGCGATCTCCGTGGGGTCCAATCCCACGTTCGAAGGGGTGTCGCGGCAGGTCGAGGCGCACGTCATGGGTCGCCCTCACGAGGAGGTCGAGGACTTCGACCTCTACGGGCAGAACGTCATCCTGGAGTTCGTGGCGCACCTGAGGTCCATGGTTGCTTACGAGGGGATGGACGCTCTCATCCGCCAGATGACCAAGGACGTCGACGACGCCTGGCGCGCCCTGGGATACGATCCCAAATGACCTGAACCACACGGGCTGCATAACGGCCGGCCGGAGTGCAGGAATACGACGCCCAGGACACCAAGCGCGCAAAACCCGCTGGGCCAACCCGGTCGAGCCAACCCCGGCAGACGAGAGCACTGGGCCCCGGAGAGATGACTACTCTCCGGGGCCCAGTGCTCGCTCACGAGCCTAGAATTCCTCGTGCTTGCGAGGGTCGAATCCCTTGTAGGCAATGCCCGTATGGAGGCGTTTGATGACCTCCATCTGCTCAGGGCTGAGCTCCCAGTCGAAGACGTTCAGATTCTGCTCCATGCGCTCCGGCGTCGACGTCTTGGGGATCGGCACGATCTTGTTCTGGACCATCCACCGCAGAACCACCTGTGCGGGAGTGACCCCAAGGGTGTCGGCGATGTCACCGAGTTCGGGAGTCTCATCCAGTCCCTGCATGCGCCCGAGGGGAGACCATGCCTGGGTCACGATCTTTTTCTTCTCGTGGTATGCCCGCCACTTCTCCTGCTGCTCGCGGACCTGGAGCTCGATCTGGTTGACCACCGGGATCTCGCTGGTCTCTTCTCCGAGACGGTCAATGTGTTCGGGCAGGAAGTTGGACGTGCCGATCGAGCGCACCAGACCCTCCTCCTTCAACGCGATCATGGCCTTCCACGACTCGACGTACAGATCCACCGACGGATTCGGCCAGTGAATGAGGTAAAGGTCCAGGTAATCCAGGCCCATGGTCCGCAAGGACTCCTTGGCCGCGGCAATGGTGGGCTCGTATCCGTGATCTTTTCCGGCGAGCTTGGTCGTCACGAAGATCTCCTCGCGATCGACGCCGGAATTGCTGACGCCGCGTCCAACACCCTTCTCGTTGCCGTATTGGGCTGCGGTGTCGATCAAGCGGTGTCCGCGCCTGATGGCCTCGGCAACGTTCGCCTCGGCTTCGGCGTCGGACATCGGGTAGGTTCCGAACCCGACGGCCGGGATCTCGTGGCCGTCGCGCAGCGTGTGGGTGTGCATCGTGGTCTCCTGAATTCTGTGGTCGTCTGCTGTGGCGAGTTTACGCGGGGACGCCGTCGGTCGCCCTGATCACGGCGAGGACGGCGTCGGCCGACCTGCGTGCGACGATCTCCACGGACATATGGAAGTCCTGGTCGGCGGCCGGCCCGCACAGGTCGGACACGCCTCGCACGGACAGGAACGGGACGTTGTGGCTCGTGCAAACCTGTGCGATCGCCGTGGTCTCCATGTCGGTCGTGACCGCGTGCGGGAAGGCTTCGCGGGTGTCCTTGACGTTACTCTGCGTCACGAACGATCCGCCCGCGAGCATCTGGCCGACGTGATGGGTTCCGTCTTCCGCCACGAGTCTCCGGGCGGCGTCGAGGAGCCCACCGTGGGGTGCGTAGTCGACCGGCATCCCGGGGACCTGGCCGCGTTCGTATCCGAAGGCCGTCGCATCCGCGTCCGTGAACGTGTAGGAATCGCCCACCGCGAGGTCGCCGACCTCGACGTCCTGCCGGAGACCGCCCGCGCTGCCGGCCGAGAAGACAGCACGGGGACCCGACGCCGCAATCGCCGTGGTCGCGGCGCTCGCAGCATTGACCAGCCCGATGCCGGACCTGACCAGAAGGATGGACCGCCCTTCATGGCTGAGCGGGGAGTACCGCGCACGGCCGAACTCGACGTCGGGCCCGATGCGCTGGCAGGAGTCGAGGAAGGGGGCGGCCTCTTCGTCCATGGCCACCTGCACCACCACGCCGCCGTCCACCTCTTCACGAACTTCGGGGGAGAGCGGCGCCACCGGTTGGGGGCTCACGCGTACACCTCGCCCCAGGCGTCACGCTGTTCGAGGAAATCGGAGACGGCGCCCTGGGCCCCGGACAGGGTGTGGTTGCTGCCCCAGCCGCACTGGGTCTCGTTGGCCGCGGGCACCTCGCTCGCACCCAGAATGTCCCGGAAGGTCTTCTCGAGCACGGTCAGGAACTCGTCCGGTTCGAGGCCGAGCGTCAGAGCGTAGAAGCCCGTTTGGCATCCCATGGGCGAGAAATCGATGAGCGCATCGGTGTGGTTGCGCATGTGCTCGGCGGTCAGGTGCTCGATCGAGTGGACGACCGGCATGTCGAGGTGCCCCTGATTCGGCTGGGCGAAGCGGACATCGTATTTGATGAGGGTGTCACCGCCGGGAAGTTCTTTCCGGTCTGCGATACGCACGTACGGTGCCGCGACCTTGGTGTGGTCCAGGTTGAAGGATTCGACGTTCATCTTCTGCATGCATCAATTGTTGCGCACATGTGCACGTTAAGTCAGGGTCGCCCCTCGCTCACTCGTCGACGCCGTCATCCGTTTCGTCGGGCCACAGGGCCTTGAGCACTTCTTCGCGCGGGATCTCGAGGATCGCGACGACGCTCATCAGGGAACGCAACTTCGGATTGGATGGATTCCGGGTTGCGCGATCGCTGTAACCGTACTCCATCTGCTGATAGTGCTGGCGTGATATGCCCGCCGCGAGTGCGACCTTCTCCTGGGTGATACCGAGGTCCGCACGATGTGATTGCAGGAGGCTCCCGAGGCGCTGTGCCGTCTGGCGATCAAGGGAGTCTGAAGTCATTGATCCAGAATCCGAGCGCGCTCGATTCTGGTCTACCAAGTACACTTGGCAAACTCCGATATCCTCGATGATGCAAAGTGTACTCGGCACGGGGTGGGGGACGCAATGGATCCGAGCGCAGGATTATCGGGGCCTGAGGGGTGGCCCGTTCGGTCAGGGCCGTGGGCGGAGCCCTCCGAAACCTATGGGCTGACCTGGCCGGGGAAGCGGGCTGCGCGATGTCTCGCGGAGGCCCCGACGCAGTCCCGGTTCGTGTCCATGGACGGTCGAGAGATCGAACCGGTGTCGATTCGCCAGAATCTGGTGATCGAAGGGGACAGCCTGGAGGCCCTCAAGATCCTGAAGAGAACGCACCTGGCCGCCTTCGACGTCGTCTGCATCGATCCGCCGTACAACGGTGGCACGACCGCCGACTACAGGGACAACTTCCACAGACCACAAGCAGAAGAAGACCGAGCCGCAGGACTGGTCGGCAGTCGGGGCCGGGGCGCGTCGGCGGGGAAGAGTGCGGGGCGGCGACATTCCCTGTGGCTGGACCTGATGTACCCGAGACTGCACCTCGCCCGTGAACTGATGGCGCCGACCGGCGTGATCGCGGTGTCGATCGACGACGTCGAGGCACCCCGTCTCAGGATGCTCCTGGACGAGGTATTCGGGGAGGAGAATCACTGCGCGACCATCGTGTGGGAGAAGAAGTATGCGCCCGCGAACGATTGCCGATCTTTCTCGGTCGTCCACGACTACGTGATGCTGTACTCCGCATCCCAGGCCTTCCGCAGAAGGCTCCTGCCCCGCAGCGAGTCCGCGAATCGGCCGTACCGTCACGACGACGAGGACGGTCGTGGACCGTACCGAGCCAGTGACCTCTCCGTGCGTACCTATCACCCGGCCAACGACTACCCCCTGGTCAACCCATTGACCGGTACCGAGCATCGCCCGCCGGCGGGGAGGTGCTGGGGGTATGACCGAGCGTCGATGGACAGGTTGATCGAGAACGGGCGCATCTACTGGGGCGCGGACGGGACCCGGTCCCCGCAGCTCAAGAGGTACCTCTCGGAAGTCCAGGACGGCATGGTTCCCACAACGCTGTGGACGCGCGACGTCGCCGGCCACACCCACACTGCCCGGGCCGAGCTCAAGGCCCTCTTCGGGACCACGGCGGTCTTCGAAACGCCCAAGCCGGTGCGGCTGATCCGACGCCTGCTTCAGGTCTCGGCGGACAAGGACGCCATGGTGCTCGACTTCTTCGCTGGATCAGGAACCACGGGCCACGCCGTCATGAGACAGAACGCGGAGGACGGCGGCCACAGGTCCTGCGTGCTGGTTCAGCTGGACGAGCCCATCGACGGCCGACGAAAACCGGAAGTCGCGAGGGAATTCGGGACCATCGCCGAAGTCACCCGACAGCGAGTGCGACGCGCGGGAGAGGCCCTGCGAGCGGAGTTTCCCGCGCTGGATCAAGGCCTGACTCGGTTCACCGAGGTAAGGATCGAATGACCAGGCGTTCCCGCTTTGGAGAAGGGCCTGGGCGTGCGCTATACCGGAAAAGATAGTTTTCCTCCCAGGAAAGGTGGCCCAATATGTCCGCTCTTGCCCCCACGCTCTTCTCTACGGCCGGATTGCTCGGCGGATACAAGGTGGCCCGCTCGACCGGAAATCGCCCCTTGGGCGGGGCAGTCCTGGCCGCCGCGGGTGTGGCCGCCTTCCGCGGGTGGAAGGCGAACGCGGGGACCGGTACGGCCGCCGCGCTCACCGGCGTCTATGTCCTGTCCTTCGGCCTCTCTCATCCGCTCGCCAAGAAGATCGGCGCGTGGCCCAGCGTCTTCGCCGTGACCGCGGCAACCGGTGCGGCGTCGGCCGTTCTGGGGCGGGACCTCGGCAAGGGCCGGGGGACCGGGCGGTGAGTCACGCGAACCCGACTCCCGCCACGGGGTCGGAATGCACGCGCTGGAACCCCGAGAGCTATCTCGAGTTCGGCGACCAGAGATCCCGGCCGCTGACCGATCTCCTGCGCCGCGTGCCCTTGTCCCGGGCCGAAAGCGTCGTCGATCTCGGGTGCGGACCCGGCAATGACGTGCCGGTGATCCAGCAGATCTGGCCCGAGGCCGTCGTGCACGGCGTGGACAGCAGTCAGGACATGATCGACGCCGCCCGGGCGGCCGGGGCCCCCGGAGCGGATTACGAGCACTCGGACGTCCTGGACTGGCTGAGGGCGCGGCAGGAGAACGGCTGGACGCACGCGGAGCCTCGGCTCATCGTCTCCAATGCGCTGTTCCAGTGGGTCGATGGACACCTGGACTGGTTGCCCGAAGTTGCCGATCTCGTTCCTGAGGGCGGCGTCTTCGCTTTCCAGGTCCCCGGCAACTTCGATGCCCCCTCGCACACCCTCCTCCGGGAGACGGCCGCGCAGCCTGCCTATGCGCCTCACCTGACCGAGAAGCTCCGCGACACCGTGATCGGAGCACGGGAGTATCTCTCCGTCCTGTCCCGACCGGGATGGTCGGTGGATGCGTGGGAAACGACCTACTTGCATGTCCTGCCGGGGGAGGACGCCGTGTTCCGGTGGATTTCATCGACCGGCGCGCGCCCGGTGCTCAATGCTCTTCCCGAGCCGGAGAAGTCCGCGTTCGTCGAGGAGTACAAGGCTGCGCTGCGCGAGGCCTACCCGGCCGAGTCTTGCGGCACCGTCCTGCCGTTCCGCCGGATTTTCGTGGTGGCCGCACGGCTCGCCGAGCGCTGAGGTCCCGGGGACGCCTCGCGCCCGGAGCAGAATGTGAGGCACCGACCAATGCAGATGACACGCGGAAAGTAAGGACCATGACAACGGGACAGCACGAATTCACCCCACGCCTCGCGCACAATTTCTCCGATACGGAGGATTCCCCGGTCAGGGCCCTGCTCGATCTGGTCAGCCGTCCCGGCGTCATTTCTTTCGCCGGTGGCGTGCCCGACCCGGCCTACTTCGATCTCGATGCCATCAGGTCCGCCTACGATGCAGCCCTGTCCCGGCCTGATCGTGCTCTCCAGTACTCCTCGAGCGACGGTGAACTCGAACTGCGGGAGATCATCGCGGCCAACCTGACCGACGAAGGCATTCCCTCCCAGGCCGGGGACGTGCTCGTGACCACCGGGTCCCAGCAAGGGCTGACCCTGATGGGGCAGGTCATGATCGACCAAGGCGACGTGATCTTGGTCGAGGACCCGACCTACCTCGCCGCGCTCCAGACCTTCGGGCTCGCGGGCGCGCACTTCGTCGCCGTCGACTGCGACGACGACGGAGTGGTTCCCGAGGCGCTCGAGAAAGCCATCGAACTGCACCGACCCAAGCTCGTGTACCTCATCCCGAGTTACCAGAACCCGAGCGGACGGACCATGCCGGCCCAGCGACGTCGGGACGTGGCGGATATTCTGCTCAGGACCCGGACCATGCTCATCGAGGACGACCCGTACTCGAGCCTGCGTTACTCCGGGGAGCACCTCGAGCCGATCTGCGCGATCGAGGGCATGGCCGAACAGACCGCGCTGCTGCAGACGCTGTCCAAATCGGTCGCCCCCGGAATCCGGCTCGGGTGGGCTCGCGTGCCCGCATCGGTCCGCGACGCACTGATCGTGGGCAAACAGGCGATCGACCTGCACAGTTCGACGGTCGACCAGTACGCGGCCGCTCACTACCTGGCCCACCCGGAGACGCACCAGTCGGATGCGGAAAAGCTCGAGGTGTACGGCCAGAGGCTGCGGACCATGGTCCGTGAGTTGCCCCGGGCCCTGCCCGAAGGCACGCATGTGACGTCGCCGTCGGGCGGAATGTTCCTGTGGGCAGAGCTTCCCGAGGCATACGACACGGATGCACTCCTGCCGTACGCGATGCGGGAAGGCGTCGGTTTCGTCCCCGGCAGTTCTTTCCACGTCGACACGAGTATCCGGAACACCATGCGAATTTCCTTCGTGACCAACGCGGAGAGCGAGATCGTCGAGGGTGTCACCCGGCTCGCACGCGCCGTCGAGGCCTACGAGGCGGAACAGTTCGCGGCCTGACTCCCTACTCGGCGCCCGGGGCCCGGGTCGGGAGGAGGGCCGTGCGTCGGGATCGGGGTGAGGTCACCGTCGGATCGTCCGGGATCCAGAACCTCAGGGGAGCGTCGACGTTCTTGCTGATGCCAATGCGGCGTCCGCGCACGAACTCAACGGGGGAGCGGGCGGGCTCGATCCAGAACCCGTCGCTCGGGGCCTCGTCCGCCGCACCGGAGTGCACCTGATGGACGGGGCTTCCGTTGTCCACCAGATCCAGGCCGAGGGCAGAACCCAAATTTCCCGGACCGCGAGCCAGGTTCGCGTCCGTGGAGGCGAGGCCGCGACGTCGACGGACCTCCTCGTGGCCCGACAGGACCTCGCCGGCACGCATGAGGCAACCGGAGGCCGTGCCGTCCGGCGAACAGACCAGATTGCCGGCCCGGTGAATCCCGTAGGAGGCGTAGACATAGAGATGGCTCGGTTCGCCGAACATGGTCGCGCACCGAGGGGTGGGGCCCTTGTGCGCGTGGGACGCGGGATCGGATGTTCCGAGGTACGCCTCGACCTCGGTCAGTCGGATCGCGACGGAACCTCGATGGATCACGGCACCGAGCAGGTGCTCGGCCACGACGTCGGCCGCTCGGGAGAAGTCGATCATGGCACCATCGTTGCACGCCGCGTAGCACGTCTCACACTCGGCCACGGAGGTCCGCGACGAGGCAATCTTCCGGCGGAGGACTCGATCCGTTAGACTGGGGAGCACGTCTGGCTGCAGTCCGTGGTTGCCAGTCGCCCCGAACACGTGATCCTCAGGCGGCTCAGCCCGCCCGGGACTGTCCGCGGTGTTCCGGGGTTCCCGGCGGCATTCGCCGTATCGGGCCGTTCACGGCACTGACTCTAGGAGTTAATTCAGTGGCACTGGATCCCGCTGTCAAGCAGGAAATCATCAAGGAGTACGCAACCCACGAGGGCGACACGGGTTCGCCCGAGGTCCAGGTTGCGGTTCTGACTCGTCGCATCAGCGACCTGACGGAGCACCTCAAGTTCCACAAGCACGACCACCACTCGCGTCGTGGTCTCATGATCCTCGTCGGTCGCCGCCGCAACATGCTCGGCTACCTGCGTCGGATCGATATCGAGCGCTACCGTACGCTGATCCAGCGTCTCGGAATCCGCCGATAAGGACGACAAATGCGAGGGGCGGCGCCGCCTTCCGGAATCCGGCTTTCTGACATGGGAGACTGGTGACCGGACGGCAGCGCCGCCCTCTCGCTGTTCACCACGAAACGGCGAGGTGCCCGGCGTGAGCCGGGAACAACGAGAAAACACCGTGCGAGGCCCAGCCTCTCCTTGCGGTCCTCGGTAGTGGCCCCCGGATGACACATCCGTGGGCCTCGATCGAAGACCGAGTCGAGGCGGGCCCGCGCGAAGAACAGAAACGGAGGTGACCCTTGGAGGGTCCCGAGATTCAATTCGCAGAAGCCATTATCGACAATGGCAAGTTCGGCAAGCGCACCGTGCGCTTCGAAACCGGTCGGCTGGCCAAGCAGGCAGCCGGATCCGCATTCGTCTCGATCGACGAGGACACCAGCATGCTGTCGGCCACCGCCGTCGGCAAGCACCCGCGCGAAGGCTTCGACTTCTTTCCGCTGACGGTCGACGTCGAAGAGCGCATGTACGCAGCGGGCCGCATCCCCGGGTCGTTCTTCCGTCGTGAGGGACGCCCCTCGACGGACGCGGTCCTGGCGTGCCGCCTGATCGACCGCCCGTTGCGCCCGGCCTTCGCCAAGGGCATCCGCAACGAGGTGCAGGTCGTCGTCACCGTGCTGACGATCGACCCGGACGAAATCTACAACACCGTGGCGATCAACGCCGCGTCGATGTCCACGACCCTGTCCGGTCTCCCGTTCCAGGGGCCGGTCGGCGGCATCCGCATCGCCCTGATCGACGGGCAGTGGGTTGCTTTCCCCAAGCACTCGCAGCTCGAGAACGCGGTCTTCGACATGGCCGTGGCCGGTCGCGTGGTGACCAAGTCGGACGGAACCGAGGACGTCGCGATCATGATGGTCGAGGCCGAGGCCACCGACAAGTCGTGGGACCTGGTCCAGTCCGGTGCCGCCGCTCCGACCGAGGACATCGTGGCCGAGGGCCTCGAGGCGTCCAAGCCGTTCATCAAGGCCCTGTGCGACGCCCAGTCGGACCTGGCCGAGCGCGCCGGCAAGCCGACCATGGAGATCGAGCGCTTCGGCGGCTACGGTGACGACGTCGCCCAGGCCGTGGAATCCAAGTTCTCCGGCAAGATCAAGGACGTCTACTCCATCGCCGGCAAGCAGGACCGGGAGATCGCTTCCGAGGACCTGCAGAAGGAGATCGCCGAGGAGCTCGCCGGTGAGGGCAAGGAATTCGAAGGGCGTCTGGACGAGGTCAACGGGGCTTTCAACGCTCTGACCAAGCAGACGGTGCGCCAGCGGATCCTGACCGATCAGGTGCGTATCGACGGCCGCGGGCTGACCGACATTCGGCAGCTCACCGCGGAGGTCGAGGTCCTGCCGCGCGTGCACGGATCCGCGATCTTCGAGCGCGGCGAAACCCAGATCATGGGTGTGACCACGTTGAACATGCTCAAACTGGAGCAGCAGATCGACTCCCTCTCCCCGGTCAAGTCGAAGCGCTACATCCACCACTACAACTTCCCGCCCTACTCCACGGGCGAGACCGGTCGTGTCGGTTCCCCGAAGCGGCGCGAAATCGGGCACGGTGCCCTCGCTGAGCGGGCCATCACCCCGGTTCTGCCGTCCCGCGAGGAGTTCCCGTACGCGATCCGTCAGGTCTCGGAGGCGCTCGGATCGAACGGTTCGACGTCGATGGGCTCCGTGTGCGCATCGACCTTGTCGCTGCTCAACGCCGGTGTTCCGTTGCGTGCACCCGTCGCGGGCATCGCGATGGGCCTGGTTTCGGACGAGGTCGACGGCGAGACGCGATACGCCGCGCTGACCGACATCCTCGGGGCCGAAGACGCTCTCGGCGACATGGACTTCAAGGTCGCCGGCACCTCCGAGTTCGTAACCGCGATCCAGCTCGACACCAAGCTCGACGGAATTCCCGCCTCGGTGCTGGGTGCTGCCCTCAAGCAGGCCCGCGAGGCGCGGCTGCACATCCTCGATGTGCTGACCTCCGCGATCGACCAGCCTGACGAGATGAGCGAATTTGCCCCGCGCATCATCAGCGTGCACGTGCCCGTGTCCAAGATCGGTGAGGTCATCGGCCCGAAGGGCAAGATGATCAACCAGATCCAGGAGGACACCGGCGCGGACATCACGATCGAGGACGACGGGACCGTGTACATCGGCGCCGTCGACGGACCGTCGGCCGAGGCTGCACGCTCCGCGATCAACGCCATCGCGAACCCGCAGGTCCCCGAGGTCGGCGAACGCTACCTGGGAACGGTCGTCAAGACCACGACCTTCGGTGCCTTCGTCTCCCTGACCCCGGGCAAGGACGGCCTCCTGCACATTTCGGAACTGCGCAAGCTCAATGACGGCAAGCGCGTGACCGAGGTCGAGGACGTCGTCGGTGTCGGGCAGAAGGTTCAGGTCGAGATCACCAAGATCGACGACCGCGGCAAGCTGTCCCTGGCACCGGTGGTTTCCGAGGAGGACGCCGCCGCCCAGAGCGACGACGAGGAGTAATCTCCGCGTAGCCGTGAGAGAAGGCCCCGGTCGGGATCCTGTGAGGATCCCCGGCCGGGGCCTTCTGTCGAATTGGACCCGGTCCACGATGGTCCTAGACTCGACGCCGGGCCGGTCTACGCCGTCGGCCCCCAGAATGACCGCCCGCAGTGAGGAACTGACTGTCGCCATGCCATACGCATTGGGTCTCGATCCCGAGCAGCTTGCCGAAGAATTCGACTACGAGCACGGACGCCTGGTGTGCGCGACCGAGGGCGGCAACGAGGTGAGACGATCCGTACTGCCCGGCGGAGTCCGAGTCCTGACCGAGCGGATGCCGGGCCAGCGCAGCGTCGCGCTGGGATTCTGGCTCGGCGTCGGATCCCGCGACGAGACGCAGGGCATGTACGGTTCGACCCATTTTCTCGAGCACCTCCTCTTCAAGGGCACGCCCTCGCGCAGCGCCCTGGATATCGCGGAGGAGTTCGACGCCGTCGGGGGAGAATCCAACGCCCTGACGGCCAAGGAGCACACCTGCTACTACGCCAGGGTTCTGTCCGAGGACGTCGGTATGGCCGTGGATGTCATCGCCGACATGGTGACCTCGGCCAGCATCGATCCCCGCGAGCTCGAGCAAGAGCGTGGAGTGATCCTCGAGGAAATAGCGATGGACCTGGACGACCCAACGGACGTTGCCTTCGAGAACTTCACCACGAAGGTCATGGGGGAGCACCCCCTGGGCCGGCCGATCGGCGGCACTCCGTCCGAAATCACCCAGGTTGCCCGCGACGCGGTGTGGGAGCACTACGCGAAGTACTACACCCCGGACCGCCTGGTCATTTCCGCCGCAGGCGGACTCGAGCACTCCACTGTCGTGCGACTCGTGCTCGATGCGCTCGAACGGGCCGGATGGGAGCTTCCGGAGAGAACAAAACCCGCGCCGCGGAGGGTTCGCACCCCAGCCGTCCTTCACCCCGAATTCGGAGACCACACCGTTGACCGAACCTTCGAGCAGGCCAACGTGGTGCTGGGGAGCACCGGCCTGATCGCGGGGGCACCGCAGCGGTATGCGATGTCCGTGCTCAACGCCTGCCTGGGCGGAGGCATGTCCTCCCGACTGTTCCAGGAGATACGGGAGAAGCGTGGGCTGGCCTACAACACGTTCTCCTTCGGTGGCTCCTATTCCGACGCCGGATACTTCGGGATGTACGCGGGGTGCACCGCGGACAAGGCGCCGGTCGTGGTCGACCTGATGCGGGCGGAACTTGACCGGCTCGCCGAGGAGGGTCTGCGCGAGCGTGAGTTGGACAAGTTCACGGGGCAACTCAGCGGGGCCACGATCCTCGGGAGCGAGGACCCGGGCTCGCGCATGTCGCGACTCGGCCGGTCCGAGCTGGACACCGGACACTTCACCGATCTGGACGAACTCCACGAGAACATCAGGGCGGTCACGGCTCAGGATGTCCAGGACCTGGCAGCGGACCTGGCAGAGCGACCGACCGTGACCACGTGGGTCGGCACGGGCGCGGCCTCGGCAGCGAACGCGACGGCGTCGTAACAGCTATGTTTTGAATGTGACATGGGTTAAAGTTTTTGCATGTGTTCCTCGATCTTCGTGACAGGAGAGGCGAAGTCCCCGTCGAACAACCCGATCACCTCCAAGTTCGGGCTTTTCTTCATCGGGCTCGTCGTCGATACGGACACGCACCGAATTCTCGATGCAGAATGCACGGCGACGTTGGCGCTGACGAACGCGTTCGTCAGGAGCTTGATCGTCGGTGCCGGCATCGATGAGGAGGAAGACCTGGTTGAGCGGATCTCCACCAGGTACCACGGATCGTCCCAACGGGCTCTGATCACGGCGTTGCGCAATGCGGCGTCCAAGTACCGTTGCGCGACCGACAACACACGTTAGGCACCTGATTGCTTGGTCCCTCCCCGGGGACCGGACCCAGTCGGAAATACCGGACCAGACTGTCCCGGTGTTTCCGACTTTTTTGTACTCAGGGTGCAGAAAGGAAACGAGCATGATCACCGACGGCTTCCTCTTCTTGGGGGTCTTGCTTGCGCTGGCTGCTGTCATCGTCTACTGCGAGAAACGCTCTCGTTTGGCATTCTTCCGTTATGTGCCGGGCTTCGTGCTCATGTACATCCTCACCGCACTGCTGAACACCGTGGGGGTGTTCAGCCAGGGCGACGAAGTCCTCGACCTCGGGACAGGGGTTCAGGACGCCCTGCTGCCCGCGATGATCCTGTTGCTGCTGTTCCAATGCGATGTCCGCAAGATCATCAAACTCGGGCCCAAGCTGTTGCTGACCTACGTGGTCACGGCGTTCAGTATCTTCGTGGGCTTCGTCGTCTCGTACCTGATCCTCCACGCCGTGTTGGACCCCGCGGCCTGGAAAGCACTCGGCGCGCTCGCGGCATCCTGGACCGGGGGTTCAGCCAACATGGTGGCCGTCCAGTCGATCCTGCACGCGCCCCAAGATGTCTTCGGATACGTGCTGATCGTCGACACGATCATCTACTCCGTGTGGCTCCTGGTCATGTTCGGCTCGGTCTCGATCTCGGACAAATTCAACAAGTGGACGAAGGCCGACACCCGGTATCTGGATGTGCACGCGAACAATGAAGGGACCGCGGACCAGAAGCCCATCGATCTGACCTCCCTGATCTGCGTGATCGGATTCAGTATCTTCATCTCCGCGGCGGCGTCCAGCATCGGCGGTCTCCTGCCGGAAATCGGCGTTGTGATCACCTCCAGCACCTGGACGATCCTGATCGTCAGCGTTCTTGGCCTGGTCATCGGCTCCACGAAGCTCGGCAACGTCGCGGGGTCCAGCGAAGTAGCGACGGTCATGCTCTACATGATCATCGGGATCATCGCGTCCCAGTCCGACTTCGCGTCGCTGGGACAGGCCCCGCTCTACCTCGTGGCCGGCGTGATCGTGATGATCGTGCACATCGCCATCGTGGTGCTGTACGCGAAGCTGACCCGCACCGAGCTGTTCAGCCTGGCCGTGGCGAGTACCGCCAATATCGGCGGCATCGCCTCGGCACCCGTGGTCGCGAGCGCGTTCAACCGTCAGCTCGTGCCCGTGGGTGTCCTGTTCGCGCTGATCGGCGCATTCGCCGGAACCTTCTTCGGCCTCATGGCCGCACAGGTTCTGGCGCTTCTCTGATGCTCGCCGCCCATACCCTTCGGAAAGGACAATCATGACGACGAACGGACTGAACCGGTTGCGGGACCTCCGCGCCATGCCGTACAGCGGACCGCTCAAGCGGCCGTTCATCACCTCGCGCCGGCGCGTCGAGTCCGTGCAGGGCGTGCTCGTCGAACTCGAGCTGGAGGACGGCTCCATCGGATACGGGACGGCCGCCGAGACGTGGGCGGTCACCGGGGAATCGGTGGCCTCCTCCCTGGCCGCGATCAATGGTCCCGTGTTCGAGGCACTCGCGGGTCGTGACCTCTCCCTGTGGGAGGCCGAGGACGCGATCGCGAGCTGCTGCGTGGGCAATGCCAGCGCCAAGTCGGCGGTGGATGTGGCTCTCCACGATGCCTGGGCCACCGGACTCGGCGTGCCCCTGGCCGTCGCCCTGGGCGGACGGCCGGACGCACACGCTCCCACGGACATGACGATCAGCCTGGACGACCCGGAGGCCATGGCTCGCGAGGCCGTCGCCGCCAGCTCGGACGGATTCGAGATTCTCAAGGTCAAATTGGGCGGGGACCCCGCCGTCGACCTCAATCGTCTCGAGTCCGTTCACGAGGCCGTGCCTTCGGCCCGATTCCGGCTCGACGCCAATCAGGGGTGGGGCGCGAAGGAGGCCATCCGTATGATTCGCCGGATCGAGGACGCCGGCATACCGGTCGATCTGGTCGAACAACCCACGCCCAAAGCAAACCTGGAGGCGTTGGCCCAGGTCACGGCCGCTGTCGATACCCCGATCATGGCCGACGAGTCCGTGGCCGACGAACGTGACGCCTGGGAGATTCTGCGTCGAGAGGCAGCGGACCTCATCAACATCAAACTCGCCAAGTGCGGTGGTATCCGCCCCGCGCTGGCCATCGCCGACCTGGCCGCAACCGCCGGAGTCGGCTGCATGATGGGCGCCATGATGGAGCCTCGCGTCTCGGTTGCCGCGGCGGCCCACGTGGCACTCGCGCACCCCAATATTCAGCTCGTCGACCTGGACTCCGCCGAATGGATCCAGGACCCGCGGATCTCCGGGGGGTACGAGCTCGAGGGCTCCCGGCTCTCACTCACCGAGGCACCCGGTCTCGGCATGTCAATGGATTCTGCACTCACCGAAGGGACAGCACCATGAGATTTCACCGTTCTATCGCCACGGCCGGAGCACTCGGCCTGGCCTGTTCGCTGGCTGGTGGCCCGGCACTCGCCGAGCCCGCCGATCAGGGCCAGACTGTATCCCAGCCTGGGGAAGGGATCGAGGCCGGGGACACGGCATTCGTGGACACCACGGTCGCGACCCTGTGGGGCGAACCGGACCAGACGCGGCCCATGGACGAGCCATCTACGACCAACCCGGTCGATCTCGATCAGTGGAACAAGAATATGGAAAAGACCGAAGACCGTGGGTGGCTGACCGGCCACACGGAGACCCAAGCGGTCTACGGGTCCGAGGTCTCGGTCATCGAGACCAAGGGGGACTGGTCCAAGGTCGCGGTCAACGATCAGTCGACTCCCAAGGACGATCGCGGATACCCGGGCTGGGTTCCCACGGGACAGCTGATCGAGAACCAGTCCTTCGACGAGCAGAAGGATTCCGGTCAACGCGCGGTCGTCACCTCGGACAAGGCGGCTCTGACCGGCGACTCGGGGGAGGACGGCAGCAACCTCAACCTGAGCTTCAACACGGAACTGCCGGTGGTCTCGCAGGATGGTTCGTCGGTGCAGGTGGGCCTGCCGACCGGTGGGACCGGATCGGTCAAGGCGACGGACGTCTCGGTATACGCCCCGGGGGAGAAGCCCGAGCGACCGACCGGTGAACAGGTCGTCGAGACCGGCAAGCAATTCGACGGGCTGCGCTACCTGTGGGCAGGCGTGTCCTCCTACGGGTACGACTGCTCCGGCTTTACGTACAGCATGTACCGGGCCCACGGGATCGATATCCCGCGCGACGCCGACGCCCAGGCGGAGTTCGGCCAGGACGTGGCGGAGGACGACCTTCAGCCCGGTGACTTGCTGTTCTTCGCCCAGCCGGGCGGTACGGGGGCCGTGCACCACGTCGGGATGTACATGGGCGACGGCAAGATGATTCACGCCCCCAACGAGTCGACCACCGTGTCGGTGACCGATTGGAAGCAATGGGATTCCAAGGGCGAGTTCTCCGGAGCCAAGCGGATGCTCTGACCCTCAACATGCTCCCGCCGGGGCCGGACGAGCCGGCCCCGGCAGGAGCAGATTGCGCTGGTAGATCCTGCCTCAGACGAGGCCGTTGAGCGCGCGCAGAACCGTCCTGAACTTCGAAGCGGTTTCCGCGTGTTCGCTCTCGGGATCGGAACCCGCCACGATCCCGGCCCCTGCGTACAGGGTGATGAACTGCCCCTCGAGGCTCGCGCAGCGCAGCGCGAGCGACCAGCGGCCGTTGCCCGAGGAATCGGTCCAGCCCACCAGGCCGGAATAGTAGCGGCGTGACCCGCCCTCGAGGTCCAGGATCGTGCGTACCGCCGGGCCGACCGGGGTTCCGCCCACGGCGGGCGTCGGATGGATGGCGAGGGCGGCTTCCAAGGCCGAGACCTCGGGCGCCAGGCGACCGGTGATCCGCGTGCCGAGATGCCACATCGAGTCCGTTGCGAACAGTTGGGGGCGGACCGGCACCTGGAGCTCGCTCGCGAGGCGGCCGATCGACTCGCGGATGTGCCGGGTTACGAAGCCGTGCTCGTGCAGGTCCTTGGCCGAGGACGAGAGCAGGCGCGTGGCCTCTTCGGCGTCCGGCCCTCCGGGGGAACGACCGAGCGATCCCGCCAAGGGGTGGGTCACGAATCTGGAGTCGTTGACATCCGCTATGATCTCCGGGCTCGCCCCGATCCAGGAGCTGCCGTCCTGCATGCGGACACGGAAGACGTCAGCCCGGCCGCCTACGCCGGACAAGCGATCGAACAGACGTTCCTCGGCTCTCCGGCGGTCCGTTTCCTTGAGCCGCATGGTCGTGGTCCGGGACAGGACCACCTTCTCCAGGGTTCCGGCACCGATCCGGTCCAGGGCCTCGGAGACGTTGTGCCGAAACCGCTCGGACTCGGGCGGGGCCGGTAGTTCCCCGGGAACGACGTCGCCCGAGCCGGTCGCGACGTGAGGGGTCCACACGGCGTCGTCGGTCATGCGCAATTCGGCGGGCTCGGAGAGATCGAAGGGGATCATTCCGCACAGCACCTGGGTCCGTCCGGTGGCGCGCTCTCGCTCCCGCAGATCGCGGATGACCTCCCGGGCCGCCCCCGGACTCCGACCGAAGACCGGCCGCAGGACCTCGCCGCCCGAGGCTTCCAGGGTCCACCTGCCTGAGGAGAACGCGAAATCTGCGTTCCCATCCGCAGGAGCAGTCACGGTCGTCGTGGGTCTTTCTTCGAGTAGGGGAGAATTCATCGTTGTGTGGCGCCTCCGTCCACGGTCAGTTCGGTTGCTGTGATGTGTGCCGCCCGGGCCGACACGAGGAACTCGACGACCTCGGCAATGTCCTGAGGATCCGCGACGCGTCCCAGCGGAATTCCGGACCGATAGAGAGCGGCGTCGCCCATCACGGTCTGTGCCGTGCGATCCACGCCCTGCCACAGGCCCTCGACCATGGGGGTCTTCGTGGTGCCCGGGTTGACCACGGCGCACCGAATTCCCGCGCCGCCGAGTTCGAGCCCGAGACTGCGCGTGTACTGCGCCGCGAATGCCTTGCTTGCTCCGTAGGCGGCGAAGTCGGCGCGCGGACCGGCGCCGGCATTGGAAGCAATGGTGACGATCGAGCGCAAGGGGCGGGTCCCTGGGTCATGGCCTCCCTGGCGGACCATCACGCGGGCCGCGGCCGTGCTCGCGCGCAGCACGCCGAGGGCGTTGACATCGATCATCCGGAGGACGTCGGCCTCCGTGGTCTCCAGTGCGGGACCCGTCGCAATCGTCCCGGCCGCGTTGACCAGCGACCTGATCCGGTAACGAGCCGAGAGGTCTTCGAAGAACGAGGCCACCGCGTCGGGATCCGTCACGTCCAAATCCCTGTGCTCGACACCATCGCTCGGCCCGCCCTCGGTTCCGGGCCGGGGAGCACGGGTTCGGTCCGCGGAGACCACCACGGCACCACCGTGGTCCTCGGCGCGATCCCGCAACAAATCGACGACGACTCTGCCGATGCCGCCCGAACCTCCGGTCACGACGATCGCCTGGGGCAGATCCTTCACGAGGCCATCTCCTCGACGCGCCGCCCACCGCTGTCCCGTGAGGGCGCGACCGGACTCCGGACGATCTCCTCGGTCGTGCACACCTGTCCACACCGTCCGGCGACGTACTCGAGCGCCATCCGGTGGTGCGAGAGATCGAAATCGGCTTGGGCATCCGCGACGAAGAACACCTGAATGCCCTCCATATACGCTTTCAAGGCCGTGGTCAGGCACCCGATATGTGAGTAGACGCCGGCGATCACCAGCTGGTCCCGCCCGTGATTGCGCAACCTGTAATCCAGGTCGGTGCGGTAGAACGCGCTGTACCTCCACTTGGTCAGGACGGCGTCCCGCTCATCGGGAGCAAGCTCGTCGATGATGCCGGCGGCGTGCTCATTCGTCAGTCCGGGACCCCAGAAATCAGTCAGAAGCTGGCGATCGGCCGGGTCCTGGGACGGAGGTTGCGCCGTGTAAACCACCGGGGCGCCTGCTTCGTGGAAGAAGTCGCGCAGGACGCGGGACTGCTCGACGGCGGTCTCGATCTGGGAGCCGGGACTCCGGTCGAAGGCATCGACGAAATGGTTCTGCATGTCGTGGACGAGCAGCAGCGCCCGGTTCGGATCGAACTGCCACTCGGTTCTGTTGGGCCACGGCGACTCGGCGTCGAGGGTGTACGGATCAATACTGGGCAGGGGCAATGGAACTCCTCATCGATGGGTCGAAGAAACTGTCCGAATTCCGCTCTTCGTGCGGTTCGGTCCTCAGCGCTCGGGCCAGGCCGTCGACGACGGCGCCGCGCCACCACGCGAAGTCATGACCGCCGGTGTACATGGTCAGCGCGCTGGACCACCCGGCGTCGAGCATGGTCCGGTGCAGGATTCGACCCCGCGGGACGGTGAGGCCCTCGCGCTCGCCGATCGCGATCTCCACGGACACGTCCTGGGGAGTCGAGGACTGGTACCGCTCGGTGATCCAGTCCATGCCCTCACGGGTCCCGAGATCGTGCGGTTTCGAGGCTCCGTCGGGGGTCCACCAGAGCGAGGGGGAGTGGGCGAGGGCGTGTCCGAAAGCGTGAGGCAGGTCCAGGGCGGCGACCAGCGCAGAGAGGCCACCCAGGCTCTGTCCGGCGATGATCCGGCCGTCGCGTCCCCTGAGCTCGATACCCACGGTCCGGGCGCAGTCCTCGGCCCACTCCGTCGCGTCCTCCGCGACGTCGCGCAGGAATCCCGTGTTCGCCCCGAGACACGCGATCCGGTCAGGGGTGTCGTTGTTGGCGATGCCCAGAACGGCCACCGGAGGAATCCGGCCCGAGTCCGTGGCCGCCTCCAATGCGTAGGGCAACCAGAGGTTTCCGAACCAGTTCTCGGCGTCGAAGATCGTGAGCAGGGCAAGGGGTGCTGCATGGCGCTCGTCCTTCACCGGGGACGGGAGGTACAGCCAGTGGTCCCTTGCGCGGCCCGAGGTCTCGGCGCGGGGAAGAGCCCTGACGTCTCGCACGATGCGCCCGCGCAACGTGCGGGACCTGTGGTCGTCCCATTCCTGTTGGGCCGGAGCCGTGGGTCCGGAGTAGACCGACAGGCCGTGCCGCCCCCGGTCCACCAGGGGCTGCCCGGGGTTGAGAGGGTCGAGCAAGGAATCGTAGGCGTTGAACCGAGGGGGACCGGAGCGTCGCTGCTGTTCCGGGGACATGGGCGTGAAGGCGTAACTGACGCGCAGGGACGGTTCGAGCTCGAGGGTTCGGACCCAGATGTCCGTCCCGGGGACGTGCCGCATCAGTCCGTGGTCGTAGAGGGCCTTGTCCGTCACGCGGTTCATGGCCAGGTGGACGGATTCGGAACCCTCGGCGTCGTCGCGGACGTGCTTGCCCCGCCACAGGAAGGTGACGAGGTCCGACCCGGGGTCCACCATGGGGGTCCCGCGACGAGAGACCTCGGCCCACCACCGTTCCAATTCCTCGCACGTCGCGTTCTTCATGGTTCGGGCGATCGACTCCTCGTCCAGGAAGCCCGTGGTCTCCAGGGCGTGTGTCGGGGTCTTCATCGTCGGAGCTCGTCCTTGCGTATCGGGGTGCACTGTCCTGTGGCCACCAAGTGGCCCATAAAATAAGCTACAGAAATCTAAGCTATTCCACACGGACTCGGGAGGCGCAAGCTGGATGTGCCGTAAGTCTCCGGTATGACGCCTGGATTCGGGAAGGGCGGTAGTCAATGGACTTTGCTTCGGCGATTTGGTTAGGCTCTACAAACGCCGGGCAAAGCCAGGCCAAGCTCCCCCAATTTTGCAAGGAATCCCATGAGAGTTCTCGTCATCGGTCCGCCCCTCTACGGACTCTTGTACCCCGTGATCTCGCTGGCGCAGGGCCTGAGGGCCTCGGGTCACGAGGTCGTCGTGGGGACCGCCGGAGACATGTCGCACCGTGTGGCCGAAGCCGGCCTGGTGTCCTTCGACGCGGCACCCGGCCTGGACCCCGACGCCGAGTACCGGCGTCGTGAGGACGAGCGGAAACAGGCCAATATTGGGACCGCGCCGGGAGACTTCTCCTTCTTCAGCCACGAAATGACGGACCGTCTCGTGGAATTCACCGGTTCGTGGATGCCTGACCTGATCGTCTATCCGCCGCTGGGCGTGGTCGGGCGACTCCTGGGCGCCAGATTCGGCATCCCCACGGTCCTGCAGACCGTGGGCTTCGCCCACCAGCAGAAGCACGTGGACACGGTGACCCACTCCCTCCGCGAGAAGTTCGAGCAGCACGGCGTCGCCGAACCCCGCGAGGACCTGGCCTGGCTCGACGTCGCGCCGCCGAGCATGAGCGTGCTCGACCACCCGTCCGAGCTGACCATGCCACTGCGGTATGTGCCGTACAACGGAGGCGCGATCTTCCAGGACTGGTGGGTCCGGCCGGAGCGGCCTCGGGTGCTCGTCAGCCTCGGCACGCTGAAGCCCATGGTCGATGGGCTCGACCTGATCGACTGGGTTCTCCACCGGGCCGACGAACTCGACGCCCAGGTGGTTCTGCAGCTCAAGGACAACGCCCGGGAAGAGCTCGTGGACGAGCTGCCGAGCAACGTGACCCTCACCGACTGGATCCCGATGGGCGGACTGGTCGAGAACTCGGATGTGTTCATTCATCACGGTGGTGCCGGCAATACGTTCACCGCTCTGGCCGCGGGTGTGCCTCAGATCGTCTTCGGCGAGGGGGCCGACCGCCCGATGAACGCGAGGATCGTGCAGGAGCGCGGTTGCGGCATCGTTCCCGGCGACGGCGGTCTCACCGCCGAGACGATCCGCTCCGTCGTTCACGGTCCCGAGTACAGGGAACAGGCGGAAGAAGTTCGGTCCGAGATCCGCGGCATGCCTGGCCCTGCCGAGGTGGCCGATCGTCTCTCCGGCGCGCTGGTGGGGGTGTAGACGATCGTATCTACCACCGAATCCCAGACGGATCGTGAACACGACGAAGGGTACCTCCGGCGCCTGCTGAGGGTTTGTTGCGAATTCCCGGGCCTCGTCGGGCTCATCCTCGTGGTATCCGTGGCGACCATCGCGGCCGTCGTCGCTGGCCCCCTCCTGACCAGGCAAGGCGTCAACGGCGCTATGGCCGGCGACGTGTCCCAGCTGTGGTGGCTCGGTGCGGGTCTGGTCGGAATCGCGGCCTTCGACTTCCTGGGCGATTACCTCCGCCGGTTCACCGCGGGAAAGCTGTCCCTCCGGGTGCAGCACAGGCTCCGCAGCCGCGTCTTCGACTCGATCCAGCGACTCGACGGCCCGGCCCAGGACTCACTGCGCACCGGGCAGGTGGTCTCCAGGACCAATAACGACCTCCAGCAGGTCCAGTCCATGATGCAGATGTGCCCCGTGCCCGTCTCCGTCATCTCCTACTACGTGTTCGGCATCGCGGTCATGCTCTGGCTCTCGCCGAGCCTGACCCTGATCGCCGTCGGCGTGGTCGCCCTGTTGGGCTTCACCGCGTGGCGGACGCGCAAGCGCGTCTTCGAGACCTCGGCCGCCGCCCAGCACGACGTCGGGCAGATCACCGAGAACATCAGGTCCGCCCTGTCCGGAATCTCCGTGGTCAAATCTTTCGTTCAGGAGACGAGGCATATCCGGTGGGTCGAGAAGGCCAGCCGATCGTTGTTCTCGCGCCGCATGCAAACGATGCGTGCGCAGGCGGCCCCGAGCGCGACCATGCTCGCGCTGCCTCCGGCCGGCCAGGCGGCGCTCCTGCTCGTCGGCGGCTGGCAAGTCACCACGGGCCGGTTGGATCTGGGGACCTTCGTTGCCTTCTCCACGTACCTGAGCATGCTCACGGGACCGACCCGCGTGATGGCGTCGTTCCTGGTGATCGCTCAGAGGACGCGCACGTGCGCCGAGCGCATCTTCGAACTGATGGATGCTCGCCCCGAGATGAAGGACGGCGCGGAACACCCGCCCCGCAGCACGGGCCTCCAACTGAAGAACATCTCCTTCGGCTACACCTCGGACGAACCCGTGCTCCACGACGTCAGCCTGACCGTTCGGCCCGGTGAAACGGTGGCCGTAGTCGGCGCATCCGGGTCCGGCAAGTCGACCCTGGCCCTGCTCGCGCCCCGGTTCTACGACGTCACCGGAGGATCGGTGCTGATCGGCGATCCCGCCGCGGGGGAGACGACCGAGACGGACGGCCAGCGCGACATCCGTGAGCTCAGGCTCTCGGAACTGAGACAGGAAGTCGGCGTCGTCTTCGAGGACCCCTTCCTTTTCCGCGCGACCGTGCGGGAGAACATTGCGTACGGGACCCCGGACAGCTCCGAAGAGCAGGTGCGTGCGGCCGCGATCGCCGCGGGCGCCGATGAGTTCATCGTCCAGATGGAGCATGCCTACGAGACCGAACTGGCCGAGGGCGGTCGGAACCTCTCCGGCGGGCAGCGGCAACGTATCGCCCTCGCGAGGGCTCTGCTCACACAACCGAGAGTATTGATCGTCGACGACGCCACGAGCTCCGTGGACGCGACCACCGAGAGCGGCATCAATGCGACCCTGCGTCGATACGCCAGGTCCGGGGCGGGGAGTCATCCAGGTGACGCGGCGGATCCGGCGTCGTCCAAGTGCACTCTGCTCATCGCCCGCCGTCGGAGCACGCTCGAGATCGCCGACAGGATCGTCGTGCTCGACGACGGCCGAACGGTCGGCGAAGGAACCCGCGAGGAGCTGATGCGTTCCTGCCCGCAGTTCGCCGATCTCATGGCCGGCGGGCACGAGGAAATCGACCGGGTTTCCGGAGAATCGGATCTCTGGCCCGACGCCGAGACCACGGAACCAACGAAGCCCGCGCTCGGCGCCGACGTGCCGGAGGACGCGCAGGCCGACCGGGGCGGCTGGCTCACGCGGCTTCCCGACGCCGCGGCGTCGATGGCCGCCGACCCGAAGGTCACCCGCGTGGCCCAGATGCTGAAACCGGTCAAGGGGCTTTTCACGGCGGCACTGGTGCTCATCGCCCTGAGCTCGTTGGCCACCGTGCTGGTCCCGCTCATGATCCAACGCGGGATCGATGAAGGCATCGCCCCGGGCGATCACAGGACCCTGCTGTTCTACGCGATCCTGGCGTGGTCCCTCATCGCCGGAGACTGGATCTTCTACATCGGTCAGTCCTTGTTCAGTGCGAAGGGGTCGGAGTCCGTGCAATACGGGGTCAGGGTGCGCAGCTTCAGGCACGTGCTCGGATTCTCCCTGCCGTACTTCGAGAAGGAACAGGGCGGCCAGGTCATGACGCGGCTGACGGTCGACGTGGACTCGCTCTCGCGATTCCTGCAATCCGGCTTGGTCAACGGGTTGATGTCCCTGATCACGATGTTCGGTATCGGTGTCGCGATGCTCGTGTTCAATCCATTGTTGGCCGTCATCGCCTTGTCCCCGATTCCGCTGGTCCTGGTCGCCACGATCATCTTCCAGCGTCTCTCGACCAAGGCCTACGACAGGGCCAGGGAAGACATCGGGAAAGTCAACAGCTCCTTGCAGGAGAACATCTCGGGCCTGCGCGTGGTGCAGTCCCACGGGAAGCAGTCGATCGCTTCCCAGTTCTTCCAGAAGGTCTCGGACGCATACAGGGTCTCCCGCGAAAAGGCCCAACGGTACATCGCTCTGTACTTCCCGTTCGTGGTCTTTTGTTCGCAGGTCTCGAACGCCCTCGTCCTGGTCGCCGGCGCACGGTTCGTTGCGGACGGGACGGTGACCCCCGGTGTCCTGGCCGCGTTCCTGTTGTTCCTCGGGCAGTTCTACGGGCCGATCCAACAGCTGGCGAATATTTTCGATTCCTTCCAGCAGGCGCGGATCGGGCAGAAGCGCACGGACGAGCTGCTCGCGATGCCGCAGGAGGAGGCCGACGTCGTCGACAGCGATCGTACGGCCGCGGATGCGTCCCGGCTTTCGGGTCACATCCGCCTCGACGATGTCTCCTACACGCACGACGGCGCCGTCGAACCCGCCCTCAAGAACGTCGATCTCACCCTGGACCAGGGGTCCAGCCTTGCCGTCGTCGGAAGCACCGGCGCCGGCAAGACCACCTTGGTCAAGGTCATGGCCTGGCTCTACGAGGCCGAGACCGGGCGGGTCGAGATCGGGGACCGGGACAGGGGAGGCCTCGACCGTGAGACGTACCGTCGTCGCGTCGGGGTCGTGGGCCAGGCGCCTCACCTATTCGACACCACGATCGCCGAGAACATCCGCTACGCGCGCCCCGATGCGACGGACGCCGAGGTCGAGGCCGCAGCCCGACGCAGCGGCGCGATCCTGGCCATCGCCCGCCTGCCTCGCGGATTCCGTTACCAGGTCGACGACGGCGGATCGAACCTCGCGCAGGGCCACCGGCAACTCATCGCCCTCGCGAGGGCCGAGCTCGCCGGAACCGATCTGCTCCTGCTCGACGAAGCCACGGCGCACCTCGATGCCGCCTCGCAATCGGCCGTCATGGACGCGGTCGCCGCAACCGATGCGACCACGGTCATCGTGGCGCACCGTTTGGCGACGGCGGCCCGGTGCGACCGCATCGCCGTCATGGAACACGGCCGGATCGTGGAGTTCGGAACCCACGACGACCTGCTCGCGCAGGGCGGCCGGTACCGGCGACTCCATGCGTCGGCCGAAGCGGCCGTCGGCGCGCCAACGACCTCGGGCTGACGAACCCTCCGTCAGCCCGCCCAGGAACGGGGCCGCCCCAGGCCCCCTGAGAAAAGGAAAGAAATCATGTCACCGCGCTATGAGAATGAACCACACCTCGCCACGACGGACACCGAATTCGCCGGTTCGTCCGAATCCGCCTCAAGGGCCGAGCGGAGGCAGGGACAGATCTCCGGACGACGTCGTTCCGGGTCCGCCGCCGGGGTGATCGCGGCGCTGGGCATCGGCGCCCTCGTGCTGTCGGGATGCGGCGACGCAGGCAGCACCACCTCGGAAGCCGATCAGGCGAGTGCCAGCTCGTCGGAGACGACCGGCGACAGCCAACAGGTCAAGCTGCCCTCGGGCTGGAAGCACGCGGTGGGGACCACCGATTTCCAGGACGTCCGGGCCGAAAGCAAACTGCCCACCACGGTGACCGACGGGACCGGGAGCGAGGTGACGGTCAAGGATGCGTCCAAGATCATTTCCGCCGGTGACGGCATTTCCTCGACTCTGGCCGCGCTGGGCCTCAAGGACAAGATCTATGCGGCCCCGAACAACAGCACCTCCTCCGCGGGCAAGGACGCTCCCGAGCACTTCGAGTTCAGCAAGCAGACCGGCACGGAAGGCCTGTTGGCTCTGGACGGATCGCTGTTCATCGGTGACAACACCAAGCGCCACGGAGACGTCGCCAAGCAGTTCCGCGACGCCGGAACGGATGCAGTCGTCGTCGACGACCAACAGAGCCAGGCCGAGAAGCTCCAGGCCGTCGCCGACTACGTGGGTGCTCACGACGCCGGGACCAAGCTGGTCGACAAGCTGAACTCCGACATGGATGCGGCCAAGAAGAAGGTCGACAAGTCCGACCTCAAGGGACACAAGGTCATCCAGGTGACCGCGACCGGTGCGGGTGGCGCAAACTCCGTGGCAGGAACCGGGACGCCCGGGACCGAAATGATCGAGAACCTCGGCATGACCTCGGTCGGGGCCGACAGCGGGCTCCGCGGCCTGTCCCGTGAGTTCAGCAATGAGGGCATTCTCGCCTCGGATCCTGACGTGATCGTGATGGCCGAATCCGATCTCGAGGCCTGGGGCGGCGAGGACGGCCTGTGGGACGCCTTCCCGACCCTGAAGGAGACGAAGGCCGGGAAAGAGAAGCACATCGTCGTCATGCCCGACGCCCAGATCCGCTACTCGAGCCCGGAGCTGGGAGCCGGTGCCGAAGCGCTCGCCAAAGCGATCTCGGAGTTCTGATCCCGCATGCCGATGACACGCAGTGAATCCGGCGGGACCGACATCCGCCGACTACCGCTGGCCGGGACCCTGATCGTGGGGCTCGTGCTCCTGGCAGGGCTCATGGTCGTGTCCGTCTCGATCGGACCGGTGCGGGTCGTGCTCACCGACGTGGTGCACATCCTGCTGTCTCCGGTCCTCGGCGGGGACGACTCGCTCAGTCAGAGGGACGTCTCGGTGGTCTGGCAGTTGCGGGTTCCCCGAATCCTGCTGGGCGTCATGGTCGGCGCGGCGCTGGCGATCTCTGGGGCGTGCCTCCAGAGCCTGTTCAACAACCCGCTGGCCGACCCCGGCATCGTCGGGGTCACCAGCGGGGCCTCGGTCGGTGCGGTCGGGGCGATCGTGCTGGCCGGCGGCTTCGCGTCCCAATGGGTCGTCCCGCTGGGGGCTTTCGCCGCCGGTCTGGCCGTGACCGGGCTGATCTACGCGCTGGCCAGGCCGGGGCGGACCACCGGGACGGCGCGCATGCTGCTCGTCGGCATCGCGGTCGGCTCGGCGTGTCAGGCCCTCGTGGGTTTCTTCACGTACATCGCCGACGACAGCCAGCTTCAGACCCTGGTGTTCTGGCAGATGGGCTCGCTCGGGCGAGCCAACTGGGCCCAGCTGGTCGGTGTTCTCCCGATCTTCCTGATAGGTCTCCTCCTGGTTCTGCGTCTCTCGAAGACGCTCGATGTGCTGACCCTGGGGGAGAGGCAGGCCCAGCATCTGGGCCTCAACGTGAAGTTGAGCCGGCTCGCGATCATCGTGACCACGGCGCTCCTGACGGCGGCCGCGGTGGCCTTCGCCGGATCGATCGGATTCGTCGGGCTCGTGGTCCCGCACATCATGAGGTTCCTCGTGGGCCCCGGCCACAAGGCCCTGCTCCCGGCCTCCGCGATCGCGGGCGCCGTCCTGGTGGTTGCGGCGGATGCCGCGTCTCGCACGCTCAACCCGCCGACCGAGATCCCGATCGGGCTGTTCACGGCCGCCGTCGGTGCGCCGTTCTTCCTGTTCCTGATCCTTCGTGAGAAGAGGAGGATCTCATGATGCGAGGCAAACGCGGTCGTCCGGAGACACCGGCGTCCGGGGACTCGATGCCAACGCCGCGTGGGCCCCACACACCCGTCGTCGAGGTGCGGTCCGTCAGCTATGCGATCGGCTCCAAGACCCTGATCGACGACGTAGCATTCGATCTGCTTCCCGGCACGGTCACCGCTCTGGTCGGGCCCAACGGGGCCGGCAAGTCGACCATGCTCGGGCTGCTCGCGGGCGACTTCGTGCCCCAGCACGGCCAGGTTCTGGTCGGCGGGCGCGCCCCCGGACAGTGGCGCCCTCTCGAACTGGCCCGCGAACGGTCCGTGATGCTCCAGCAGCAGACCACCCATTTCGGATTCAGCGTTGAGGAAGCCGTGGCCATGGGGCGTCTCCCGCACGACGTCGACGAGGAAAGAGACCGGGACATCGTCGAATCGGCTCTCGAGGAGTCCGATGTCGCGCGACTGAGACGACGGGACGTCACAACCCTCTCCGGCGGTGAATCGGCGAGAGTCGCCTACGCACGAACGGTCACCCAGACCACACCGATCGTGCTCCTGGACGAGCCGACCGCCGCACTCGACCTCCAGAACCAGGAAGCTCTGCTCCGATCGACCCAGCGTCTGGCCGAGAACGGTGCCGCCGTGGTCGTGGTCCTTCACGACCTCAACCAGGCGGCACGATATGCGACCCGCGTGCTCATGTTTTCCCGGAGTCGATTGGTGGCCGACGGGGCACCCCCGGAGGTCCTCACCCCGGAACGGATCGAGGCCGTCTACGGGCAGAAAGTCCATCTCTTGGAGCATCCCCAGACGGGGGCCCCGATCCTGGTGCCGGTGCACGACTGACCGGTAGGCCCGCGCCCCGGCGTTCGCCGCACGCATCCACTGACACGAAGGAAGGAAACCATGACCCAAACCGCCCTGAACGGCCGAACGAGCCTGGCCGAATATCCAGGGATTCCCGAAGAGTTCGCGGCGAAGTACCGCGCGGCCGGCTACTGGATCGACGAGACCTTCCAGGATTTCCTCCTGGACCGGTGCGCCCGATTCGCGGACCGGACCGCGCTCGTCGCCCGCTCGTCACGGGACCCGGAAACGGGCAGCCTGGCGACTCGGCGCTGGACCTACGCTCACTTGGAGGACGAAGCCAGGCGTTCGGCCCGAACGCTCCGGGACGTCGGCGTCGCGCCGGGCGACCGCGTGATCCTGCAACTGCCGAACACCGCCGAGTACATGGCCTACCTCTGCGGGGCGTTCCTGTTGGGAGCGCTGCCCGTCTTCGCCCTGCCCAAGCACCGGGCGAGCGAGCTGGGCCACTTCGCCCGAAAGACCGACGCGGCGGCCCACATCGTCTGCCAGGGGGCCGAAGGATTCGACTACCTCGGTCTCTACCGGGAGTACGCCGACGGCATGCGGACCGAAGGCCTCCAACCCCCGGTCCTGATCGAGGCGAGCGGGCAGGAGACGGAGAGCCAGGACGGCGTCGTCGCCATCCCGGACCGTCCGGAACCCTTGCTCGACCTGCCACGACCCGTGCGCAACCGAGGGGCCGAACGGCTGAGCGAGAACGTCGCGTTCCTCCAGCTGTCCGGAGGGACCACCGGAATGTCCAAACTGATTCCCCGAACCCACGCGGACTACCTCTACTCGGTCAGGGCCTCGGACCCGATCTGCGGTGTGGACCGCGAGACCAGAATGCTCGTGGTCCTGCCCGCCGCACACAATTTCACGATGAGCTCTCCGGGGATCCTCGGGGTGCTGCACGAGGGAGGCAGCCTCGTGTTCGCGGCGGATCCGAGCCCGCAGACCGCGTTCTCCCTCATCGAGCAGGAACGGGTCACGATGGCATCCCTGGTCCCGCCCCTGCTGCAGGCGTGGATTCTCTCGGCCCAGAGGAGGTTCCCGGACCTTTCGAGCCTCACGACGATTCAGGTCGGCGGGGCCAAGCTCGCCCCGAGCGTGGCCGAAAAGGTCGGCCCGGTCCTCGGCGCTCGGCTCCAACAGGTCTTCGGGATGGCGGAGGGACTGGTCAACTACACGAGGGACACCGACCCGGAGGAACTCGTCGTTCGGACACAGGGACTGCCCATCAGCCCCGACGACGAGCTGCTGGTCGTCGACGACGACGACCGTCCCGTGGCCGAGGGCGAAACCGGTCACCTCCTGACCCGTGGCCCCTACACGATCCGCGGCTACTACCTCGAGGACAAGGCCAACCGCTTCGGTTTCACCCAGGACGGGTATTACCGAACCGGTGACATCGTCCGGTTGCATCCCACGGGGCACGTCGAGGTCACCGGGCGGTCGAAGGACCAGATCAATCGGGCCGGAGAAAAGATCGCGGTGGACGAGATCGAGGACGTGGCCCTGAGCGCCGACGGCGTGGCCGATGCCGTCGTCGTCGGGATACCCGACGACGACCTCGGAGAACGCGTCGGCCTGGTGGTCCTGCCCCGGGACGATGCCGACTTCGGCCCGGACCCGAGAACCTGGTTCCGCGCGTGGTTCCGGGAACGGGGGATCGCGGAATTCAAGATCCCGGAACGCGTCGAGATTCGTCGGGACCTACCCCTCACCTCTGCCGCCTAGCTCTCCCGCGCCCCCCCCCCGCCCGCGCGGTGGTTGGACGGCGCCGCGTGCCGGCCGTCATCCCTCCGGCCGTCCAACCGGCCGGTTGGACGGCCGGAGGATCCGGTTCCGCCGGAGGCACCGGACCAAGAACCAAACCATTGCCGTCGCGGCGCTCCACCGTCACGGCGCCCCTCATCATTGCCTGGTCATCACCGCACAAGGAGAAAAACATGATCGACGATTCGACACTCAAGTCAGTCCTGGCGCCGCACTTGCGCGAGGAGGGTGCCTTGGACAAGGCATTCCATGACCCCACGGCCAACTTGTTCGACCTGGGTATGGATTCCATCTCGGCATTCGCGCTCCTGGACGACCTCCAGGATCACGGGGTGAGTCTGGAATTCACCGAGTTGATCGCTGACCCCAGCGTCGGATTCCTCCGCGAAGCGTCGGAAAGGGCCTAGTCATCGTGGACCGGAACGACCCTCCCTGGTACCCGCTCACGGACGCGGCGCGTGGAATAGGCTTCGCGACCCGACTCGACCCGGACAATCCTTGCTACAACACCGCCGAATGCGTCGAATTCACCGAGCCGGTGGACGCGGAGGCGCTTCGGTCCGCGCTCAGGACCGTGTACGCGGAGAACGAGGGCTTCCGGGTCGAACTGGATCAACGCGGCAGCGAGCTCGGTTGGCGCCCGCTCGACATCGACGAATTCCTCCGTCGTGTCACCGTGGGACGCAGCATCGGACTCGAGGCCACGCCCGACGAGGCGCGGCGGACGGTGCTCGATTGGTGCGCGGAAACGGTCGGCACGGCCCTCGACGTCGAGCGGGGCCGCACCGTGGATTCCGCGATCATCGAGTGCGGCGGCCGCCAATGGTTCTACCACTGTTTCCACCACCTGGTCGCCGACGGATTCGCCGCATTCGATGCCCTACGTCGGGTGGGACAGGTCTACGGGCGGATTCTCGAGGGCGAGGCCCCCGAGCCGGCTCACAGGCCGGGGCTCGCGGAGCTCCGGGCCCAGGACGCCGCCGACGCCGAGCGTCGCACCGCGGATCTCGAGGCCTGGTCGGAGCGTCTCGAGCACGAGGACACACCGACGGATTACTCCCTCGCGCAACGCGAGGCGGCGCCGTCGGCCACGGCCCACCGTGTTGTCCTGCCGGTCGACGTGAGTCTCCAGGAGGCGATCGTCGAGGTCGCCCGCGGCGCGGAGGCGCAATGGCCGACGGGCGTGGTGGCCGCCGTCGGCTCGTACCTCTCCCGAGCCCTTGGCCTGCCCCAGGCGAGTTTCGGCGTTCCCCAGATGAATCGGGCCCTGGCCGGTGGCCCTCGAGTCGCAGCCCGCACGGGATGCACCGCGGTGAATGTGTTGCCCATCCACGTCTCCGCCCTCACGCGCCCCCAGGACCAAGTGCGGCAGGTCCGAGACCAGATGGTGTTCAACCACGAGCATGCTCTGGCCCGCCAGGAGGATCTGGAAAGGCAGGCTGCGCGTCGAGGCGGTCGGCCCTTCGGGGCCCAGATCAACGTGGTTCCCTTCGACGCCGTCCTGCGATTCGGCCCGTGCCGGGCTCAGGTCCACAACGTGTCCGCGGGCCCGGTTCCCGACATGACGGTGTGCCTGAGAGGCATGCCCGGTCGGGGCCACGACCTCAGCCTCGAACTGACCGCCAACCCTGACTTGTATTCCCCGGAGGAAACAGAGCGGCACGCGCATCGAATCCTGCGATGGATGCATTCGTGGGCCGAGGCAGCAAGCACGAAAACTCCGACCGCGGAGCTCGACCAGGCACTTCCCGAGGAAATCGACCGTATCCGCGGCCTGTCCGCCACGGAGCACGAGGTCGAGGCGCGAACGCTCCTCGAACGGTTCGAGGAGCAGGCCGAACGCACCCCGGAGGCACTTGCCCTCCGCGAGGGACCTGCATACGGTGCCGCGGATCGTTTCGGGGGCGGGGCCAGAACCTACGCCGAACTCGTCCGCGCGGCCCGTGACGTCGCGGAGGGGCTCTCTGCCGCCGGCGTGGCCCGGGGCGACGTCGTCGGTCTCCGGGTCGAGCGCGGCGTCGAACAGTTCGAGCTCCTCTACGGCCTGTTGTACGCCGGGGCCGTGTACCTGCCGATCAACCCGACCCTCCCCGTCGGTCGCGTCGCGGCCATGCTCGAGGACGCCGAGTGCTCGACACTGATCAGCGGAACGGGTCTGGCGGTGCCGGACTTCTCCGAGGTCGCGACCGAGACCGACGCTCCGGCCCAGACCGCGCCTGTCCGCCTCCTGGAAGCCCGAGAGATCTTCCGACTGGGACGCGAGGCGGAGTCACGAACCCCCTCCGAGGCTTTTCCGGGTCGTCGAACCCGTCCGGACGATCTGGCCTATGTCCAGTTCACGTCCGGATCGACCGGACGTCCCAAGGGCGTGCCGACCACCCACCGGGCCCTGGACAACAGGTTGCGGTGGCAACAGCACCTGATTCCGATCGATGGGTCCGACCGGATCGCTCACAAGACGGCGATTTCCTTCGATGTCCACGTGTGGGAGCTGTACTGGCCGCTTCAGGAGGGCGCCTGCGTCGTGATCGCGGCCCCCGGAGGCCACAAGGATCCCGAGTACTTGGCTCGGCTCCTTCGGGACGAGGCAGTCACGGGCCTGCATTTCGTGCCGACGATGCTCTCGGCGTTCATCTCGACCCCTTCCGTCCGCGCACTCCTGGGAGCCGAACGAGTCGCGCTCCGCCGCATCGTGTGCAGCGGTGAGGCGTTGACCAGGGAACAGGTTCGAGGAACCTTCGACCTCTTGGGCGTCCGTCCCCTGAATCTGTACGGCCCGACCGAGGCCGCGATCGACGTTACGGCCTGGGACACGGAAACGGACCCCGACGCCGCCGTCGTGCCCATCGGGCGCCCGGCCTGGAATACCGGGTGCCACGTCGTCGATCCGACGGGCCACCTGTGTCCACCAGGTATACCGGGTGAGCTGTGTCTGTCGGGTGTCCAGGTCATGTCCGGATACCTCAATCGACCGGACGCCGACGCCGCTGCCCTGGACACGATTCCCCTGAGCAGCGGTCGCCGCCAGCCCGGATCTCCCGACGCGTCCTCGTCCGGGCCGGAGACACTCCGGGTGTACCGCACCGGCGATCTGGCCGTGTGGAGGGAGGACGGCGTCCTGGAGTACAGGGGGCGCCGGGACCACCAGATCAAGATCCGGGGCCAGCGTCTCGAACTGGGGGAAGTGGAAGCGGTCCTTGCCGACGTCGAGGGCGTCCATGCCGCCGTCGTTCTGGTCAAGAGCATCGGCGGGCAACAGACGCTGGCGGCCTTCATCGAAGGCGACTCCGAACGCGGCGATGAGGTTCTGGCCGTGGCCAAGCATCATGCTGGCGCCGTGCTGCCCGAGTACATGGTTCCCGCGCTGTGGTCGCGTGTGGACAGCATGCCCGTGACCACTAACGGCAAGGCGGACCGAAGGGCACTGGATGCGATGGAACTGGTCCTGCCGGACCAGGGAGGCGTGCCCCGATCCCTGAGGGAACAGACGGTCTGCACGATCTTCGCCGACGTCCTCGACGTGCCGTCGATCGGCCCGGACACGGACTTCTTCTCGGCCGGGGGAGCATCGCTGAGCGCCCTCGAGCTGGGGATTCGCGTCGAAGAGCAATTCGGAACGCCCTGTTCCCTCGCGAAGGTCTTTGCCCATCCCACGCCCAGGTCCCTGGCCGAGGCCCTCGAGGACGACGACGCGGGCGAGCTCGAACCGGCCCTGCGGCTGCGCAACGGGCAGGACCCGCAGGCGACGCCGGTCGTGTTCCTCCCTCCCGCGGGGGGTCTCGGGTGGTGCTACGCCTCGTTCCTGAAGTATCTCGATCCGTCATCGTCCGTCTGGACCCTTCAGGCCAGGCAGTTCTCGGACCCGTCGTCGCCATGGCCCGAGACCTTGGAAGAGCTCGCGGAGGATTACGCCGCGTCCCTGTCCGCAATCGCGCCGCAGGGGTGCATCCTGGCCGGTTGGTCCGTGGGCGGGATCGCGGCCGTCGACGTCGCCGCGCGGGCCTCACGGGACGGCGTGGACGTCGAGAAGGTCGTGCTGTTGGACGCTTACCCGCCGTCCTACTGGCGGGGCCGCCCGGAGCCGACCGAATCCGATCTGTGGATCGCACTGATGCGCATGGGTGGGATAGAGCCACGGGAGGTGCCCGGCGATTTGGCCGGGACCGTCGCAGCGCTCAGGGAGCATGGCTCTCCGTTGGCCAACCTGGACGACACATCGTTGCGCACGTGCATCACGTCGGTGTGGAAGGCGATGGGCTACACGAGGGGCCGTGATACCCAGGCATTCGCCGGCAGGCTGATCCTGTGCTCGGCGCAAGACAGCCTGGAGGCCGGCGCCGATCCCACCGCGTGGTTGCCGTGGTGCGACGAACTGGAGACCCACGTCGTCGAGGGCGACCATGCCGCGGTTCTCCGAGGAGCAAATGCCGAGAGCGTCGCGCAATGTCTGGTCCCGGACGCGGCGGTCCGCGTATGACCCCTGCGCGAGGTGGCAGTGAGGTGGCAGTGTTGTGCAGCTTCCGGCGTGAAATCTGCACAACGTTGCCACCTCGCGGCGGGTGCGTGCGGGGCGGGAGCTAGTTCCCGCCCAGCCCGAGCGCGGTGACGAGTGCGGCGATGACTTCATCCGCCGCAGCCTCTTCGTAGCCCCGCGTGCACACGGCCAAGTAGCGGCAATTCTCGGAGCCGGGGTCCCCGATGAACGCGACGTCGTGCCGGTACCCCGGAACTTCACCGGATTTCGACCCCCACCGGATGCCCGTGGCGAGCGATCTCCCGATAGGGGGAACCGTCTGTGCTTCCAGAGCCTCGACGAAGAGCGACACCACATCGCGGGGCACGTCCCGGCCCGGCCCGAGGTTTCCCGTGACCGTGGCTCGCATGAGTTTCGTCAGATCACCGGCGGTCGTCTCGTTCGTCAGCCCTCCGTCCTGGGCCGCGGGGTCTCCGATCAGTCGTTCGACGCGCGTGGACTCGAGGCCCAGGTCCGCGAAGACCCGGGCGACGGCGTCGAACCCCACCGCACCCAACAGAATGTTGGTTGCTTCGTTCGACGAGCGAGTAATCATGAGGTGGCAGAGTTCGGCGACCGAGAGGTCGGTTCCGTCCGCCGGGAATTCGGCGTCGAGATGGTCACCGGTGAGGCAGAACCGTTCCCCGTCGGCCCCCTCGAAGGTCCTCGTGGCCCCGTACACAGACCGGAGAGAGAGATCCCCGGCGGCCACGGCCCGACCCGCGGCCAGAGCGACCCCCAATTTGATGGTCGATGCTGCGTAGTAGACGGTTCGGGGCTGATGGTCCGCGAGTCGTCGTCCGGCCTGGTCGCACAAGGAGAAGCTCACGGAGGGGAGGGGCACGCTGTGATCTGCCATGGTCCCGAACCTAGCAGAGGCCATGACGCGCCGGAGCGCCGGTACGGGTCAGTCGTGCTCCGGACCAGCCGTGGCCGTGCGGTCCGCAAGCTTTTTCTTCGCCTCCGCAACGGCGTCGGCGACCGTCTGGGCGTAGAGCTCCTGTCCCGGGGGCTCTGGGTGGACGCCGTCGGAGACCATCAGGTCGGGCCTGCCATCCGACGCCTTGGCCCAGTCCGCGACGACGATCTTGTCGCTCTTCTTGCCTGCGGTACGGACCGTCTCGTTGGAGGTCTTGACCCAATCGAGTTTCGGCGGGGCCTGACCCGTGACCAGCACGATTTCCCGGGTCTGGTCCGATTCGGCCAGGTCGGTGAGGGTATCGACGTCCTCCTGGGTCATCCCTGAGTTGGTCGACAGGGAAACGACCACGATCCGGCCCAGCTCGTGCTTGTCCCGCTGTTTCCTGGCCACGTCCAGACCATCGGAGACCTCCCGGCTGACCTTGGCGTCGACCGAGATCCCGGGCATTTTTGATTGCAGGTCGTCGGCGGCGGACACGGTCACGGAATCGCCGATCATCGTCACGTCTTGTCCATCCGGCGTCGGCTTGTAGGCGCTGGGGCCGGACGGGCTCGGAGTAGCGGACGGCGAGGTCTCCGGCTGGTCCAGAGCGTCCTTGCCCTTCGAGATGACCGACTGGGCCTGGGTCCTCTCCGGTGCCTCCAAGCACGCGGCCACGGTGCCGGAGACGGTCACCACGGCCACGAGCATGGCCCCTGCCGCGGCCCACCGCACGTTCCCGGGTCGTTTGAGTGCCCGGAAGAGTGCGGCCGTGGCACCGAGGAATCCTTTGCGCCGGACCGGTTGTTCGAGCCACTTGTACGACGCCGCCGCGACGACCACGGTGGCGGCGAGGACACCGATGTTCTTGGGCGTCTCCCACATCGTGGGCGCTCCGTAGTGCATGAGGGTCAGCATCGGCCAGTGCCAGAGGTACAGCCCGTACGAGCGCTTGCCGATCCACTCGAAGGGAGCCAGGGAGAGGAAACGTCTCAGTCCGGCGGCACCCGTCCCGCGGACGTCGGGAAGGAGGCACTGGATCACGCCCAGACCGAGAAGCGACGCGGCGACCAAGCCCCACGGGGCCAGGAGCTCAGGGTTCTCCTCCGTCAGGAAACGTGCCAGAACGGGCAGGAGCACCAGGCTGGCCCAACCCACCAGGATGCGAACCACGTTGAGGCCGGGCGAATAGGCCTTCTCCACCGCAGGGACCTGAGTGCCCCGTCGTGGCGGGTACATGCTCCACGGCACCATGAGCGCCAGGACGGCGCCGAACATGAGCCCGAAGGCGTGCGAGTCGAGACCGTAGTAGCTGCGGATCATGTCGCCCTTGGCGGCGGTCCACGCCGCCATCGCCACCACGGATCCCGTCGCGAGGACGGCAGGTACCAGGGTTCTCTTCCGCCAGGACCTGACCAGGATGCAGGTCGTCACGAGGACGATCGGCCACGCCAGGTAGAACTGTTCCTCGACCGCGAGCGACCAGAAATTCGTGAACAGCTCGGGGGAAGTCCGTGTGAAGTAGTCGTTGTCGGCGACCACGTTCGCCCAGTTGGAGGTGTAGGTCAGGGAGGTCATCACCTGGCGGGGCATCTCCACCAGAACATCCCCGCCGAGGACCAAGGCCACGGAGGTACACACGAGCACGCACAGGACCATCGCGGGCACCAGGCGGCGCAAGCGACGCATCCAGAACTGCGGCAGGTGCATCATGCCCGTGTACGCGGCCTCGCGGAGCAGCAGGGCCGTGATGAGGTACCCGGAAATCACGAAGAACAGATCGACGCCGACGAGCCCTCCCGGCAACGCCATCGGCCACACGTGGTACACGATCACCAAGATGACCGCGATCGCACGGAGCCCGTCGAGTCCGCGCAGGACGAAGCGTTCCTGCCCCGCCCGGGGCGGGACGGACGAGTCGAAGAGTATCGGGGGTGTCATGGGGCGACGCGGTCCTAGCAACGAGATTCGGGTTCGATATCGGTAATGGTCCGGGGTCGAAGTCCGTAATGATTACCAGAACATGGTAGTAGTCCGAGGCCCAATGAGAGGCCACCGTGGACAAAGCTTCGGATGAGTTCGGCACCGGGAGGGGACAAGTCGGCGGTTTGTCGAAGCGGCGATAGGGTGGAAGACATGACTGATGTGATCAAGGTTGCTGTACTCGGCGCGTCCGGAAGGATGGGCTCGGAAGCTGTCAAAGCCGTGGAATCGGCGGAGGACATGGAACTGGTCGCGGCACTCGGCTCGAGCGACCCGCTCGACCGGACGGACGGTGCAGGGGCCGATGTCGTCGTCGACCTGACCGTTCCGGCTGCCAGCGAGGAGAATGTTCGCTACGCCGTCGAGCACGGGATGCATGCCGTGGTCGGGACCACGGGGTGGGACGAGGCCAAGCTCGATCGGTTGCGTGCGCTGCTCGAAGATCACCCTCGGACCGGTGTCCTGATTGCCCCCAACTTTGCTATCGGGGCGGTCCTCGCGGGCAAATTCGCGGCCACGGCGAGCAAGTACTTCGAATCGGTCGAGGTCGTCGAGCTGCACCACCCCAACAAGCTCGATGCGCCTTCGGGCACCGCCGCCCACACGGCTCGGGAGATCGCGGAGGCACGCCGGAGCGTCGGTCGCGGACCGAGCCCGGACGCGACCCAATCCGACCCGCAGGGTGCGCGTGGCGCCGTGGTCGACGACGTCCACGTCCACGCGGTTCGTTTGAGGGGCCTGGTGGCCCACGAGGAGATTCTCCTCGGCGACGAGGGGCAGCAGCTGTCGATCCGCCATGATTCCTTCGACCGCGTCTCCTTCATGCCCGGCGTCCTGCTGGGCATCAGGACCGTGGGGCAGCGCCCCGGCCTGACCCACGGTTTGGACGGCTACTTGGACCTGGACTGACGCGTGCGCGGACTCAAGATCTTCACTGGGGCGGCCGTCGTCCTGGTCGCCATCACCGTCTGGCTGCTTCCGGTTCCGGCCGGAACACGGCTGTTCATCACGGTCATTCTGGCCTTCAGCGCAGCCTTCGTCTTCATCGATTCGACGAACAAGGGGAAGACCTTCGCCGCCGTGACCGTGGCGCTCCTGGCCCTCTACCTGGTGGTCACCCTCCAGAGAGGGGTGCTCCTGGTCGGGTCGGGGAATCTCGCCGGAATCCTCCTGGGGGCGGGGCTCATCGTCCTCCCACTCATCGGGGCCTGGGCCTTGATCAAGGAGGTCCTCTTCGGCATTCGTGTTCAGCAATTGGCCCGGATCCTGGGCCGCGAGGGCGGGCTTCCCGAAGACAACCTGCCGCGGACGGCGTCGGGCGGTATCGACCGCGACGCGGCCGACGCCGATTTCGAGCGCTACCAGCGCGAGGCCGAGGCCGATCCGGAGGATTGGCGGTCCTGGTTCCGGCTCTCCTGCGCGTATGACGCCGCGGGGGACCGGAAGAGGGCCAGACGGTCGATGCGCGATGCGGTCGCCCTGTATCGGGGCCGTCCGGCCACGGCCTTGTCGCAGGGCGAGGAAGCCTGAAAGTGCTGTAGCCTGGGAAACATGCCTGAGTCTTCGATCGCGAACACTGCCACAGTCGAGCCCCTTTTCGGTCGCTTGCTGACCGCCATGGTCACGCCCTTCGCGGCCGATGGATCCGTGGATGAGGAGGCCACCGCAACGCTCGCCCGCGAACTGGTCGAGCGCGGCAATGACGGCCTGGTCGTCTGCGGCACCACGGGTGAATACTCCACGATGACCGACGAGGAGAACGCCCGTGTCTTCCGCATCGTCAAGGATGCGGTAGGGGACAGGGCGTTTATCATCGCGGGCGTCGGGTCCAACGACACCAGCCACACGATTCACGTGGCCGGACTCGCGGAAGAGGTCGGCGTCGACGGTCTGCTGGTCGTGACCCCGTATTACAACAAGCCGACCCAGGCGGGCCTGCTGGCCCACTTCCGGGCCGTCGCCGACGCCGTCACAACCCCGATCATGCTCTACGACATTCCGGGCCGCGCGGGAATCCAGATCGAGGCCGAAACCCTGATCGCGCTCGCCGAGCACCCGAATATCGTTGCCGTGAAGGACGCCAAGGCGGACTTCGCGAGCGCTACCGAGGTTCTGTCCCGAACGGACCTCCAGTTCTATTCCGGTGACGACGGCCTCACCCTTCCGTGGATGTCCGTGGGTGCCACGGGACTGATCGGTGTGACCACCCATGTGGTCCCCGAACAGTTCCGTGAGCTCATCGACGCCGTGGTCCGCGGCGATCTCGCGACCGCCCAGCGCCTCCACCAGGAGACGCATCCGGTGGTCACAGCGACCATGACCCGCGTCCCCGGCGCGGTGGCCGCAAAAACAATTCTTCAATGGCAGGGACGGCTAGCAACCTCCACGGTGCGCCTGCCGCATGTTGGACCCACCGAAGCCGAGACCGCACGAATCCGGTCCGACCTCGAGGGTTCGATTGCCGCCTCAAGCATCAGATAACATCCGGGCCCCGCTGCTGAGGCGGGGCCCTCATCATAAGAAAGGGGTCCCGTGACCCAGATACCCACCAATTTGCCGAAACCTCCGAAGCTGAAGAAGGACACGCTGCGCGTCCTGACTTTGGGCGGACTCGGAGAGGTCGGCCGCAACATGACGGTCTACGAACTCAACGGAAAACTGTTGGTCGTGGACTGCGGGGTTCTCTTCCCGGAAGAGACCCAGCCCGGCGTCGACCTGATTCTGCCCGACCTGAACCACATCCTGGACCGCCTCGATGACATCGTCGCCATTGTGCTGACGCACGGGCACGAGGATCACATCGGCGCGGTTCCTTACCTGCTCAAGCGCCGCCCCGACATCCCCCTGATCGGTTCGCAACTGACCCTTGCACTGGTCGAAGCCAAGTTGCAGGAGCACCGCATCCGGTCCACCAGCATCGCCGTCGAGGCGGGTGACGTCGAGGATCTGCGTCCGTTCGAATGCGAATTCGTGGCCGTCAACCACTCGATTCCTGACGCGCTCGCGGTGTTCATCAGGACCAAGGCCGGAAAGGTCCTGCACACCGGTGACTTCAAGATGGATCAGCTGCCGCTGGACGGCCGGATCACCGACCTCCGGCATTTCGCCCGGCTCGGCGAGGAAGGCGTGGATCTTTTCCTCCCTGACTCGACCAACGCCGAGGTGCCCGGCTTCACGCCCACGGAGAAGGACATCGGCCCCGTTCTTTCGGACGTATTCCGCGATGCCCCGAAGCGAATCATCGTCGCTTCCTTCTCCTCGCACGTGCACAGAGTCCAGCAGGTCATCGATGCGGCGGTCGAGCGCGGTCGCAAGGTTGCCCTGTGTGGTCGTTCGATGGTCCGCAATATGACCATCGCTGAAAAACTTGGCTACCTGCAGGTGCCGGACAATGTGCTGATCGATTTGAAGCACGTGGACAATTACCGCGAGGACGAAGTGGTGCTCATGTGCACCGGCTCCCAGGGTGAGCCGATGGCGGCACTTTCGCGGATGGCCAGCGGCGACCACAGGATCCTGATCGAGCAGGACGACACGATCGTGCTCGCCTCCTCCTTGATCCCCGGCAACGAGAACAGCGTGTACCGGGTCATCAACGGTCTGCTCAAGCTCGGCGCCAACGTAATCCACAAGGGCAATGCCAAGGTCCACGTCTCGGGCCACGCGGCCGCGGGCGAATTGCTGTACTGCTACAACATCCTCGAACCCAATTACGTGCTCCCGGTGCACGGTGAAGTTCGTCACCTCATTGCGAATGGCAAGCTGGCGATGGAGACCGGTGTGCCGGAGGAGAACGTTCTTCTGGGGGAGAGCGGTGTCGCCGTCGACATGAGAAACGGCGAGGCTCGTATCTCGGGCGCGGTCGATTGCGGATACGTCTACGTCGACGGAAAGTCCGTGGGTGAGATCACGGACCAGGACCTCAAGGATCGTCGCACGCTGGGCGAGGAAGGGTTCGTCTCGATCGTGATCGTGGTCGATCGCAAGACCAAGCGTGTCGTGGCCGGCCCGGACATCCACGCCCGCGGTGTTGCGGAAGAGGACTCGGTATTCACACCGCTGATTCCCAAGATCACGGAGGCCCTCGAAGAGGCCTTGAACGAGAAGTCGTCCAAGCGTCTGAGCAATCACCAGATGCAGCAGATCGTGCGCCGAACGATCGGCCAGTGGATCGGTCGCAAGCTGCGCCGCAAGCCGATGATCATCCCCGTGGTGGTCGAGCACAACCAGGAGGACTGAGGCCAGGAAGCTCGCGGGGACGACCCCCGTATCGATGGGGCGGTGATCCATGGATTCGGCCGGTTTCGAACCGGGCGAGTGTGGGTTCCGCCCTCATCGTCTACCCTGGAACATATGGCGACTCGTACTTCCCCCACCCCTCAGAAGGGCGCATCGCAGTCGCGGCGTTCGTCGGGCGGCACCAAGAAAGCCGCCACTCGTTCTTCGCGTGCGACCACTGACGCACCTGACCAGCCCAATTGGCTCGTCCGGGCGATCCTCGGTGCGTGGGTAGGTTGTGCCCACCTGGTCGGCGGCGCAATCCGTCGCATGGGCACACTGCGCACCGAACTTGCACCGGAGGACCGGCGCGACGGCGGAGCCCTGCTCATGCTCGCGCTCGCGCTGATCACCGCCGCCGTCGAATGGTGGAGTCTGGCCTCCGTGGGTCTGCAGGCCGTGTCCTGGCCGGCCATGGCGTGGCACGCCGTGGTCGCCGGGACCTTCGGGCGCATGGCCCTCCTGGCCCCGGTTCTGCTCGGCGGATTCTCGATCCGCGCATTCAGACACCCGACCGAGATGGGTGCCAACAACCGCATCGCTGTCGGACTGTTGCTCATGGTCATCAGCGGTTCCGCGCTCTTTGACCTGGCGGCCGGTTCCCCGAGCGTGGAATCGGGCTTGGACGCCGTCCGGAGTGGCGGCGGGATTGTCGGCCTGTTGGCCGGAGCCACGCTGTCCAAGCTCATTACGGTGCCCGGGACCATGACCCTGCACATTCTTCTGGCCCTGATTTCGATCCTCATCGTCACGGCGACGCCGATCCGTTCGATCGTTCCGAACATCAGGTCGGCCTTCGGGCGCCTCGTCGGGGAAAAACCGCAGGAGAGGGGAGCCGATCTTTCGGCTCCTGAGCACGACCGAAGCTACCTCGACGACGAACACGGGGAACAGAAATCTGCCAAGCCGAAGCGGTCTCTGTTCGGCCGCCGCGAGAAGTCCGGGAACGAAACCGAGCCCCTGGACGGCTACGCCGGGGACGAAGCCTTCACGAGGGCCGTAGTCGACAAGAACGCGCCGAAGGGGGACCCCAACGGCGGACGGCTGGGCACCGCGCCCACCGAGGTCTTCGACCACAATTCCGACGGGGAGCCCGGTTCAGCGCCCAAGAAGAAGAAATCCGAACTGTTCGACCTGGGCAAGTTCAATCGGGCCAAGTCGGCCAGAGAAGACCAGCAACGCGAGGCCCAACCCGAGCAGAGTTCCTCCGAGGACCTGGACAAGACCCGCGTCATCGGTGGCGCCGATCCTGATGCGACCGAGGTCATCGACTCGGGCCAGCCGGCCCCGGACGCACGGAAGCCTTCCCGGAGTTCATCCGCAACCGAAAAGTTGTCCGAGAACCCGCACGAAGGCGTCTCACCGCTGGTCGAGAAGCCGAATCCCAAGGAAGCCGAGACATTCTCCGCGGATGACGCATCGTTGGCGGACGATTCGATCCCGCACGCCCAACCGCAGAGCGGTGCGGCACGCGAGGCTGCGCTTTCGAGCACTGACTATGTCCTCCCGCAGCAGAAGACGTTGGTCCAGGGACCTCCCGCCAAGGAGCGTTCCGAGGTCAACGACTCAGTCGTCGAGGCACTGACCAACGTCCTCGACCAGTTCAAGGTCGACGCTCAGGTCACCGGGTTCTCTCGTGGTCCGACCGTGACCAGGTACGAGATCGAGCTTGGTTCCGGTACCAAAGTCGAGCGCGTCACCGCCTTGTCGAAGAACATCTCCTACGCCGTCGCGAGCGCCGACGTGAGAATTCTTTCCCCGATCCCCGGGAAGTCGGCGATCGGCATCGAAATCCCGAATACCGACCGTGAGACGGTTGCGCTCGGAGACGTTCTGCGGTCCAACAAGGCACATGCTTCGCCGCACCCGATGGTCATGGGTGTGGGCAAGGATGTCGAAGGCGGATTCGTGGTGGCCAATTTGGCCAAGATGCCGCACATCCTCGTGGCGGGTGCCACCGGCGCGGGTAAGTCCTCGTTCGTCAACTCGATGATCACCTCGATCCTGATGCGGGCCACGCCCGACGAAGTACGCCTGGTCATGGTGGACCCGAAGCGAGTGGAGCTGACGGCCTACGAGGGCGTCCCGCACCTGATCACGCCGATCATCACGAACCCCAAGAAGGCTGCGGAGGCTTTGCAGTGGGTCGTCCGCGAAATGGACGCGCGCTATGACGACCTCTCCCATTTCGGGTTCAAGCACATCGACGACTTCAACAAGGCCGTCCGTGAGGGCAAGGTCCAACCGGAACCGGGGTCCAAACGGAAGATCCGCCCGTACCCGTATCTGCTGGTGATTGTCGACGAGCTGGCCGATCTGATGATGGTCGCGCCCAGGGACGTCGAGGACGCGATCGTCCGAATCACGCAGTTGGCCCGTGCGGCGGGAATCCATTTGGTCCTGGCGACCCAGCGTCCGTCGGTCGACGTGGTGACGGGCCTGATCAAGGCAAACGTTCCTTCCCGGATGGCCTTCGCGACCTCGTCCGTGACGGACTCCCGCGTCGTGCTGGACCAGGCCGGAGCAGAAAAGCTGATCGGCCAGGGCGATGCCCTGTTCCTGCCGATGGGCGCTTCCAAACCGATGCGTGTGCAGGGCGCGTGGGTCTCGGAATCGGAGATCCACGACGTCGTCGAGCACGTCAAGACGCAAATGCCGGTCAGCTACCGTGCCGATGTCATCCAGGACCAGCCGAAGAAGCAGATCGACGAAGACATCGGGGGCGACCTCGACGTACTGCTCCAGGCGGCGGAACTGATCATCAACTCGCAGTTCGGCTCGACCTCGATGTTGCAGCGCAAACTTCGTGTCGGTTTCGCGAAGGCCGGGCGCCTCATGGATCTGCTGGAATCCCGGGAGATCGTCGGCCCGTCCGAGGGGTCCAAGGCACGCGATGTTCTGGTGGCTCCTGACGACCTTCCGGCGGCTCTCGCGAAGATTCGCGGTGAGGAGCCTCCGGCCGGTTCGGGCGATGACCAGAGCGGGCAAGGAGACGACCCCGTCGAGGAGTCGTTGCAGAACGTCGCGACCGATTACAACGATCACACGGACGAACCGAACGACGAAGACGCGTGGCAACTGACCGGTCGATGAGTTCGTTACCGGGCGGCACGAAGAAGGGGCACTCATGAGCAGCGCAGAATCATCGGGGTCTACCCCCAAGCAGTCCAACCTCAATCTCCCGAATGCGCTGACGACGCTCCGAATCCTGATGGTCCCGTTCTTCGTGTGGTTCCTTCTTGCCGGGGGTCACTTCGGCGAGCTGTCGATGGGGATGCGCTGGGCGGCGGTTGTCGTCTTCGGTGCCGCGATGTACACGGACAAACTCGATGGCGACATCGCGCGTTCGCGAAACCTCATCACGGACTACGGAAAAATCGCCGACCCGATCGCCGACAAGCTCCTGACCGGAGCGGCCTTCGTGGTCCTGTCGATGCTGGGGGAGCTGTGGTGGTGGGTCACAATCGTGATCCTCGTGCGCGAATGGGGAATCACGATCATGCGGTTCTTCGTGATCCGTTACGGAGTCATGGCTGCGTCCAAGGGCGGCAAGCTCAAAACCGTTCTGCAGACGGTGGCCCTTGTGCTGTTCATCCTCCCTCTGGGGGCTGTGGGCTGGTGGCTGATGATTCCCGGGTGGATCGTCATGGCCGCTGTGGTCGTGGTGACCGTGGTGACCGGGGTGGATTACGTGGTCAAGGCCGTGGCGCTCAGACGTGACTACCTGGCTGGGAACGGTAAGGCATGAGTCGGGCGCCGCTTCCGGAGAACGAGACGACGTCGGCCCTGGCCGCGCGCGTGGTCGCGTCCGGCACGGTGTCAGGCCAGACCGTGTCCACGGCGGAGTCATTGACTGCCGGGATGCTCGCGTCCACCATCTGCTCGGTCTCGGGCGCGTCCGCAGTCTTCTGGGGCGGAATCGTCTCTTACGACAACTCGGTCAAGTCCGGCCTGCTCGGAGTTGGCGAGGACCTGTTGGCAGACAAGGGTTCGGTAGATCCCGACGTCGCCCGCTCGATGGCAGCGGGGGCTCGGCGAGTCTGCGGCACGGACTGGGCCGTTTCCACGACCGGAGTCGCGGGCCCGAACCCTCATGACGGCAAACCCGTGGGCCTGGTGTACTTGGGATGCGCTGGGCCCCAGGGATACGCGGCCCGGGAACTGAGGCTCGAAGGCGACCGCGCGGAGATTCGGGAACAGACCGTATGGGCGGCATTGCGACTCCTCGTGGAATCCATGGCCAGGGAGGGCTGACCGCTGGCGATTCCGGGATACACGGCTTACCCAGAATATTCACAGCCTTCTCTCGCCGATAGCGGGAATGAATTCCCAGGGAACTTGGTTTGAATGAACGTGACGGTGCGAAAACAATCCGTCCACAGGCCTGACGCACAGATGCGAACTGCATTAGGCTGAAGAAACCACGTGGCACTCAACACTGTGAGGCCACATCGAAAAGGGAGATAGGCATAAAGATGACTAAGCAACCCGTGTCCGTGAACGGCGTCGTCCGTTGGAAGGATGTGGGACAGTCAGAAGATTTCACGCCCGAACCGCAGGAGCCCAAAGTGATTGTCCTTCGCCACGAAATCGGTGAGGTCCTTCGAGACATCCGCCAGCGACAGGGACGCACCCTGCGCGAGGTGTCCCACAGTGCCCGCGTCTCGCTCGGATACCTCAGTGAGGTCGAGCGCGGTCAGAAGGAAGCATCCTCAGAATTGCTCGCTTCCATTTGTGCGGCACTGGAGATTCCCTTGTCCCAGATGCTTCGAGAGGTCTCGGACCGTCTCGCGGCAGCCGAAGGGCTCAACGTTCCGGATACCGTCCCCAACGAACTTTCCGAGGAGTTCCGCCGCGAATACGGCATGAACGCCACCGGGTCGATGGATCTGCCTCATACGCAGCGAACTCGCCCGATCGTCCGATAATCACAGAGCACGCCGCATCCCGAGCCAGTTTCATCTGAGAAGCTGGAGCCCGGCGGGATGCGCTCCGTGGGCAGGACAGAAAATCCGTGTTGTCATCGCGAGAAAATCGCGGACGGCGCGGATTTTCGTGTGAGAGGAGCCCCCTTACGGGCAGACCGTCCGGGCCATAGCGAGCTGAACGGCCCGCCAGGATCTGATGTGCCCTGCCGTGCGGATATCGTGATGACGGATCCAGAGGAAGGCTGAACTATGAAGATTTCGGAGTTCTGGCGGAGCATGGAAGACGAATTCGGCTTCGGTTACGCGCGAGTCGTGGGGGACCAAACGGTACTCGACGCCGTCGGGAGCAGAACCGCGAACGAGGCGCTCGAAGAGGGTGTTGCGCCGCTTCGGGTGTGGCAGGCGGTGTGTCGCCAGCACGATCTTCCCGAGTCACGGTGGTTGGGCACAGATCCGGGAGAACCGAGCTGAGGCTCGGATCTGTGCCGAAGCGGCCGTCGCAGAACATCGAAAATATATTCGAATTCATGTTCGAGATCGGTTAGACTCGAGGCCAGAGGCGTGGCGCGGGTTTTCCACAGATGCCCCAAACCGCTTAACTTGTCAGTCCCCTTGACTAGCGTGAGGACTGAAACGCACGACAGCAGGCTCGTTGTCATCGACGGGCCACGGAATTGAGGTAATCATGGCTGCTAAATCGCGAAACACGGCTTCCGTATCCCGCGCGACCGGTTCGGACCGGGAAAAAGCACTGGACACGGTTCTTGCGCAGATCGACAAGAACTATGGCAAGGGCTCGGTCATGCGGCTGGGTGACAGGGAAGCGGTCAAGACAGAGACCATTTCGACCGGTGCCCTCGCACTCGACGTGGCATTGGGCGTCGGGGGTCTTCCCCGGGGCCGCGTGGTTGAGATCTACGGCCCGGAGTCCTCGGGTAAAACGACCCTCGCGTTGCATGCCGTGGCGAATTGCCAAAAGGCCGGCGGTATCGCAGCCTTCATCGACGCCGAGCACGCTCTCGACCCCGTCTACGCGGAAAAGCTCGGCGTGGACACCGATTCCCTCCTGGTCTCTCAGCCCGATACGGGTGAACAGGCCCTGGAGATCATGGACATGTTGGTTGGTTCAGGGTCGATCGACATCATCGTTGTTGACTCCGTGGCGGCACTTACCCCTCGCGCCGAGATCGAAGGCGAAATGGGAGATTCCCACGTGGGGTTGCAGGCTCGGCTGATGTCTCAGGCCTTGCGCAAGATCACGGGTCGTTTGTCGCAGACCGATACCACGGCTGTTTTCATCAACCAGTTGCGCGAAAAGATCGGTGTCTTCTTCGGGAGCCCCGAGACCACCACGGGTGGCAAGGCATTGAAATTCTACTCTTCGGTGCGCATTGATATTCGTCGCATCGAAACGCTCAAGGATGGCGCGAATCCGGTGGGCGCGCGCACCAAGGCCAAGGTCGTCAAGAACAAGATGGCGCCACCGTTCAAGATCGCCGAATTCGACATGCTGTATGGCGAAGGAATTTCTGTCGAGGGCGGCATTATCGATATGGCGGTCGAGCACAATATCGTCAAGAAGTCCGGAGCTTGGTTCACCTACGGCGGGGACCAATTGGGTCAGGGCAAGGAGAACGCGCGGCGTTTCCTCAAGGACAATCCGGAGCTCGCGGAAGAAATACAGCAGAAGACTCTCGTCAAGGCCGGGATCATCGATTCGGAAGACGAAGACCCCGATGCTGGATCCACTCCGATCGACGCGTCCGCCGGAGAAGATAGCGAGAATTCTGCCGAATTGAGCGATGACCCGCTGGATGCGTTGCCCGAGAACTTCTGATGAGTCTTCGCTCAGGTCGAGGCGACGGCCGGAACCGCTCTGGGGCCGGCCGTCGCCGCAAGGGTAGCCGGCTCGGTGGTCCGGCCGTCTCCCCGAAATACTCGGCGTCACGGGGCCAGAGGCTCGAAAGCTCGGGAGCTTCGGAGTTCTCGGTTCATTCTCGCAGCCACGATGTAGGGCAGAGTCCGGAGACGGCCGAAGAAAAGGTCTCCCGGCCGGCCGAAGAGAAGACCGAGTACGAGCAAGCCAAGGACATCGTTCTCCGGCAACTCACCATGGCGGCGCGCAGCCGTGCCGAGCTGGAGGACAAGTTGCGTTCGAAGCAGATCGGGGAGGAGACCATCACCGAGATCCTCGACAAATACGAGGACTGGGGGCTGGTCAATGACCAAGAGTTTGCGGAGATGTTCGTCAGAAGCCGAGCGACCAGCCGCAAGCTCGCACGACCAGCCCTGCGCCGCGAACTCGCCGACAAAGGCATCACGGGGGACATCGCGGAGGAGGCACTGGCCCAGCGCACGGACGAGGACGAACGGGAGGACGCCCGCGCATTGGTTCGGAAAAAGATCAAGCGTGGTGCGGATCTGAACGACAGGACCGTGAGGGAGAAGGAACTGCGACGGTTGGCTTCGATGCTGGCCCGTCGGGGGTATTCGCCCGGTGTCGCATTCGACGTGGCCAAGCAAGAGCTCCACATCGTGGGCGAGGAAGAATTCGACGATCTTCCCTGACCCGTCATCCTCTGGAGACGAACCGTTGCTGACGAGGCCCAGTCCTCGTCCCCGGGAAGCTAGGAGCCAGCGCGGGTCGGCGCGAGTTCCGTGAGTATCGATGTCAGGACGAGGCGTGCGATGTCTTCCCGCTCTGACGTCACACTCCAACAAGAGGCCAGGAAGTCCCCGACCTCATCCCACTGGCCCGCGCTCGGACCGATGTCGGGCCCGCCCAAGTCCGGTGCCGAGGGCAGGCCCAGCCTGGCCTCGACCACCAGGAGCGCCGGGTCGCAATATCCGGTCCCCTCACCATCCATTTGCCGATAGGTTCCGTCGCCATCTTCGGCAAAGTTGGCAGGGTTCATATCGCCGCACCACATGACCGACAGCGCCGGGTCCAGAAATTTCCTGAGTTGGTCATCGGTGATACCCGCCTGCCGTGCCAGCCCCAAAGACGGCAGCGCCCCTGGGCAGCCTTTCGCCGCGGACACCGGATCCGACCGGCCTATTGAGTCACGGAACTCTTGCGCGGCCGGGGAGGTGGCAGGCACCACCAGGTCTGGCCAGGACCGGGCCCACCTCACCAGGTCCTCGGCGGAATACTGCTGGCCCGACCGAACGCCCAGGTCCTCGTGGATGAGTACCCTGGCTTCGTCGTCGTAGGCCAGGACTGCGGCCGCCCCGGGAAGCACCTTGGCTCCGAATTTGGCGCGCAAGTAACCGAAGCCGCTCGCATTTCGCGCTGAGTCCCTGCGCCGAAAATGTTTGAGAACCACTGACCGTTGCCTCGATCGACAGCGCGCCACGATGGAACGGGGTGTCGCGGACAGTACCTCAATGGAGTCGATGGCCCCACCCAACCGTTCCGCGGCAATCATCCCGCCTCGACTCACGTGAAGTCGTGCCCGCGAACTCGACCACGCAACGAGCTCATCGAACCCCGTGAATACCGGGCAGTCCGTGGCGCCGGAACGGGCGGGGGAGAAGCTATGGTCGGTCACGCCTCCCAGAATACGGTGGATGCGTGTGCCCCGGGCAGGTCGAAGCGCCCCGGACCGGCTCCCGTGACCGACGTCAAGGTCGTCAGCGAGAGGTGCCCGGTGTCTTGTACGCTGACAGAGTGACTGCAAACCCAACCGACGAAGACCGCCAGACGCCTGCGCCCGATGCCGAAGCGCCCATGCCGGGCATCGACGAGCAGACCGGAGAGCACCGCACCTACGAGGTCAGAACCTTCGGGTGCCAGATGAACGTGCACGACTCCGAGAGGATCTCCGGACTCCTCGAGTCGGCAGGATACGTCCCCTTCTCCGAGGCCTCGCTCTCCGAAGGCGATGCGCCCGAGAAAGCAGCGTCGAAGGACACGCCCGACCTGGTCGTATTCAACACGTGTGCCGTTCGCGAGAATGCGGACAACAAGCTGTATGGCAACCTGGGGAACCTCGCGCCCACGAAGCGCGAGAACAAGGGCATGCAGATCGCCGTCGGCGGCTGCCTGGCACAGAAGGACCAGAACACGATCGTGGAGAAGGCCCCCTGGGTCGACGTCGTGTTCGGCACGCACAACATCGGTTCGTTGCCGGCCCTGCTCGAACGTTCGCGGCACAACGAAGAAGCTGCCACCGAACTCCTCGAGTCCCTGGAAGTGTTCCCGTCCACGTTGCCGACCAAGCGGGACTCGGTCTATTCCGGGTGGGTTTCCATCTCCGTCGGATGCAACAACACCTGCACGTTCTGCATCGTGCCGTCCCTCCGGGGCAAGGAGAAGGACCGTCGCCCCGGAGACATTCTCACGGAAGTACAGGCCCTGGTCGACGACGGCGCGATCGAGGTGACCCTCCTGGGCCAGAACGTGAATTCCTACGGCGTCGAATTCGGCGACCGCGAGGCCTTCTCGAAACTACTGCGAGCCTGCGGGCAGATCGAAGGACTCGAGCGGGTCCGATTCACCAGTCCGCACCCCGCCGCATTCACCGACGACGTCATCGACGCCATGGCGGAGACACCCAACGTCATGCCCGTGCTGCACATGCCCCTCCAGTCGGGATCGGACAAGGTGCTCAAGGACATGCGTCGGTCCTACCGCTCCAAGAAGTTCCTGGGGATCCTGGACAAGGTCCGGGAACGGATCCCGCACGCCGCGATCACCACGGACATCATCGTCGGGTTCCCGGGGGAGACGGAGGAGGACTTCCAGGCCACCCTGGATGTCGTCGAGAAGTCCCGCTTCTCCTCCGCATTCACCTTCCAGTACTCGATCCGGCCGGGAACTCCCGCGGGCGAGATGGAAAACCAGGTGCCCAAGGAAGTCGTCCAGGAACGGTACGAGAGGTTGACTGCCCTCCAGGACCGCATCAGCCGCGAGGAGAACGAGCGACTGATCGGTACCCAGGTCGAGGTCATGGTCAGCGCCGCAACGGGACGCAAGAGCGGTGAGACGCACCGTCTGTCGGGTCGGAGCAAGGACCAGCGCCTCGTTCATTTCTCGGTACCCGCTGGGGCGGAGTCGCCGAGGCCCGGCGACCTCGTGACCGTCACGATCACGGAGGCCGCTCCATTCCACGTGATCTCGGACCCGGCATCGGCTTCCCCGGCCGATTACTCCGTTCGGCGTTCCCGCGCCGGCGACGCGTGGGATCGTGCCCAAGCGGAATCCTGTGGAACGGGCGGCGGCAAACCGGGGACCACCCTTCTGGGCATGCCATCGATACCTGGCCGGTCGTCGACCCTCACCGGCGCTCGGTAGCGGTGGCCGGTTCGATTCGTCACGCCGCCATGGAAAATGTGTCGGCGCCGCAGCGAACAAGTGACGATGGTTTGCCCGTTCTCCCGGTGCTTGCCGTGGTCGGCCCCACAGGCACGGGCAAATCGGACCTCGCCGTGGCCTTGGCCCACGCCCTGCACGGTGAAGTGATCAACGCTGACTCGATGCAGTTCTACCGTGGCATGGACATCGGTACCGCAAAAGTGCCCGCGGCCGAGCGGGGCGGCGTGCCGCATCACCTTCTGGACACGCTCGATATTCGGGAAGAGGCCTCCGTGGCGGACTTCCAGCGGCGAGCGCGACAGGTTGTCGACGAGATCCGCGGCCGAGGCCGCGCCCCAATAATGGTCGGTGGCTCCGGGCTCTATGTCCGAGCCGCCCTCGATGTCCTGGACTTTCCCGGGACGGACCCGGTGGTCCGTGAGCGGCTCGAAACCGAGCTGGAGGCCCAGGGGCGCGGACCACTGCTCGCCCGGCTGATGAAGGTTGATCCGGAGTCGGCGGATCGCATCAAAGACGACCGCCGACTCGTGCGGGCACTCGAAGTGCACGAGGTCACCGGGCGCCCGTTCTCCTCCTACATGCCGAGGCGCGAGTACTTCCAGCCGGCCCTCCAGGTTGGCCTGGACGGCGACCGGGATGTGTTGCACGAGCGTCTCGCGACTCGCGTTCGCACCATGGTGCGGGATGGATTGCTCGATGAGGTTCGCCGCCTTGCGGACCATGGCCTCCGCGAGGGCAAGACCGCGCCGCGTGCGGTGGGGTACTCGCAGTTTCTCCGCGTCGTCGAGGGAACGACGTCGATCGAGACGGCGATCGAGGAAACCGTCGTCGCGACCCGCCAACTGGCTCGGCGCCAGAGCACCTGGTTCCGGGCCGATCCGAGGATTCATTGGCTGGATTTCTCGGACCCCTTGGACGAGAACGTGGCGCGTGTGGTTGAGCTGTTCCGTCGGACGGCGGCGGGTTAAACTGGAATGGTGACTTCTCATCGAACCGCTGCACCCGATCACTCCGTCGAAGAATCTGCCGCCCCTGGTGCCGCCGTCCACCAGACCGAGTCCGCGGGGGAGGACTCCCCGTGGGGTGAGCTGTCCGGCATGAGCCTGACGAAAGGACACGGAACGGGCAATGATTTCGTGCTGTTGACCGATGCGGAGGGGCGACTCTCTCTGGAGGGTTCCCTCGTCGAATCGGTGTGCGACCGTCACCGCGGTATCGGGGCGGACGGACTGATCCGAGCCATCCGGTCGGAGGAGCTGCCCGAAGGCAGGCAAGTGCTGGAAACCTCGCCCGACGCCGAGTGGTTCATGGACTACCGCAACGCGGACGGGTCTTTGTCGGAAATGTGCGGCAACGGTGTGCGGGTGTTCGTCCACTACCTCCTGACGGAGGGCATCGTGTCTGTCGAATCGGGCCAGAGCCTGACCATCGGGACCCGGGGAGGGGCGAAGGTCGTGGCCAAGGTCGAGGACGGTTACGCGGTCGATATGGGACCGTGGGGGTTCATCCATGGCGATGAAGCACGAGACTCGGGTTCGGACAGCCTCGTGACGGCTCGCGGGCTGAGGACACCCCGCCCCGGCCTGTCGATCACCATGGGCAATCCGCACACGGTGGTCGCCCTGGCTGGCGAGGAGAAGCTCGGTAAGCTCGGGCTCGACGAGGTCCCGAATGTGCGTCCGGTTCCGCCCCAGGGGACCAACGTCGAGTTCGTGGTTCCGGTCGACTCCGAGGACAACGACACCATCGGCCGCATTGCGATGAGGGTCCACGAACGCGGTGTGGGCGAGACCCAATCCTGCGGCACCGGGGCTTGTGCGGCGGCTGCGGCGACTCGCTTCTGGGCGGGCGACGACGCGCCCGATGAATGGGTCGTCGAGGTGCCCGGAGGCGCGGTAGGAGCAACATTCGTCATGGCCCCGGACGAGCTGGAACACGTGGTCCTGTCCGGACCGGCCGTCCTGGTCGGAAAGGTTGTTCTCGGCTAGACTTCCCGGGCGGGTCCCCGCCGGACCTCGATGACACGAAACCCCTTGGCCGTGGCATATCGATGGACGGCGAACTCCGTACCCAGGTTCTGGGCCAACCACGGAATCAGAGAATCCGCGCCGAGGTTCTTCTGGACCACGAGGTAGGCCGAGCCCCCGGCCGAGAGCCTGGGCAACCAGGTCATCAGGATGTCGTGCAGAACGTCCTTACCCACGCGAATGGGCGGGTTGGACCAGATGGTGTCGAAGCTCAGACCGGGGTCGACGTCGTCGGGCAGAGCAGTCGAGATGGTGTCCAGTCCCATCGAGGCCGCATTGCGCCGAGTCAGTTCGATACTCCGCTGATTGACATCGACACCAAGGACCCGGGCACCGGGTCTCCTGAGCGCCAGGGCCAGGGTGATCGGCCCCCAGCCGCAACCTATGTCGAGGAGGGAATTTCCTCGTGGTTCGGGTGCTTCTCTGAGGAGAACCGCGGTTCCCTTGTCGAGTCCCTTGGGACTGAAAACACCCGATGCCGTGACGAGGTGTCTTTCGGAGCCCTCGAGCTCGACGGTCAGGGGTCGGGGTGTCAGCCCGTCCTCGTGGTGGGAGGAAAAGTAGTGCTCGGCCATGAAGAGCGATTTTACGGCATGAGCGGACCTGCGGGACCCGACCGAAAGCAGACCGCCACTGCTCCGGGCGGTCATCCACAGATCGACGCGCGCCACGGTGCACGACTTGGCGACGCGGATAGAATTGCAGAAGACGACGTCGCCGGAAAGGCGCGCGTTACCCCAAGAAAGGCACTATGCCCCAGAACGAAACCACAGGTTCCGCGGACCAGGGCGGTTCGCGGCCGACCGATGCCCAGCTCAGGGCCAGCGTGGATCGAGTCCTCGGTCGATTCTCCGCCGAAGAAGAACACGAGGAAGCGATCCTCGATCGCAAAGCCCCTGAACTGGCCCGCGAGGGCAGGGAACTGACCGCTGCAGACGGCGACCAGCAGGAACTGGAAGAACGTCGCGCGTTGCGCCGCGTCCAGGGTCTCTCCACGGAGCTCGAGGACGTTACCGAGGTGGAATACCGCCAACTGCGGCTCGAGAAGGTCGTTCTCGCTGGTATCTGGTCGGAAGGAACGCAGGCCGAAGCGGAGAACTCACTGCGGGAGCTGGCCGCGCTCGCCGAGACCGCCGGCTCCGAGGTGCGCGACGGCCTGGTCCAGCGTCGACTCAAGCCCGATCCGGGGACATTCCTGGGATCGGGCAAGGCCCAGGAACTTCGGGAGATCGTCCAATCGACCGGCTCGGACACGGTCATCATCGATTCCGAACTCGCGCCCTCCCAGCGTCGTGCCCTTGAGGACATCGTCAAGGTCAAGGTCATCGACCGGACGTCGTTGATCCTCGACATCTTCGCCCAGCATGCCAAGTCACGAGAGGGAAAGGCCCAGGTCGAGCTCGCACAGCTCGAGTACTTGCTGCCCCGACTCCGTGGCTGGGGCGATTCCATGTCCCGGCAGGCCGGTGGTCGTGCCGCGGGCGGTGAAGGCATCGGCTCCCGTGGGCCCGGTGAGACCAAGATCGAACTGGACCGGCGTCGTATTCGTTCCCGCATGGCGAAGCTGCGGCGCGAGATCGCGGCGATGAAACCGGCCCGAGAGACCAAACGGCAGAATCGTCGTCGCAACCATGTTCCTTCAGTCGCGATCGCCGGGTACACCAACGCCGGGAAGTCCTCGCTGCTCAACAGGCTCACGGATGCCGGCGTGCTCGTCGAGAACGCGCTGTTTGCGACCCTGGACCCGACCGTCCGCAAGGCTGTGACCCCTGATGGAATTGGCTACACGCTCTCGGACACCGTGGGTTTCGTGCGCTCTCTGCCGACGCAGCTGGTCGAGGCCTTCCGATCCACGTTGGAGGAAGTCGCGGATTCCGACGTCATCCTGCACGTCGTCGACGTCTCCCACCCCGAGCCCGAGGGCCAGATCCGAGCGGTTCGCGACGTGCTGGCCGATGTGGATGCCCACGACGTTCCGGAAATCATCGTGCTCAACAAGGCCGACGCGGCCGATCCTTATGTCGTTGAGCGTCTGCGCCAGCGGGAACCCCGACACGCCGTCGTCTCGGCTCGTACCGGAGAAGGGATCGAAGAGCTCAAACAGCTGATCTCGGACACCATTCCGAGGCCGGACGTTCGACTCGAGCTCCTGGTGCCCTACTCCCACGGAGAGGTTGTCTCGCGGTTGCACTCGTGGGATACCGAGATCCTCTCGACCGAGTTCGAAGAGGGTGGCACGCGGATGAGCGTTCTGGTCCGTCAGGATATGGCGGCAGAATTGCACGAATACACGATTTCTAACGCCTGAACTGTCGGAGGCTGGATTCATGAATACTGCGCCGACGGGTGAGGAACCGGAGACGCTGCCGGGCGCCAAGGACGTCCTGGAGCTGCTGGACACCGCAGTCGACAGGACGGGCGGACAACGGCGTGACGGGCAGAGGCGCATGGCCGCCCACGTGGCGCAGGCTCTGGAGACGAACAAGCATTTGCTGGTTCAGGCCGGTACGGGAACGGGCAAGTCGTTGGCGTATTTGATTCCGGCGATCCGGCGCGCGATCGACGCCGAGTCCCCGATTGTGGTGGCAACCGCGACCTTGGCACTCCAGGCGCAGATCGTCACCCGAGACATGCCGCGCCTGCTCGAAACCTTGGACGACCAGCTCGAGCGCCCGGTCGACGTCGCCCTGCTCAAAGGGCGGAACAACTACGTGTGTCTGCACAAACTCGAGGGCGGGTACCCCGAGGAAGAAGACCCTAACGCGCTCTTCTCCCTGAACTCCGAGGGGGCGTCCGCTTCTGGCCATCCGGATCGCGGTGGCACGGGACTCGCCGAGGAAATCGTGCGTCTCCGCTCCTGGGCGGAAACGAGCGACACCGGAGACCGGGACGAGCTGTTGCCCGGGGTCAGCGACAAGGCGTGGAGACAGGTTTCCGTGACCGCGTCAGAATGCCTCGGCCGCAAGTGCCCCCTGGTTGAGGAATGCTTCTCGGAACTGGCGCGACAGAAGGCCGGCGAGGCCGACATCGTCATCACCAACCACGCGCTCCTGGCGATCAACGCCTTCGAAGGAATCGGTGTCCTTCCGGAGCATGACACCGTGATCGTCGATGAGGCCCATGAACTCGTCGATCGGGTCACGGGTGCGGTGACCGGAGCGATTTCGCCCGTCATGGTGCGCTCCGCGGCCAGAGCGGTGCGCAAGCACACGAGCGCCTCGTACGACCCGCTGACCGCTGCCGCCGACGCATTGGACGCCGCCTCCACCGGGAAGCCCGCGGAGCTCATGGCACACGGTCTGACCCCGGATCTGCAGAGGGCCATGGAACTGGTGCGTGACGCGAGCCGCGCGGCTTTGTCCGACACCAAGCCGGAAGGCAAAGACGCCGACGCCGGTCGACAGACTGCCCGAGCCCGGCTGACCGAGGTTCTCGAGCTGGCGGAGAGGACGCTCGGCGCCGACGGCAAGTACGAGGTCGTGTGGATCAGCCGAGTTGGGGGCTGGGAGCCGGGACGCGGCTACGTTGCGGCGGCCGATACCGACCCGGCCACCATTCACGTGGCGCCGTTGTCGGTGGCTTCGAGGCTTCGGGAGGGCTTGTTCCAGGACCGTACGGTCGTCCTGACTTCGGCGACCCTCTCCATCGGTCACTCCTTCGACTCGGCGGCCGGATCGCTCGGTCTCAGAGGCGAGAAGGCGCCCGCGTGGGAGGGCCTCGATGTGGGCTCACCGTTCGACTATCCCAAGCAGGGAATGCTGTATCTCGCCTCGGACCTGCCGAAACCGGCGCGGGGAGTTTCTGAGGAACAGCTCGAGCGGGTGCTCCAACTGGTCGAGGCCTCGGGCGGAGGGACCTTGGGGCTGTTCTCGTCCAAGCGAGGGGCCGAGCAGGCGGCCGAGTACGTGAGGAACAATTCTGACCTGGAGGTCCTCGTCCAGGGCGAATCCTCCTTGCGCGGGCTGGTCAAGGAATTCACGGAAGACGCCGATACCTGCCTGTTTGGGACCATGAGCTTGTGGCAGGGGGTCGATGTTCCGGGAGCGTCGTGTCGCCTGGTGATCATCGACCGGATCCCGTTTCCGCGTCCCGACGACCCGCTTTCCTCCGCACGGGCCAGGGCAGTGAGCCAGACCGGAGGGAATGGATTCATGGCTGTCTCGGCCTATCACGCGGCCATCAGGCTGGCCCAGGGGACCGGTCGGCTGATCCGTTCGCAAGAAGACCGCGGCGTCGTCGCCGTCCTGGATTCCAGACTCGCCACCGCACGCTACGGCGGGTTCCTGCGCAGCGCATTGCCCCCGTTGTGGACCACTGACAAGTTGCCGACGGTCACCGCGGCCCTGCGGAGGCTCGCCGCCGGTTGATTCCGGCCCGGTGCACGCTGACCGCGCGATGCGTACGCGCGCCGGGCCCCCGCGCCCGGGACCGAGTGAAGCTGGCCGGGGCCGGACTCACATCGAGCGCAGGACCGAAACGACCTTGCCCATGATCGTCGCGTGGTCTCCGAGAATCGGCTCGTACTGTCGGTTCTGAGGCAGCAACCAGGTGTGCCCGTCCCGTTGCCGGAAGGTCTTGACCGTGGCCTCGTCGTCCAACAGCGCCGCGACGATGTCGCCGTTCTCCGCGTCGCTCTGCTGACGGACCACAACCCAGTCGCCGTCGCAGATCGCGGCCTCGACCATCGAGTCTCCTCGGACCTCGAGCATGAAGAGCTGGCCCTGGCCGACCAATTGACGGGGGAGGGCGACGACGTCGTCCACGTGCTGCTCAGCTGTGATGGGAACACCCGCGGCGATTCGGCCGACCAGCGGCACCTGGGCGGTTGCCCCATCCGGTTGGCTCTCCGGGAAGAGCGGCACGACCTTGTCGTTCGATTTTTCTCTTGATGGTTCCGCCACGGCCGGTTCCTGGGCCGTGGCGGCCGGGAACCGAGGACCCTCTTCACCCACGGGTGTTTCGCAAAGCACCTCGATGGCTCGCGGTCGTTTCGGATCGCGACGGATGAAGCCAAGGGCTTCCAACCGCGAGAGCTGATGGGTCACGCTCGACAGGCTGGACAGCCCGACCAGGTCGCCGATCTCTCGCATGGACGGCGGATAGCCGTGCGTCTCGACGGACGATGCAATCGCTTCGAGAATTCTGCGCTGTCGCGGGGTGAGCGGCTTGGCCTGGTGAGGAAGCTGGGTGGCCACCGGTTCGTCCTTCCCTGGAGGTGCTTAAGTTGTCAGTCGCCCCGTGTGTACTGGAAATACGGCCCAGGCGACCACGATCATCGTGCCGTCGCCCGTTCGGATGCGGTTGCTGAAAGTCGCACCGAAGGAGTCCTCCCCAGAGGGAATGCGATCCGGCCGGTACAACCGATTTGCTTTACCCCTCAGGCTAGGCCAGAGGAAGTGGCAAATCAAACAAGTGTTCTATTTTTCTCGACAGTGTTCGAAGACTTTGGTAGAACAGACGTACGAACTCGAACATCTGTTCGAACTCTCATCACTCACGCCGAATACGAAGGGATCTTCGCATGAGCACGTTTACTCAGACCAAGGGCCGTGACGCGGAATGGATCCGTCACGTAGGAGCCGCTCGTGCCCGAACCTCACACATGTCGCTGACTCGACGAGGCCGTTTCGTGTTCTTCGGGTTGCCGGTCCTGTCCGCCGTCGTTGTCCTCGCGGTGGCTCTCATGATGTTCCTCGTGCCGGGCACCGCGCAGGCGGGTACGGAGAATGCCGCCTCGACCACGCAATCCGTCGTCGTCGGCAGCGGGGACACCCTGTGGGACATCGCTCGGGACGTGGATTCCAGCGCGGATGTTCGAGTGACCATGGACAAGATCAACGATCTGAACGATCTGGGCAGCGGACAGGTTACCCCCGGACAGCGTCTTATTGTCCCGATAATTTCGGAGTAAGGTTCGGCGGTCCTTAGCATGGTGGGGTGACTGACTCATTGGACGCGTTGAACAACCTGCCCCTCCGGGACGACCTTCGAGGTCGGTCCCCTTACGGCGCCCCCATGCTCGAGGTGCCGTACGCGTTGAACGTCAACGAGAACACGCATCCTATGCCGGCCGAGGTTGTGGAGGCGGTGACCGAAGGAGTGCGAGAAGCGGCTCGTTCGCTCAATCGTTACCCGGACCGTGATTTCACGGAGCTCCGTTCCGAGCTGGCCGCTTTTGTGGGACACGGCCTCGACCAGAACAATCTGTGGGCGGCCAATGGGTCGAACGAAATTCTCCAGCAGATCCTGCAAGTTTTCGGCGGTCCGGGTCGCCGGCTCTTGAGTTTCGTCCCAACGTATTCGATGTATCCGCTCTTGGCTTCGGGGACCAATACGGAATTTGTGGCGGGGGACAGGGCCGAGGATTTCTCGCTGTCGCCCGAATCCGCGGCCCGTCAAGTTGCCGACCAAAAGCCTGCCATCACCGTCCTCTGCTCCCCCAACAATCCGACCGGCACGGCTCTCGACCCCGAGGTCGTCGAGGCCGTGTACGACGCCGCGACATCCTTCGATGGCATCGTCGTGGTCGATGAAGCCTACGCCGAGTTCGCCAGGGACCCTGATCGGACGGCGCTCAGGTTGTTGCCGGGGCGCGAACGACTCATCGTCACCCGAACCATGAGCAAGGCGTTCGCTCTGGCAGGCGCCAGGATCGGCTACTTTGCGGCGGCTCCCGCCGTGGTGGATGCGATCAAGCTGGTCAGACTCCCGTACCACTTGTCCGCCGTCACGCAGGCCACGGCCTTGGCTGCTCTGCGTCACCGCGGGCAGCTTCTGTCCAACGTGGAGGACATCAAGAAACAGAGGGACCGCATCGTCGAGCACTTGCGGGACCTGGGCCTGAGCCCCGCCTCCTCGGATTCGAATTTCGTCTTCTTCGGCGGGGTGGGGGACAGCCACGGGCTGTGGCAGGACCTGCTGGAAGACGGCGTCCTGATTCGTGACGTCGGAATTCCGGGGCATCTGCGCGTCACGGCGGGGACCGAGGAAGAAACCACCGCTTTTCTCGATAGTCTGGACAGGCACATCGAGCGGCGGCGGGACCTGGACTCCGCCGACGCCTGAGACTTTCGGAACCGATCCAGACAGTGAGGGCCGAGCCCTCTCGACCGCAGGAGAGTCATGACGACCCCATCACCGGCCCGCACAGCCAGCATGAGCCGCGAAACCAGCGAATCCACGGTTTCCGTCGACATCAACCTGGATGGAACCGGACGGTCCCGTATCGAGACGACCGTGCCGTTCTACGATCACATGCTCACAGCGCTGTCCAAGCATTCCCTGATCGATCTGGACATCCGATGCTCGGGAGATACCCACGTGGACGTGCACCATACCGTGGAGGATACGGCCATCGTCCTGGGTGAGGCATTGAAGGAAGCTCTGGGGGACAAACGTGGAATCCGTCGGTTCGGTCAGTCCGCGGTGCCTCTCGACGAGGCGCTGGCCCGAGCGGTCGTGGATATTTCCGGTCGCCCCTTTCTCGTCCACACAGGGGAGCCGGAAGGTTTTGAGTTTCACCTGATTGGTGGGCACTTCACCGGTTCTATGGTGCGCCACGTCCTGGAAGCCTTGTCCTTCCACGCAGGAATCTGCTTGCACATGGACGTCGTCTCCGGCAGGGATCCCCACCACATTGCGGAAGCAGAGTTCAAAGCGTTGGCCCGAGCGTTGCGCGAGGCCGTGGAGTCGGATCCGCGAGTAGAGGGTATCCCTTCCACCAAGGGAGCCCTGTAGATGATGTCCGAACCCGCGAAGGATTCGTTCGAGCAGTCCGACAGCTCGCGTCCGACCGTGACCGTTCTCGACTACGGGGCCGGTAACGTCCGTTCTGCGGTTCGGGCGTTGGAAGCCGCGGGCGCCGACGTCGTCCTGTCTCGCTCGGAGTCCGACGTGCTCGGGGCGGACGGGCTCGTGGTTCCCGGGGTCGGCGCCTTCTCGGCAGTCATGAGCGCCCTCAGAGCGGCGGGCGCTCCCAGAATGATCGGGCGCCGAATCGCCGGCGGGCGTCCCGTCCTCGGCATCTGCGTGGGTCTCCAGGTCTTCTTCGACCATGGGTCCGAGCATGGGCAGGAGACCGACGGTTTGGGGGAGTGGCCCGGCCGTGTGGAGCGACTGCGGTCCGACGTCGTGCCCCACATGGGATGGAACTCGGTCCAACCACCGGAGGGCAGCACTCTGTTCCGCGGTGTGGAGGACGAAAGGTTCTATTTCGTGCATTCCTACGGAGTGCAGGAATGGGAGTTCGACCAGACCATCGAAGTCATGAAGCCGCCGCAGGTCACCTGGTCCGATCATGGAGGGCCGTTCATCGCGGCCGTGGAGAACGGGCCGTTGTCTGCAACGCAATTCCATCCAGAAAAGTCCTCGACGGCGGGCCTCCAGCTGTTGCGGAACTGGCTGGGCACTCTTCCGCGCGCCGGGCGGCTAGAAACCGCCGGCGCGAAGGTGGACCTCGAACATCAGGATATCGACCCGAGAGGACGTGACCCGCGGTGAGCCCCATAGTCTCAGGACTGCTGCTCATGACCTTCGGTGCCTTCCTCGCCGGAGGCGCCATTTCCTTCCGCAAGCAGAAGATCACCGTCATCGCCCAGATCGTCCTCTGGGTGCTCGCGGTCGCCTTCTTCGCCTATGGCTTTTACGTGACAACTCTGGACTAGAGGGGACCACATCGCATGACAACCAACGAAAAACTCGAGCTTCTGCCTGCTGTGGACGTAGCCGACGGTCAAGCCGTGCGGCTCGTGCAGGGCGAGGCCGGATCGGAAACGGGCTACGGTGACCCGGTCGAGGCCGCCCTGGCCTGGCAGGAGGCCGGGGCCAAGTGGCTCCACCTGGTCGATTTGGACGCCGCCTTCGGGCGAGGCAACAACGCTGACGTGCTTCGCCGTGTGTCCCAGTCGCTGGATCTCAGGATCGAGATGTCCGGCGGGATTCGCGACGACGAGTCACTCGAACGAGCTCTGGACCTCGAACCTGCGCGCATCAACCTCGGAACGGCCGCGCTGGAAAACCCCGAGTGGACCAAGCGCGTGATCGCCGAACACGGTGACGTCATCGCCGTGGGCCTCGACGTGCGGGGCACCACGTTGGCGGCACGCGGGTGGACGCAGGAGGGCGGTGACCTCTGGGAGGTTCTCGATCGGCTCAACGACGACGGGTGCGCCCGCTACGTGGTCACGGACGTGACGAAGGATGGGACGTTGAAAGGTCCCAACACCGAACTTCTCGCCGAGGTGGCCCGTCGCACCGACAAGCCGGTGGTTGCCTCCGGCGGCATCTCGTCCCTGCAGGACATCGAGTCCTTGCGCGCCATGGTGCCCCACGGTGTCGAGGGCGCCATCGTGGGCAAGGCCCTCTATGCTGGAAAGTTCACACTTGCCGAGGCCCTCGACGTCGCCGGGCGTCCGGAGCGCCCATGACCGGCAAGAAGGAGCTGCCCGCCCACATTCGTGCCCAGCTCGCGAGTGCAGGGCGGTCGACGGACACCGGGGGACAACCCTGGGAGGGGCGAAATCTGGGGGAAGGGACATCCCACACCCACGCGTATCCCTCCGATGACGGGCTGACGCCCACGGAGCTCGAGGCGGCTCTCGGCCGTTTCGCGCGCGGGGAAGCCCCGGAAGAGGTCGTCGTCGACGCCCTCGCGAATGTTCGGTTGTTTGCACCCGTGGTCGCCGAGCTGTCCCAATCCCACGTCACCGAGGAAGGGCTCGTCTCCGACAAGGAGTCGGACATGGCGCTGGTCAGCATCCAAGCACCGGACGGACGCAAGGCCCTGCCCGTGTTCTCCAATGTGGAGGACCTGGCTTCCTGGCATGATCAGGCCCGTCCCGTAGCCGCGGACTCGAGAAAAATGGCACTCTCGGCCGTCGAGGACGAGAACCAGCTGCTCGTGCTGAACCCTGGATCGACGCTGACTTTCGTGGTTCGCAGGCCGGCGCTGTGGGCCATCGCCAAAGGCACCAGGTGGCGTCCCGCTTATTCCGATCCCGAGGTGCTCGAGGCGTTGCAAGAATGCGGGGAGCCGGACCCGTCCGTTCTGTCGGTCAACATGGCTCCGGGGCGAGGAGTGGGATGCCGCGATGCCGAAGGGCGCCTCCTTCCGGGCGGAGGGCCGGGGCCGGAGCTGAGCGTTGAACTCACGATTCGTCCCGGGCTGGATCAGCGGGAACTCGACACGTCGGTCGAAGAATTCCAGAAGCGCTTCTCGGCTCATCAGACCCTTGCGGATCGGGTCGATTCGGCTGACATTCGTCTGCGCGCCGGAGCCTGAGCGCCGCACAGGACCGACGACCCAAACCATAGCGGGCGCCGCCGCACCGGTGAGCGCGGCCCCGGCGGCCGGGCTCGATCACGCGACCCGGCCAAGCCCCGACCGACGCGGCTCGACCGGGGCCCTGGCCGGCGTCGCTCAGAAGACGGGGCCGGTGAACTTTTCTCCGGGGCCCTGGCCGGGCGCGTCCGGGGAGATGGACGCCTCGCGGAAAGCCAGCTGCAAGGAGCGGAGGCCATCGCGCAGGGGACCGGCATGCTGGGAGCCGATTTCGGGGGCCGCCGCCGTGACCAGCCCGGCCAACGCCGTGATGAGTTTCCGAGCCTCGTCGAGATCCTTGACGTCTTCCGCGTCTTCTTCGGCAGCCAAACCGCATTTCACGGCCGCGGCACTCATCATGTGCACCGCGGAGGTGGTGATGACCTCGACGGCCGCGACGTCGGCGATATCGCGCATTTGCTGCCCGATGGCTTCGACCTCCTCGGGCGTCGGCTCTGAGGCCGAAGGGTTCTGCGCTGCCGCGACGGACTCGTCGAATCGGAAGGTCTCCCGCGGGTTCGTATCGCGGCCGGAGTCCTGGGAAGAAGAATTGTTGGTCATGAGTCCAGCTTCCCACAAGGCAACGGCGATCGGGCTTCCCGCGACGAGGTTTGTCATGAACACCACTGGGAGCGGGCGTGCCGATGGTGTATAGTGGTCACCAGTTTCAAGCGGAGCTACGCTCCCACCCGCGCCAATCCCTCGGATTGCCGGGTTGCGTCACGATGACGTGGACTCATCCCATGGGTGAGGGCTGGTCGTATCGTGGTCAAGCCTCCGTTTGAAAGCAACGGAGGCTTTTTTGTTGCCGTTGCAGTTATCAACAACCTATGGGGAAACCCGCTGACTACAGGAGTGCCACATTAGCGATCCACGTATCAATGACCGTATCCGCGTCCCGGAAGTCCGCCTGGTAGGCCCAAGCGGCGAACAGGTTGGGATTGTCCGCGTAGAAGACGCCCTGCGTCTGGCGCGCGAATCGGATCTTGATCTGGTCGAGGTAGCACCGTCCGCCAAGCCGCCGGTATGCAAGCTCATGGACTTCGGCAAGTACAAGTACGAGGCCGCGGTCAAGGCTCGCGAATCCCGGCGGAACCAGACGAACACGGTGCTCAAGGAAATCCGTTTCCGGCTGAAGATCGATGACCACGACTACGAGACCAAGGTAGGACACGCCAAACGTTTCCTCTCCGCCGGTGACAAGGTCAAGGCCATGATCCAGTTCCGCGGCCGCGAGCAGCAGCGTCCCGAGATGGGGGTCCGTCTCCTCGAACGCATGGCGGATGACCTGGCAGAGGTGGGGGCCGTCGAGTCCAACCCCCGTCAGGACGGCCGCAATATGGTCATGGTCCTCGGTCCCTTGCGCAACAAGGCCGAAAGCCGTGCGCAGGCGCGCCGTGAACAGAAGAACCAGCAGGGTGGTGGCCGGAAGTCGCGCGAGCGAGTGGACACCAAGTCTGCCGAGCCGGTCACCAACAGCATGGCCGACGCCATGCCTTCCGAGCTCAAAGAGCAAGCCAAGGGACAGGAGAGCGGGACTTCGGCCGAGCCGAAGACCGATTCCTCCGCCGAATGATCAGGTGTCAACCGGTCGGTCGCACGGACCGGGCCAGGTTGCCCACGGCTGGATCCCCGTCAGCAGCGGCCTGAACGGTCGTTGCAAGTCCGACCCCGCGCGCTCCCTGTGAGCGTGTTGGGAGAAAACGTAAGGAGAACGGCTGATATGCCGAAGCAGAAGACTCACTCGGGTGCCAAGAAGCGTTTCAAGCTGACCGGCACGGGCAAGGTGAAGCGCCAGCAGGCGAACCGCCGCCACTACTTGGAGCACAAGTCCTCCCGTCTGACCCGTCGCCTCGCGAGCGACCAGATCGTCACGGGCGGTCAGTCCAAGGTCATCAAGAAGATGCTGACCAAGTAGTCACTCGTTCCGATCGGCTGAGGCCGTTCCGCCAACATTTTTGGACCGCCCGGGTGCGGTTCGCAGAACAGATAGGAGTGCACAAGTGGCACGTGTGAAGAGGGCGGTCAACGCCCACAAGAAGCGTCGTACGACCCTGGACCGCGCGGCCGGCTACCGCGGTCAGCGCTCGCGGCTCTACCGCAAGGCCAAGGAGCAGGTCACCCACTCGTTCGTATACAACTACGATCACCGCCGCAAGAGGAAGGGCGACTTCCGCCGGCTCTGGATCCAGCGCATCAACGCCGCTGCTCGCGCCGAGGGTCTGACCTACAACCGTTTCATCCAGGGCCTCAAGGCCGCTGAGGTCGAGGTCGATCGCCGCATGCTCTCCGAGCTGGCGGTCAACGAGCCGACCGCGTTCAAGGCACTCGTCGACATCGCCAAGAACAACCTCCCCGAGGACACCTCCGCCAAGGCCGCCTAGAGCCTGACGCCTCAACTCGAGGAAAAGACGCCGCCGCACCCACCTGGTCGTTCATCGACCCGGTGACGGTCCGGCGGCGTCTTTCGTCTGCGCACTTCCGTCACCGCGACGGGCGGAGCACCCGCGTCGGGTAGCCTGACACGGTGGATACTTTCGAATTGCTCTCACGGGAACGAACGCTGATCAACCCGCGGGCCGACCGCGTCAAGGACGTCGCAGCACTCGCGCGTTCCAGGGCTCGAGCCAAGACCGGGCTCTTCGTGGTGGAAGGGCCGCAAGGGGTCCGTGAGGCGCTGGCCGCTCACCGCGACCGGCCGATCCTGGACGCCGTCTACGTCACCGAAGCAGCGCTCGAGCGCCACCCCGATCTGAGCGATGCGATCGCGGCGGCCGCGGGGACCGGGGCGCCGTCGACATCGGGCAAGCCGCGGAGGCTCTTCGTGCGCCTGGTATCAGACGAGGTCCTGGCCGCGATGTCGGATGCGCTGACACCCCAGGGTGTGCTGGCCGTTGCTCACGGGCGGGAAGTTCTCGGTTCGGGGCCCTGGGCATCGAACGTCGACCCCGGTCTGGTTTCCGCGATGGTTCGGGTCCAGGACCCAGGAAATGCCGGGACGCTCATTCGTGCATCGGATGCGGTCGGTGCGGACGCGGTCGTCACGACCAAGGGGAGCGTCGAGGTCCTGAATCCGAAGACCATCAGGTCGACCGCGGGATCGGTGTTCCACCTGCCGGTCACGGCCGGCATGGACTTCCACGAACTCGTGGGCCGGGCCCGAGATCGCGGCATGATGATCCTCGCCGCCGACGGACACGGGGACCATGACCTCGACGACCTGGCCGACGCCGCCGCTCAGGCCCGCCTCGGCGGGGAGAAGCAGATCCCCTCAACCGGCATTGATCTGCGTCGACCCACGCTCTGGCTCTTCGGCAACGAAGCCCAGGGGCTGAGCGATGAAGAAAAGCTATTGGCGGACGCTCGCGTCGCCGTTCCCGTCCACGGAAGGGCCGAATCCCTCAACGTGGGCACGGCAGCGACCGTTTGCCTCTATGCCAGCGCCCGAGCCAGGCGGAACTGACGCGGCGCCGGTAGGTGCACTCACCCTGAGAACCAATCATCGACCGGGAGCGAAAGAATGGCCGACAAAGGCGGAAACACAGCGATCTTCGCGGCGCTCGGCGCCAACTTGGGCATAGCCGTCCTCAAATTCGGGGCGTACCTGCTGACCAAGTCCTCGTCCATGCTGGCGGAATCGATCCATTCGCTCGCCGACACAGGCAATCAGATCCTTCTCCTGATCGGGGGCAAGGCGTCCAGGAAAAAGGCCGACAAGGAACATCCGTTCGGCCACGGTCAGAACCGATACATCTATGCCTTCCTGGTGTCGATCGTGATGTTCAGTCTCGGCGGGCTCTTCTCTCTCTACGAGGGCTGGGAGAAGTGGCACGAGCCCCACGCGATTGAGTCATGGGCATGGGTCCCTATCGCGGTCCTGGTGGGGTCGATCCTCCTCGAGGGGCGGTCCCTCCTCGTGGCGTCCAAGGAAGCCCGAACGAAGAGGGGGCGCAAAAGCTGGTTGGGCTTTCTCCGCGCCGCCAAGTCGCCCGAAATGCCGGTCGTGATGTTGGAGGATTCCGCCGCCGTGACGGGCCTGTGCCTGGCCCTGGTCGGAGTCGTGATGACGGTGATCACCGGAGACGGGCGTTGGGACGCGGCCGGGTCGGGGGCCATCGGGGTGCTCCTGGTCGTCGTCGCCATTTTCCTGGCCATCGAAATCAAGTCCCTGCTCGTCGGCGAATCGGCTGGCCCGGAGAAGGAGCGGATGATCAGGGAAGCCGTGACTTCGGAAGAAGGAATCGAGTTGATCCACCTCAAGACCATGCACATGGGACCCGAGGAGATCCTGGTTGCGGCCAAGATCGCGGTCGGTGGCAGCGTCGATACCCTGGGTCTCGTCGATGCGATCAACGCTTCGGAGGCGCGTATCAGATCCGAGCTGCCCGAGGCTCGCCTCATTTACATTGAGCCGGACATCTACCGGGAGAATTACGTCCCCCAGGGACCGGAGGGTGACGACGGCGAGGGGAGCGCCCGATGACGGAAAAAACCTATCCGGTCCAGGTGGTCGGGGCCGCGCTCGTCGATGACCTGGACGAGCCGGCTCATCTGCTCGTCGCGTGTCGATCCGCCCCCGAGGCACTGGCCGGGCTCTGGGAGTTCCCGGGCGGCAAGGCGGAGCCGGGGGAAGACGCAGTGACTGCGCTTCGCCGGGAACTGCGCGAGGAACTAGGCGTGGACATCGACCTCGGCGCCGAAATTCCGGGACCGCAGGCTCAGGGTTGGCCGCTCACCGAACGCATGGCCATGAGGGTCTTCTGGGGTTCGGTATCGAAAGGCGTGCCCGAGCCTCTGGAGGACCATAGCGAGCTTCGCTGGATGAACCTGTCTGACGTGGACGGACTCCGGAACTTGGGCTGGATCCCGGCGGACCTGCCGATCGTAGAGGCGCTCGTCCACAGGGTGAGCTGAGGAGCCTCCATATCCTCTAGACTGGTGGTGCTCGAGCGAACATTTCGATCAGCTGCCCTGCGTCGGATCGGCCCCTCGAGCATCCCGCAGTACGAATCAGATCCAAGAGATGAGTTGTTCATGACTGAAACGTCGCCGGACAACGCCGCGCCATGGCCGGGCCCCGACCCGGTGCTCGAAGACATGGCCGGCGTTCTGGACACAGAACCCGAACGGGGCCTGGAGCGAGTTCGCGAAGCATTTTCCGCGGAAGCCGACCAGGCCATTGAGAGCATCGAGAACCGGACTCCGGACTTCGACGCACTCAAGCAGGTTCGGCTCCGGTTCACGGGGGAGAAGTCTGGCGTCGGCGTCGCCAACCGGCAGATGCGCTCGCTGTCGAATCAGCACAAGAAGGAGATCGGCAAGCTCCTCGGTCAGACTCGGGCCAGAATCACCCAGGCGCTGGAGGCCCGCAATGAGCAGCTCGAAGCGGAGCATGCGGCGCGGATCCTCGTTGAAGAGGCCGTTGACGTCACGGCAGGTTCGGGACATCGCTCCATCGGCGGACGCCATCCCGTGGCTCTTCTGCAGGAGCAGGCCACGGACATGTTCGTTTCCATGGGATGGGAAGTCGAGGACGGCCCCGAGGTCGAATCGGAGTGGTTCAACTTCGATTCGCTGAATTTCAAGCCGGACCATCCCGCTCGAGAGCTGCAGGACACCTTCTTCGTGGACCCGGCCGAGGCGCATCTCGTGCTTCGCACACACACGTCGCCGGTCCAGATGCGTGCCCTCCACCAGCGTGAGTTGCCTTTGTACATCGTGTGCCCGGGGCGGGTTTACCGCACCGACGAGCTTGACGCGACCCACACCCCGGTGTTCCACCAGATCGAGGGGCTGGCCGTAGACCGGGGGCTGACCATGGCCGATCTGAAGGGGACCCTCGAGCACTTCGCCCGCCAGATGTTCGGCTCCGAGGCAAGGATCAGGCTCCGTCCCAACTACTTCCCGTTCACCGAGCCTTCCGCCGAAATGGACGTGTGGCACCCCAACGCCAAGGGCGGGCCCCAGTGGATCGAGTGGGGCGGTTGCGGCATGGTTCACCCGAATGTTCTGCGGGCCGGGGGAGTCGACCCGGACCAGTATTCCGGTTTCGCCTTCGGCATGGGTGTCGAGAGGACGCTCATGTTCCGCAACGGCGTCCCGGACATGAGGGACATGATCGAAGGCGACGTTCGCTTCAGCGAGCACTTTGGGATGGAGATTTAGTTCATGCGTATTCCCCTGTCATGGTTGCGCGAGTATGCGCCCCTCCCCGAGGGTGCCTCCGCGGAGTACCTGATGGAGACCCTCGTCCGTGTGGGACTCGAGGAAGAAGATGTGCACCGGCCGTCGGACGATATTTCCGGACCCGTCGTCGTCGGGCAGGTGCTCACGATGGAACCGGAGGAACACTCCAACGGCAAGACCGTCAACTGGTGCACGGTTCGGGTGGTTCCCGAGGGCGAAGAACAGACACTGACCGGCGAGGGCATCGACCCGTCGGGAATCCAGGGCATCGTCTGCGGTGCGCACAATTTCGCGCCGGGGGACAAGGTCGTGGTCACCCTTCCCGGGGCCGTGCTGCCCGGAAACTTTGCGATTGCGGCCCGCAAAACCTACGGTCACGTATCCGCCGGAATGATTGCGTCGGTTCGCGAATTGGGCATCGGTGATGATCACGACGGGATCCTGGTGCTGTCCACCCTCGGGCTCGACCCTGAGATCGGCTCGGACGCGCTGGCACTGCTGGGTCTCGACGACGAAGCTGCCGAAATCAACGTGACGCCGGACCGTGGATACGCGTTTTCGATCCGCGGCGTTGCCCGCGAGTACTGCCACGCCGTGAACGAGGACTTCGTGGACCCCGCGACCGACCTCGCGCAACGCGCTCCCGCCGCGAACGCGTCGGGCCACCCGGTGAAGATACGCGACGACGCCCCCATTCACGACCATCAGGGCGCCACGCGGTTCGTGGCCAGGACAGTATCCGGAGTTGATCCCGAGGCTCCGACACCTCCGTGGATGTCCTCCCGCCTGAGGCTCGCTGGGATCCGTTCGATCTCACTGCCGGTCGACATTTCCAACTATGTGATGCTCGAGTACGGTCAGCCACTGCATTTCTACGATGCCGATCGACTGACGGGGGCCATTGAGGTTCGACGTGCGCATGCGGGGGAGACCCTGACGACCCTCGATGGGAAAGAACGTTCCCTCGACCCGGAGGACCTGCTCATCACCGACGAGACCGGCCCGATCGGCCTGGCGGGCGTCATGGGGGGAGCCTCGACCGAGGTGACTGCTTCGACCCGCCGCATCCTGGTGGAAGCGGCGCGGTTCGAGGAAGTGTCGATCGCACGGACGCGACGTCGCCACCGGTTGCCTTCCGAAGCATCCAAGCGTTTCGAACGCGGGGTTGACCCTCTCGTTGCGGCCGCCGCGGCCGAGCGCGCGGTCGAGCTGCTCGAAGAACTGGCCGGGGGCAGGGCCGAAGAGGGAGTCACGGACGTCTTCGACCACTACTACCCGCACGAAATCCACTGTGCCGTGGACTACCCGAGCAAACGCATCGGCATGGAGATTGCCGAATCGGACGTCATCACGATTCTGGAGGACATCGGCGCGACCGTGGTCCGCACGGGCGACGTTCTTCAGGTGACGGTGCCTTCATGGCGTCCCGACCTGCTCGAACCCGAGGACCTTGCGGAAGAGGTCGCAAGGCTCTCCGGGTACGAGAAGATCCCGTCCACCCTTCCTGTTCCGCCCAGCGGCCGTGGGCTGACCGTCGAGCAGTCGGTGCGTCGGCGTTGTCTCAATGCCCTGGCGGCCGCGGGACTCACCGAGGTGGCTTCGTATCCATTTGTCAGCGAGGCCGACAACCGTCTCTTCGGCACCTCCGAGGAAAACGAGCCCGTCCCGGCGATCGCATTGGCGAATCCGATCAGCGAGTCCTTCGGATCGTTGCAGACGTCGCTGCTTCCCGGCCTCGTCCAGGTGCTCAAGCGCAACCATTCGCGAGGATTCCGTGACCTGGCCCTGTACGAGTCGGCTCTGGTCTTCCACCCCCGTGAGCATCTGGGAACGCAGAACATTCCTGCGGTCGGGCAGAAGCCCGATCCCGGTGTCCTGGCCGATCTGCACGCGGGCCTGCCGCGCCAGCCCCGCCATATCGCCGCGATCTTGACCGGTCACGATGCCCAGGTCTCGCCAGGAGTCACCCCGCGCGCGTACGACTGGCAGGATGCGCTCGATGTCGCACGCATGGTGGCCGACACGGCGGGGGTACGTCTGGATGTCCGTCAGGGACGTCACCAGGCATTCCATCCCGGCAGAACCGCGGAGCTCTTCGTTGCGGACGGACGGCGTGTCGGCTGGGCCGGCGAATTGCACCCTCAGGTCCTCAAAGACTTGGACCTGCCGACGAGAACGGTTGCTGTCGAGATCGACTTCACCGAGCTGGCCCGTACTGCGGGTGCACCAGTGTCGGCGGAGGCCATCTCCGGGTACCCGGCGGTGACCCAAGATGTCGCCCTGGTGCTCGACGCCGATATCCCCGCGGCCGATGTCCTGAAGACGTTGCGCGAAGGCTCGGGCGAGTTGCTCGAGGATGTGCGCGTCTTCGACGACTACCGTGGATCGGGCATCGAGGAGCACAAGAAATCATTGGCATGCGCCATGCGTTTCCGTGCTCCTGACCGCACACTGACGAACGACGAGGCGAGTGAGATCAGAGAGGCCGCGATCGAGCTTGCTTCGCAACGCCACGGGGCCGTTCTCCGCGGGTAGACTGTTCGGAATCCACCGCACGAGACCGGGCTTCCCCCGCATGATCCGGTAGACGAGGAGAATCGTGTCAGAAGACTTCTTTGGCTTTGACGAGGACGACGAGCACTCGGGGCGCTATCTCCGCCGCCGGTCCAAATGGCGATGGCTGGGGGTTCTCATCGTCATTGTCGCTCTGCTGCTGGCCGGGTTGCTGACCTACGGTGGCGTTCGCGCGCTGCACGCGGCAAAGGAGGACGCTCCGCACGCCGGCCATTCCTGGGTGGTCTCCGGTCAGTTCCTGACCTCGACCAATGATCTGCAGACCAAGACGTTCAACGGTGTCTACCAAGGCAACCTGCCGAAGGACACGAACGTGTCCTATCAGCGGTTCGACGGCGGCGTGAACGACCCGATCGATGTGAAGCCGGGGCAGCAGGTCCAATTCCGTGGAACCCAGACTGGGGCCCAGGATGACGACTTCCCCCAGAACGTCGACGCACTGATGGCGGTGGACGACGGCGTGCTGAAGGTCGTCAAGACGGACGACCCGGGATCACTCAAGCCCGTGACCGACGATTCCGTATCCGCGGAGAAACGCAACGGGTGGCTGATGATCGCCGGTGCGATCCTCGTGTTCCTCGCCGGTGTCGTGGGCGCCGTCTACGCCGGGCGCAGGACCCGCCACGAGGAGATCGAGGCCTAGAAACAGTCGTGGTCGTCTTGCTCGATGACCGCTCGTCAGAGAAGCGATCAAGGACCGCCCAGCAAATGCTGGGCGGTCCTTCGTCATGTGTCCCGTCACCGGGTTCAGGACATGAGCTCCGTGTCCCGCGGTGAGGACACCGCTTACCGGCTCCCGGCTCAAGGCTCCAGGAGAACCTTTCCACGAGTCTTCCTGCCCTCGAGGTACTCGTGGGCGCCAGCGGCATCCGCGAGAGGGAAGGTCTGGTCATGGGTGATCTTCAGGCGCCCCGCGAGGATGTCGTCGAAGAGCTCGCCCATGCGCCACTCGAGTTCGCGCCGGTCCCGCAGATACGCTCCCATCGACGGACGTGTTACGTACAGTGAACCCATCGCGTTCAGCCGCTGAAGGTCAAAAGGTGGCACCTGGCCGCTGGCGCCTCCGAAGAGGACAGCCATTCCGCGCGGCTTCAGGGTTGTCAGCGAGTCCTCGAAAGTCGTCTTCCCGACCGAGTCGTACACGACGTCGACGCCGCGGCCGTCCGTCAGCTCGCGGGTCCGATCGGCGAAGTCGTCATAGCGCATCACGTGATCGGCCCCGTGACCGAGCGCGATCTGTTCCTTCTCGTCAGAGGACACCGTGGCGATTACCCGCGCACCGAGGTTCTTGATCATCTGGATGGCCAGGCCTCCGACTCCGCCGGCACCCGCGTGAAACAGAACCGTGTCCGATGCACTGACCGGGTACGTGGACCGAACCAAATAGTGTGCCGTGACGCCCTGGAGGGGCAGACAGGCAGCGTCCATGGGATCGATGCCCTCCGGAATGCGGACGGTCTTGTCGTCATCCACCACGAAATATTCGGCGTATGTGGCCGTGGCCTGACTCGTGGCGATGCGATCGCCCACCGTGGCATTGACGGCCCCCGGCCCGGCCGCCACAACGACGCCTACGGCCTCGCTGCCCGGGACGAAGGGGTAGGACACGTCGTACACGCCCGAGCGTTGATAGGTCTCGATGAAATTCACGCCCGTGGCCTTGGTTCTGACCAGCAATTGGGTGCCCGAAGGCTCAGGGACGGGCACGGATCTCTCTTCGAAGACCCCTGGCCCTCCGCTGGAAGGCGCGACCACTGCGGTCATGGACTCCGGTATCTGCTCTGACAAAGCCAACTCCTTCGGTCGTGAAGTGATCTCGCGGCCATCCTAGTCGCTCCATGCATAAAGATTTAGACCACTGTATAAATCTGCGGTACAGTGTCGTCATGACATTTTCGGTAGCAGTATCCGGTGCCACGGGCTACGCGGGCGGAGAGGTCCTCCGCCTTTTGTCTCAGCACCCCCAGGTGGACGTGACCACCGTGACCGCGAATTCCACCGCGGGCGCGCGATTGGGGGAACTGGCCCCGAACCTGCGATCCCTGGCCGACCTCACGGTCCAGGAGACCAGTGCGGCGACATTGTCCGGGCACGACGTCGTTTTCCTTGCCCTGCCCCATGGAGCAAGTGGCCCCGTGGCGGCCGAGCTGCCCGAAGGGACACTCGTCATCGACGCCGGGGCAGACCACCGGCTCCGAGACCCGGACGCGTGGGCTCGTTTCTACGGGACGGAGCACGCAGGTCACTGGCCGTACGGTCTGCCCGAGCTGATCACCGCGCCGTACCGGACCGGAGCGCCGACCAAGCAACGAGAGGAATTGGCCGGTGTTTCGAGGATTGCCGTGCCGGGTTGTTACCCCACGAGTGCTCAGCTCGCATTGGCCCCCGGCCTTGCCGCTGGTCTGCTCGACCCGGAGGACATCGTCATCGTTGCAGCGTCCGGAACCTCGGGAGCCGGCAAGGCCGCCAAGCCGCATTTGATGGCCAGCGAAGCCATGTCGTCGATGTCTCCGTACGGTGTCGGCGGCGTGCACCGCCACACTCCCGAGATGGAGCAGGGCTTCGGCGATGCCTCGGGCGAGCCCGTGAGCGTGAGCTTCACCCCAACCCTGGCTCCGATGCCTCGCGGCATTCTGACCACCGCGACGGCTCGAATTCTTCCGGGTGTGAGCGAGGACGAACTTCGCGCTGCCTGGGGTGCGGCGTACTCCTCCGAACCGTTCGTCCATGTGCTTCCCGAAGGCCAGTGGCCGACCACCAAGTCGGTGCAGGGAAGCAACCACGCCGTGATGCAGCTGGCGCTCGATCCGCATGTCGGGCGCGTGATCGTCACCTGCGCGATAGACAACCTGGCCAAGGGCACTGCGGGTGGTGCCGTCCAGTCGATGAACATTGCCCTGGGCCTCCCGGAGACCACAGGCCTTGACCAGGAAGGACTCGTGCCATGAGTTCAGAACCGAAGAACGCTCCGGAGATCGACGTCGAGAACGGACTGGCCGGAATCCGCGGATTCGAATATTCCGGGGTGTCCGCCGGGTTGAAGGCCAGTGGCGGGATGGACGTCGCCCTTGTGCGCAACTTGGGCCCCGAATTCACTGCCGCGGCTGTGTTCACCACGAATCGTTTCGCCGCGGCGCCGGTCGAGTGGTCTCGCGAGGTGGTGGGCGACGGGCGGGTGGACGTCGTCGTTCTCAATTCCGGTGGCGCGAATGCCTGCACGGGAACCGAGGGGTTCCGCAACACCCACCGGACCGCCGAGGAAGTTGCCACGCTGACCGACGCGGCCGCGGGCGATGTGCTCGTGTGCTCGACGGGTCTCATCGGCGAGCAACTGCCGATGGATCTGTTGCTGCCGGGGCTTCGGGACGCGGCGGACTCACTGGGCGAAGGCCCCGAGTACGACGACGCCGCGGCGTCGGCCATCATGACCACCGACACCGTGTCCAAGCAGGCCTCCGTGACCCTTCAGACTGAACAGGGGCCAGTACGCATCGGCGGGATCGCCAAGGGCGCCGGAATGTTGGCCCCAGGCTTGGCGACGATGCTCGTGGTCCTCGCCACCGATGCCTCGATGTCCGCGGAGAACCTCGATGCGGCTCTGCGCTCGGCCACGGAGCGCAGTTTCGACCGGGCCGACTCGGACGGTTGCATGTCCACGAACGACACCGTCGCGTTGATGGCCTCGGGCGCCAGTGGCGCGGTCCCCGAACAGCAAGAGTTCACGGATGCCCTCACTCGGGTTTGCGTGAGCTTGGCCCTCCAGCTGATTGGCGACGCCGAAGGTTCCAGTCACGATATTCACGTCACCACCGTCGGGGCCTCCTCGGAGGCCCAGGCGTTGGAGGTTTCTCGTGCCGTGGCGCGTTCCAACCTCTTCAAGTGCGCGATCTTCGGCAACGATCCGAATTGGGGACGCATCCTCTCCGAGGTGGGGACCACGTCGGTGGACTTCGACCCCTCGGACGTCAACGTATCCATCAACGGAGTCATGATCTGCCGGGGTGGCGCCATTGGTGAGGACCGGTCGCTGGTTGACCTGTCCGCGGACCGAATAGTGAACGTCGTGATAGACCTTGGCGCCGGGAGCGAGTCCGGGACCATCTGGACCAACGACCTGACCCACGATTATGTCGAGGAAAACTCGGCTTACTCGAGCTAGGAGAGGTGAGCACGGTGCCCCAACAGAGTGATCACATGCGTTACGCCTCGGCTCAGAGCAAGGCCGGTACGCTCATGGAAGCCTTGCCCTGGATCCAGCGATTCGCGGGCAAGGTCATGGTCTTCAAATATGGCGGCAACGCCATGATCAATGAAGAACTGCGCGAGGCCTTCGCGGAGGACATGGTCTTCCTCAGGTCCGTGGGAATCAAGCCGGTCGTGGTGCACGGAGGCGGGCCGCAGATCTCGTCCATGCTGGAAAGACTCGGCATCGAGAGCGAGTTCCGCGGCGGGCTCCGGTACACGACCCCGGAAGCCATGGACGTGGTGCGCATGGTTCTCACCGGACAGGTGGCCCGGCAGCTCGTAGGGCTCATCAACCAGCACGGCCCTCACGCCGTCGGGATGTCCGGCGAGGACGGCGGGCTCTTGAGAGCCAGGCGCATCACGACCGTCGTCGACGGGGTTGAGACCGATCTAGGTCTGGTCGGTGAGGTGGTCGGCGTCAACACCACCGCCATCACCTCGATGATCGATGCGGGGAAAATCCCCGTGATCTCCTCGATTGCCCCCGAAATCCTGGCCGACGGGCGAGCCGTCGAGCAGGGGATGCCCCTGGATACGCCCACGGGGGAGGTCCTCAACGTCAACGCCGATACGGCCGCGGCGGCCGTTGCCGCTGCGATCGGGGCAGAGAAGCTGGTGATGCTGACCGACGTCGAGGGGTTGTACGCCGACTGGCCGGATCGGGATTCGCTGATCAGCTCGCTGACGGCCGGAGAACTCCGGCGGATCATTCCCAGCCTCTCGGAAGGCATGATCCCCAAGATGAGCGCCTGCCTCGCGGCCGTCGAGAACCGTGTCCCCGCAGCTTCGATCGTCGACGGTCGACGCGCCCACTCACCGCTCTTGGAAATTTTTACGGATTCTGGGATCGGGACCCAGGTCACGGGGGAGGCTACGGAGCCCAAACCGTTGGCCGATTTCGTCCTGGTGAACCCGTTCCGGACGACCGAGGAGGAAACCTCATGAACCAGCAGGAATTGCTCAACGACTACCGCGAGAATCTCTTGGGAGTGTTCGGTGATCCGAGCCTTGTCCTGACCTCGGGCCAGGGGTCGACGGTGACCGACGCGGACGGCCGCACCTACGTCGATCTTCTGGGCGGCATCGCGGTCAACGCTCTCGGATACGGCCACCCCGTGTGGGTCGAGGCCGTATCCCGTCAGGCCGGTCGTCTGGGGCATGTCTCCAATTTCTTCACGACCCCGGAACAGTTGTCGCTGGCCGGCAAGCTCCTGGACATCACCGGTGTCCCGGACTCGGGGAAGGTGTTCTTCACGAATTCCGGAACCGAGGCCAATGAGGCCGCGTTGAAGCTGGTCAGGTCCCACGGAAATTCGGCGACGCCGGCCAAGCAACGCATCCTGGCCCTCGACCACGGTTTTCACGGTCGGACTGCCGGTGCGCTGGCCGCAACCTCCAAAGAGGCCTATCGGACCCCGTTCGAGCCGCTGCCGGGCGGCGTCGAGTTCGTCGAACCGACCACGCAGGCTCTCGAAGCGGCCTTCGACGACGACGTCGCCGGCCTCATCCTCGAGCCCATCCAGGGCGAGGCCGGGGTGCATCCTCTCCCGACGGGATTCCTGGCGGCGGCAAGGCGACTGACCAGGGAGCACGCGGCCCTCCTGGTGGTCGATGAAGTCCAAACCGGTATGGGTCGTACAGGCCGCTGGCTCGCGAGCCAGGAGGTGCTGACGGGGGAGCAGGCCCCCGACGTCGTCACGCTCGCGAAGTCTCTCGGGGGAGGATTCCCGATCGGTGCGATGATCGTGATGACCCCGGAGGCGACCCGAGTTCTCGGTCCGGGCAACCACGGGACGACCTTCGGAGGCAATCCCTTGGCCATGGCGGCGGGGCTGGCGACCATTCAGGTCATCGAAGACGAAGGACTGCTCGAGCGCGCTCGTACCGTCGGCCAAGGACTTCGCGACGGCCTGGCCTCGATCGATGGGGTCGCGGAGGTTCGGGGAGAGGGGTTGCTCATCGGCATCGATCTCGACCTCTCACAGTTCTCGGCCGATGCCCCGGCCCCGGCCGTGGTTACCGAAGCCCGCGACCGTGGGTTCATCATCAATGCCACCGGACCTTCCACCCTGCGTCTGGCGCCCCCTTTGGTGATCGAGGGCGCACATATCGACGCGTTCCTCGAGGCCCTCCCCACGATCCTGGATGCCGTCCGCTCCGTGTGAACCCCGCGATGCGCGACCGAATCATTGACCCAGAAAAGAATTGAGACCATGACACGCCATTTCCTGGTGGACACCGACCTTTCCCCGGACGAGCAGAAGACCGTCCTCGACCTGGCCGAGAGGATGAAAGCAGATCGCTGGTCCGAGAAACCCCTGGCCGGGCCGCAGTCGGTAGCGGTCATCTTCGACAAGACGTCCACGCGAACGCGCTTCTCCTTCGGCGTCGGCATCGGTGATCTCGGTGGGAACCCGCTGATCGTCAACCCGGGCGAATCGCAGCTCGGCCACAAGGAGTCGATCGCAGACACCACACATGTCTTGTCTCGCATGGTCTCGACGATCGTCTGGCGAACGTTTGAACAGTCCGGGCTGGAGGAGATGGCCGAGAATTCGACGGTTCCGGTCATCAACGCGCTCTCGGACGATTACCACCCATGCCAGATCCTGGCCGACCTCCTGACGGTTCGGGAGAGCTTCGGTCAGACGGAGGGCCTGACCCTGGCCTACGTGGGGGACGCCGCCAACAACATGGCCCACTCCTACCTTCTGGGCGGCGTCACGGCGGGGATGAACGTCCGTGTCGCCGGGCCGGATGGGTACCTTCCTCGAGAGGACATCCTCGTCGCCGCGCGCGGCCGGGCCGATGAGACCGGTGGTTCGGTTCTGGTGACCGAAGATGTCGACGCCGCCCTGGACGGTGCCGACGTCGTCGTCACGGATACCTGGATTTCGATGGGCCAGGAAAATGAAACCGAACAGCGCCGGAAGATCTTTGCTCCGTACGGAGTGACCGGTGAGTCCATGGCCAAAGCCAAGGACTCGGCCATTTTCATGCACTGCCTGCCGGCCTTCCGCGGGTTCGAGGTCACCTCCGATGTGATCGACGGGCCGTCCTCGGTGGTGTGGGACGAGGCGGAGAATCGGCTGCACGCGCAAAAGGCCCTGATGACATGGTTGTTGGAGGCTTCACGCGCCGGAAAGGAACGACGCTAGACATGGGAATCCCCTCGACCAAGGCCGCACGCCAGGCGCGCATCATCTCCCTGCTCGAGACGGCCAAGATCAGATCCCAATCCGAGCTCGCGGACTATTTGGAGAAGGACGGGGTCCAGGTCACGCAGGCGACACTCTCGCGCGACCTCGTCGAAATCGGTGCCGAACGGATTCGCGGTACGGATGGGGTCCTGATCTATTCGGTGGCCGGTATCGACCCCGTCAAGGAACGGGACGCTCCCGACAGGCTCAAGGGGTTGTTCCGCGATCTGCTGATCATGGCCGAGGCCAGCGGGAACATCGTGATGCTCAGGACGCCGGCCGGCGCCGCCCAGTTCCTCGCGTCAGCACTGGATCACACGGAGATTCCCGAAGCCATCGGCACCATAGCCGGTGACGACACGGTCATGGTCGTCTCCCGGGACCCGAATGGGGGCCAGACACTGGCGCAACGGTTCCTGGAGTGGTCCGAGTAGACCGGTGAGGTGACCACTGGGCGACTGGCAGGTCAGAGGATGCCGCGTTCGCGGAGCAAGACCTTCATATCGTCGATATCGAAGAATTCGGCGATTGCTCCGGCCGACTGCGAGCCCAAGGAGGGGTCGGCACCGGCATCCAGGAGCGCGTTGGCGATCTCGCGATTGTTGCGGAAGATCGCACTGGCCAGGGCCGTCTGCCCCCGATCATTGAGACGGTCCACATCAGCACCGCGCTCGAGCAACAATGCGACGATGTCCGGATGTTCCCTGTAGGCACCGAGGATGAGCAAAGTGTCACCCTTGGGGTCTGTCAGGTTGACCGGGACACCCTGGTCGAGGACGGCGGCCAGCTGCTGGGTTTGTCCTTCGCGGGCGAGATCGAAGATCTGGTGCAAAGCCTCCAGCTCCTGGTCACTCAGCTCGCTCGCGTTGTCACTGCTGTCGGTCATCGAAAGAACCATCCTCTTATTGTGAGCAATTCAGAATAACTCTACAGGATGCAATCTGCCCCTGGGGTGCGAGGTGGTGCGTTCATGCAGCTCGAGCCCGAATTTCGCCCCTAGAGTGCCACGTCGTCCGCTCGACCGCTCGCGGCTGCCATGTCACGCCGACGCCGATGTGTATAAATACAATTCATGCTGTATAGTCATACAAGATGACAAGACAGGCTTCCGGTGCAGGCACCGGAGGAGCACGAGGAGAAAGGGCGCACCCCATGACGGATCGGGTTGTACTTGCGTATTCCGGAGGTTTGGACACCTCTGTGGCCATCGGTTGGATCGGAGAAGCCACCGGTGCCGAAGTCATTGCCGTGGCGGTCGACGTCGGGCAGGGCGGAGAAGACCTGGAGACGGTCCGGCAGCGAGCCCTCGACTGCGGTGCGGTTGAGGCCTATGTGGCGGATGCTCGGGAAGAGTTCGCGACCGATTACTGCATGCCGGCGCTCAAGACCAATGCGCTGTACATGGACGCCTACCCGTTGGTCTCCGCGGTATCCCGGCCGGTGATCGTCAAGCACTTGGTCAAAGCGGCCAAGCAGTTCAACGCCACCACGGTTGCCCACGGATGCACGGGCAAGGGCAACGACCAGGTACGGTTCGAGGTCGGCATCCAGACCCTCGGCCCCGACCTGAAGTGCATTGCTCCCGTTCGGGATCTCGCCCTGACGCGCGAAAAGGCCATCACCTACGCCGAGAACAACGACCTTCCGATCGTCACCACCAAATCCAACCCGTTCTCGATCGACCAGAACGTGTGGGGCAGGGCAGTGGAGACCGGTTTCCTGGAAGACATCTGGAACCGGCCCACCAAGGACGTCTACGACTACACGGATGACCCGACCTTCCCGCCGGCCGTCGACGAAGTCACCATCACCTTCGAACAGGGCATCCCGGTGGCCATCGACGGCGAATCCGTGACTCCCCTTGAAGCCATCGAGATCATGAACCGCAGGGCCGGTGCCCAGGGCATCGGCCGGATCGACGTCGTCGAGGACAGGCTCGTGGGCATCAAGTCCCGCGAGATCTACGAGGCTCCCGGGGCGATGGCTCTCATTGCCGCGCACAAGGAACTCGAGAACGTGACGATCGAGCGGGAACAGGCCCGGTTCAAGAAGACCGTGGACCAGCGGTGGACCGAATTGGTCTACGACGGCCAGTGGTTCTCTCCCTTGAAGAAGTCCTTGGACGTCTTCGTGGAGGACACCCAGAAGATGGTCAACGGAGAGGTCCGGATGGACCTGCACGGCGGCCGGGCCACTGTGACTGGCCGCCGGTCCAACACGTCGCTGTATGACTTCAACCTGGCGACCTATGATGAGGGCGACAGTTTCGACCAGTCCAATGCGCGTGGCTTCATCGAGCTCTTCGGGATGTCGTCGAAGGTCGCCTCGTCGCGCGACCAGCGGTTGGGACTGTAACGAGCAAGAAAATCCGCCTCTGCCCGTCGACCTGGGTCGACGGGCAGAGGCGGATCACGTGCGCGCGGCCGATGCGGACGCGGAAGAAAGGTGAATGGTGACTTCACAGCAGGACAAGCACGGAACCAATGAGGGTGCTCTCTGGGGCGGTCGTTTTGCCGGAGGGCCGTCCGACGCACTCGCGGCCCTGAGCAAGTCGACACAGTTCGACTGGCGGCTCGCGCCCTATGACATCGCCGGTTCGCGCGCTCACGCCCGGGTGCTACACGCCAAGAACCTGCTTTCGGACGCGGAGCTCTCAGGCATGATCGATGCCCTGGACAGGCTCGAACAGGACGTCCGGACCGGAACCTACCAACCCGCCGTTTCGGACGAAGACGTCCATGGTGCCCTGGAGAAAGGGCTCATCGAGCGGGCCGGCCCCGACCTCGGAGGGAAGCTCAGGGCAGGACGTTCGCGCAATGACCAGATCGCCACACTCGGCCGGATGTATCTGCGCGACCATGCCTCGATCCTCGCCGAAGGCGTTCTGGGCGTGATCGACGCCCTGGTGTCCCAGTCGGAACGCCACCCCTATGCGCCGATGCCGGGGCGTACCCACCTCCAGCACGCACAGCCCATTCTGCTGTCGCACCAGCTCCTGGCCCACGCCTGGGCGTTGTCCCGTGACCTCGAGCGCCTGCGCGACTGGGATTCCCGTGCGGCGGTCTCACCCTACGGGTCGGGCGCGCTCGCAGGTTCCTCGCTGGGGCTGGACCCCAACGCCGTCGCTCGGGAGCTCGGATTCGATTCGGCGACCCACAACTCGATCGACGGCACGGCAGGCCGCGACGTCTACGCGGAATTCTCCTGGATCTCGGCCATGATCTCCGTGGACCTCTCCCGCATCTCCGAAGAAGTGATCCTGTGGGCCACCAAGGAGTTCTCCTTCGTCAAACTGCACGATTCCTTCTCGACGGGGTCATCGATCATGCCCCAGAAGAAGAATCCGGACATCGCCGAGTTGGCCAGAGGCAAGGCCGGGCGTCTGATCGGTGACCTGACCGGCCTGCTCTCGACCCTCAAGGCCTTGCCCCTCGCGTACAACCGGGACTTGCAGGAGGACAAGGAACCGATCTTCGACGCGATCGATCAGCTCGAAACCCTCCTCCCGGCAGTCTCCGGCATGATCGAGACGCTGGAATTCAACACGGACCGTTTGGCCGAATTGGCGCCCCAGGGCTTCGCGCTGGCCACCGACGTCGCCGAATGGCTCGTGCGTCAGGGCGTGCCTTTCCGGGTCGCACACGAGATCGCGGGCGACGCCGTCCGTGTGTGCGAGGAGAAGGACTGCGAGCTGTGGGACCTGACCGACGAGGACTTTGCTGCCGTCTCCGAGCACCTGGTTCCGGCGGTGCGTGAGGTTCTCACGGTCGAGGGGTCGCTCAATTCGCGGGCGTCCCAAGGCGGAACGGCACCGTCGGCCGTTGCCGCCCAGCTCCAGGCGCTGAAAGACGCTTTGGCGGAGGACCGGCAGTTCGCGGCGCGATCCCGGGTGGTCGACTAGGGCCACGAGCTCGCATGACCGAACGTGTGCTCCCTGATCGCTTCGCGGTCGGGTGAACTGCCTGGGTCGGTTATCCCGCCGGAGAACTCTGGCGTACTCTGTTAGGTGCACTTTTCGTCCAATGGGGCCTCGCATGCCCGGAAGCCAGGCGAGTTATGAACGAATCCACGACGCCGACCGCGGATGAGCGGGTCGCGACGACCATCGACAAGGTCTGCGCGGTGATCCCGGACTACCCGGAGCCCGGCATCATCTTCCGGGACCTGACCCCTCTGTTCGCCGACGGCGCCGCGTTGCGCGAGGTCGTGGACGCACTTCTGGGTCGGTTCGAGGGCCAGCTCGACGTCGTGGCCGGGGTCGAGGCTCGTGGCTTCCTGCTCGCCTCCGCGGCGGCGTACGCGGCCGGCGTCGGCGTCCTGCCCGTCCGCAAGGAAGGCAAGTTGCCGCGCGAGACCTACGCCGAGTCGTACCAGCTCGAGTACGGGACCGCGACCTTGGAGATCCACCGAGATGATATCCCTCCCGGGGCGAGGGTCCTGGTCCTGGACGACATCCTGGCGACGGGTGGGACGCTCGGGGCCGCGGTCAAACTCGTCGAACGGGCAGGGATGCGCGTCGCGGGAATTGGCGTCGTGATGGAACTCGAGGGGCTCGCGGGTCGGGCCAATCTCACCGGCCATGAGGTCAGTGCGCTCTATACGGTCTAGACTATTCAGTCCTGACCACTCACAGCACGGCTTTTCCGAAGGAAGCACGGATTCCCATGTCTACCTCTCGCGAGGACACCTCGCAGCAGACGAACCCCGAAATCATGGCAGAACATCAGGCCTATGAGCGACAGCTCGAAGAGGCACTGAGGCACGAGCGCGAGTACGTCGATCGTCTGTACGGTCGTCTCGATGAGCTCCGTGAGGAGAATCGGGAGAAACTCGCCGACGTTCGTCGCACCGGGTCGTCCGGAAGCCACCAGAACCGTTCCGAGAGGGACGCTTATGCGACCTTCTATGAGGACCGGCTCGGTCAGCTCGACGCGGTGGACAACCGGCTGGTTTTCGGCAAACTGGATCTCGACGACGCGTCCACGCGGTACATCGGACGCATCGGGTTGGCGGACGAGAACCACGAGCGCCTCATGGTCGATTGGCGTGCTCCGGAGGCGGGCACTTTCTACCAGGCCACGGCCTTCGACCCGCAGGGCGTCCGGCGCCGCCGCCACCTCATCCTGGAGCGTCGCACCCTGCGAAACATCGAGGATGACGTACTCGACCCCGAGTTCCTCGAGGACGAGGAGGTCCTCCATGGTGAAGGTGCCCTTCTGGCAGCCCTCAACCGCAAGCGCACGGGTCGAATGACTGACATTGTCGCGACGATCCAGGCAGAGCAGGACCGCATCATTCGTGCGGAGCTCGCCGGTGTGCAGGTGGTTCAGGGCGGCCCGGGCACGGGCAAGACGGCCGTGGCGCTCCACCGTGCGGCGTACCTGCTCTATACGAATCGCGAGCGGCTCCAGAAGTCCGGGGTCCTGGTGGTCGGGCCGTCGTCGTCATTCATGTGGTACATCGAGCGCGTTCTGCCTTCCCTCGGGGAGACGGGTGTCGTGATGTCTTCACTGGCGACCCTGTACCCGGGCGTGAGAGCCGTGCCCGAAAGCGATCCCCGCATCGGCCGTCTCAAAGGGTCCCTCGACATGGCTGCCGTGATCAAGAAGGCAGTGGCGGACCGGCAGAAGGTGCCGCAGAAGGTGCAGACCCTCTCAGTGGATTCTTCGCGCGTCGAGCTCGGGCCCAAACAGATCAAGCACGCCCGGGAACGCGCCCGCGCCACGGGAAAACCCCACAACCAGGCGCGGGAAACCTTCGTGAAGATTCTCGTGCAGGATCTGGCGGACCAGTTGGAGAAACAACTCAACGAGTCCAGCGGCAACGATATGGACCGTTCCTATCTGCTCGAGGACGTGCGGCAAGCCCGGGATGTGCGGGTCGCCCTGAACCTGGCATGGATGCCGATGACCGCGGAGACCCTCGTCAGGGACCTCTTTTCCAAGCGCCACTACCTGGAGTCTGCGGGAGCCCATCTCTCGGAGGACGACGTCGACGCGTTGCTCCGTCCCAAGGACGCGCCGTTTACGGAGTCCGATGTGCCGTTGCTGGACGAGGCGGCCGAGTTACTCGGTGACTTCGAGGCCGCTGTCGGCCACAGCGCTGCACGTGCCGCGGCGGAGCGGAACTCGAACCTGGAAAACGCGACCAAGACCTTGGAGAACGTCGACGCCGCCCTGGAAGAGATGGGCGTCAACGGCGTCGTCACTGCCGAGATGCTGGCCGGGATCAACGAGGCCGGAGCAACACGCATGACCGCCGCGGAAGCGGCCAACTCGGACCGGACCTGGGCATACGGGCATGTGGTCGTGGACGAGGCCCAAGAACTCTCCCCGATGCAGTGGCGTCTGCTGATGCGGCGGTGCCCGATGAAATCGTTCACGGTGGTCGGTGACATCGCGCAGGCCTCCGCGGCCGCTTCCTCGACAAGCTGGGGCGAGGCCCTGGAGCCTTTCGTCGAGGACCGGTATCGCCTGGACGAGCTGTCGGTCAATTACCGGACCCCGTCGCAGATTTCGGAGGCCGCGTCGTCGATGGCTCAAGCCGCGGGCCTGGAAGTATCCGCACCGCGCGCCGTGCGGGAGGGGGAGTGGTCGCCACGGGTCATCGCGACCGACGACGTTCTCGGCACGCTGTCCCGCAGGTTGCGCCAGGACCTGGACGCCGTGGCCGGCGGGCTCGTGGGGGTCATCGTTGCCCACCCCGAATACGACAAGGTCGTTCGGGCGGTGAGCGAGGAATTCTCGGATCTCACCGGAACCTCGGAGTCTGCGCTCGAACGACAGATTCTGGTGCTGACACCGTGGGAGGCCAAGGGCCTGGAATTCGACACCGTGGTGGTCGTGGAACCGAACTCGGTCGTGGAGGCGGCCTACGGGACCGTCGGCGACCTCTATGTCAGCATGACCCGACCGACCCAACGGCTCGCTCTGATCGCATCCCGCGGAGTGCCCGCAGGGTTGGAGCAGTGGACCACCGACGGTCGCGAATCCCCGGCACACTAGGCCAGGAGGAGCCATGAAGAAAGAACAGACGGATGGCGAATGGTAGCGTGAACGACGTGACGAATAATTCAGTGATCGACTCCGTGCACGGGCTGAACGAGCAGTCCAACGACCCGAGTTTCGACAACATCTGGCAGGAACTCACCTGGCGTGGTCTCGTCCACGTATCGACCGACCAGGAGGCCCTGGAAAAGGCCCTGGCCGAGGAGACGGTCACCTACTATTGCGGATTCGATCCCACCGCGGCTTCCCTGCACCTGGGGCATCTGGTTCAGCTCCTGGTGATGCGGCGGTTGCAGCTGGACGGTCACAAGCCCCTGGGACTTGTGGGCGGTTCGACCGGGCTCATCGGCGACCCGCGGCAGAGCTCGGAGAGGACGCTGAACTCCCGCGAAGTCGTGGCCGAGTGGGTCGAGGCGTTGCGCGGTCAGGTTCGTCGCTTCTTGTCCTTCGAGGGAGACAATGCGGCCCGGATGGTCAATAACCTCGATTGGACGGGCGGACTCTCGGCCATCGACTTCCTACGCGACATCGGGAAGAACTTCCGTGTCGGCACGATGATCAAGAAGGAGATCGTCTCCAAGAGGCTCAACTCGGAGGAAGGAATCTCCTACACCGAGTTCAGCTACCAGATCCTGCAGGGCATGGACTTCCTGGAGCTCTACAGACAGTACGGATGCACCTTGCAATCCGGGGGATCGGACCAGTGGGGCAACCTGACTTCCGGCACGGAGTTGGTGCGCAAGGTCGAGGGCGAAACGGTCCACGCGATCGGCACGCCGCTCATCACGAATGCCGACGGAACCAAATTCGGGAAGTCCGAGGGCAACGCGATCTGGCTGGACCCAGAGCTGACGAGCCCGTACGCGTTCTACCAGTTCTGGCTCAACACCGCCGACGCCGACGTCGTCGATCGACTCAAGGTATTCACGTTCCGCAGTCGCGCCGAGATCGAAGAACTCGGGCGGAAGACCGAAGAGGAACCCTTCCGCAGGGAAGCGCAACGTGTCCTTGCGTTTGACGTGTGCTCGCTGGTGCACGGCGTGGAGGCCACGGAGAAGGTCATCGAGGCTTCTCAGGCGCTGTTCGGCAAGGGGGACTTCGCCGCTCTCGACGAACAGACTCTTGTGGCCGCAACCGCCGAACTGCCTCACGCGGAAGTCGACGGGAGCGACCTGTCGCTGGTCAACCTCCTCATCAGCACCGAACTGTGCGAATCCAAGTCGGCCGCCCGCCGGACACTCAAGGAAGGCGGAGCTGCGGTCAACAACGTCAAGGTTAGCGGGGAGGACGCCGTCGTCGAGACGGGCCAGCTCCTGCACAGCAAGTACGCAATCATCAGACGGGGAAAGAAGAACATGGCCGTGGTGACGGTGCGCCCCTAGCGGTTCGCTCGTCGCCGGAGGACCACGAGCCTCAGTCGAAAACAGCCCGGTTGTAGCCTGTTCGTAGGCGGCAACCGGGCTGTTTTTCCTTGTGGTGGTGGGGTTGTGTGGTTTGTGGTGTGTTTCACG
>JAKDJD010000065.1 GCA_030454085.1 Kocuria sp.
CGCCTCCCCATCGGGCAACCGCCACCAGCCAACCGGGCAACCGCCACCTAATACAGAGGAGCCGTGTTTCTTCGTCGGCCCTTTGCGAGGACTACTTGGAGAGCTGGGCGCGGTCGGGGCTGTGAGAGCCTTCGATGGCTTCGAGCTGACCGGCTTCCTCTTTCTCGGCGCGGGTCGGCTTGGCCGCCGCGTAGATTCCGGCAATCGCGAATAGGGCGGCCCAGACGAGGAAGAATCCGATGGTCCAGTCGGCGAAGTGGCCGACGGTCCCGTCGCTGGGGATGGCCCAGACGAAGAACGCCGCTCCCGCGACGAAAATTGCTCCGATGATGTAACGGCGGGCGCGCAACCAAGGAGTGGGCATGATGTCGGACCTTCTCTCAAATTCGGTGGGTGACCTCGCTATATAGCTTATCTAATTGATTCCCGTTGTGCCTGGACTGGGCGAGGTTCGGGTCCGAAAACCGCTCAGGGATGCCTGTACAATTGCTCACTGAGCAAGGGAGTACCCCTCCGATCCGTGAACGTCAGCACGTCAGGCACCGAAGCCTGGCCGGGCACGGAACCGCCGCACCAGCCGAATGATAGCGACCGTGGGAGAGACTTGTGCCGTTTCCCGCGCCCTGAGGAGGCACCGTGGAAGTTTCGTCCCTGCAATGGATCGTGACCATCGTCGTCATACTTGCGTTGCTCGCCTACGACTTCATATTTCACGTCCGCAAGCCCCACGAGCCGACGATCAAGGAAGCCGCGCTGTGGACCTCGTTCTACGTGACGATTGCGCTGCTCTTCGGGCTCTTCGTCTTCTTCTGGGACGGGGCCGACTTCGCCGTTCAGTACTATGCGGGCTTCGTGACGGAACAGGCGCTGTCCGTGGACAACCTGTTCGTGTTCCTGATCATCATGGCCTCCTTCAAGGTGCCGCGTGCCGACCAGCAGAAGGTGCTGTTGTTCGGCATCGTCGTCGCCCTGATCGCGCGCACGCTGTTCATCTTCATCGGCGCCGCCGCGATCAATCGCTGGGCGGCACTGTTCTACGTCTTCGGCCTGTTCCTGATCTACACCGCCGGCAACCTGGTCAAGGACGAGGTCAAGGACAGTGGGGACAACGACGACGAGGCCAACAACGTCATGGTCAGACTCGCCAAGCGGTTCCTCAAGACCACGGACGAGTACGACGGCGACAAGCTGTTCACGATGGAGAACGGCAAGAAGGTCATGACGCCGATGCTGCTGGTCATGGTCGCCATCGGCTTGACCGACATCATGTTCGCCCTCGACTCGATCCCAGCGATCTTCGGTCTGACGCAGGAAACCTACATCGTGTTCACGGCCACGGCGTTCTCGCTCATGGGGCTGCGCCAGCTGTACTTCCTGATCGACGGCCTGCTGGACCGGCTCATTTACCTCTCGTGGGGGCTGGCCGTGATTCTCGGCTTCATCGGCATCAAGCTGATGCTGCACGCCTTGCACGAGAACAATCTCCCGTTCATCAATCACGGCGAGCCCGTTCACGTCCTGGAGGTCTCCACGGGTGTTTCGCTGGCCGTCATCGTCGGCGTCCTCGCGATCACGGTGCTCGCCTCGCTGTACAGCCCCAAGGGCAGGGCGTTGCGGCGAGAGAGCCAGGAGAAAAAGGAAACCCAGACGGGCCAGTGACTCGCGGCCCCGAGCGGATGCGGGAGGGCCTCGGGAGGTATGGACGGGAACCCGTATCTCCCGGTGATCTTGGGACTCGAAGCAAGGGAGTATCCCTCGAATACCGTGCACGTCAATACGTCGGGTGCAGACGCCCGGCCGGGCACGGTCCACGACAAGGAATGGTGCCATCGGCCCTTTCCCGTGGGGGAGAGACTTGTGCCATTCGTGACATGCACAAGGAGTTCCTGTGGAGATTCCCCTCATCCAATGGGTCGTGACCCTCGCCCTCATCTTGGGCCTGCTCGCCTACGATTTCTTCTTTCACGTGCGCAAAGCGCACGAGCCGACGATCAAGGAAGCCGCGGTGTGGTCGGCGGTCTACGTCGGCCTGGCGCTGCTTTTCGGCCTGGTGATCCTTGTCTTCGACGGTGGCCAGTTCGCCGCTGAATACTACGGCGGGTACATCACCGAGAAGGCCCTCTCGGTCGACAACCTGTTCGTGTTCCTGATCATCATGGCTTCCTTCCAGGTCCCGCGGGCCGACCAGCAGAAGGTGCTCCTGTTCGGGATCATCTTCGCCCTGATCGCACGGACCGCGTTCATCTTCGTCGGTGCGGCCGCGATCAACGCCTGGGCCTGGGTCTTCTACGTCTTCGGCCTCGTCCTTCTGCTGACCGCCGGGAACCTGATCAAGGGCGAGGTGGGGGACGGCGAGAAGGACGAGGCGAACAACGTCGTCGTCCGAATCGCGAAGCGCTTCATGCACACGAGCGAGAATTACGACGGCGACAAGCTGTTCACGATGGAGAACGGCAAGAAGGTCATGACGCCGATGCTGCTGGTCATGGTCGCCATCGGCTTGACCGACATCATGTTCGCCCTCGACTCGATCCCAGCGATCTTCGGTCTGACGCAGGAAACCTACATCGTGTTCACGGCCACGGCGTTCTCGCTCATGGGGCTGCGCCAGCTGTACTTCCTGATCGACGGCCTGCTGGACCGGCTCATTTACCTCTCGTGGGGGCTGTCTGTAATCCTGGCCTTCATTGGGGTCAAGCTGATTCTTCACGCCCTGCACGAGAACAACCTGCCGTTCATCAACGACGGTCAACCCGTCCACGTGATCGAGGTCGGGATCGGAATGTCGCTCGCTGTGATCATCGGGATCCTGGTCGTCACGGTCCTCGCGTCCCTGCTCAGCCCGAAGGGCAGGGCGTTGCGGCGAGAGAGCCAGGACGAGAAGGAAACCCAGACGGGTCAGTGACTCGCGGCCCCGAGCGGATGCGGGAGGGCCTCGGGAGGTATGGACGGGAACCCGTATCTCCCGGTGATCTTGGGACTCGAAGCAAGGGAGTATCCCTCGAATACCGTGCACGTCAATACGTTGGGTGCAGATGCCCGGCCGTGCGCGGTCCACGACGGTGATGCCGAAGTCCTTCGCGATCTGCGCGAGAGTGGCGCCGTTCTCACGGGATCGGGCCACGCACACGACATCGTCGCGGAATCCCTGGGGCAGGGTGCGGGCAAGGTGCACTTCCCTCCAGGCCGCCCGACGGGCAAGCCAGATCAGATGTCACCTATCCGCACGCCCCCCAACCATCGGAGACCGAGATCAGGTAGTCGGGTAGTCTCCGGCCTCGAGATCGGCGAGCAGGCCAGGATGGGTCGGTTCCCAGCCGTAAGTCTCGCGTGTCCAGGCGCTTGTCGCCGGCTGGTCGATTCCGAAGACCATGCCGAGCGGCCCGAAGGTCTCGGCCGGCACTTCTTGTACCGGAACGCCAAGCTGCTCGCCGATGGCGGTAGAGAGGGACAACATCGTGTCGCCTTCGTCGGCGACGGCGTTGACGACGGTGCCGGGCTCGCCCCTCTCGAGCATGATGCGGAACAATGCCGCAGCGTCGCGACGATGCACGGCCGGCCACCGCTGGTTGCCGTCGCCGACGTAGGCAGACACGCCGGAGCGCCGCGCCTCGGCGATCAGAATTCCGGCGAAGCCGTACGCGACGTAGCGTTCGTGCACGGAACGAGGTAAGCGAACGGCCGATGTGCGCACGCCCTGAGAGGCAAGGGCGAGGACCCGCTGCGAGTTGACGCCACGGCCCCCGACCGGGCCGGCCACCATGGTCGGATCCTGCTCGGTCGACGGTCGACCGTCGACGGTCGTGGTGCCCGAGACGATCACGAACGGCTTCCCCGTGCCGACGAGGGCGGCACCGATGGTATCCATGGCCAGGCCCTCCTCGGCAATGCTTCTCTCGAGGTCGGAGAAATCGTTGCTGAAGGCGAGATGGATCACGCCGTCGGCATCGCTGGCAGCGGCTGTGAGGACTTCCAGATCGTCAAGACCACCGCGTAGGGGCGTGCCACCCGCCTCGACGACCTTCTGCTCGGACGACTCCGAGCGGGCGAGTCCGACGACCTCGTGACCATGAGCGACGAGCTCTTCGACGACGGCCGAACCGATTCCTCCGGATGCACCGGTGACAAATACACGCATGAGCAGACTCCTTAGTGATGCGACTTGTGTCCCATCACTCTAGCACCGTTATGAGACCAAAGTCCCATCACCTATAATGGAACGATGCCACGATGGAAACCGGATGCCCGCGAGCGCTTCGTCACCGCCGCTTTGCACCTGTTCACCGAGCAGGGGTACGACGAGACGACGGTTGCCGAGATCGCCGATCGGGCGGGCCTCACCAAGAGCACGTTCTTCCGCCACTTCAGCGACAAGCGCGAGGTGTTGGCCGCTGGCCAGGAGACTCTGTCGCGACTCTTCGCCGAGGGCATCGCTGCGGCCCCGGCCGAGGCGAGCCCGCTTTCCGCGGTCGATGCTGGGCTCACGCACGCCGCCGGCTCGATGACCCCGTTCAATCGAGAGCTCGGTCCCCGCCTCGAGGCCGTGATCGCGACGAGTTCCGAGCTGCAGGAGCGCGCCGTACTCAAAAGGGTCGGTATGGCCGCCGCGATAGCGGATGCTCTCCGTCGCCGGGGTGTCGAGGCGACGATGGCCGACACGGCGGCCGAGCTCGGCGTGCTCGCCTTCAAAGCCGGCTTCGAGGCCTGGACAGCTGAGGACAATGAGCTGAGTCTCGCCCAGCTCACCTCGGCCGCCCTGCACCGCTACTATTCCGCCGTCAGCCAGCTCGGCTGACGATAAACACCATTGACGGGCAGCCCGGCCCGCCGCTCAACGTGTTCTTCGGCCCGGAAGCCCAGGCAACCGCGGTCGCCCAACAAGGGCAGACCACGGAATCCGGTACCCAAACCGGCAATGTCGTTGGTTTGAACAACGACCTATGGGTGGCCTTCATCGGGGTCAAACTGATTCTTCACGCCCTGCACGAGGATGCCCCCGAAGAGAAAAGAAGCGGGTTGCACGACCGACTCGCGCCTGGCCGCGGCGCGAGGTGGCAGATTTGTGCGCTTTTCGTGAGGAAATCCGCACACTGTTGCCACCTCGCGCCGGGGTGAGGAAAGTGGCCGCATGGGAGTGCCGCCTCGATGGGTGCCGGAGGCGGCGTCTCGCATGATGCCGATGATGTCGTGGGCCGGTGGGCCGGTGGGCCGGTGGGGCAGTCGGTGCGTGCTGTTGGGTGGCGGTTGCCTGATCGAGAGGCGTTACCCTCCGTTAGGTGGCGCTTTAACCCCCTCCAAACGAAGGTGATCGGCTCGGAATCGGGTAACCGCCACCGAGCGTCGACCGGGCGTCCGCTGGATCTTGCCGTCCGGTGGCCGGGAACCAGCACCGAATCGGGCAACCGCCACCCAACACGGGAAGTTGCCGTGTGACCGAGCGGATCCAATCGCCGTCCGCGCGACCGAGCCTTCGGTTCTGACACCGGGGCGGCCCCTCCTGTCCGCTCCCGCGCCGGTGCAGGGGGGGGGCGGTTCCTCCCTCGACACACTGCATCGGCACATGCTGAGACGCGTTTTCGGCAGTTCGCCCCGTTATCTTAGGCTTACTATGTTCTACATCACGAGGCGGAGGAGGCGCAGTGGCAGCGCAGAATACGGACGCAACCGGAGAACTCAAGACAACGGCCGAGGCCGTTGCACGTCGGGCGACGGAAGAGGTCTTGGCCCTGAGCCACAGCATCCACGCCGAACCAGAAACCGCATTCGAGGAGATCGAGACCTCCAGGAAAGCGACCGACGTCCTGAGAAGGCATGGGTTCGAGGTCGAGACCGGCGTGGCCGATATGCAGACGGCCTTCGTCGCCTCCTACGGATCTGGTGATCTGGTGATCGGTGTCTGCGCCGAGCTCGACGCGCTCCCCGGAGTCGGTCACGCCTGCGGCCACAACATCATCGCCGCCTCCGGAGTGCTTGCGGGGCTGGCCCTTGCCTCCGTCGCTGATCGAGCAGGCCTCACGGTCAAAGTCTTCGGAACCCCCGCCGAGGAATTCGGCGGCGGAAAGATCTTCATGCTGCGCGCTGGGGTGTTCGACGGCGTCCACGCCGCGATGATGGTTCACCCCGGCGACCAAGAGCATGACACCCACTTCACCCGTTCGGTGGTTGACCTGGAGGTTCGCTACACCGGGCGCCCCGCGCACTCGGCCATGGCACCTTACGAAGGGATCAACGCGGGCGACGCGGCAACGATCGCACAAGTCTCCATCGGTCTCCTGCGACAGCACTTGCGACCGGGGGAACTCGTGCACGGCATCGTCACCGAGGCCGGCCACGCGCCGAATGTGGTGCCCCACAGCTCGTCACTTCTCTACGACGCCCGCGCCGATACCATCGCCGATCTCGAGGGACCGGGCGGAGTCAAGGAAAGACTGATCCGTTGCTTCGAGGCGGGCGCCGTGGCGACAGGGTGCGACGTCGAGATCAAGGACGACTGGCCCGCTTTCTCGGAATTCCGCAACGACGAGCCCATGGTCGCCGCCTACCGGCGCAACGCCGAGGCGCTGGGCCGAACCTTCTCCGACGTGCCGGCCGAACAACGTCAACGGCAGGCAGGATCGACCGACATGGCGAACGTGTCTCTGGAAATTCCTGCGATCCATCCAAGCATTTTCGTGGACGGACAGGGGTCGACCCCGCACCAGCCCGAATTCGCCCAGTATTGCGTGGGGCCGGACGCCGATCGCGCCGTGACCGATGGGGGCATCGCCCTCTGCTGGACAGCGATCGACATGGCTACCGACGCCGACCAGCGGGAACGCCTGATGGCCCCGAGAAAGGCTGAAGCATGAGCACCGCCGCACCGAGCGCGCCGAACGGGCGGAGAAAGGCATCCACGGCACGCAGGACCTTGTGGTGGGTCGTGTGCCTGGCCCCTCTTGTGTGCGCCTTCGTCCTGCAGTGGCTCCCGATCTTCAACGGGCCACACCTTTTCTTGGGCATTCCGACGATCATGTGGTGGACCTGTGTCCCGGGAAGCCTGATGGTCAGCCTCGTCCTGGCGATCGTTGAATTCACCCGCACCGACGCCGACCACGAGGAACGCCTCGACCGCGAGGCGATCGCCCTCGGCGAGGGACGGAAGAGTCAGGGGAATGCCTCATGAGCGTTATCGCATGGGTCGCTCTGGGTGGCATCGTCGTCATCGGTCTGCTCGGGTTCCTCGGCAGGCGCAAGCCGGACCTGGACCTGGCCGAGTGGACCGTGGGTGGTCACAAATTCGGCGTCGCCACCACGTGGCTCCTCCAGGCCGGGGAGGTCTTCACGACCTTCACGTTCCTCGGAACCGCGGGGTTGGTCGTTTCCGGCGGGGCGGCGTCGTTCTACTCGATGCCCTACGTTCCCCTCGGCTATCTGGCTCTCTACTTCTTGGCGCCCAGGATCTGGCGGATCGCACGCGCTCGCGGCCATCTGACGCAGGCGGATTTCCTGGAGGACGCGTATTCCTCCCGCGCGGTCGGGATGCTGGTTGCGCTGGCCGGCGTCGTCTTCCTGCTGCCCTATCTGCAGCTCCAGATCACGGGGCTGGGGCTGATCGTTCAGGTGGTCACGGGGAACCATTCGATGGGGGCGTGGTCGATGGTGATCGCGTTCGTCCTCGTGGTCGCTTTCGTCCTCTGGGCCGGGCTTCGAGGGGTCGCGACGACGGCGTACTTCAAGGACGTGCTGATGATCGTGATGCTGTTCGTCATCTGCATCTCGGTGCCCATCCACTACACGGGCGGATTCACCAGTGCCTTCGAGGTGATCCGGGAGAAGATGCCCGAGATGCTCTCGGTCCATGGCACAGCGGAGTACGGGATCCCGTGGTACCTGTCCAACATGGCCATCAGCGCCATCGGGGTTGCCTTCGCGACGATGCCTCACAACTGGCCGCCGATCATGTCCGCCCGCAACTCCACGGTTCTTCGCCGCAACTACCTGTGGTTGCCGTTCTACAACACCTTGATCGTGATGCCGCTGGTCGTGGGCTATGTGGCCCTGGTGGTGTTGGGGAGCGGAGCCGACCCGGACAGCGCTCTCCTGGACCTGGCCTCCGGTGTGTTGCCCGACTGGCTCATGGGTGTTGCCGCGGTGGCCGGCATCGCGACGGCGATGGTGCCTTCGGCGTCGTTGCTCATCGCCATCAGTACCCTGGTCTCCCGAAACCTGGCGCGTGCCCGATCCGAGAAAGCCCAGTTCACGGTCACTCAGGTCACCGTGGTGGTGGCGACCGGGCTGGCACTGTTCCTGTCGATCGCCATGCCGGACCTGTTGGCGAACCTCCTGCTGCTGACCTTTTCCGGCCTGGACCAGCTGGCACCGGCGATCGCCGCGGCTCTGCTGTTCCGCAGGCGGGTCGGCGCGTCGTCGATTCTCGCTGGGGCCCTCGTGGGAATGGCGATCGTGATCGGGTACACCTTCTGGTGGACGCTCCCGTGGGCGATCAGCGAAGGGATCATCGGACTGGCCGTGAACATCGTGGTGGTCGTGATCATGGAGGTTCTCCGCCGGTCGATGTCCGGTCGGCCTGCGGCGGAGTGGCCTGTTGCGGAGAGTTCCATGGCGGGCTCAGGCCGGTAGAGGGTAGCGCGGCGGGAGCCGGCGGGAGTCGGCCGAGGTGGCGGTTTTTGGACTGAACTCGTTGAATTCGGTCCCAAAACAGCCACCTCGCGATCGGGGTAGTGCACGAAACTGTCACCTCGTGCGGCGTCGTCGTTTCGGTCTGCCCCGACGTGCCCCGGGGTCTTTCCGCCCCGCATGCTCCTCGTCTCGTCGGTCCTTCCCAAAAATCCGCTTAAGTTGTCAGTCGCTGTTCCTACGATTCGAATATATATATTCGAATCAGAGCTAGGAGGCGCTATGCCCAATACTCAGGTGATGACGACGACGGCCGGGCAACCCCTGCGCGTGGAGGTGGACGGCCACCACTACAGGGTCGCGGCCGACCCGGTCCGCTGGTACGAGCGGCGTGCCTGGTGGACCGAGGTCGACCGTGCCCCGAAGAATCAGTGCCCGTACCTGGTGGATCGGGAGATGTGGCAGGTCCAGGTGACGGTCGATCTTCCGGCGGGGGCCAGGCGACGTCGGGGTGCTGTGCGGGATCGGGAATTGCGGACGCTTCATCTGGAGCGAGACCGTGCAACAGGGGGATGGGACGTGGTCGAGAACCTGTAGCCTGAAACGAAGTTTCCGTCACGTGAGGTGGTTGAGCAATGAAAATGGGGCGCGCATACGTCGAGAGCCTGTTCGAGCAGCAGACCGGCTTGTACACCTGGGTCGAAGTCTCGGGCAATCGCTACTATCTGCCGGAGGTCGGACCGGCGAGCGTAGTGGACAGCAGCCTCTTCCAGGAGGGGAACGACGCCGCGAGGGAGAAGTTCTACTCGAATCTCGGAACCAGCGATTTGCCGCACGTGCGCTCCACGACGGACGTCCTGCCGCTGGAGCCCGGAAAGATTCTCTGTGTGGGGTTGAATTATCACGATCACGCGGAAGAAGTCGGTGCTGAGCTTCCCCAGTACCCCACCATCTTCACCAAGTACTCGAACTCGCTCGTGGGGCCGGACGATCCCATTGCCATGCCGGCGGAATCGACCAAGATCGACTATGAGGCCGAGCTCTGCGTGGTGATCGGCAGGTCCGTACGGCGCGCAAACGAGGAAGAAGCACTGGATGCCATCGCCGGATACACCGTGTTCAACGACATCTCGGTCCGCGACTGGCAAGGGCGCACGAGCGAGTGGTTTCAGGGAAAGAACTGGGACCACAGCACGCCCCTCGGCCCGCACATCGTTGCCAAGGACCAGGTCGACCCCGTGCAAGGACTCGCCATCGAATGCCTCGTGGACGGCGAGGTCATGCAGTCCGGGACCACGGCCAACATGATTTTCACTCCGGCCCAGATCGTCTCCTACCTCAGTACATTCATGACCTTGGAGCCCGGCGACGTGATCGCGTGCGGAACACCCGCCGGCGTGGGAATGTCCAAGAAGCCCCGCCGCTTCTGGCTCAAGGCCGGCCATCGGGTCACGGTTCGCATCGAGGGCATCGGGGAACTGAGCAACGAATGCGTCCCCGAAGCGGA
>JAKDJD010000066.1 GCA_030454085.1 Kocuria sp.
CGGGAGGGGCCACAGGCCAGGTTGTATGCCTCGAACGCCGGTGGGCGAGGTGGCAGTTTTGTGCGTGAATCTCCGCGAAGTCGCAGTTTTGTGCACCCATTCGGTGGAATTGATCCCACACTTGCCACCTCGGCGCGCGGGACGGGGGACGCACGAGATTGCCGCCTCATGGGCCGCGCGACGTCGGAGGCTCCCGAGTTGGGTGGCGGTTACCCAAATCGGTGTCAGAATCCGCCCTTGGGAGGCGGCTAAACACCCACCTAACGGCGGCAACTTCCTCGCAATCGGGCAACCGCCTCCGAACAGCACCAGGCGGTAGCACGGGCCACTACGACGTCGCCCCCTCGAGGTGGCAATATGGTGCGCCCCCAGCATGCATCCGGGGCCCGCTCATACACTCTCATGCGCACTCATGGAGCTCCCCATGCACCCAGGACGCGATACCGGAGACCACCCACCGCACGGGCGAATTCTCGCGGAAGACGACCCCAGGAGTGCGCCAGGGCCTCAATAGTGCACCAGACTGCCGCGTCGGCCCCCACACATGCACCAAGCTGCCACCTCGCCGACCGCCCGGATCCCGGAACGCCTCACCTCGCCGGGCCAGACCTCGCAACCCTCGCACTCACATGCTAATAATTCTCATTACAGTGTATGCTTCTCCTGTCAATCACCTCGCGCACCGTCCCGGCACGCCGGGCTTCGTCCTCATGCCCCGGAGGTTGTACGGAGGCAAGGCAGGCCACGCCGACTGGACGCTTATGTGAAAGGACATCATGTCCCGGTTGCTCACCAGAGGCCACCGCACTTCTCCGCCGTCGTCGTCCGTGGGATCGGACGGCACCGAACAACGCCGCCTCACTCTCCCACGCTGGATTCGCACCGTCGTCTCACTCGCCTGCGCCGCGATGCTCGCCTTCGGAACAACCCCAGCCATCGCCGGGCCCGACGACGGCCGCCGGATCGCCACCCGGGCCCACGTCGACTCGCCGAAGACGTTTTGGGAAAACGGCGGCTTCTCCCTCAAGAGCGAGGACCACGGTGAGTCGCACCCGCTCGACGACGTCGTTGCCTGGGTGGGCAAGGGCTGGGGAACCAACAACAAGAACCAGTACCAGTTCCAGGTGCCCGACAACCCGCGCCTCACTTTCTTGGGCAAGCCCGGCGACACCTGGTACATGGCCCCGGCGAACCCCTGGGGCAATCACGACCCGATCTGGTGGGGCTTCGGCGCAGACACCGACATCCCCGTGGACACCTTCCGGGACGAGTCTTTCTTCCTCGACCTGTTGTCTGTGGACGGCCCCGGACGCGTGGAGCTGCTCAACTACGTACCCCACGAGGAGGACGACCCCGAAGATCCCATGGACGTCAGGCGGTTCCTCAGCTCATCCGTCGACGGACGCCGTTCCGGTCGTCTCACCGCCGGCCAGCACACACACAATCAGACGCTGTTCTCCCGCCCTGGCCGCTACGAACTCACATACCGAGCGGTGGCCCGTGGAACGGACGGACGCACCATCGAATCCACACCGACCACGATGAGAATCCAGGTCGGCGGACAGCAACCCACGGCGAATCCGCAGCCTTCGACCAAGGAACGCTTCGAGGCCGCACCAGACGGGGATATCGGGAAGTCCTCATACGAGCTGTCGGTCGCACCCCGAGCCTCGACGGAAAGGGACGGCGACGAGAACCTCAGTACCATCTCCTTCGACGCCGGAACGAACACGGACGGCACGCTCACGCTGTTCGACCAGGGGTACTTCCTGACCGACGTCGACGTCCACCACGGAAAGGCCGCGTGGGACGAACTTCTGGGATCGCAACGATCCGCCCTCCAAGGAGTATTCACCCCCAGCGACGGATCGTCCCCGCGCTGGGTCAGCCCGACTCTGCCTTATGTTCCAGGCGAGTCGGCGAAAGTATCGTCGTCCCAAGGACATGGGACGTGGCCGACGACGAAGCCGGACCCCGCGAACACGCCTTTGCCCACCGAGCGCTACACGCCGGAGTCGGGCGACTACACCCTCCAGGTCGAACCTGCGGAGGCCCCCGGATTCACCAAAGTGACGACCCGCTTCCATGACCCGAAGATTCGAGGCCTGGTGACGGGCGGAATCTACAAGACGCCCGAGGCCCGGTACCCCACATCGGTGTTCTCCGACTACATCGAGAACGGCGTGGCCGTCGCCTATTACGAGACCGATTTCCTGACTCCGACCAGCCAATTCCGCATGTCCGTCTATCCCCACCCGGATATCGACGCCTTCAAGGGGACCGTGAGGCTCGAGGAGCCGGTCACGGCCGACCTCAAGGTCACCAGGCAAGGAACGCTGACGATCGACAATACGGGCAGCTCCACGGAGTCGCCGGAGCCGTCACCCGCACCCTCCCCAGAGCCTTCAGCAAGGCCGTCGGAACGAGCGACGTCGACGCCGAGTTCGAGTCCGTCTCCTTCTGGGGAACCCGGCGCGAACCCACCGACTCCGGCCCCGACGTCGCCCTCCGCGACCCCGGGACCGACGAGGCCGGGCGCGAACGGCACCCAGAAGTGTGAGGACCCGGATCTCGCCCGGCGGCTGCCGCTCGACGACGGCCACGTGGACATCGTCGGGAAGACCGCCGACGGCGGCTTGAACATCGCGCTCAAGGACGAAACCCGGCAGCACAGCACCACGACGGTCGAGAGGAAACTCGACGACGTGAAATTCATGGTGGGCGAGAATGCACGCCACAAGCGCCACGGTGCAGGAATGATGTCCCCCGAACTGGATTTCTTGGGACCGGAGAACTCCGTGTTCTACGGGATGCCCCAGACCCAGCAAGAAGGGGTCCTTTGGCCGGGGTACAACACCCAGGACATCGATTTCGGCACTCTGAACGAGGACGGCGTCCGCCTCTCGATCGAGCCGAAACGCATGCCCCACGAAGCCAATTTCGCCCTCTTCACGACCGATTACATTGGTCGCCCCTCGGTGCTGATCGATTCGACACAACGGAAGCACGCGCTGAGCTCGACCTTCGCGACGCATGTTCACGCCAACTGGGCCTTCACCAAGCCGGGAACCTACGCCTTCGACGTGGCCTACTCTGCAACGTTGAAGGACGGAACACCGATTTCATCGAAGAAGCAATCGCTCACCGTGGTCGTGGGAGAACCTGACACCAACGATTGCGCATCCGCACCCGCCGGCGGACACGCCCACCAGGCAGGCACCGGAGCCGGAGCCGGCGGGGTCGTTGACAGGGAGCCGGCCGGCGGCCAGCCGAACGCCGGGCCAGGCGCGGACGCCAAGGGTGGATTCGTTGCCGAGGTCGGCGGCCGCCGAGGGGACCAGGGTTTCGCGGCAGGCAATGACGCCTACGGCGCCTCCGCGTCGCATCCTGCCGACCCCGGAGCAGCCATGACTCAGACCTTCGGGTCCTCGGGAAGGACCGTTCAGCCACCGGGGTCCGGAAGCAGCGAATCGTCAGGCCGCCGCCCGGGAACTGGCGCTCTCGCGGCGACTGGGTCGCCGGGCCAATGGGTCCCGGCCCTTGCCCTCTGCGCGATAGCCGGCGGCATGACACTGATAGCCGCGACCAGATATCGCCGTGGCAAGTCCTCCCGGAACGCGTCGGACCACACGACGGAACACTGAGCGGAGTCGCGCCCGGAACGCCTACATGCGTGACAGGGAATGTACGCGTTCCGGGCCGCGACCAGTCATTGACGGTCAGGGAGCGTGGGAGTCCGGGCGGGCCCTAGATGAGGCGCGGGAAGAAACGAGCCCGCGCATCGCGGTGAATGCCCAGCACACAAGGAAGGCCGCGACCATGGTCAGAACGATCGTGCCACCCACCGGAAGGTCGATCGACCAGGAGATATACAGGCCCGTCGTCGCACACACCCCGGCAAAAACGGGTGAGACAACCATCATCGTGTGAAACCGCGTGCACATCAGACGCGACGCGGCGGCCGGGATGACGATCAGGGCGAGCACCAGAACGTTTCCGATGGTCTGCAAGGAAACCACCACACTCACGGTTACGACGACCGACAGCAAAATGTCCAGCGCCAGGACCGGAAGCCCCATGGCCCGCGCGGTCTCCCGGTCCACGCCGACCGCCACGATTTCCTTGTCGAACAAGGCCAGCACCACGATCAGCGCAGCCCCGGCCAATGCGCCCCACAGAACGTCGCGCTCCGAAACCCCGACGATCGAACCGAAGAGAAAGTCCTCGACCGACCCTGAATATCCGGGCGCGCGAGAAATGATCACGATCCCGAGCGCGAAGGCGCCCGCGAAAAATATGCCGATCACGGAATCCTCCGAGAGCTTGCGATTCTGGCTGAAAATGGCGACCAGTACCGCCGTGAGTACCCCCGCGATCAACCCTCCGAGCATCATGTTCCCGCCGACGACGAACGCCACGGCCAGCCCCGGGAACACCGAGTGCGCCACGGCGTCCCCGATGAACACCATCCCGCGCATCACCACGTGACACCCCACCACACCGCAGACGACGGACGAGATCACGACCGCGGCCAGGGCACGCAGCAAAAATCCCAGGTTGGGGTTGAAAAGGTCTTGCACGAATTCCCACGGTGCGATCATTCGGGTCTCGCTCTCGTCGTCTCTGCGGCCGGAAGGGGCACGGAATCTTCTCGACCTCGCAACCAGGCATTGATGTACTCGGGGCCGACGTCGGCGGGGTCGACGTCGAGTGCAATGCGGCCGCGCAAACCACAGATGCGGGAACAACCGTCCAAGGCCCCCAAGACGTCGTGCGTGCTCATGACGATTCCCAAGCCATCGGCGGCAAGCTGCCGATACAGTTCGACGAGCATGTCCTGGGTCGGCACGTCGACGCCGGTGAACGGCTTGTCAAGCAGAAGAACCTTGGGCTCATTGGCCAAGACCCTGGCCAGCAGGACGCGCTGTCGCTGGCCACCAGAGAGTTCGCCGATGGGTCGGCGTCGCAACCGCCCCAGGTCGGCACGCTCGATGGCCTGGTTGACCCGCCGCCAATCAGCGACACGGGGCCTGCGCAGCCACCCCATGCTGCGCGTCCGGCCATTCATCACCGCATCCTCGACCGTCAGCGGAAAATCCCAGGCAAAGTGGTGCTTCTGCGGAACGTACCCGAGGGCTCCTCGCGCTCTCGACGCATGCTCTCCGTCCACTGTGATATTCCCGCCTGCCCGGGGAATCAGCCCGAGGATCGCCCGGAGCAACGTGGTCTTGCCAACCCCGTTGGGACCGATCAAGGCCACGAATTCGCCTGAAAGCACGGTCCAGTCGAGATGGGTGATGATGCCCCGCCCCGAAAGTCGGACGGTGAGGTCATCGACGGCAAGCCGTGGAGCGGTCACCGCCGACGCTCCTCGACCGACGCGGCCTCTTTCGCGCGTCGGCCGCGCAGGCTCACCCAGAACGCGGCTCCTCCGCCGAACAGAATCACGAATCCGGCGCCCAACAGGATCAGAGTCGCGGTGTCGACGCCCTCGTCGGTCCCCGAGGATGGGTCAGAAGATGCACCCGAGGACGCGTCAGCTTCTCTCACGGACTTCGGTTCGCCAAGAACCTTGGCCTGGGCGAAAACGGATTCGGCATCCGTGGAGTCCCCGACGGCGAATTGCAGACGCTGCGTGTCGGAGACTTCGGTACCGTCAGCGAGTTTGGCGTGTGCCCGAACCGTGACGAAGTAGGCTCCAGGACGGGTGAACACCCAGTTCGCGTGGGTGTGGCTGTTCTTGGGAACCCAGATGTCCTGGCTGGCGTCGTCCGTCGAATTCCACAGCACCTGCGGGCCGGCAAAGTTGCCGTTCTCGAGGTAGAGGCTGAACTGCCCCGGCCCTTCCACGCCTTCCATGGACAGTGTCGCGCCCGTGCCGAGTCGGCGCTCGGTCTCGGGGTCCTGGGTGTTCCACCCCGGCCACACAACGCCCGGCTTCTCGGTCTGCGGCACCACGTACACTTCCTCCCCTGGGCTGGCTTGCACGAAGTCGTAGGCGGCATCCTCTGGCTTGGGGAGGAGCGCGGCGTCTCCGGATTTCAGGACGACGTCTTCCGGCGACCGCCACACGGGGTCGGCCTCGTGGTCGTCATGCATCATGAGCTTCCACTGTCCGTCGACGAATTTGGGGCCGATATCCACATGTCCCTGGTCGATCGCGACGTGGCCGTGGGCGATCTGCTCCTGGTCGGATATCTGTTGTTCGAGAGCCTTTTCCTCGACTGTTTTCTCGGCCGGACCGGTCGACGACGGCGGTTCGGCGAACGCCGTCAGTGGGCCGCCGAGGGTCAGGGCAAGGGCCAGTGCAAGGGACGGAAGGATGCGGATGTGCTGATTTCGAGTAGTCACTTTTTCCTCTGGATGCGGTGCATAGTGAGTCGGATCCGGTCGGCCGGGGAGCTAGCCCCGGAGGTGATCCGTGATGGTTCGGGCGTTGTGGCGCATCATGTCCTCGTAGTTCGGGGCGTCGGCGTCCAAGGTGTCGGAGTAGAGTTGCGCGACGCGCACGCCGGCGTCGTCGGCAACCTGTTGCAGGACGTTGCCGCGGCCCGTGGCCCCCTTGTCCACGAAGACCGTCGGGATGTGCAGGTCCCGGATGGCCCGTGCGAGCCGTTGCCGCTGTTGGAGCCCCGGCTCTGTCCCGGGGACGGGGGCAACGAAGCCTTCGACCTTGAGACCGTAATGCTCGGCAAGGTACCCGTAGCCGTCGTGTGCGGTAATGAGAGCGCGCCTGGATTCCGGGAGCGAGCCGTACGCCTCGCGGAGCTCTTGCTCGAGCCCGTCCAGGAACCCCAAATAGGCGTGGGCGTTCGCTTGGAATGCGGAAGCGTACTGGGAGAACACCTTCGCCATATGGTCACGCATCACCTGCGCGGCCGCCTTGACGTTGGGAACGGCGTGCCAGAAGTGGGGGTCGATGTCTCCGTGAACATGCTTCCCCAACACGGCCTGTGCCAGAAGATACATCTGGTCTCCGGGTCGCCCCAGAAACCTGTACTGGCTGCCTCCCGGGAGCTCTTGGAGCGCTTTGGCCGGAACGACGACCGTCGACGCGGGGTCGTATTCCCGAGGCCCGTTCTCCGCATCCGCGCGGAGCACGATGGCGCGCCGAGCGACGTCGGCCGTGATGTCCGCGTGTCCGGCGTCCAGAACCTGCGCATCCGACCCCAGAGCCAGGGCGGCCTGCTTGGCATCAATGCCGACCGCGAAGTGGATGACCCCGGTCGCGATCGTCTCGCCACGGAAGACCGCCCGGAGATCCATGGAGTAGCGTCCAGGCTCCGTGAAAGCCCAGGACAGGTGGGTGTGGGCCTGTTGGGGCAACTCCACCGCGCCGAGCCGCCCGACCGTGGACTCTCCTTCTGCGAAGACTCTCGCCGAGCCACGCGTCCCGCTTGTGCCGCCGCCGCGTCGGGCACCCTCGGTCGCGGAGTCGGCGACTCCCGTCACCCGACCGAAGGTTTCGGTGACGAACGCGGCCGCTCTGCCCGGTCCTGTGATCGCGGTGGTTTCGAGCGTCACGGGTCGATCCTGGTCATCCACGGTTCCTTCGACGCGCATTCCGAGCCACACCGTGTCCATCGACAGGTCTTCGGTCATCGGCCGGAGCACCCCGCCGTACTTCTCGATGTTCTCGGCGACCGGAATGGGACCCGTTGCCCCGTCCGGAAGGTTCGCGGTAACGGTCCGCAGGAGTTTTTGCTGTTCGAGCAGCATCCCGTTGGTGAAGGCGAGATCCGCGTACGCGAGATCGCGAATATTTCGCAGGCTCGGTTCATGGGAGTGAGGATCCGCGCCCGAGGGGACCAAGGAGGTGACGGATACGTGTTCGCTCCCGACCCGACGTGCCACATCGGCGAGGATCGGCGTCGTGACGACGACGTTGACGCGCCCCGGCCCGGAGCGCCGCTCATGTACCGCGGACCCACGGGCGCCGCCCGAGCAACTCGTCGTCGCGAGCACCCCGAGGGCGCCGAAGGCCTTCAGCGCACTTCTGCGCTTCACACGGAGCGGCGGGTGCGGCGGATCGTTCGGACCACGAGGGCACCGCACACGGTGAGCGTGATCCCGAACAGGGCACAGACGATCATCGCGTCCTCGCGCGGACCGGTTTCTGCCAGCTGCCCAGGGTTCTGCCCGGCGGCGTTGGTATGACCTCCAGCCGCACCGTTCGATCCGCCTCCCGCGGATACGCCATCAGCCGACTTGCCCTGAGTCTCGGCCCCGGACCCGTGCTGGGTGTCATGATGGCCCGGACCCGAGCCCGCCGGACCTCCCTGTTCGGCGCTTGCTCCCCCGGCGTCCTCGCAGTTCTGAGCGGCAGAAGCGACGGTTCCGGGGTTGGCCCTGGCTTCCTCGATCGCATGGTCCCCGACGGCGAACCGCAACGTGCCTGTGACCTTCACCTGCCGACCATCCTTGAGGTTCACGGAATACGAGACCGTGGCGGTGTAGTGACCGGGTTGCGTGAAGACCCAGTTGCCGTGCTGGTGGGTGTGGAGGGGCACGCGGTAGGACTTCTGGCCCTTGGTGGAGAAAACATCGGTACCGGGCGAACCGAAATTTCCGGACAGGAACACGCTCATGTCCCCGGGCCCGTCGAACGAGTCCAGGGTCATGGTCACGTCCCCATCGGCGTGCTCGGCCAGGCCCTGATCCTGCGTGTTCCACCCGAGCCAGGGGACGCCGCCGACCTGGGTGGCCCCGATCATGAATACGTCGGAACCGGCTGGGGCGATCTTCTCCATGTTCGCCGGCATCTTCTGCTTGGCGGCCGCGTCGCTCAGGGCGAAGATCAGGCTCTCACTGTTCTTCCACGAGCCGGGCGAGGATCGGTCGTCCTTGACCACGGCGTCCAAGGTATCGCCCTTCAGCCGGGCGCCGAAGTCGAAGTGTCCGTCAGCGACGACCTCGGCCAGTGCGGTCGTCGCGGGGGCCGACACGCAGGGGGCGCCCTGGGGCGCGTCGTCGGCTTGAGCGGGAACAACGAACGAGGATCCGGCCACGGCCAGTCCCAGGGCACCCGACGCGAGAACGAGGGACAGGGACTTCGGCGCTCGAGCAGAACGCCTGTTCTGACAGGTCATGCTTCTTCCTTCTCATGGGAGGTGCGAGTGGGGTGCCGATCGGCGCGATACCGGGGCTACTCAGCAGTAAATCTTAACTGACTATCATTCTCAACTGTGGCTATGCTCGGATATGCATCCCATCGAGCCGAGCACCCGGAACCGCTGGAAAGGACCCCATGACGCCGATCCCCCGACCCGTCCACCGACCCGGACCGCGGCGTCGTGACTCGGGAAACCGCACCGGAGCATGGACGACGGCGCTGAGCCTGGTCCTTGCCCTGGGGCTTGTTCTCGGACCGGGCATGCTTCCGTCTCCGGCCCAAGTCAAAACGGAGACCGAGCAGGAAAACGCCGTACGGGACGGGACAGCACCCGCCAGACGGCAGATACTTCGCGGCTCCGTCGACGTGCGCGCGAGCCTTCGCGATGACGCGGCGGAGCTCTCTCTGCAACACAGCGATTCGCCCCGCGACGCCGCATTGAGCCGGGAAGCCTTCCGACCCGAAGAAGTGTGTCTCGGAGTCCCGGACGAAGCGCGCCGCGAGCGAACCGGCCCACTCATGTCCTCGTGGACCGAATTTCTGGGGGCGGAGGGTGGGGGATTCTACGAGCTGCCTCAGGAACCCGACCCGGGCCTGATTCACCTCGCCCTGGACACGGCTGATGTGGATTTTTCGGAGGTCTCCCCCGGCGGAGGCCACCTCTCCTTGGTCCCGGTATCGATGCCACAGGGCTCGCGGTTCGGCGTCTATGCACAGCACGAGAGCGACCCTCCGAACGTGCTCCTGGATTCGACCCGGGGGAAATGGTCGATCGCGTCCAAGGGACCGTCACGGACCCCGGCTCACTGGGCGTTCACCGAACCCGGAACCTATGCTTTCGACATTCAATTCACCGCGGAGACGCCCCGCGGCGGGAAGGTGACCTCTGGCCGGCACCGGCTGACGTTCGCCGTCGGGAACCTCGCCATCGACGCATGCGCCGCCAGGCCCGCGGAGAGACAGCCTCCCGCGTCCAGTGGCCACAGCGCGACACCCCCACCCCGGCC
>JAKDJD010000067.1 GCA_030454085.1 Kocuria sp.
CACCCACGCCAACACGCCCTCCACCCCACCCCGGATCGAACTCGCCGATGTGACTTGCGATTATGGGGCTGTTCACCCTTATGTGGCCTCTGTTTAAAGGGCCGAGGCTAATATTTTTGGTTGTGACTGTACCGACAATTCCCGGCCTAGAAGGCTCCGCACCGGGGAAGGAGCCGCCCCGACGTCGTCGACGGAGGGGATCTCCACGCACGCTGTTGGCAACCGCTTTGGTGGCACCGAACTTGCTGCTCTTGCTGCTGTTCACCTACCGACCTTTGCTCGACAACATTCGCCTCTCGTTCTTCACATGGAACATCTCGGCGACCAGGCCCGCGGTGTTCGTCGGTCTCACGAACTACATCGAGTGGGCCAAGGACCCGGAGAGCTGGCAGGTCGTACTCCAGACGGTGGTCTTCACGGTCTCGGCCGTAGGCGGCTCGATGGTGCTCGGTCTGGCTTTGGCCTTGTTGCTCGATCGGCCTCTTCGTGGCCGGAACGTGGTTCGTTCCCTGGTCTTCGCGCCGTATGTGATTTCCGGGGCGGCGGTCGGCGTCGCCTTCCAGTTCGTGTTCGACCCCAAGTACGGGATGATCCAGGATCTCCTGGCCCGGATCGGGATGGAATCTCCCGAGTTCTACACCCACCCGCGGTGGGCCCTGTTCATGATCATCACGACCTACGTGTGGAAGAACCTCGGGTACACGTTCGTGATCTATCTGGCCGCATTGCAGGGGCTTCGCAAGGATCTGGACGAGGCCGCCGAGATCGACCGCACGTCGGGCCTCCGCAAATTCTTCCGCGTGACCCTCCCGCAATTGCGCCCCACAACCTTCTTCCTGTCCGTGACCGTGCTGCTCAATTCGATGCAGGTGTTCGACATCATCAACGTGATGACTCAGGGCGGCCCGTTGGGCAACTCGACCAGCACGATGGTCTATCAGGTCTACCAGGAGACCTTCGTGAACGGCCGGGCGGGTTACGGCGCCGCCGTCGCGACTCTCATGTTCCTGGCCGTTCTGGTGGTCACCGTGGTTCAGGTTCGTCTGCAGGACCGGAAGGGATAGTCATGCGCAACACAGATCCGACGACGCCGTCGACCACGGCCGCCCCGTCGACCACGACGACGCCCCGCGCCTCCACGGGGACCACCAGCCCCGCGCCCCTGCCGTCTCACCCGGACCGGACGCCGGGGACCAACGATGTCGAGATGGGCCGAGACCGCCGACGGGCCCTGAAGCAGGCCAATGGTCTGCTGGGCATGAAGGTCCTGGGCTACCTCGGCGCTCTGCTCGCCGCCCTCGTGATCGCCCTCCCGTTGTATTTCGTGGTCGTCACGTCCTTCAAAACGCATCCTGACATCTACTCGGACCCGATTTCCTGGATCCCGCATCCTTTCGCCCCGGAGAACTACTCCTACGTGTGGAACGAGGTGGACTTCGGACAGTTCCTGCGCAACTCCGTGGTCATCACCGTCGTCTTGACCGTGGTCAAGGTCGTTCTGGGCGTGCTGAGTGCATACGCCTTCGCTTTCCTCAGGTTCCCTGGCCGGAATGTGCTGTTTCTCTTGGTGGTCGGGACCCTCATGGTTCCGAATGAGATCACCATCATTTCCAACTACGCCGCGGTGGCGCAGCTCGGGTGGAGGGATTCGTTCCCCGGCATCATCGTGCCGCTCGCGGGCGTGGCCTTCGGGACGTACCTGATGCGGAACCATTTCTTGTCCCTGCCTACCGAGATCCTGGAAGCCGCGACCATGGACGGCGCCGGATTCCTGCGCACCCTCTTCCGCGTGGTTCTGCCGATGTCCTGGCCGACTCTCATGGCCTTCGTTCTCATCACCGCCGTCACCGAATGGAACCAGTACCTCTGGCCATTCTTGATGTCGGACACCGGCCGCGTCGCACCGTTGCAGGTTGGCCTCACGCTGCTCCAGAACAACGAAGGACCCACCAACTGGGGTCCCGTCATGGCCGGAACGCTGCTCGCGAGTATCCCGATGATCGTCATCTTCCTGCTGCTGCAGCGTTCGATGATCAAGGGCCTGACCGCGGGCGCGGTCAAGGGCTAGCTGCGCGGTCGATTCACCGCATCCCTCATTCCAACCTTCCGAGAAGGAGAACTTCGTCATGGCCTCTCTGAGCCGTCGTCACGTCCTGGGCCTTGCGGGGCTGGGCGCCGCGTCCCTGGCTCTTTCGGCGTGCGCGGGCACCGGCAGCAGCGCGAACCGGCCGAAGCAGAAGGGCAACGGCACGTTGCAGTTCTGGTCCAACCACCCCGCCGAGTCGAAGAAGACCGAGCAGAAGATCGTGGAAGCATGGAACGCCGCCCACCCGGACACTCCCGCGCAGCTCGTGGACGGAGGCAAGAATTACGAGGAGCTCTCCCAGAAGTTCAATGCCGCGCTCGCGGGCGGAGACCTCCCGGATGTCATCGTCGCCTCCGACGTCACCTGGTTCAATTTCGCGTTCTCCAAAGCGACGACGCCGCTCGATGACCTGTGGGCCGAGAACGGGATCGACCCGAAGTCGTACGTCTCCACGTTCGTCGAGGACTACACCTACGAAGGCAAGCACTACGGCGTGCCCTACAGCCGCTCGACCGCTCTGCTGTACTTCGACCGGTCGGTCCTGGAGAAAGCCGGGCTGCCTCTGGACCGGGGGCCGAGTACGTGGCAGGAATTCGACGAGTGGGCCCCGCACATCATGGATGCCAGTGGTGGAAAGCCCGCCCTGACGATCCCGGACGGAACCGCCTATCTGGACTGGTATTTCGAAGGCATCGCGTGGGCCTTCGGCGGTCGGTACTCGGAGGAGTGGAACCTCAAATTCACGGATCCCAGGACGATCGAGGCCGGTCGGTTCCTGCAGGCTCAGGTCCGGAAGGGACACATCGAAATCACCAAGGATGCGATCAACAACTTCGGCATCGGCACGGCGAGCGGTCTGCTCGAGTCCACCGGATCCCTCGGTGGTCTCAAGGAGATCGCGGGATTTCCGATCACCACGACGCCGCTGCCCGGCCCCGCGCCCGGGTGCCCGACGGGTGGCGCGGGCCTGTCCATTCCCGATGGAATCAGCGACGAGCGCAAGAGGACGGCGATCAAATTCGTCGACTTCCTGACCAATACCCAGAACACGATCACATTCACGCAGGCCACCGGCTACATTCCGGTGCGCACCGCGGCCCACGAGGATCCGGAGGAGGTGGCTTTCCTCGATCAGAACCCGAACGCGAGGACCGCGTTCGGCCAGCTTCAGGGCAACACCAAGCCTCAGGACTACGCACGGGTGTTCGTCAACGGTGCTGGCCGTCGTATCGGGGGCGCCCTCGACAAGATCACGACTGGCGACGCCGACGTCGAGAAAACCTTCGGCAGTCTCCAGGCGCGGATCGGTGACGCCATCAACCGCGACATCAAGCCCTACCTGTAGAAACTCCGCTCCCACGAACCAAGTCAAGGAATCAACTCATCATGGTCGAAGTCCATCTCCAACACATCTCTCGCATATTCGACGAAAAGAAGCGCCCCGCGGTCAACCGGGTGTCCCTCGACGTCCGCGACGGCGAATTCCTGACCCTGGTGGGGCCCTCCGGCAGCGGCAAATCAACGTGCCTGCGCATGATCGCCGGTCTCGAGCCCGTGGACGAGGGCACGATCCTCATCGGAGGCAAGGACGTCACGGAATCCCGGGCACGGGACAGGAATGTGGCGATGGTCTTCCAGTCCTACGCGCTGTACCCCAACATGACGGCGCGCCAGAACATGGCCTTCGCCCTTGAGAACGCGAAGGTGCCCAAGGCTGAGGTTGCGGAGCGGGTCGACAAAGTGGCTCGGATGCTCGAACTCGAGGATCTGCTCGATTCCAAGCCTGCGGCGATGTCCGGCGGCCAGCGGCAACGTGTATCGATGGGCCGGGCCATTGTCCGAGAACCCAAGGTCTTCCTGATGGACGAGCCGCTGTCCAACTTGGATGCCAGGCTGAGGGTCTCGACCCGTGCCCAGATTGCCTCGCTCCAGACGGATCTGGGCGTGACGACCATCTACGTGACCCACGATCAGACCGAGGCCATGACCATGGGGGATCGAGTTGCCGTGCTCAAGGACGGCGAAGTGCAACAGGTCGATGCCCCGTTGCACTTGTACCAGTACCCCGGAAACACGTTCGTGGCCGGGTTCATCGGTTCGCCGTCGATCGGATTGTTCGAGGCCGTACCGGTCGAAGAGGGCACAGCCCGTTGGGGCGGCGTCGCGGTCCCGCTCCCGGAGCACCTGGTCGGTCGCGCGAAGGGCAGGGTCATTGTGGGCGTCCGTCCCGAAGAATGGGACATCGTGCCGCAGGCCCCGTGGGTCCGGGAACGGCCCGGGGCCGAGGACGCCGGAACCACTTCCGAAGCGACCGGGATGCGGCTGAAGGTCGAGCACATCGAGCAATTGGGGTCCGAGGCTTTCGCCTACTGCGTCCCGGTCCAGGAATCCGACGTTCGTTTGCGGGGCGGGAGGATCGCACTGCGGGTCGAGAGGTCCGGGGAGCTCGAGATTGGCGACGTCGTTGACGCGACACCCCGTACCTGTTCGTTCTTCGACGCCGAGTCGGAAATCAACCTGGAGTACCTCGGGGAGTAGCCCCGAGGGCCAGGCCCGAGGGGTGCCTAGGGAGCGGAACCGGCCCGGGAGGGGCGGGTTCGTGTTCCTCAGGAGCCTGAAGTGCGGCGCCGACTTTCCTTTTCGAGGGCCTCGACCAGTTCGTCCTTGCTCATCTCTGACCGGCCCTCGATACCGAGCTTCTGGGCCTCCTCGTACAGGTGCTCCTTGGACGCGTTCGCGTCCACGCCGCCCGCGGTTTCTCCGCGGTCCCGTCGGGACGACTCGGCACGGTCGTCCGAGTCCCCGTACTCCTCCTTCTCCTGCCACGCGTCGCCGACCTTTTCGTGCGTGTGCTTCAGCTGAGCGTAGGCGGTCCGGGCGGCGCGCTCGGCGTCCCCGTACTCGTCCATCGCGGAGTCGTAAGTCTGAGCGAACGTGGTCTGGGCTTTGCGGTCCGATTTCTTGATGGTCTCGGGCAGCTCATCACGAATCGGCTCGCCGTTCTGATTCGTTTTCGGCATGATCAGTTCCTTCCTCGTTTTCGACGTGGTGTGCGGGGCGGCAGGAGCTCCAGCACGTCCGGAATCGCTCGGACGTCCTTCGAGTCGAAACCGTCGCGCACGAATCCGGCCCAGGTGGCCCGGAGCGCGCGGCCGGCGTCGTCGAGGGCGTCCGGGTCGAAGGTTTCCATGAGGTCAGGTCCCGTGACTCCGGCACCCGCGTTCTCCCCGCTCTCGGTCCAGGAAGTTCCGGGGAAGAGGAGGGGCAGCTCGGCGATGTGGCAGCAAGCGAGGGCGGCATCGGGCTTGCCGAACACGAAGCGGTACAGGCCTGCGCGTCCGCCCGCGTTGGCGAGTCTTTGGGCCCAGATGGCGTTGTCGACGGCGTAGACGATCTGGGTCGCGGCTCGCACGATTGGTTCGACGATGCCCTGACGGCCGCGCCGGAATCCGGCCAGGACCTTGAGCAACGGGACTCGGCCGGTATAGAGCGCGGCCTCGCGCGCCGTCGTCCCCATGAGGACGTCGACCTTCCCGGCCAGTTCCTTCCACCGTTTCTTGAGGAGCTTCTCGGGCGGCAGGGGCCGTTGGCCGTACCTCGGGGAGAAGGGCATGAGGGCGGCGCGTCCGTGGAGCGCCGCCTTGCGGTTGATGACGCTTTCGGCTTCGGCCAACTCGGTTGTGGTCGCCTGACGCATACGACCGGTCTTCTCGGGGCCGGGGGTGATCGCATTCCACGCGCGACGTCGTCCGTGGACGATCCCGAGTGGCGCGCTCTGGGGGATAGCGCGTCTGATCATGCCCCGAATTTCGGGAACCATGAGCAGGTCCCAGCACGCGTGGCCACCGGCTGACTGGCCGGCGATCGTGATGCGGTCCGGGTCCCCGCCGAAGGCTTCGATGTTCTGGTGAACCCATTTGATGGCCTCGACCTGGTCGAGCAGGCCGGGGTTGGCCTCGCGGGTCCGTCCGTCGCCGAGGTACCCGAACAGCCCGAGACGATAGGTCACGTTGACGACCACCAGGTCCTGCTCCTGTACCAAGACCGTGGGATCGTAGTGGGGCAGGTCCCCAGCGCCGCCGATGTAGGAGCCGCCGTGGATCCAGACCATCACAGGTAGCCCGGACCTGCGGTTCTCGGGTCGGGTGACGGTCAGCCGCTGGCAATGTTCGTCGAATCCGAGCCGTTGGAGCTCCAGATCGGTCTCGTCGAATCGCTGCGGGCAGGCCGGCGCCGGAGTGTCGGCGGTGAAGGGCTCGGTGTAGGCGTAGGCGATCGGCGCCCCGAAACGCTCCGCGCGGGCATACCTGATACCCCACGCCTTCACGACGCCACCTTGCCGGACCGTCTCGAACGTTCCCGCGGGAGCGCTCACCCTGTCCCACGGCCCGACCGACCTGTTCCCCGGGGCCGAGGAGTCCGTGGCGGGTGCAGAGGGCTGGGGAAGAGCAGTTCCGTTGCTGGTATCCGTCATGGTCCCGAGTCTAGGACGCGAAGCTACGAAGAAACACAGAATCCGCTGTTGGTCCGTCTTGGTTTGGGGCGGGATGCGGCGGGGGCGAGGTGCACGGGGCGAGGTGGCAATCTTGTGCGCTTTTGGTGGTCGAATCCGCCCAAGCCTGCTACCTCGGGCCGGCAAGGGTCCCACGGGTGCACGGGATTGCCACCTCGAGGGGGTTGCCGACGACGTCGTCCCCACGTTGTCCCCGTATCCTTCCGTGATTGCCCGCCCTGAGCGCTCATGGGTGGCGGTTGCCCGAAGGGGAGGCGTTTTCCCTCGTTAGGTGGCGCTTTAACCTCCACCTAACGGCTGCAATCGCCACCGAATCGGGTAAACCCCACTCAACGCGGCGGGCGGAAAATATCGGAGCGCCGCCCGAAACGCTCCCAATGACAGCAGTCGTCGCCGCACCCGCAGCCACCGCGGCAGCGTCCGCACAAAATTTACTGACCGATCGGTCGCTTAAATCAGATACGATACTGTATTCTCACCTTTTATGAGTCATAGATCACACTCACCCGAAGGGGTCACAAGCTCCAGTCAGTCGGTCGACCAGCCGAACAACAGCCTGAAATCGCGTCACCTCGTGATGATGGCTCTTGGGTCGGCGATCGGCACAGGCCTGTTCGTCGGCACAGGCTCCGCGATCAAAGCCGCCGGTCCGGCCGTTATCGTTTCCTACCTCGTCGGTTGCCTGCTCCTTGTCCTCGTCATGCGGGCGCTGGGCGAGATGGCGGCCGCGGATCCGGCCTCCGGGTCCTTCTCGACCTACGCGGGCAAGGCGCTGGGTCCCACGGCCGGCCGTGCGTTGGGTTGGTTGTGGTGGATCCAGATGGTCATCGTCATCGCGGCGGAGTCCACCGCCGCGGCCCAGATCGTCAACGAGGCGTGGCCGGTTCTCCCGCAGTGGGTGCTCGCCCTTGTGTTCATGTGCGCATTCACCCTGGTGAATCTCCTGCACGTGGAGACTCTCGGGGAGACGGAATTCTGGTTCGCCCTGTTGAAGGTCCTTGCCGTCTTGGCGTTCCTGGTGGTGGGCGTCCTTCTGCTGATCGGCCTGCTTCCGACGCCGTCACCCGGCACGAGCAACCTGACGGATCACGGCGGATTCATGCCGCACGGTGTCTCGGGTGTGGCGGCGGCGCTGCTCGTCGTCGTCTTCGCCTTCGGTGGCACAGAGCTGGCGACGATTGCCGCCGCCGAAACCAACGAACCGGCCAAGAACGTCACGACGGCGATTCGGACCATCCTGGTTCGCGTGCTGGTTTTCTACGTCGGCGCGGTGGCGGTCATGGTCCTGGTCATGCCGTGGGACGACGACAGCCTCTCTGCCAGCCCGTTCGTCGCGGTACTGAGCGTGGCCGGTCTGCCCGGCGCGGACAAGGTGATGACCGTGATTATCGTGCTCGCCCTGTTGTCGGCGCTCAACGCCAACATCTACGGCGGCTCGCGCATGCTCTACTCGCTGGCCAGGAGGGGCTCGGCCCCGCGCCGCTTCGCCGCCATCTCGGACAAGGGCGTCCCGTATTCGGCTGTCATTCTCTCCGTGCTCGGTGGTTTCGTCGCCGTGGTGCTGAATTACCTCTGGCCCGAGGTCATCCTCAACATCATGCTCAACATCATCGGTTCCACGATCCTCGCCGTGTGGACCTTCGCGCTGATCTCGCAGATCGTTCTGCGCAAGCGGGCAGACAAGGAAGGGCGCAAGCTGCCGCTCAAGATGTGGGTCTTCCCCTGGGGTTCCTATTTTGCGCTGTTGCTGGTCGCCGTGATCGTGATCCTGGGCCTGACCGACACCGAGGTGCGCTTCCAGCTCATTGCGACGACGGCGCTCATTTGCGTCATTGCGATCCTGTCCAAGCTGCTGGTCAAGAACAAAGACGCCTCTGAGTTCAACGACCTTCCGCCGAACACCGCCGCGATCCAGAAGATCGAGAACCGCGAAGGGGAGTAGCGGGTGCATCGTCGGCTCGGCGGCGACGTGGATCAGGCGTCGTCGTCGAGCCCCCAAGCCTCCGCAAGGATCTCCATCGAGCGGGAAGACTCCTCGGTGGAAGGCGCCTGGAGCGAGATCATCAGCTCATCTGCCTGGGCCATCGTGGCAAAACGGTCGAGGTATTCCTTGATATCGGGGCCGGTGCCCTGCGCGGTGAACCGGAGCATCTCGATGATCTGTTGGCCCGCCGGCGAATGGACCAGCATGTCCAGCTCGGACTCGGTCAGATCACGACCGCGACCCACCATGGCCTCGACCCGCTTCCTCCGGACCTTGCGAGTCTGTTCTGCCGCTTCCTCCGCTGTATCGGCAGCGGTGACATTGACCGCTGCGATCACATACGGCTCGCTCAGATGCTCGGAGGGCTGGAAGTTCTCGCGATATGCCGTGGTGGCCTGCTCGAGGGCAGCCGGTGCGAAGTGGGACGCGAAGGAATATGGGAGTCCGAGTTGTGCAGCCAACTGGGCTCCGAAAAGCGAGGACCCGAGGATGTACAGCGGGACGTTCGTGTTCCTGCCGGGGATGGCCTGAACCCCCTCGATACGTGACTTCCCCTCCAAATACCCCTGGAGCTCGACGACGTCACTCGGGAAGCGGTCCGCATCCTGGGGGTCACGGCGCAAAGCCTGAACGGTCTTCATATCGGTCCCGGGTGCTCGACCCAGGCCGAGATCGATGCGGTCCGGGTACAGCTCCTCGAGGGTCCCGAACTGCTCAGCAATAACCAAGGGCGAGTGGTTGGGAAGCATCACGCCGCCTGAGCCGAGACGAATGCTCTCGGTCTGGGAGGCGATGTGCGAGATCAGGACTGCTGGAGCCGCGGAAGAGATATGGGGCATGTTGTGGTGCTCCGCGTACCAGATGCGTGAGAAGCCCAGCCGCTCGGCCTTGCGGGCCATGTCCACGGAGCGCCTGAAGCTGTCCCGGGGAGTTTCCCCGCTGTAGACGGTTGCGAAGTCAATGAGGGACAGAGGGAGCACGATCTTGCCTTTCGACGATGTTGGTCTACCCGTTCAACGCTGGGGCGCCTCAACTCATTCCGGGCTGTTTTTCCTTGTGGTGGTGGGGTTGTGTGGTTTGTGGTGTGTTTCACG
>JAKDJD010000020.1 GCA_030454085.1 Kocuria sp.
TGGCATTGATGAAGTCACGAAGTCGGAGCACGCAGTCCTCGCCCAAAGCCTTGGAGAAGGAGTACGCGGAGAAGGGCGACGTCGCGTCGGTCGCGTCCAGCTTCGGCCGGGAACCCTGAACGGCCGAGGAACTCAGATGGATCACGCGCCGGACGCCGGTGCGCTGGGCCGCCACGGCGACGATGGTCGGCAGCAAAGCATTCGCGCCCACCAGAGACGGCAGGTCGTTCTGGTCCGGAGCCGAGAGACCCGCGGCGTTGACCACGACGTCCGCGCCCGCGAAAGAATCGGCCAGGTAATCGACCACGGATTCGAGGCGTCGTGCCTCGGCGATGACCTGGCCGGATGATTCCGACGATGTGGCCAGTCGCGGCGCCGAGACCGGGGCCGCGCCGATGCCCTCCTGCTGGAGTCTGGTCATGATCGCAGAACCCGCGAAACCGGTGGCCCCGAGGACCCTCCAGGTGCTCTGACTCATGCTTCCTCGCTTTCATCCGCGCGACAGCCCGACGATAGTCCGAGTTTGCATCGGGTGCCGGGGTAAACTGTCACGTGCCGTTCCATGGGTGCAATCCTCGCACCTTCTGGACACCACCTTACTGACCGAATCGCCCTAACTTCACCTGACGGGCCTGCGGGCCGCAGGAAGGAAGACCAGCTCGTGTCGTCGGATCGACGAGCACGAGGGGAGAGGAAAGAGTGCAGCCGAACAGCGATGCCGGACCGGGAGACACCCCGAGCCCACGAGTGGTTGCCGTAGTGGTGACCTACAACCGTCTCCATCTGCTGAGAACCACTCTCTCGGGCATCGCCGGGGGCCGCGTCGTTCCGGACCAGGTCGTGCTCGTCGACAATGCCTCGACCGACGGCACGCCGGAATTCCTCGAGGAATTGGACTACAGCCTGCCGATCGATGTTGTCAGGCTGAGAGACAACCTCGGGGGCGCCGGCGGGTTCACGGTGGGCATTGACCGCGCCCTCGCCGTTCACGACGCCGACCTGGTGTGGGTCATGGACGACGACACCGAACCCCTGACCGAGACCCTGGCGGAATCCGTGGCCGCTTGGTCCTCCTACGCGGAAGCCCCCGAGGAGCGGCCCGCGTTCGTGGCAAGCAACGTGGTGTGGACGGATGGCCGCGAGCACCCCATGAACTCCATGATCCAACGCATCGGGGCCACGCCCGGGCAGAAGGCGCGGGCTGCTGCCGTCGGCGGAACGACGATTCGCTCGGGATCCTTCGTCTCGCTCCTGATGGACGCGGCGGCCATGCGGAGAATCGGTTTGCCCTGGGCGGACTACTTCATTTGGAACGACGATTTCGAGTATTCGACCAGGCTCGCGAGGTTCCGCGACGCAGTGTCGCTGCCGGCATCCGTGGTCGTGCATCACACAAAGACGTTCGGTACCACGGACGCGGATCCCGGGCCCCGGTTCTACAACGACGTCCGGAACAAACTCTGGGTCTTCACTCGCAGCCAGTCCCTGGCTCCTTGGGAAAAGATTCTGTACGCGGGAGCCACCGGCCGGCTGTGGCTGCGGACCTTCCGCAACAGCGAGGACAGAAGGGCGGTACTGCGGTACCTTTCCCAGGGCGTTCGCGATGCCCTGCGCGCACCCCGGAACAACGAGGAGGTCCTCGGGGGAAGCTACGACCTGGGCACCCACACTGCGCCCCAGGGCTCCTCGGATGCAGACCCGGTGCACGGCGTCGAACCGACCGGAAACAATAAACCTGACCATGAACATGAAGGTTTCTCCCTTCTTATGCCGGTCTACCACGGTGATACTCCGGAGGGTCTGCGGCGGGCCATCGTCTCGAACGTCCATGAGCAGACCCTGCCGCCGACCGAAGTGGTGCTGGTCATCGATGGGCCAGTCGGCCCCGATCTCGAGGAGACTGTTCGGGCATCCGTCCGGGGTATCGAGCAGAAGGGGATCGCCGTCTCCGTGAAGAGGCTCGGTCGCAACGGTGGATTGGCGAATGCCCTCAACGTGGGGTTGAAGCTTTGCTCTTGCCGCGTGGTAGCTCGGGCCGACGCGGACGATGAGTCCTTGCCCCAACGTTTCGAAACGGTGGTTCCTTCCGTGAGGGACGGGCGATTCCATGCCGTGGGCTCGGCGATGTTCGAGATGGACGAATTATTCACCGAGATTCAATCTGTACGTGAAGTTCAAACTAGGCCGGAAGAGATTCGTCGAATTGCCGCACTGCGCAACCCGTTGTGTCATCCCACGGTGGTATTCGATTCCGAAGCGGTGGGTGCCGTCGGAGGCTACGAGCCAATCCCCGGGGCGGAGGACTACGGGCTGTGGGCGAGGATGCTCGAGGCCGGATACGCGGTAGGGAACTTCGCCGAGCCGCTCGTGAAATACAGGGCCGGTCGCGCCTCCTGGGATCGCCGGGGAGGCTGGGGCGCGGCCCGGAGGGAACTGATTCTCCAGAGGCATCTGCGTGCCGCCGGTTTCATCGGCCCCGTTCGGTGGGCGCGTAATGTGGTGGTGCGCGCCGGGTACCGCCTCGTTCCGAGATCGGTGAGGATCGGCGCATACCGCGCGCTCATTGGTTCCCGGGGCTCGCGCGACCCCGAAGGCACGAAAGGGCCGACCCGGGAGTCGCGGATGTCCCGCGGTGCCCATGACCCGCTACAGGAAGGAAGCCACTTCGAATGAGCGGTTCCGAGCAGTATGGTGACCGGTCGAGCACCGGTTACGAGCGTCCACGGTTCTGGATCCTGACCCAGATCTGTCTGGACGCCCTGGCGTGGGTCGTGGCGGTTCTACTGAGTCTTTTCCTGCGGTACGAGATGGACTACAAGCTGGTCCACGTGCCGGGACTGGTGCTGGTGTGCGTCGTCGCCGTGGCTGCCCAACTCATTGTCGGCAGCCTCTTTGCGCTGTATCGGGGGCGGTACAGCTTCGGCAGCTTCGACGAGGCCAAGGCCCTCATGCTGGTGACGGTCATCGTCACCTCGCTGGTCCAGATCGTGTTGCTGATTTTCGGCGTCTCGTTGCACATGCCCCGGTCGATCCCCCTCATCGCCTTCCCGTTCGCGCTGTTGTTCATGGCCGCGGTCCGCTACTTGAAGCGCATGTACGTCGAATCCAAGTCGAAGCCCAGCGCACATGCGCCGCATGCGGTCGTGTACGGTGCGGGGTTCCTGGCCAACACCCTCATTACCCAGATGGTGCAGGACAAGGATTCCCCGTACCTTCCGGTGGCCCTGATCGACGACGACCCCGCGAAGAAGCACCTGCGCATCAACTCGGTTCCGGTTTCGGGCAATATCACGAACCTGCGTCAGGTCATGAGGCGCTCCAACGCGAACGTGCTCATCATCGCCATGGCCAACGTGAAGTCTTCGCTCATGACGCGGGTCAATGAGGAACTCGACGGCATGGACGTTCGGATCCTGACGGCGCCCCCCTTGCGAGATGTCTTCGGGAACACCGCCGGCAGCACCCTCGACCTGCGCGATATCAGGCTCGAGGACATCGTGGGTCAGCGCGCCGTCGACATCAATGTCGAAGGCATCGCCAAGTACCTCACGGACAAGCGGGTCCTGGTGACCGGGGCGGGTGGCTCCATCGGGTCGGAGTTGTGTCGCCAGATCGCGCACTTCTCGCCCGCGGAACTGATCATGCTGGATCGCGACGAATCGGCGCTCCAGGCCACGCAGATATCCATGACCGGTCGAGGGCTCCTGGACGGTCAGGACACGGTGTTGGCCGATATCAGGGACCAGGAGGCCCTCTCCGGGATCTTTGCCCTCAGAAGGCCGCAGGTGGTTTTCCACGCCGCGGCGCTCAAGCACGTCTCCCTGCTGGAGCAGTATCCGAACGAGGCCTGGCAGACCAATGTCGAGGGTTCCCGCAACGTGCTCCAGGCGGCGGCATCGGTCGACGTCGAGGTGTTCGTCAACGTCTCCACCGACAAGGCGGCCGACCCCACCACGGTCCTGGGGCATTCCAAACGCATGGCCGAACAGATGACCGCGTGGATGGGCAATCACACCGACGGCCGGTACGCCTCGGTGCGCTTCGGCAACGTCTTCGGATCCCGAGGGTCGATGCTGCCTCTGTTTACCGAACAGATACGCCGTGGTGGCCCGATCACCGTCACCGACAAGGACGCCACCCGGTACTTCATGACCATCCCCGAAGCGTGCCAGCTGGTGATTCAGGCCGGAGCCATCGGGGCGCCGGGTGAGGTGCTCATCCTGGACATGGGTCAACCGGTGCGCATCTACGACGTGGCTCGGCATCTGATCCAGATGAGCGGTAGGAACGACATCGAGATCGTGTTCACAGGCTTGCGTCAGGGGGAGAAGCTGCACGAGGACCTCGTCGGCGCCGGGGAAATCGGCACACACCGCGGGCATCCTCAGATTTCTCACACCCAGTCCGTCCAGCTCGATCCCGAGAGCTTGGACCGCCACGAATGGAAGGTTCGCGGCAACATCCCGACGACGCAAGAGATACCCGTGATCTCGCCGCCCGAGAGCGACACGGCCGCGAATCCTTCCGACCTGCCGGACGTCGATGCTGACGGCGAGAGGGGAGAGACGGCGTGATCGAGACGACGTCGCCCGGACTGACCCAGTTCCTTGTCCCAGGACTCGTGGCCCTGGCGCTCGGGCTCGTCCTGCCCCTGGCCATTCTGCCGTTCCTGCGCTGGCTCGGGATCGTGGACGTTCCAGGCCACAGGTCCTCCCACACGGTTCCGACGGTCCGAGGCATGGGGCTGGCAACTGCCCTCGCCGCGCTGCTCTCGCTGGGCGTCAGCGCGGTCATGGCGCTCGTCGACGTCGATCGTTCCGTCATGGTCACCGTGGTCGTCGGGATGATCTGTTCCGCGGCCCTCGGGTGGATCGAGGATTACCAGGGGCTGCCGGTGCGATCCAGGGCGGGGTTCCAGCTGCTCATCGGGCTTGCCATCACCTCGGCCCTGACCTTCGTCCTGGGGACGCCCGCCTGGTGGATTCCCGTCGGAATGCTCGCGATCGCCGGTTACATCAACGTCGCCAACTTCATGGACGGACTCAACGGAATCTCGGGGCTCCACGGCCTCGTGGTCGGCGCGGCCTACGCCTATGCGGGGTGGGCCACCAACCTGACGTGGCTCGTGGTGTGCGGTATCGCGATCGCGGGCGCCTTCCTGGCTTTTCTCCCCTGGAATCTGCTGGGCAAGCGCGTGTTCCTGGGGGACACGGGATCGTATTTTCTCGGCGGGGCCATCGCGTGCTGCGCGGTCGGTGCGTTTCTGTCCAACATCTATGTCGAGTACATCCTTTCCCCGCTCATCATCTACCTTGCAGATACCGGATTCACCCTGGTCAAAAGGATCTATCGGGGTGAGGCGTGGTACCAGCCCCATCGGCAGCACGTGTACCAACAGCTGGCCGATTTGGGCTTCGGGCACATCGGTTCTGCCCTGACCGTGACGGCAGCGACCCTCGCGGTCACCATCATCACCGTGCTTGCCCTGCCCTTCGAGGTCGACGGGCTGATGTGGATGGGACTGCTCGTGGTCTGCATCGTGGTTCTGTACCTCGCGCTCCCTGTCATCATCGGCCGAATCCTGGGCCGCCGGCGATGAGGCGTCTCCCATGGCTTCGGTATGACAGGCAGACAAACACTCCGGGGCGAGCCCTGAGCGAGGCCGCCCTGGGTAACGTTTGCCTTGCGGGTGTAATCTTCGTCACAATCGCGGCACTTTGTGACGCGCCCCGCGCGGCGCCGGCAGCGGCGTTCGGCGCGGGGATTGTGGTTCTCGCCTCAGCGGTCGCGTGGCTGCTGAGCGTGGTGGTCGCCCGCCTCGAGCAGGACCCCGCGCTGTACCTGCTGATTGGCTATGTCCTCAAGATCATGATCGGCGGCGCCTTGTTGTTGCTGGTCCCGTTCCCACAAGGGTGGTCCGGGGGATGGGCTCTGTCCGGCGCGATCATCGGCGTCGTCGCGGTCCTGGGCACCCAACTATGGGTCATCCGCCGACTCCGGATACCATATTTCTCAACGGTCGAATCGTTGCCCGATCGGCACGACGAGGCCTTGGACCACGATGAGGACGGCAGGAATCTATGACCTCGGACCGACGGAACGGTGCTGCGCGCCGCGGCGACCAGCCGGATCGGAAGGACCTGCGCAACGCGGGGGACCTGGTCCAGCAAGGTGGGTTGTCCGGCGCGGTCATGATTCTCGTTTACCTCGTGATCGGTACGGCCTTCTGGAGTTTGGTAGGCTTTTTGCTGGATCGCTTGCTGGGAACGCACTGGATAGTGTGGCTCGGCGCTGGCATAGGGGCCTCCGCCGGCTTGTACCTGGTGTACCTCCATATGCGGCCGCAGGACCGCGACGAATAGTCGCTGACAGACCTCCCTCAAGCAACTGACCGAATACTTGATCGAGGCCTTGAGCAAGCTCTGGCTTCGAGGACGCTAACCTTCCTGAGAAAGGACACGCCTTGCTGGAAACCGGGCACGTCGTCGCGGAATATCAGGCCCCCACGATCGAGGACATGCATCTGCCTGATCTGTTCCACATCGGCAGCTTCGGCTTCGGCAAGCAGATGCTCCTGATGCTGTTGGCGGTTGCCGTGGTGGCCGTTTTCTTCATGGTCGCCGGCCGACGTCGCTCGATGGTTCCCGGGAAACTCCAGTTCGCCGGAGAAATGGGCTATGGCTTCGTCAGGAACTCGCTGGCGAAGGACATCATCGGTGTTCACCACTTCAAGCCCTTCGTCCCGCTCCTGTTCGCATCCTTCTTCTTCATCCTGGTCAACAACCTCTGGGGATCCATCCCGTTCCTGCAGTTGCCCACGTTCTCCCACGCGGGCAGCGCCTACTTCATGGCCGGATTCGCCTACCTCTGCTGGATTGCTGCGGGCATCAAGAACAAGGGCCTCGGCGGCTTTCTGAAGGCCATGACCATGCCCTCGGGAGTTCCCCCCGTTTTCTACGTCATTCTGATTCCGATCGAGTTCCTCTCGAACCTGATCATCCGGCCGATCACCCACTCCCTGCGTCTCTTCGCCACGATGTTCGCCGGACACATGGCCATCATGGTGGCCGCGAGCCTCACTGCCTTCCTGATTCAGGAAGTCGGCGGTTTCGGGATTGTGGCTTCGCTGTTCTCCGGCGTCTTCGGAATCTTCCTGTTCTTCCTGGAGCTGCTCATTCAGGCCATCCAGGCATACGTTTTCACGCTTCTGTTCGCGGTCTACCTCCAGGGAGCCGTGGCCGAAGCACACTAGAATTCCGGGGAAACCTGGATCTGGGTCCCGCCCTGACATGAGCGGGCCCACCGCCATAGACATGCCCTTGCGGCACATAGAGCCCGGCATCGGGCATCACGAAAGGAAAAAGCCAATGGAAATCACAGGTTCGCTCAGCGCCATCGGTTACGGTCTCGCAGCCATCGGCGGCGGTGTCGGCGTCGGCCTCATCTTCGCGGCCTACATGACCTCCGTTGCACGCCAGCCCGAGTCCCAGCGCGTCCTGCAGCCCATGCTGTTCCTGGGCTTCGCCGTGGTCGAGGCTCTCGCGATTCTTGGTCTGGTTCTGGCATTCATCCAGTAGCGCCAACCGGTTGCTCAATCCAAGACAGAACTAGAGAACAGGAATCTCCTTTATGTCACTCTTGATGGCAGCGGAAGAGGGTGCAAGCCCTCTTCGCCCTGACTGGTGGGAAGTTCTCATCACCGGCCTCGGGTTCCTGATCCTTCTGTACATCGTCGTCAAGTTCATCGCCCCGACCTTCGAGAAGATCTACCAGGATCGCAAGGAGGCAATCGAGGGTGGATTGGCCAAGGCCGAAAAGGCCCAGGCCGAGGCTGCGGCTGCTCGTGAGGAGTACAACCAGCAGCTGGAGTCGGCTCGACTCGAAGCGCAGAAGATCCGCGAGGACGCTCGTGTGGAAGGCGAACAGATCGTCGCCGAACACAAGGAGCGTGCCGCTACCGAGGCGGCGAGGATCACCGAGAATGCGCAGAAGACCATTCAGGCCGAACGTTCGGCCGCGTTGGTTTCCCTGCGCACCGAGGTGGGCACCCTGGCCACCGAACTCGCCAGCAAGATCGTTGGGGAGTCGTTGAACGACGACGAACGCTCCAACCGCGTGGTGGACCGCTTCCTGGCCGACCTTGAGTCGTCCCAGCAACGAAGTGCAGGTGCGACCAAGTAATGGCAGGCGTATCGACTGAATCACTCACGAAGCTGAGCCGGCTGTTCGAGCAGCGTTTCTCCTCCGAGGCCAATGCCTCGATGAGCGAGGAGCTCTTCTCGGTCGCCGATCTGGTGGACAACAACGGGGCACTGCGCCGCGGACTGACCGACCCCTCGCGAGAGCAGGAAGTGCGCGGCAAGATCGCCTCTTCGGTTCTGGAGGACAAGGTCTACCCGGCCGTGCGGGAATCCGTGGCACGCGCGGCGGAGGCTCGTTGGTCTGCCGAGCGGGATCTCGGCGATGCACTGGAACACCTTGGGGTGCTCGCGGCGGCCTTCGCTGCGGAGAACCGTGCCGGCAAGGACGCACTCTCCGACGTGGTCGATGACGTTCTGGGCTTCTCCAAAGCGGTCCAGGCATCTCCGGAGATCCAGACGGCATTGACCGACCAGCGTGCGGACGCATCGGCAAAGAAGCAGTTGGCCGCGCGAGTCAGTCCCGCCAGGACCGAGGAAGGCCGTCTGCTGATCGATCAGGTCGTGGAGCACCCGCGAGGGGTTCTTCCGGCTGACCTTGCCGAGAAGTTCGCGGGAATCCTGGTGTCTCTTTCGCAGCGTTTCATTGCGAAGGTCACGACCAGCGTTCCCCTCGACGACCAGAGGCTCGATCGCCTCGAGAAGGCCATCTCCGGCGTCTACCAGCGGGACATGACCCTCGACGTCACGGTGGACCCGGACGTCGTCGGCGGTCTCAAGGTTCAGGTTGGGGACGAAGTCATCGACGGAACCATGTCCACCCGCATCGCGAATTTGGACCAGACACTGTCTGCCTCGTGACGACCGCCCGCAGCGATTCAGTCTGATACACAGTTGGATCACTCGTGAGGCCGACCGGAATTCACGGTGCGATCCACCCCCATACACGTACACTCGGTTCCAACAGCACGTGGGACCACCAACCAAGGAGAGCAGGGACACAAGATGGCCGATTTGACCATCAATGCCGATGATGTCCGCAGCGCGCTCGACGAGTTCGCGGCATCGTACGAACCCGGCGACGCACAGCGAGTTGAAGTCGGACGCGTCAGAAGCGCAGCTGATGGCATCGCCCGTGTCGAGGGCCTTCCCTCGGTCATGGCGAACGAGCTTCTTCGCTTCGAGGACGGAACGCTGGGCCTGGCCCAGAGCCTCGACACGCGGGACATCGGAGCGATCGTACTTGGCGATTTCGCCGGCATTGAAGAAGGACAGGAAGTTCATCGAACCGGGGAAGTCCTTTCGGTTCCCGTGGGCGATGCATTCTTGGGCCGTGTCGTCGACCCGTTGGGCCAGCCGATCGATGATCTGGGACCCGTCGAGTCGGAAGGTCGCCGTGCCCTGGAACTCCAGGCGCCGGGCGTTACGCAGCGCAAGTCGGTCCATGAGCCCCTGCAGACCGGTACCAAGGCCATCGACGCCATGATCCCGATCGGCCGGGGACAGCGTCAGCTGATCATCGGTGACCGCCAGACCGGTAAGACCGCCCTCGGCGTGGATGCCATCCTTAACCAGAAGGACAACTGGGAATCGGGGGACGTCAACAAGCAGGTACGTTGCATCTACGTCGCCGTCGGCCAGAAGGCATCGACGATCGCCTCGGTCCGCCAGACCCTCGAAGAGAACGGCGCCCTCGAGTACACCACGATCGTTGCCTCCCCGGCATCCGACGCTGCTGGTTTCAAGTATCTGGCTCCCTACGCCGGTTCTGCGATCGGTCAGCACTGGATGTACGGCGGCAAGCACGTGCTCATTGTCTTCGATGACCTCTCCAAGCAGGCTGAGGCCTACCGTGCGGTGTCTCTCCTCCTGCGTCGTCCTCCGGGACGCGAGGCCTACCCGGGTGACGTCTTCTACCTGCACTCCCGCTTGCTGGAGCGTTGCGCCAAGCTCTCGGACGAGCTCGGCGCGGGGTCGATGACCGGTTTGCCGATCATCGAGACCAAGGCGAACGACGTCTCGGCCTTCATTCCGACCAACGTCATTTCGATTACCGACGGTCAGATCTTCCTCCAGTCGGACCTCTTCAACTCGAACCAGCGCCCGGCGGTCGACGTCGGCGTCTCGGTCTCGCGTGTGGGCGGCTCCGCACAGATCAAGGCGATGAAGAAGGTCTCCGGCACGCTCAAGCTGGACCTTGCCCAGTACCGGTCGATGCAGGCGTTCGCGATGTTCGCCTCCGACCTGGACGAGGTGTCTCGTCGTCAGCTCGTCCGGGGTGCACGTCTCATGGAGCTGCTCCGTCAGCCCCAGTACACCCCGTACCCCGTCGAAGAGCAGGTCGTCTCGATCTGGGCCGGAACCAAGGGACATCTCGATGACCTCGAGGTTTCCCAGGTGCTGGACTTCGAGGAGCGCTTCATCGACCACCTGCGCCGGCAGACCAATGTGCTGAACAGCATTCGGGATACCGGAAAGCTCGAGGACGACGCCATCTCCGCCCTGCAGACTGCGGTCGAGAGCGTCAAGCGCGACTTCACGGCGGGCCAGAACAACGGCTCGGGTTCGGTGCAGGCCGGGAACGAGGAGGCCACTCCCGTGAACGATGCGGACGTTGATCAGGAACAGATCGTCAAGCGATAAGACCTGAGGGTACGCGGTCCCGGAAGGGACCGCGTACCGTCCGGGCTGAAAGGAAGCTCTATGGGAGCCCAGATCAGGGTTTACCGTCGGAAGATTGCTTCGACGTCGTCCATGAAGAAGATCTTCAAGGCGATGGAGATGATCGCGACTTCCCGCATCAACCGTGCCCGCAGGCGCTCGAACGAGACCGGTCCCTACGCAAACGCCCTGACCAGGGCCGTCAGCGCAGTGGCCACCCAGACGTCGATCACGCACCCGCTCATCAGCGATGGATCGGAATCACGCCGGTCCGCCGTTCTGGTCATGACGAGTGACATGGGCAAGGCCGGGTCCTACTCCGTCAACGCGATCAAGAAGGCCGAAGGCCTCATCGAACGGTTGCGGCAGGATGGTCGTGAGGTCGAGCTCTACATCGTCGGGCGCAAGGCTCAGCAGTACTACGATTTCCGCAACCGTACCTACGAGAAGGTGTGGACGGGGGACACGGACAATCCCCACGTCGAGACGGCGCGGGAGATCGGCGAGGTTCTCCTGGACCGTTACTCGACACCGTACGAGGAAGGCGGTGTGGACGATCTGCACATCGTCTACACGCAGTTCCAGTCGATGGTCTCCCAAGAGCCGAAGATTCTCCGGTTGCTGCCCTTGACCGTCGTGGACGCCAAGGAGATGGGCGAGGAGATCGTGCCGGGCGAGGACGTCAGCGAGGACGAGTTTGAGAACGCCGCGTCCTTCGAGTTCGAGCCGAGCGCGGAGGAAGTCCTCGACCAATTGTTGCCCAGGTACATCGAGACGCGGATTTTCTCCTGCCTGCTCCAGGCGGCCGCGAGCGAATTGGCGTCCCGCCAGCGCGCGATGAAGGCCGCGGGCGACAACGCCGACGATCTCGTCAAGCAGTACACACGACTGATGAACAACGCCCGCCAGGCTGAGGTCACCCAGGAGCTCAGCGAGATCGTTGCGGGTGCCGATTCCTTGGCCGCCTCCTGACCATCCCATCCACAGACACCACGTACAGAACGTGCGCACAGAGATTTCTGCGAAGAGGTAAGTGAAAGAATGACAGCCACCATGAACGAATCGACCAACGCGTCGGTCCAGGGCGGCGTCGGACGCGTAGCTCGAGTGATCGGCCCCGTGGTCGACGTCGAGTTCCCGGCCGGCCAGGTCCCCGACATCTACAACGCTCTGACCACCGAGCTGGCCATCGGCGGACAGACCAAGAAGATCACCTTCGAGGTTGCCCAGCACCTCGGTGACAACCTGGTCCGCGCGATTTCCCTGCAGCAGACCGACGGACTGGTCCGTGGCACCCCGGTTCAGGACACCGGGGCAGCCATCTCCGTCCCCGTCGGTGATGGTGTCAAGGGGCACATCTTCAACGTTCTGGGCAATTCGCTCGACGTCGACGACGACCAGATCGAGGCCAGCGAGTTCTGGCCCATCCACCGCAAAGCGCCGAACTTCGCGCAGCTCGAAGGATCGACCCAGATGCTGGAGACCGGCATCAAGGTCATCGACCTGCTGACCCCCTACATCCAGGGCGGCAAGATCGGCCTGTTCGGCGGCGCCGGAGTGGGCAAGACCGTGCTGATCCAGGAAATGATCACCCGTGTTGCCCGCAACTTCGGCGGTACGTCGGTCTTCGCCGGCGTCGGCGAGCGTACCCGTGAAGGCAACGACCTCTGGGTCGAGATGGACGAGGCCGGCGTTCTCAAGGACACCGCCCTGGTCTTCGGCCAGATGGACGAGCCCCCGGGAACGCGTCTGCGCGTCGCCCTGAGCGGTCTGACCATGGCCGAGTACTTCCGCGACGTCAAGAACCAGGACGTGCTGCTGTTCATCGACAACATCTTCCGCTTCACCCAGGCGGGCTCCGAGGTTTCGACCCTTCTTGGTCGCATGCCCTCGGCGGTGGGCTACCAGCCGACCCTGGCCGATGAGATGGGCGTCCTCCAGGAGCGCATCACCTCGACCCGTGGCCACTCGATTACCTCGATGCAGGCGATCTACGTTCCCGCGGACGACTACACCGACCCGGCACCGGCCACGACGTTCGCTCACTTGGATGCGACCACCGAACTGTCCCGTGACATTGCCTCGCGCGGTCTGTACCCGGCCGTGGATCCGCTGACCTCGACGTCGCGAATCCTCGATCCCCAGTACATCGGCCAGGATCACTACGACACCGCTGTGCGCGTGAAGTCGATCCTGCAGGAGAACAAGGACCTGCAGGACATCATCGCGATCCTCGGTGTTGACGAGCTGTCCGAGGAGCAGAAGGTCGTCGTGTCGCGTGCACGCCGCATCGAGCAGTTCCTGTCCCAGAACACCTACACCGCCAAGCAGTTCACGGGTGTCGAGGGCTCGACCGTCAACATCAAGGACACGATCGAGGGCTTCACCGCGATCTGCGACGGCGAACTGGACCACGTCCCCGAGCAGGCCTTCTACAACGTCGGTGGCCTGGACGACGTCGAGCGTCAGTGGGCCGAGCTCAAGGAACAGGGCGGTAACTGATCATGGCATCCGTTCTGAAGGTAGAAGTGGTTTCCCGCGAGGCCGTCGTGTGGAAGGGCGAAGCCAAGTACGTGCGCGCCCGCACCGCCGCCGGTGACATCGGCGTCCTGGCGGGCCATGCGCCGACCCTCGCCCTCCTGGCGGAGGACGGGGAACTCGTGATCGACCCCGTTGACGGAGAACGGAAGACGGCTCGTCTGCAGGAAGGATTCCTCACGGTGTCCAACGACAGTGTCGTGATCGCTGCAACCAGTAGCTCCGATCTGTAGCAGCCCGCAACGCAGAAGTCGTTCGGAACGGACCAAGGGCCCGGCACTGACCACAGTGCCGGGCCCTTGGCGTACACCGCCTGCGATTCAGAACAGGCGGCCCTCGGAATCGTCGACGCCGCGCATCGCGTCGTAATCGAGGGTTACGCAGGCAATGCCGCGGTCCTCCGCGAGTGTCCGGGCCTGCGGCTTGATGAGCTGGGCCGCGAACATACCGCGCACCGGGGACAGGACGGGATCCCGGTTGAGCAGTTCGAGGTACCGAGTCAACTGCTCGACACCGTCAATGTCCCCGCGCCTCTTCAATTCGATGGCCACGGTGTGCCCGGTGGCATCGCGGGCGAGGATGTCCACGGGACCGATGGCCGTGGGATATTCCCTCCGGATCAGGCTGTACCCGTCGCCCAGCGTCTCGATCTGGTCCGCAAGCAGTCTCTGGAGATCCGCCTCGACGCCGTCCTTGATGAGCCCGGGATCCACCCCGAGCTGATGATCGGATTCGTGGTGCTTGGCAAAGATCCGAACCACGAGCCGGTCATCCGACTTGGCGGCCTGGACGATCCATCGCTCGACGGCTTCGTCGTCGAAGTCCTGGTCCTCGCGGGTCTCGATCCGGGTGGTCGCCGGTGGAGACATCCAATTCAGTGGCTTGTACGAACCACCGTCCGAGTGGACCAGCACGGATCCGTCGGCCTTGACCATGAGAAGGCGCGTGGCCAGGGGGAGATGGGCCTTGAGACGGCCTTCGTAATCTACGGAACAATCAGCTATTACTAGACGCACCCGGCTCACTCTACCGGGACCGCAGAACGGGCGCAGTTTCGCTTGTGCCACAATGATGACATGGCACGATCTCGGCGAAGCCCCCGGCGCACCCAGTCGGGGCACGGTAAGGCGGGTCCGAGCAAATGGCAGAGATTCTCCGGTTCCCCAGGAGGAGATATCTCACGGGCTCTGGACCCGGAACCCCGCGTCGAGAGGGATGAGCTCGGCGAATGGTTCGTGCGGTACGTCCCGGCGTCGGGAGCGAGGAAGCCGTATACCTGCCCGGGCTGTGGCCGGGGCATCGCCGTAGGGACGGCGCATTACGTCGTGTGGAAGAACGATCATCTCTTCGGTGACCAACGAGCGATCGAGGACCGTCGGCACTGGCACGCCCGGTGCTGGGAGATCCGCTGAACCGCGTCGTCGCGCGTGCGTGACGTCGCAACCCTCGACCTCCACGGAACCGTGCGGGGAACCGCCCGCCCGTAGAATCGAGAGCATGGCAACTTCACAACCTGCTCAAGCCGACGCCCACACCGATGGCCCCACCGAGATCGGGCCGACGACGGTCCTACCCGCCCGACGGGAGAACATTGAGTTCACGACCGACGACGGCAAGACCCTGGTCGGTGAGCTGGCCTTGCCGGAACACACCGACCCTGCCGCGATCCTGCTGTGCCTTCACCCTCTGCCCACGCACGGAGGCTTCATGGACTCCCACGTGTACAAGAAGGCCTCCTACCGGCTCCCCGCCCTGGCGCACCTCGGCGTGCTCCGTTTCAACACGCGCGGAACGAGCTCGCCGAGGGGCACCAGCGACGGTCAGTTCGAGGACGGCGTGGGTGAGCATGGTGACGTCCTGGCGGCGATGCGGTTCCTCCGCGATCGCGGATTTGCGAACATCTGGCTCGTGGGGTGGTCCTTCGGAACCGAGCTCGTGCTCCGATACGGTTCGAGGGGTCCCGTGGTGTCGCAGGTCAGTGGCGGGATTCTTCTCTCGCCGCCTTTGCATCGTGCGACCGAGGAGGATCTGGGTGCGTGGGCCGAGAGCGGTCTTCCCCTGACCGTGCTGGTTCCCGAGAAGGACGACTACCTGCAGCCCGATGCGGCTCGCGAACGGTTTGCCGCGATCCCGCAGGCCGAGGTCAAGGGAATCGACGGGGCCAAACACCTGTGGGTCGGTGAAAAATATGTCCGTCGCGCCCACGACGAGATCGTCTCGAGGGTCGCCGGTCGGCCCGTACGTCTTAAGACCACTTGGGAAGGCGAGGCCGGTACCGAGATGAACTAGTGTCCTGTCCTGTCCTGCCGCTACCTGCGGTCCTGACGGGGGATGAACACCTCGCGGATTAGAAGCATGGCCGAAGCCGCCACCGGAATCGCGATAATGGCACCGAGAACGCCCCACAGCGCTCCGCCTCCAGCGACGGCGATGACCGCGACGGAGCCGGGGACTGCCACGGCTTTGCTCATGATTCGGGGCGAAATGAAATAGGCCTCGATCTGCAGGTATGCGAAATAGCAGATGGCATAGACGGCTGCCGACTGCCACCCGTTCAACAGGGCGATGAAAGTGACGAGGATACCGGCAACGACGCCGCCCACCAGGGGGACGAAGGCCAGCAGCAGCACCACGAAGGCGCACAGCAGGGGGAAATTGACGCCGACAATGGACATGACAATCAGGGCAAATGTCGCGTTGAGCAGGGCAACGACGGCCTGGCCCATCACGTAGTTGCCCACGGACTGGGTGATCTTTTCCGTGAGTTCGGCGACGCGGCGACGTCGCGAACGGGGAGCCAGACGGATGCCCCAGGCCTTGATCGTCGGCAACGAGGTCACGAAGTACAGGGCCAGGAACATGACGATGAGGGTCCCCGTGATGACCTGGGCGACCGCTGACCCCGCGTTGATCAGGTTATTGAGAAAGTTCCCGATCAGGCTCGAATCGCTGAATGCCGTGTCGAAGAAGTTGCCGGCCTCGTTCTCTACCTTGTCCCGGATACCGAATTGGTCGTCCAACTCGCCCATGAACTTCGAGGACAGGAAGTCGTCGAAGGTCTGGGGAAAGCCATTGATGAATCCCAGAGCCTGCCGGGCGATGCTCGGAATCACGACCGTCGCCATGAGCACCACGATGCCGGCGAACCCCAGGAGTACGATCGCGACGCCGCCGATGCGTGGCAGGCCCCTGGATTCGAACCACCGGACGATCGGGTCCAGACCGAGGGCGATGAACATCGCGCCCGTGATCCATCCGCCGAGGGCACCGACGTTGGCCGCCAGGTAGTAGACCAGCAGCGCCAGACCGACGCCTACGGTGACCAGGAAACCGAATTGGACGGGATTGCGGACCGGCATGGTCGCATCCATTGGTGTGGAGGCAACCGTCGCTTGCCCTGGCTCTGCCTGGTCCGTCCCGGTCCTCGAGGCGTCGTCGAGCTCCTCGGACCCGCAATTCTCCGTCTCGGACGGGCCACCCGGGGGCATATCGTTGCTTGCCCTCCGGCCACGCGTTTCGTCCTGCGGTACCTCGACATCGGGCAGACCGAATCGCGGGCGTGGCTTGGCCCCGGGGAAGGAGGGAGTGCCGCCCTTCCTTCCCAGCAGAGAACGCAACCGGCTCACTGTGCCTCGGCCCTGGGCCTTGTCCGGCCGTTTGCTGCCTGGCATGCAGCTCCTCTCTCCGACGACGGTCCTCCAGGATCGAGATTACCCGGACGGCGTACGAGGTTGGGACCGCTTCCGCGTGTTTGAGATGATTGTGCCAATATCGTGAGTCCCGCAGGGATTTCCCACGGCGAAAGGATTGATGACATGACTTCAGGACCGTTCGGCTCGACCGACGCGCAGCCGCAGCCGGAAGAGAACATTCCGGATTCGGTGCGTTCGGCTCCCGACCTGTCGCGAATGGGCGGTTCGGGCCAGCCAGAGGGAGCACCGAGCCAGCCGGGCGGAGGGAAGACGTACCGTCGCGCGGTCACCACGACCGAAGAGTTCCAGGAAGCCGCGCAGCTGTCCGGTCAGGGCCCCGTTGTTTTCGCTCTGTACAGCGGCAAGGACCAGCAGGCCGTCGACTCGGTCGCTCAGCTCGAGCACATCGTCAATCAGGCCGGCGGCCGTATCCTGCTGGCGGCCGTGGACATCGACCAGGCCCCCGAAATAGCGCAGGCCTTCCAGATCCAGGGAACCCTTGGGGTGGTCGCTATGTTGGGCGGCCGCCCTGCGCCGATGTACAACTCCCCGGTGCCTGCCGAGCAGATCCAGGAGCTTTTGGGACAGGTCCTGCAACTGGCCCAGCAGTCTCAGCTCACGGGAACCTTCGAACCCGTCGCCGCCGGGGGAGCAACCGAGCCGGCCCCCTTGCCGCCCGAACACCAGAAGGCCCAGGCTGCTATGGAGCAAGGCGATTACGAGGCCGCGGCCGATGCTTACAAAGAGGCCCTGCGGGACAAGCCCGCCGATAGGGAAGCCAAGATCGGCCTGGCACGCGTCGGTCTCCTGCAGCGCGTACAGGACCAGGACCTGGACCAGGCCCGTGAAACAGCGGCTTCCCGTCCGGACGACGTCGAGGCCCAGTTGGCCGTCGCAGACCTCGACGTCTCCGGGGGCCACGTCGAGGACGCTTTCAACCGGTTGATTCGCCTGATCCAGCGGTCCGATGCGCAGACCAAGGACACGGTGCGCGAGCGATTGCTGGAACTGTTCGAGGTCGTCGGTGCCGAGGACGAGCGAGTGGTCAAGGCGCGGGGAGCCCTGATGCGGGCTCTGTTCTGATCAGTTGAGGGTGCACAGCCACCGGATTCCTCTGCGCGAGGCGGCAGGATGGTGCAGGATGAGTCGTCAATTCTGCACGGGACTGCCGCCTCGCACCGTGTCGATGGGGTCTGTGAAACTCGCGGATTCAGCCCGTGGGCTGATGACGCCGGGGTGCTGACATGATGTGATATTTCCATGGACAGAGATACGAATCACCTCAGCACCACGGGGCAACAACCGGCCTCCGACTCCGGTGGCCCGCCTCCCTTTCACGCAACGTCACCAGATCGGCAGGGGACCCATGCCGCTTCGGCTCCATCGGTACGAGACGCGATCCGCATCGACGGCCTGTCGCGGGCTTTCGGCGACCGTGAAGTCGTCCACGGCATCGATCTGACGATCCCGTCCGGATCGATGTACGGCCTGGTCGGCCGCAACGGGGCGGGCAAAACGACGACCCTGTCCATGGCAACAGGTCTGCTACGGCCCACCAGCGGGACCGTAAGCATCCGCGGAGTCGATGTGTGGCAGAGGCCTCGCGAGGCCAAGAGCCTGGTAGGCGTCCTCCCGGACGGAGTGCATCTGTTCGATCGACTAACCGGCAGGCAACTCATTACGTACGCCGGCTTGCTGCACGGCCTCGACAAGGAAACGGTCGCAGAACGGTCCGAGGACCTGCTGAAAGCGATGGACCTGACGGACGCCGCGAACACGACCGTGACCGATTACTCGGCCGGAATGCGCAAGAAGATCGCGTTGGCCTCCGCGATGGTCCATGCTCCCAAGGTTCTCGTTCTGGACGAGCCCTTCGAATCCGTGGACCCGGTGTCCGCCTCGAATATTCGGGACATCTTGGCCGGATTCGTGCGGAACGGTGGAACCGTCGTCGTCTCGAGCCACGTCATGGACCTGGTTCAGCGCATGTGCGACCACGTGGCCATCATGAACCAGGGATCGATTCTCGCCGCCGGAACGGTCGACGAGGTCCGGGGCGAATCGAGCCTCGAGGACGTGTTCGTGGACCTGGTGGGCGGTCGCGTCGAGTCGGAAGGGATTTCATGGTTGGGAACCTCCTGAGCCTGAAGTGGGCGCACTTCGTGGCGTCGCTCAAACGCAGTGGCTGGGCGCTGGCCGGAACGATCATCGGAGCGGTCTACGCATTGTTCGGCCTGTTCGCCGTCTTCGCGGTCTTTATGGCCCAGCGCGGCGGCGATCCCGAGACCGTGCAGGGCCTCGCGGTGATCCTCGCGGCGCTGGTGTCGGCTCTGTGGTGCATCGTCCCCGTCGTCATTTCCGGCCAGGACTCGACCCTGGATCCGGACATTCTGGCACCGTTTCCTCTCAAACCGGGAGAGATCCTCGGGGGTCAGCTGGCGGGGTCCGTCATCAGCATCTTCGGGATGATGACGCTGATCGGTTCGTTCTTCCCCGTGATGGGGTGGGCATCCCCCTTACCGGCAGTGGTGTCCGTGTTCTCCGGGATCCTCGGATTCCTGATTCTCATGATCTGCTCCCGCTTGATGAGCGCGCTCGGCATGGCCATACGCCAGAAGCGCTTCTTGGCGGAAGGTATTGGAGCCGTATTCTTCCTGGCCCTGCTGTGCGCCGGACCCCTCGCCGGGTCGTTGACGGAGAGTCTGTTCTCGCCCTCGTGGGTCCATGCGGTCGCTTCGGTGCTGGGGTGGACCCCGCTGGGTGTCGCTTGGGCGCTTCCCGGCGACGTCGCGCAGGGCCAGTGGCTCGTCCTGGCGCTGCGGCTGGTCGTGACGGCGGTGTGCCTGGTCGGTGGCCTTCTCCTGTGGCGGGCGGTCATCGCCCACCAGATCAGCCATGTGGGCGCGGGCGGGGCATCGTCTCCGGGCAGGAGCAAGTCTGGTACCTCGCTCGGACTGTTTTCGAGATTCCCCGCTTCACCGGTGGGCGCCGTGGCGGCACGAACCGCGACCTACTACCTCAAGGATCCTCGTCTGAACTTGAACCTGCTGGTCGCCCCGGGCTTCCTGCTGGTGTTCTGGTTCATGGGGACCGCGAACGGCGGAGCATCGCTGATCATGGTGGGGCCGCTGGTCGGCTGGATGCTTGCCTGGCAGAGCTCTTACTCCGTCTCCTATGACAACACCGCTTTTGCACTGCACATGACGGCGCCGGTCACGGGGGTCCAGGATCGTTGGGGGCGCACCCTCGGCATGGTCGTGGTCTTCGTGCCGCTCGTCGTCGTGGTATCCGCCGCGGCGATGCTTCTTCAGGGGACCCCGGGCGGTATTCCCACCAACCTCGGCGCCTCATTGTGTATGCTCCTGGCCGGTTTGGGGGTGGGCGCCTGCATCTCGGTTCGCTACGCGCTGCCGGTCGCCGCCCCGGGGGAGAGCCCCTGGAAATCGCGGAAGAACAATTCCGGCATGGCCAACGTCCTCATCCAGTTCCTCACGAGCTTGCTCATTGTGGGTCTGGCCCTCCCGGTCTGGGTCCTTCTGGGCGTGGGGGCTCTCACGGGGAATCCCGTGTTCGGCTGGATCGCGCTCGTGGTCGGTTGTCTGTACGGGGGCGCCATGCTCTGGGTCGGTGTTCGCCTCGGTGGAGCCTGGTACGACAAGAGGGCACCTGAGCTCTATCAGGACCTGGCCAGACTCCGGTAGAGGCTCATCGAGCCGTTCTGTGCCCCGGACGAGCGACGAGAATTTCGGTTCAGCGCGTCCGGGGCACGGGCGTAGAATGGTCGCATGATGTTTGACCGAGCCCTCGAAGTCCTTGACACGTCCGAGCCGCTGGACGATACCGGTTACGGGACGACCCCCGGCGGTGGCACCGCGACCATCGAACGCGAAGAGACACGCCAATTCGCCGAGCCCGGAGACCACGAACGGTTCGCGCACTATGTGCGCAAGGAAAAAATCATGGAGTCGGCGCTCTCCGGCGATGCCGTGATCGCACTCTGCGGCAAGGTCTGGACGCCGGGCCGGGACCCCGAGAGATTCCCGGTGTGCCCCGAGTGCAAGGAAATCTACGAATCCATGCGTGGCGGCGACGACAACAACGACAACGACGAGTAACCGCTCTCGATCGTGATTGCCCGACGGCGCGTCATCCCCTTGACGTGCTCCGGCGGGTGGAGGAGTGACGACGTCGCGATCGGGCGACGTCGTCACCGGATACAGTGCGTCCATTCTGCCCAGAACCCGTGACGATCAGGAGTGATCAGACACCAGTGCCCGACGACCTCTCCCAGCCATCGCTCTTCGGCGGATCAGCCGCCGACCTTCCTCCGGCCTATCCAGATCGAGCGGCGTGGGGCACGGCTCCGAAACTGCGTGCCTGGCAGGCCGAAGCGCTGGAGAAGTACTTCGCCGCCGAGCCCCGAGACTTCATGACCGTGGCAACGCCCGGGGCGGGAAAGACGACCTTCGCACTGCGCGTGGCCAAACAATTGCTGGACCGGGGGACGGTTTCTCGCGTGACCGTCGTGGCACCGACCGATCACCTGAAGTCCCAGTGGGCCGATGCGGCGGCCCGCGTGGGCATCGCGATCGACCCCAACTTCAAGAACTCCGACGGGCACCACGCGCAGGGATACCTCGGGGTCGCCCTGACGTACGCCCAGGTCGCGAACAAGCCCCTGTTGCACCGGGCGCGGACCGAGAACGCAAGAACGCTGGTGATCCTCGACGAGATACACCACGCCGGTGACTCGCTGACCTGGGGCGACGGCCTCCAAGAAGCGTTCGAACCGGCGCACCGCCGGCTCGCTCTGACGGGCACGCCCTTCCGATCCGACTCCTCCAGAATCCCGTTCGTGAGCTACGAACGCGACCAGGAAGGTTTGCTGCGCTCGCAGTCGGATTATTCCTACGGCTATGGTCCCGCTCTGGAGGATCACGTGGTCCGACCGGTGATCTTCATGGCGTATTCCGGAAAGATGCACTGGCGCACGAGCGACGGCGATGAGATGGCGGCCGACCTCGGGGAGGGGTTCACCAAGGACATCACGGCCCAGGCATGGAGAACAGCGCTCGATCCTCGGGGCGAATGGATTCCGTCGGTGCTGGCCGCGGCCGACCGTAGGCTGACGGAAGTTCGGCGCACGGTCCCGGACGCCGGCGGTCTGGTCATCGCCTCGAATCACGACGACGCCCGGGCGTATGCCGAACGGTTGGCCAAAATCACGGGCTCTCAACCGACGCTGGTTCTCTCCGACGACAAGACCGCTTCGGATCGGATCGACCAGTTCTCCGCCTCCGAAGACCGATGGATGGTCGCCGTCCGCATGGTTTCCGAGGGGGTCGATGTTCCCCGGCTCGCCGTGGGCGTCTACGCGACCTCGACGTCCACCCCATTGTTCTTCGCCCAGGCCATTGGGCGTTTCGTCCGTGCCCGGAAACGTGGCGAAACCGCTTCGGTATTTCTGCCCTCGGTTCCGATCCTCATGTACTTGGCGCAGGAGATGGAGGCCGAGCGGGACCACGCCCTGGACCTGAAAGACAGTCCGGACGAGGAAGAGATCGTCGCGGCCGACGAGGGGCTCGACGACCACCTCATCGATGAGGCCAATCAGGAGGAGAACGCCAGTTCGCGGTTGGCCTCGGGCAAGTTCGAGGCCATCGGTTCCCAGGCGTCTTTCCACGGGGTGCTCTACGACGGGGAGGACTACCACGGGTACGAGGTCGGTTCGGACGACCAAGACTTTCTCGGGATCCCCGGCCTGCTCGACGCCGATCAGGTGGGAACGCTGCTCAAACAGCGTCACGAGCAGTCACGGGGGAAAGCCCCTGAGCCTGCGGCGGCATCCGTTCCCGATCATCGCCAGCTGAAGGACCTGCGCCAGAAACTCGCCAAGAATGTCTCGGCGTGGGCAGCCCGCACGGGGGAGCCGCACGGATCCGTACACAATGCTCTCCGGCGCGAGTGCGGCGGCCCCCCGGTGGCCCAGGCGACCGCCGAACAAATTCAGGCCCGCATCGACAAACTGCAGAACTGGTTCATCGGCCGACGCTAGAGGACTCGATGATCTCGACTCCGGCGTCCTCCATTTCTTCGACCGCCTCCTCCGCGGAGTCCTCGTGAATGCTGGCGGTCAGGTCGAGGAGGACGCGGGTCTCGTAGCCGGCATCGACGGCGTCGAGGGCGCTCGCGCGCACGCAGTAATCGGTCGCAATGCCCACGACGTCGACGTCGGTAACCTCCTGCTCCTGCAACCAGTCGTCGAGCGAAACCTTGAGGGTCCCCTCGGCCGTTTCGCCTGGCTCGTGTTCTCCCGGCATCACGGACTCCTCAGGCGCGAGAAGGCCTTCGAAACCCGAATATGCGGCCTCGTGCTCGCCCTTCCGGAAATATGCGGAGACGTAATCCGTTTCAAGATCCGGATGCAGGGCGGCACCCTGGGTGTCTGCCACGCAGTGCTCGGGCCACGAATTCTCGAAATCGGGGGTCTCACTGAAATGTTCGCCCGGGTCCACGTGCCAGTCCTGGGCCGTGACGATCACTTCGTACGCCGCCTGGTGGGTCTGCAGGTAGCCGGAGATCAGGGAAGCGACCTCGGAGCCCCGCTCAGTCGCGAGGGGGCCGTCTTCGCAGAAGTCGTTCTGGACGTCGACGATGAGCAACGCTCGGGTCATGCTGGACCTTTCTGAAGGATTCAGGATCAGTGGTCGGTCAGAAGAATTGATTCAGTGGTCGAGGAATTCGGTCGGAACCGCGGGTTCCCCTTCGGAAAGCCGCCGGATCGCCCGCGGGAGTTCCCGAGTCGACTCGTGGTGCCGTGCAACCGCCGAACGCAAGCCTTCGGGCCCTGTGGACCCCGGGATAATGTCGCCGTCGGTCACGAGCGGATGCATCAGCTGCCGGAAGTCGGGGCCGCTCACCAGGTCCGGTGACAGAGCGACCGATTCCGCGATGGCGGTGCCGTCGCGGTCTAGTCGTCGACCAGCGTGTTTGCGGCCACCCATCGAGCCCTTGCCCAGGGACCGCTTGGCCACGGAAACCAGACTGCCGTCTGAGTCCTCGCGAGCAACCATCTTGTACACCATAGACGATGTGGGGGCCCCCGAGCCGGTCACGAGGCGGGTGCCCACTCCATAGGAGTCCACCGGCGCCGCGGCCAGTCCGGCGATCGCGTACTCGTCCAGATCGGATGTCACGGTGATCTTCGTGTCCCGGTTGCCGAGGTCGTCGAGGAGCTGCCGCACGGCGACGGCCTGGGCGGCCAGGTCTCCCGAATCGAGGCGAACGGCGCCCAGCTCGGGACCGGCGAGATCGACGGCGCGACGGACGGCCTGCTCGACGTCGTACGTGTCGACCAGCAGGGTCGTGCCTCGGCCCAGGGAATCCAGCTGCGCGCGGAACGCGGACTCCTCGTCGTCGAAGAGGAGCGTGAACGCGTGTGCCGACGTGCCGATCGTGTCGATGGCGTAGCGACGGCCCGCTTCCAGATTGGAGGTTCCCAAGAATCCTGCGACCACGGCAGCTCGCGCAGCAGCGACCGCGGCCCGTTCGTGTGCCCGTCGTGACCCCATTTCCAGGCATGGCCTGCCGTCGGCGGCTCCGGTCATGCGCGAAGCCGCCGAGGCGACGGCGGAGTCGTAGTTCAGGATGGACAGCAACAAGGTCTCCAGAACGCAGGCCTCCGCGAACGGAGCCTCGACCTGGAGAACCGGGGAATGGGGGAAGAAGGCCTCGCCCTCCGCGTAACCGCGGATCGAACCGGAGAAACGGAAGTCGGCCAGGTACTCGAGGGTCGGACCGTCCACCACCCGTTGCTCCTGGAGGAAGCTCAGCTGGGCGTCGTCGAAGACGAAATTTTCCAGTGCCTCGAGGAAACGTCCGGTGCCTGCGAGCACGCCGTACCGTCGGCCGGCGGGCAGGCGACGGGTGAACGTCTCGAAGACGCACCGTCGTTCGTGCACGCCGGCGCGAATCGCGGCCTGCAGCATCGTGAGTTCGTAGTGGTCCGTCAGGAGCGCGGGGGAGTCTGATGTCACCCCCCAAGCCTACCCAGGGCTCCCCGCGGAACCAACGAGGAAGGCGTGACCCGGGCGAAACGTCTAGGATTGAGAATTATGGTCAGTCAGTCTGCACAGAATCTGCCCGTGGCCAGTGAGTCCGCCCCGGAAACCTCCCCGGGGACCACGCCATCTGCCGACGTCGGCCTCTTGGACCGGCCCGCCGAAGACAACCCCTGGCGCGTGATCGTGTGGAACGATCCCGTCAACCTCATGAGTTACGTTACCTATGTCTTTCGAGCGCATTTTCATTACTCTCAGGACAAGGCGAGAACCCTCATGATGGCCGTCCACCAGGAGGGCCGAGCCACGGTGTTCACCGGCGGCCGGGAAGACGCGGAACGGCACACGAGTGCGATGCACGGGTACGGTCTGTGGGCGACATTCGAACGGGACGGAGGCTGAACATGGCCAAGGAATTCAGGAGCGGGCGCAAGGGCATCACCGGCGGCCTCGAAGGGGCCGAACGCGAGCTGCTCATCAAACTGTTCCAGGACGTCATCACAACCCTCGAACCCGATACCCCGGAGGACGAGGATCCGCTGGCCACCTTGGTGGGTATCTCCGAGGATTCTTCGATTCCGGAGGACCCCGCCCTGGCCCGGTTGCTTCCGCAAGCCAGCGACGACGACGAGGAAGCCGCCGAATTTCGGCGGCTCACCGAGCGATCCGTCAGGGAAGCAAAGATCGGTCATCTGAAGATGGCCGCCATGGACTGCGAGTCGCCCAAACTTCTGCTTGATCACGAGCACTCCATGGCTTTCGCCTCCGCGCTCAACGACGTCCGGTTGGTTCTGGCCACCCGGCTGGGCATCGAATCCGAGGAGGACGCACAACGCGTTGCCTCCTACACCGATTGGTCCCAGGCGCAGGACGTCGAATCCTACATGTCCCTGGTCTACCAATTCGTCTCCTGGTTGCAGGACTCACTCGTCGAAGCCATGCTTTCCGACCTCGACTGATCGGGGACGACGCTTCAACCAGCCGTCCGATCAGCGGATATGCTGTGGTCGGACCGGAGTGAGTTTTCCCGCATTGCCGATCCGATGACCCCGTCGGGCCCCGGTCGAGACCATAAGCCGCTACCCTCGAAAGCACCATGAACAGCCACTTGACTGCCGACGATTCGCAGAAGCTCACCGCGTGGGGCAGTGCAGCCCCTTCGGCACCCACGCCGGGCGCGCCGATCGGCGTCTTCGATTCCGGAGTCGGTGGGCTCACGGTGGCCAGGGCGATCATGGATCAGTTGCCGCACGAGAAGGTCATGTACGTCGGTGACACCGCGAACGGTCCTTACGGACCCCTGCCGATCGCCCAGGTTCGCGCCAATGCCCTCAGAATCATGGACGATCTGGTGGATTCGGGCGTCAAAGCCTTGGTCATCGCGTGCAATACCGCCTCCGCGGCGGTGCTGCGCGACGCGAGGGAAAGATACACGAGGAAGTACGGCATCCCTGTCGTCGAAGTGATCCAGCCCGCAGTTCGTCGTGCGGTCGCCGCGACCCGCAATGGCAAGATCGGGGTCCTGGGGACCGCGGCCACCATTTCTTCCAGAGCCTACGAGGACTCTTTCGCGGCGGCCCCACATCTGACGGTGCGGTCGGAGGCCTGCCCGGAATTCGTCGATTTCGTGGAACGCGGGGTCACCACGGGACCAGAGCTCCTTGAGACCGTGGAAAGACACCTCGTGCCCATTCAGGACGCCGGTGCGGACACCGTGATCCTCGGATGTACCCATTACCCCCTGCTGACCGGCGTGATCTCCTACGTCCTGGGACACGGGGTGACCCTGGTGACGTCCTCGGAGGAGACGGCCAAGGACCTGTTCCGAGCCCTGACCAACGAGGGACTGCTCCGAACCGAAGGCGCAGCGCCGGAGCACGAGTTCGTGGCCACGGGAGACCCCGAGGCATTCCAACAGATCGCCCAGCGATTCCTGGGCCCTGCGGTGACGGGAGTCCGGCATACGCGCAGCATCGCGGAGTCCTTTCCGACGGCGTCCCTCGCCGTCGTGACCCCCGAGCAGCAGGTGTCGGCCAGCGTGACCCTGCCCGCCGACCCCAACGTCCACTCGGTTGATGATCCGAGTCCGTCACGGAGTGCCCCCGGTCCGCACGGAGACCCCGAACCGCCGAGAGGAACATCATGGAGCTGAAAGTCATCGGTTGCACCGGCTCGTTCGCCGGGCCGCAGTCCCCGGCGTCCTGCTACCTGGTCTCATCCACTGATTCCGCGGGACGAATCTGGCGGGTCCTTCTGGACATGGGAAGCGGCTCGCTGGGAGAGATCCAGAAGCACATCGAGCTCACCTCGATCGACGCCGTGTTCGTGAGTCATCTGCACCCCGATCACTGTGTCGACCTTGCCGGACTGTATATTGCGGCTCGCTGGGACCCGCGCGGATGGTCCACCGGCCCCATCGACGTCTGGTGCCCCAAGGGAACGGACTCCTACCTGGCCCGGACGCACAGCATGCCCCCTGAAGCGACCCTCGGCGACCAATTCAACTTCCACGAATGGGCGGACGAGGAAATCGTCGAGGTCGGCCCGCTGTCCGTCCAGCCCTTCCGGGTCGTGCACCCCATCGAGGATCCCTTCGCCCTGCGCGTGACCGAACACGGTGAGGGTGGCGACGTCGTCCTGACGTATTCGGGAGATTCGGATGCCTGCGAGGGGCTGACCCGAGCCGCGGAAGGCTCCGATCTCTTTCTCTGCGAAGCCGCCTACATGGAAGGACGCGACGACGGCCTGCGAGGCATCCACCTCACGGGGGCAAGAGCCGGGCAGACCGCCCAGGAGGCCGGAACCCGCCGACTCCTGCTGACCCACTTGCCCATCTGGAACGACAAGACCACGGTGCTCGCTGAGGCCCGTGATCACTTCGACGGGCCGGCCGAGGTGGTCGCTCCTCTGGCGGAATACACGCTCGGTCGCGCCTGACCGACGGACCGACTCAGCGGGCCTGTCACCGTGGGCCATTCACGCCGGGCGGCGGTATGGTGAAGACATGACTTCTCAGACCTCCCCGAACAGTGCCACGACGAGAGCCGACGGGCGAGCCGTCGACGAACTCCGGCCCATTTCCATTACCCGTGGCTGGTCCCGCAACGCGGAAGGCTCCGCGCTCATCGAGTTCGGCAATACGCGAGTCCTGTGCACCGCTTCGCTGACCGAGGGGGTGCCCCGCTGGCTCAAGGGCGAGGGCAAGGGGTGGGTCACCGCCGAATACGCGATGCTTCCCCGGGCGACCAACACGCGCTCCGCCCGCGAATCGGTCAAGGGAAAGATCGGCGGACGCACCCATGAGATCTCACGCCTGATCGGACGTTCCCTGCGGGCCGTGATCGATACCGAGGCCCTGGGGGAGAACACGGTGGTTCTCGACTGCGACGTGCTCCAAGCCGACGGCGGAACGCGCACGGCCGCCATCACCGGGGCCTATGTTGCGCTCGCAGAGGCCGTCGCGTGGGCACAGCGCGAGGGGATCGTGGATCGGAAGAAGACCCCGTTGACCGATTCCGTTTCGGCCGTCTCGGTCGGGATCATCGACGGGACCCCGATGCTGGATCTTCCTTACGTCGAGGACGTCCGGGCCGAGACGGACATGAACGTGGTGGTCACCGGTTCGGGGGCCTTCGTCGAGGTCCAGGGAACGGCCGAAGGAACCCCCTTCGACCGTGACGAGCTCAATCTCCTGCTGGACCTCGCGTTGGCGGGCACCTCGGAACTGGCAACGATCCAGCAGCAGACGCTCGAGGAGTCGGCATGAGCTCCGAGGGACAGCCAGAGCCGGTACTCGTCCTGGCGAGCCACAATGCCGGGAAACTGGTCGAACTGCGAGAAATACTCCGGGGTCGTGTCCGTGGCCTGGACGTTGACACTCAGGTGGTGGACGCCGGTGCGGTCGGTGCGCCCGACGTCGTCGAAACGGGCGTGACGTTCGCGGAGAATTCTCTCCTCAAGGCGCGGGCGGTGGCGGCGGCCACGGGGCTCGTGGCCGTCGCCGATGACTCCGGTCTGTGCGTCGACGTCATGAATGGTGCACCCGGGATCTTCTCGGCGCGCTGGTCGGGACGCCACGGGGACGACGCCGCCAACATCGACCTGCTCCTTGCCCAGTTGGGTGACATTCCCGAGGAACACAGAACGGCCCACTTCGAGTGTGCGGCGGGACTTGCCGGTCCCGGAGGCGTCGAGGTCGTCGAATACGGGCGCATGCCCGGTCGTCTTCTGAGGAGCGTCACCGGAACGAACGGTTTCGGCTACGACCCGATTTTTGCACCCGACGAACTGACGGGTGGGGACGCCGGGCTGTCGGCGGCTCAGATCTCCGCCGAACTGAAGAATGCGATCAGTCATCGGGCGAGGGCCTTCGCGGCGCTCGTTCCGCATATCGACGCTGCGCTCTCATCGGATCTCGCCCAGAGGTAGTCATTCGTGTCCCGCATGTCCAGATTCGCCCAGATGCGATACTTCCCCCTCATCAAGGCCGTATTGGACCAGGCAGGTGCTCCCGTCGGGCCCGATGAGTGGGACGTGCACTCGAACGGGTCCGCGCACATCGTGGTCAACGCCGGCCATCGGCTCAGCGTGAGAGTGGCCAAGAATCTGACGGCCGGCGAGGCCATGGAGACCAGGACCAGGTTGTTGCGGGCACTTCCCGACGACCTTCCATTCGCCGTTCCTCGGCCGCTGACCCGGGTGAGCTCAGGCGGGGGGTATAGGGCGGTGGGCCTCAGCGGTATTCCGGGGTACGCCTGGTACATGGGGCGGGCGCGGGCCCGTCAACTCGGACGAGCCTTGAGGGCTATCGGAGGCATGGACCCGGTGCCCCTCGAACCCTATTTGGAGCCGGTTCACCACCACTGGGGTGGGGACGACTGGGAGAAGACGCTGAGAGAACAGGTCGTGCCCCGGTTGCTCCCCGGCAATCGGCACGTCGCGGAGCGTCTTATCGAGGAAGTCCTGGAGATGGAGCCCGTGGACCCGCGCATCATTCACTCGGACTTCTCCGGGCACAACATCCTCTGGAACAAGGACAAATTGACCGGCGTCATCGACTGGGACCACGCGGCGCTCGGGGACCCCTCCTGGGACATCGCCGCCGCGGCGAACTGGTACGGCTGGGACGTGCTGACGAAATGCGTCGGCAAGGAGTGGGCGGAACGGGCAAAAATCGTCTATCACCTCATGCCCCTCCAATCTGTCGGCTATGCCATCGTGAATGGGGGCGGGGGAGCCATCACGCGTCAGTCCCTGGAGAGAGCCGACGCTTGGTTCGAGGAGCACCGGGGCGAGCTCCCCGCGTGACCCGTCGCCATCGGCCCGGCCCCCGACGAACTCAGGACTGCGGCAGGAAGCCCTCCCAGGCGCGCACGGCGGATGTCCACCGCCCGACGGCGGCATCCACGGTGCACGGCACCGCCGGGCCGTCACCGGGGAAGCCTGGCTGGTCCCGTGTATGCACGGCGTGCTCTTGGTCCCCCGGACGAGCGGCCTCCCTGAGCACCTGCGCGAGGCATCCCGCGACGGTCCCTGAATCGTCGGTTGCCTCGCCCTCCATCGCGGAGCGGACGGCGTGGACCAGGACCGAAACGCATTCGACCTCGACCGGGTCTTCTGCTGCCGTAGGGTGTCGAGCCAGACTCTTCACGGCGGCCGTGGTCCCGGGAGCCTCGGCGAACAGGGCGCTGAGGCCTCGGTCGGAGCTCCCCATCGCCGCGTACTGCTGCCGGAGCCCGCGAGGAGCTGCGGTCCGGCCGGCATCGCCGTCGGGCAGGACCGCGGCAACATCGTCCAGGGCCTTCTCGATTCTCGAGGCCGACGTGGCGGACTCGGACGTATCCGTGGCGGACGAGGCGAGACAGGTTCTCAGGAGAAAGACCCAGGCAACCCCACAGGCAAGGGCCTCTGGCGACCCGTGTGTCAGGCCCGTGACATTGGCGACCAACTGTCCGAGGTGCGGAGCTGAATCCTGTGGGTACAGTGCCAATGGAGCGAGCCGGGGGAGAAAAGCAGCCGAGACGGCATCCGGAAAATCGTGTCGTGCGGGATACTGCATGTCCGGCCGCCCCAGGGCCTGTGCCGTCGTCGCGTCGAGAGAGGCCAACTCCAGGTCTCTCTCCGAGAGGTCCTGGCCGGCCGTTGATTCCCAACCGGCCCGGGGCGGCAGCGGAGCCGACGGGTCCACCGAGAGCCCGATGACACGGGCCCAGCGAAAGTTCTGCAACCAGATCGACGCCGTTTCGTCGGCGGACTGGCCCCTGCACGCCCACTCGACAATGTCGCTCATACCCTCCAGCGTCGCGACCGTACCCACCGCCAGGGCGGGGTCGGCATCGGTTGCGGCTCCCAGTACACGGTGAACCATGTCTCGGTACTCGGGGCGGGCGGGCGACGGCGCGGCCGGAAGGCAGGTTGAATCGGGCATGCGAAGTATTCTAGTCGGCGTCCCCGGACCGCCCCTCGGGCTGCCTTAACTTGTCAGTCGGGCGGGATAGGTTGAGCGTATGAGAATCCTTCATACCTCGGACCTTCACCTCGGCAGGTCCTTCCACGGTCGCTCTCTGTTCCGGGAACAAGAGGCGTGGGCACGCGAGCTGATCGCTATGTGCGAGGCGCAGGAGGTCGGCGCCGTCATCATGGCGGGGGACATCTACGACCAGGCCTCACCCAGGACCGATGTCATCGAACAGTTCTCCCGGCTTCTCACCCGCCTCCGGGATCTCGACGTCGAGGTCGTGCTGACCAGCGGGAACCATGATTCCGCGGCTCGGTTGGGTTTCGCGTCGAGCCTTCTCGAGAGCGCCGGAGTGCACTTTCGGACGCGTATTGAGGACATCGATCGCCCTGTGCGCCTGGCCGACGGCACGCTCGTGTACGGGATCCCCTATCTGGATCCGCGCTCGTCCGCGGCCGTCCTGGGAACCCGCCCCACGCATCACGAGGTCCTGTCGGCCGCCGTCGAGCGGGCACGCGACCACAGGCTGCGTCACCCACACCAAATGGCCGTGATCGTGGCCCACTGCTTCGCGAGCGGAGCCGAGGGAACGGATTCCGAAAGGATCATCGATACCGGCAACCTCGGCGTCGTCTCCGCGGATATCTTCGATGGGTTCGACTACGCGGCGCTGGGCCATCTGCATGGGAGACAGGCGATACGGGATACGGTCAGGTACAGCGGTTCGCCCTTGCCGTTCTCCTTCTCGGAGGCCAACCACCGGAAGGGGTATTGGTTGCTGGACACCTCGGCGGAATCATTGCACGTCGAGGCGGGAGAATGGACCAAGGCGGTTGACTTGGCGTGCATCTCCGGGGAACTCGAGGACCTCTTGTCCTCGGAAGATGTCGCCTGGGCCGAAAACTGCCTGTGCCAGGTCACCCTGACCGACCGACGCCGGCCGGCTCACCCGATGGAGCGGTTGCGCGCCCGATTCCCCGAAACCCTTGAGCTCAAGTTTTCAGGCCTCGAAGCGGCCGAGCAGGACACGTACGCCTCACGAATGGCCAAAGCCCAGTCTCCGGCGGAAGCGTGTGCGGCCTTCTACGAACAGGTCAGGGGCCGGGAACTCGATACGAGGGAACGCGAGGAAATCATCTCGGCGGTTGCCGAAGCGGAAAGGCTTCGGGCTGCGGGTGACATGGACTCACCGAGCGGGGAGGAGGGACAAGCATGAGGCTGCATCACTTGGAACTGTGCGCGTTCGGACCGTTTCCGTCCAAGGAACGCGTTGATTTCGACACCTTGAACGAGGCCGGGCTCTTCCTACTCAGCGGCCCGACCGGGGCCGGCAAGTCGACCGTCTTCGACGCCATATGCTTTGCCCTCTACGGCTCGACCACTCGCCCGGAGAACACGAAGAGCCTCTACTCCGATTTCGCGAAGCCCGGTACCGAACCGTACGTGGACCTCGAGCTGACCGTGGGGGGCCACCGTTACCGGATCCATCGAACCCCCGAATGGGCTCGACCCTCCACCAGGGCCAAGAGCGGCTGGGTTACGGAACATCCCCAGGTGGCTCTCTACCGTTGCCTCGCGGAGGACGACGCCGCAGCCTCCGACGCGGACTGGGAAGTCCTGTCCGTACGGAACGACGAGGCCGGCAGGATCGTCTCCGAAGCATTCGGCCTGACGAGGGAGCAGTTTGCGCAGGTCGTCATGCTTCCACAGGGGCAATTCGCCCGCTTCCTCTCGGCATCATCGGACGATCGCGAAAAACTCCTCAGACGCCTGTTCCCCGTGGACCTGTATTCCGACGTCCGGGACGTGGTGAAGCAACGGTCCGACGCCGCAGCCCAGCGATTCCGAGACTTGTCGGCCGAGGTCCGGCGGGGCCACGAGGAGGTCAAGGCGCTGCTCGAACGTCTCTCGCTGGCCGAAGAAGTCGAACCCGACCAGGCGGATGGCATGGTGTTCGTCAACATGCAATCAGCGATGGACCGTCTGGAGCGCGCCCGGTCACAGGCCGCGACGGCTCGTGACGACGCGGGCGAGCAAGCCAGCAAAGCCGGTCGAAACGCTGATGCTGTGGAAAGGGGAATCGGGGAATGGCGGGAACACGATCGGCTCGTGGCGCGCAGAACCTCCGTGCAGGAGGCCGAACAACGGATTGCCACGGACAGGCAGACGGAGGAACGCGCCGCCGCATCGATTCCGGTCCATGAAGCACGGGAGCGGCTTCGACAGACCCGGCAGCAAGTGGCCGACAAGGAGAACCAACTCGCAGACCTTCTGACTCGTGCTCGCACCCTGACCGAGGAGCCGGTTGCGGCCGTGGCGGAATCGGAATCAGAGCGCGAGCTGGAGCGTTCCTACTGGGCCTCACCCGATCAGGTCGATGGCGAAGAATACGATGGCCTGCTCGAGCGTCGTCGTGAAACCGTGGGGGAATTGCTGCGCAGAATCCGGGACGCCGAGGAACTTGAGACGGCATTGCTTGAACCGGTCCGGAGGAAAACCGAATCGGAAGCACAGCTTCTTCGTGCGGTCGAACGAGAGAATGAGCTCGGGCGGACCCGCGAGAGACTGGCTCACGAGCACGATGAACTCTCCGAAGCGATCTCTCTCCTGCCCGAAGCTGCCGCGGCCGAGTCGGAAACCTCTCGTGTGCTCGAGCTGACTCGTCGTGCCCAGGGAACCCGAGATGACTTGGGGAAGGCAACGCAGGACGCCGAGCAGGCGGAATCACGCCGCAAGGAAGCTTCTCGCCAGTACGACGACCTGATGAGCAGGCGTTTCCGGCAGGCCGTCATGGTTCTTGCCGACGATCTCGAGGCCGAGCAACCGTGCCCGGTGTGCGGGTCCACCGAGCATCCTGACCCCGCCCACGCCGAAACATCGGGTCGTGAACTCATGGTCTCGGAGGAGGACCTCGAACGGTCCGCCCGAGAGAGGGACAGAAGCGACGCGCTCGCGAAGGAAACATTCGCTCGGTGTGCCGAGCTCAAAAGCGCGCTCGAGGAGCTGGAGTCCCAAGGTGCACGCGCTCGTCTCTCTGAGGCCGAGGACGCCGCGCGCGAGGCAAAAGAACGGCACCGAAAGGTCCACGATCAGAAACAACGGTGCACGGACATCGAAGGCCGTCTGGACAGCTTGTGGCAGGAAATTCGCGACGCCGAATCACGGTCCCAAGAACTCAGAGTGGAGATCAGTGCGCTCGATTCCACGATCCAGGAGCTTCAGGACCGACGGGCCAACGCCTCGTCCGCCCTCGCCGGGGTGCCGGGCCGAGACGGGCTGGGCAGGATCAAGGCACGAATCGAGAAACTTCGTGAGCATCGGTCCGCGACCGACCGCTTGCGAGGACACGTACAGGGTCTGAGAGAAAACGAGCAAGCCGCGGTGGCCGACCTCTCCCGAGAGGTGACCGAGAGCATCTTCGACGATGCCGACGAGGCAGAACGGCACTGGCTTCCCCCGAAGGAACTCGCTGCATTGCGCGAGAGACTACGGGCTTTCGATGAGGAACGCGCCCGCATCGACGAAGCCTGGAACGCCGCGTGGCACGAGGCCATGCTGGAACGTATCGACGCGGGAGAATCCAGGCCCGACCCCGAGGACGCGGAACGGACCCGGAGGGCCGCAGAGGAAGCCAGAAAGAGCTATGAGGAGGAGCTGGCCAGGGAAACCACGTTCCGTGAGGGCCTGTCCACGGTCGAGCGGATCCGTTCCGGTGACCAGAATCTGCAAGTCCAGGTCCAGCAGGCCTCGGATACCGCGCGGATGCTCAAGGACCTGGCGGATGTGGCCTCAGGCCTCGGTGGGGAGAATCTGCAGAGGATGTCCTTGACCACTTTTGTGCTCGCCGCGCAGCTCGAAGAAATCGCCGAGGCCGCGACCGTCAGACTCAAGAACATGACCAATGGTCGGTACAGTCTGAGACATTCCGACGCCACGGCCGGAAGGAACAAGAAGTCGGGACTCGGGTTGGAGATTTTCGACTCCTGGACCTCCGAAACCCGTTCGACGTCGTCCTTGTCCGGGGGAGAGACGTTCATGGCGTCATTGTGCCTGGCCCTGGGTCTGGCGGATGTGGTCCAAGCCCGTGCCGGAGGCATTGAAGTCGATACACTCTTTGTCGACGAAGGTTTTGGATCCCTCGACGAGGACACTCTCGAGGACGTCATGGACGCCATCGACGGCTTGCGCGAGAATGGCCGGGTCATTGGTCTCGTCAGCCACGTCGCCGACATGAAAACCAGAATCCCCGAGCACGTGAGAATCACCAGGTCCCCGAGCGGGTCCTCATTGGAGTCGAAGTCATCATGAGTATGCCGCCAGTGACCGGGCCGCAGCCCCAGCTTCCCGAGCGTGACGAGCGCCGGTCGGCGAACGATCGATTCGGCGACGACGGCCAGCAGGGCGGCTCCAAACGGCCCACCGAGAGCACCATGGACCGGTTGCGGATCCTCACCGGGCTGGCGGGCCTCGGGTACTTGGCCATTTCGGTCATTGCACGGTTGCCGGTAGCCATGCTTCCGCTCGGAACCCTCATCATGATCGTTTCGTGGACGGACGAGATCCTGCTCGGGGGATTCGCGGCGGGTGCCATGGCGCTGAGCATGGCGGTCATCGTGCCCATCTACGGTGCCATAGCCGAGAAGATCGGTCAGCGGCTCGTCCTGATGTTCTGCGTTCTCTCGAACATCGCGGCCATACTGTGGCTCATTAGCGAATCCGTGGAACTGCAGAAGCCGTCGGGCGGAAGCGTGACCGGTCTGCTGTCTGCCTGCATCGTGACGGGAGCGACCTCTGCTCCCGTGGCGGCCTTGGCACGGATTCGTTGGGCGGACGAATCACATCGCCTCGCCGACCGATCGCTCCTGAGTTCCTCCCTGGCGTTCGAGTCGGTGGCCGACGTCGTCGCCATCGCGCTAGGAGCCGCGGTGACCGGCGTGGCGTCCCTGCTCTGGCACGCGCACTCGACCCTGTTGCTGGTCGGCGCCATCAACCTCGTTTCGGTGTCGGCCTTCGCCCTGACCCGGCTGCGGCACAGTGCGGCACCGTTGCCCAAGCCCGAACCACCGAGCCCGGAAAAACAGCGGGACAACGCGACGCGGCGCAAATTGATGTGGTTCCCCGTGGTCGGAATGGGAACGCTGGGCCTGCTCCTGGGGTCGATGCAATCGTCCCTCGTCAGCCTGAGCCAGAATTTTGATTCGGTCGAAGGCGTGGGGTTGCTCTACGCGGTGCTCGGTCTCAGTTCCCTGGTCGCCGCGATCACGGCGAATCTTCTTCAGGTCCGGACGTCCACGTGGGGCGCTTGGCTGTTCTGGGCCTGCGCCCTGACACTGGTGTCCCTGCCCGCCTCGATGCCAGGATCCATCCCGACCATGGCATTGGCCCTTGTCTTTTTGGGATTCGTGGTGGGTATTGCCCTCATCGTGACCGACTCCGTCGCTACCGCTGTCACGCCCAACGGCACCCTCGACGTCGTCATGGCTTCGACATTTGCCGCGCTCCTCAGCGGGACCGCGCTCGGGCTGGTCTGGGGAGCCGTCCTGGGGGATTCCTTGGGGTACAACACCGCGCTGCTGTTGCCCGTGCTGAGTGCGACGGCATACCTCATCCTGGGTCATACGTATGGCTACCTCTGGCGCCGATACTTCGAGTCCAGCATTCTCGGCGGCAAGCACAGTGCCCAGTCCTGACGCCGCCGCCGAGATGCCGGCCGGGTGATCACTCTCCGCGGTCGATCCACTCCTGGCGATGCGGTGCCTCGGCCCCGATCGTGGTCGAATCGCCGTGACCCGTCAGCACCACGGTGTCCTTCGGCAACACGAGCAACCGATCAGTGATCGACGCGATGATGGTCGGGAAATCGCTGTATGACCGACCGGTGGCCCCTGGGCCACCCTGGAAAAGGGTGTCACCCGAGAACACCACGGGAGACGCCCCGTTCCAATCGAGGTCTTGCGAATAGAAGCACACCGACCCCGGTGAATGCCCCGGAGTATGAATGACGCTGAGCGTGGCATCCCCCACGGGGATGTCGAGCCCATCGGTCAGCCGGTGGAATGACGGAGCAGGTTCGCTATGGGTCAGCTTCCACAGTGGTTGTTCGTCGGGGTGCAGAAAAATCGGGGCGCCGAAGCGGCCTGCGGCCTCCACCGCAAGACCCGCGTGGTCGTCGTGCGCGTGAGTCAGGAGAATCTTCTCCACGGTTCGCGAACCGACGGCGTCGGCGACCACGTCGAGATCGTGTGCCGGATCGATGACGACACATCCCTGGTCGTCCCCGACGACCCAGACGTTGTTGTCCACATCCCACGTACCGCCGTCGAGACTGAATGTCCCGCTCGTCTCGCGATGTTCGATGGTGCTTTGTGCCATGGTTACGCCTCCGCCACTTCAACGACTGAACGCAGGACCTTGCCCTGCGTCATCTTCTCGAAGGCCGGTTCGATGTCCCCGAGCCCGATCTTCTCGGACACGAACGCATCAAGATCCAACCGTCCGAGGAGGTACTGGTCAACGAGCATGGGGAAATCGCGGGAGGGAAGAGTGTCCCCGTACCACGCGGATTTGATCGAGCCTCCCCGTGAGAACACCTCGTCCAGCGGCATCTGAAGGGTAGTACCCGGGTCAGGAACACCGACGAGAACCACACGACCGGCCAAATCGCGGGCCTGGAAGGCCTGTTCGAAGGTCTTCGCGATTCCGACCGCATCGATGACCAGGTCGGCTCCATAGCCCCCGGTCAGCTCCCGAATAGCCTCGACCGCATCCTTCGACGAGGAATTGACCGTGTGCGTGGCTCCCAGCGACTTGGCGGTGGCGAGCTTGTCGTCGTCGATGTCGACGGCGATGATCGTGGTGGCCCCCGCCAGGGCAGCGCCCGCGACGGCAGCGGTTCCGACGCCTCCACAACCGATGACCGCAACGGACTCCCCGCGAGCGACTTGGCCCGTGTTGATGGCGGCGCCGATTCCGGCGGTGACGCCACATCCGAGGAGCCCCACGGCGGCATACTGGTCGGTGTCCAGATTTCCCTCGATCTTGGTGCACTGACCGGCGGCCACCAAGGTCTTTTCCGCAAATGCACCGATACCGAGGGCAGGCTCGAGCTCGGTGCCGTCCTCGAGGGTCATCTTCTGCTCGGCGTTGTGCGTGTCGAAGCAGTATTGCGGTTGGCCCTTCTTGCATGCCCGGCACTCGCCGCAGACGGCGCGCCAATTCAGGATCACGTGGTCACCGGGCTCGACATCGGACACACCGTCGCCCACCGCCTCGACCACGCCGGAGGCCTCGTGGCCCAGCAGGTACGGAAAGTTGTCTCCGACACCGCCACGCTTGTAATGGAGGTCGGTTTGGCAGACGCCGCACGTCAGAATCTTGACGAGAGCTTCACCGGGACCGGGATCGGGAACGTTGATGGTCGTGACTTCGACCGGCGAGTCCTTTTCCCTCGAGATGACGGCCTTGACCTTCTGCATGAGAGCCTCCTTGGAGATCAATGTATGGTCTGAGCGGCGTCGAAGGGTGTCCTTCGGAACCGCTTTGACATCAGTCAACCACAACGGATCGGGGACATGCCGCGTCGAGCGTTTCTCGGCTTAATTCGCGTCAAGGTGGGCGGTGACCGCACGTGCGAATGCGCCGGAGGTGAGAGCGTTGACGTGTGTACGCCCGGGAAGCTCACGGTAGACGGCCTGCGGGCCGAGATATTCGACCAGGTCGGGGGAGTCCTGGGCCACGTTGTCCTTGCTGCCGGCGACGACCAGCGTGGGTTGAGTCGGAGCGTGTCCCGTGGACGGTCTGAATTCGGGTACGGAAAGTCGGTCGGCGCACGTCAGTAGGCCGCGTTCATCGAGGTCCGAGGCCTCGACGAACTCGAGGACCTCTCGCGCGGCGGGTGACACGCTGGGATCGTCCCGAAGCGAACCTGTGCGTACACCGTGGGCGAATCCGGACAATTCGTCGTGGGCCGGCAGGCCTCCGAGAACCAGTCGCCGAACCAACCGCTCCTCTTCGCAGGCGAGATCCCAGGAGAGCCGTGCCCCCAGAGAATAACCGAACAGGTCGACGACGCCGCGGTCAGGGCCCCGGGAACCATTCGCCTCGTCGTCAAGCGACCGGCGAATGGCCTCCGACATCGAATCGAGGACGTCGAGGGCGGTCAGGGAGTGGTCCAAGGAGTCTTCGAGGGCGAGGACGCCTTCGGTGACCCGTCTCTGCCCGCACTGGGCGCGAATGCGGGATGCGACCGAGGCATCGTCGTGCCACGGAAGGTGGAGAAATACGAGGGTTCTCTGGGATCCGAGACGCCGAAGCCAGCCGGTTGCCAACCAACACTGCGTGACCGTGGTTGCGAAACCGTGGACCAGGACCAGAGGCACGGAACCCGCGTCGTCGGAGTGTTCGCCGGCGACGCGGGTCCATCGAAGATCGGGCACGGAATCAGCCCTGGTCGGAGTAGTCCAGGCGATCGTTCTGGAGCCGCAATCTGCGCCCTTCGTCCACGAACTTCTGACGGGATTCCACGAGCTTGTGCGCCTGCCGCGTATCGCGGGGAGGCAGCTGAAGGTGGTCTTCGGCGCGGATCCCGGCCTCGAGCTCACGGGCTCGCTCCAATTCGGAGTCCAGCACGGCGCCGAAGAGGAGGACGTTGTTCATGATCCAGATGAACAGCAGCATCACGATCACGCCGCCGATGGTTCCGTAGGTTGCGTTGTAGCTGCCGAAATTGGACACGTAGAAGCCGAAGGCTGCGCCCGCGATGCCCATAGCGACGAGCGAGAACGCGGCACCCGGGCTCAACCACTGGAGCTTCGGCTGCTTGACGTTCGGGGTCGCGTAGTAGAGCAGGGCAATGAACGCGACGGCGAGGATCAGCATGACAATCCACCTGGCCCAGCTCCAGACCGCCACAGCCGTGTCGCCGAGGCCGATCCAGTCGCCAGCGGCGTGGAGAACGCTCCCGGACAGGAGGAGAACCAGCATCATGATCACCACGATCACGACCATGAAAAAGGTGACCACCAGATTGATCGGCCGCAATTTCCAGATCGGGCGTCCCTCGACGACGCCGTAGATCCTGTTCAGGGCACGGCCGAATCCACCGACGTAACCGGATGCGGTCCAGAGGGCGCCGACAACACCGGTGATCAGGGCGATCACGCCGGCTCCCGTGGAGCTGGTCAGTTGCGTGATGGGTTCCTTGATGAGCTCCATCAGTTCTTCCGGCGCGTAAGGCCGGATGAAGTCGAGAATCGCCGTCGTGGTGGTGTCTCCCTCGCCGAACACGCCGAGCAGTGAGACGACGGCCAGCAGTCCAGGGAACAGGGACAGTACCGCGAAATACGTCAGCGAGGCGGCGAGATCGGTCCCGCCGTCGGCGGTGAACGAATTCACTGACCTTTTGAACACGTATCCCCACCCGGGTTTGCTGATCTGGGACAAATTCTTCGCTTTGTCCCGATGAGCCGCTTTCGGGGCGTGTTCCGATTTGTGAATTGTCTGTTCCGAAAGATCCATGAATAACGATCCTGTGGTTTCTAGGGGCACGACCTCATCGCGCGGTGCAGTGTGCAGGCAAGGGTATTGCCTTTCTACAACGTACCCGAAAACCTGCCGAAGCCCGGCTGGTTGGGGAGAATGTCGCCCAAATCTTGGGGGGGGCGACCTGGGCGGCCAGTAGTCGGGCCGAGAACGCATCGTGCCCGCCGTCAACGGGGACGGCGGGCACGAGACGTGTTGCTGGCGGACAGGTCCGTCAGTTCTGGATTCCCAGAACCTTCGCCGTGTGGCCCATGATTTCGTCCGCGAGATCGGGTTCGTCATTGAGCCTGTGACCGTACGCCGGGACGAGCTCCTTGATGCGGGGCGACCACGCGTCGAACCGATCAGGGAAGCACTTTTTCACGAGATTCAGCATGATCGGCACCGCCGTCGACGCGCCGGGAGACGCCCCCAGCAAGGCGGCGATCGAGCCGTCGCCCTTGGTGATGAGTTCCGTGCCGAACTGCAGGACGCCGCCCTTCTTGGCGTCCTTGCGCATGACCTGGACGCGCTGTCCGGCCTCGATGAGGTCCCATTCGCCTCCGGCAGCCTCGGGGTAGTACTCCCGCAAGGCATCGATTTTCGCCTGGCGGGTCTTGGTGAGCTCGGTCAGCAGGTACTTGACCAGGCCGAGGTTGTCCAAACCGGCGCGTGCCATCGGATAGATGTTGTCGGGCTTGACGGACTTGAACAGGTCCAGCAAGGATCCCTGCTTCAGGAAATTCGTCTTGAAACCCGCGTAGGGGCCGAACAACAAGGAGCGCTTGCCGTCAACCCACCGGGTATCGAGATGAGGCACGGACATGGGCGGCGCACCCACGGAAGCCTGGCCGTAGACCTTGGCGTTGTGTCGGGAGGCCGTCTCTTCGTGGGAGTTACGCAGGAACAGACCCGAGACGGGGAATCCGCCGAATCCCTTGCCCTCCGGTATGCCGGACTTCTGCACCAGGGGCAACGCCCCGCCACCGGCGCCGAGGAAGACGAACTTCGCGCGGACCAGGAGATCATCCTCGGAGTTGAGCCGGTTCGTCACGCGAAGGCTCCATGAGCCATCGGACTCCTGGCGGAGGTCCTGGACCTCGTGGCCGAACCGGACGTCGGCACCCTGTGCCTCGAGATGATGGGTGAACTGCAGAGCCAGGTTGCCGAAATCGACGTCGGTACCTTCGCGCGAGTAGTTCGCAGCGACCGTCTCCTTCGGGTCGCGCCCCTCCATGGTCAAGGGTGCCCACTCCGCGATCTTCTCTGGATCCTGGGAGAACTCCATCTTCTCGAAGAGCTTCTGGGCGCTCAGAGACTGGTAACGGGTTTTCAGGTATTCGCTGTGGTCCTTTCCGAATACCAACGACATGTGCGGTACCGAATTGATGAAGGAAGGATTCGCAATTTTTCCCTCCTCGACCAGGGTGGACCAGAACTGACGGCTGGTCTGGAACTGTTCGTTGATGTTGAGTGCCTTGGCCGGGTTCACGCTGCCGTCCGACCCCATTGGAGCGTAATTGAGCTCACACAGCGCGGAGTGGCCCGTACCGGCATTGTTCCACGCGTTGGAACTCTCAGCGCCGACTCGATCCAGGCGCTCGAACAGGGTGATGTCCCAATTCGGTTCGAGCTCCTTGAGCAGAACGCCAAGGGTCGCGCTCATGATTCCGCCGCCCACGAGGACGACGTCGGTCGTGTGAGTCTGAGTCACTGTGGATATCTCCTGTGCTGGTTTCCGCGTCGGTGCGCGGTTGGGTTCCCGCCGAGGTACGCCGGGGCGGGCCGCGTCCTGACCGGTGCATGGGACGCATTCACTTCTCAGGTTAGCCCTTCCGAATCGCGCCGGTCGAACGGGCGCGTAGCATCCTTCAATGATGCGGTCCGGGGTGGATCACTTCTCCTCGTGTACTTCGATTTTGGAGAAATCGGCCACGCCCGTCGCGGTCAGCGGATAAGAGACGACCCTCGAGTTGAGTGCCACCGCGGAGATGGGGAACGCCAACGGGATCGCGGGCATCGCCTCTGCCACGGACTTGTTGATCTTCTTGTACAGCTCGTTCCGTTCCCCGCCGTCGGCCATGGTGGAAGCCTTCTGAACCTGGTCGAACAGGTCCGAATCGGAGAACCCGAACTGGGGGTTCTCCTGGCGGAACAGTGGCGACAGGAAGTCGTCGGGATCCCTGTACGCGCCCATGTAGCCCGTGAGAGCGAAGGCCCGGTCGGAATTGGCTTGATTGATTTTGGTCAGATAATCGTCCGTCCACCGAATCGGGACGGGTTTGATATTGAAACCGACCGACGTGAGATCTCCTGCGATTTGAGCGAATACCGCCTCCGGGCTCTGCACGTATGCCAGCGACACGTCGGTCGGATAGTAGAACTGGAGTTCCTTGCCGTCGTACTCGGACTCCTCCAGGAGTTTCTTGGCGAGGGTCTGGTCCTGCCGATACGCGGATTGCGTGTCCGAGGCGCTGACCTTGAACAGTTCCGGGACGAAGTCGTTGGCGACCTTCGTCCCATCGGGATAGTACTTGTCCGCGATGGGGGAGCGCGTGATGGCATGGGCCGCCGCACGCCGGACTTTGATGTCCGACAAGGGACCCGCTTGCTGATTCATGCTCACGTACGCCACCGAGTACGGATCGCGCTGCTGGATCTGGTATCCGCGGCGCGCAAGATTCACGAAGTCGTCGATGCCGATCTGGTCGTAGGCGTCAACGCTGCCCTTCAGGATCTCGTAGTACCGCTTCTGGGTGCTGGTCACCGTGACGAAGGTCAGTTTCCCGAGGTGCGCGGCCTCGCCCCAGTAATCGGGGAATCGGGTCAGCGTCGCGGTCCGCCCGTCCCAGTCCTTCAGCTCGAAGGGGCCCGTACCGACCGGGTGGGATTCGTATTCGCTGTGGTCCTTGAATGCCCGGGGAGACCCAATACCGAAGGCAGGTTGCGTCAAGGCCTTCACCACGGACGGGTACGGCGTGGAGATGGCGAGGCGGACGGTGTGGTCGTCCACGGCGGTGCACGAGCGATAGATCGATTCTCTTGACGAGCCGTCGGCCTTGGTCGAACGAAAGATGGTTTGGTACGCGGTCTGATTCACCTGCTTGGTCTGGGTGTTCTCGGACCAACGGCGGAAGTTCTCGCACACGACGTCGGCAGTGAGATCCGTACCGTCATGGAACGAGACGTTCTTCCGCAACGTGAACGTGTAGGTGAGGCCGTCGTCGGAGACTGACCATTCCGTGGCCAGCCCCGGGACCGGCTTGCCCGTGTCCTGGTCGGCCTTGACCAGAGGCTCGAGAATCTGGGCTGCGATGCGCGAGGTCTCGAGGTTTGAAGTCAGCGACGGATCCAAGGTCGGTGCGGCGGCCGCGTTGCCGAAGACGAATGAAGGTCCGGCCGGACTGGCTGAGCCGCTGGACGAAGGGGACGGCCGCGACGAGTTGCCGCAACCGGCCAGGGCCACGGCAGCGACTCCCAGAGAACCGGTCAGGAATCCGCGCCGGGTGGTTCTCACGTCTCACTCCTCATGAAGGGTGCCATCTTGGAATCGCCCGCGAGATGCGGGGGCATGCGGCCGGCCAGGCCAGGCGCATAGGCCCGACGCCCACCAAGGGGTCGGCTGTCGGTGCGCGAGGCGGGACTTGAACCCGCACGCCTCACCGGCACAGGAACCTAAATCCTGCGTGTCTGCCTATTCCACCACTCGCGCATGCCGCTCACTTCGGCGAGTCCACAGTCTACATGAGGGTGCGAATCGGTTCGGCGCGGCGAGGCATCGGACACGGGGCCGGCGGAACGACGTCGACCGTCAGGCGTCGATACCGAGATCCCGCCGCAACTTGGCCACATGCCCCTTGGCCCTGACGTTGTACTGGGCGATCTGAATCGTTCCCGAGCCGTCGATCACGAACGTCGATCGAATCAGGCCGACCGAGACCTTCCCGTAGTTCTTCTTCTCGCCCCAGGCGCCGTACGCTTCGGCGACCTCGTGCGAGGGATCGGAGAGCAGGGGGAAAGTCAGGGACTGATTGTCCACGAATTTCTGCAACGCCCCTGGTTTGTCAGGAGAGATTCCCAGAACTCGATATCCCAGAGATTCCAACGAATCGAGATTGTCTCGGAAATCGCAGGCCTCGGTGGTGCACCCGGGGGTCGACGCCTTCGGGTAGAAGTAGGCAATGACTGTCGAGCCGGCATAGTCGGCGAGCGAGACCTGCTTGCCCTGGGCGTCCTCGAGGGTGAAGTCCGGGGCAGGGTCTCCCGGAGACAGTCGAGTGGAATCGGTCATTCAAGAACCTCCGGTCGTGACGGCCCCGGTGCCCCAGCGTTTTCAGTGCTGGGACACCACCTGGCCTGATTGCATTGTGCTCTTGGCCATTGTACGAGCGTAATATCGGCCGTCGACTCAGTGCCCCGGTTCCGCGTGGTGCATATAATTTCAGCCATGCCTCACTTCCAGGAATGGTCCATCAGTCGCCTGATGTCCACCGCAGCAAGGATGCTGGAACACAATTGGAACCGGCAGCTGCAGTCTCTCGGACTCACGCACGCCGGTGTCATGGCCCTTGACGTCATTTACCGAGAGGGCAGTCTTACCCAAGCTCAGGTGGCCCACAAAGTCGGTGTGCAAGCGCAGACCATGGGCAAGACCCTGACGCGCCTCGAAGTGCACGGTCATATAGCACGGGAGCGAAGCACCCAGGACCGCCGTAGCTACCTGATGGTCATTACCGACAAGGGCAAGCGCGCGCTGGCCGAGGCCACTGAAGTCGAGGAAGAACTCGCAGGCACGGGGGTGCTGGAACACGGTGAGCTCCGAGAAGCACTGGAGCAGGTCATCAGAGACCTGTCGAACACGGACACGATGCCACTCAAGATCGTCCGGGACACCATGGAGAGCCTCCCGCAAGAGGCCCGCTGGGTTGCCGAGGGCGTCGCGTCCCAGCGTCCGGCGGGCGATTCCACCGAGGAAGCCCCTGAGAGCGTGGAGGAATGACGACGTCGGGCTGGTGATCGGCCCGGCTGCCTCATCCGGTGCCTCGTGTGCCCGAGTGCTGTTGCCAGGCCATTGACGCAGGGCCTGAAGGTGGGTCCCCGGCACCGGATCTCCCGGCACGCGCATGGACCGTGTCCCGTGGTCTGGGCGCAAAAGAACACGAAAAAACCCGGTTCGCAGCCGAACCGGGTTATTCATCGTGCGCCCCCCGGGACTCGAACCCGGAACCCATTGATTAAGAGTCAATTGCTCT
>JAKDJD010000085.1 GCA_030454085.1 Kocuria sp.
GACCAGGAGCCCCAGGTGCACGAGATAGGGCAGAGCTTCCGGCAGCGGAGCCCATTCGGCCAGAACACCGGCGAAGAACGGGCCGGCCGCGGTGCCGGCAACGAAGGCCGAGGTAGCGAGGACGGAGGCCCAGATCTTGTACTTGTTCGCGTGCGCCGCCGAATTCTCGATCACGCACGCGGTCGCGGGGCCGGTCACGGCGCCAAGGGCCAGGCCGTGGAAGGCGCGGCCCAGGAACAGCGAGAACGTGCTCCCCGCCCACAGGAAGCACAACGATCCCGCCCCCGAGAGAACGATGCTGGCCAGGAGAACCTTCCTACGGCCCAGGACGTCGGAGGCCGGTCCGAAGAGGAGCAGTGCGGGAATACTGACCAGCGCGAACGTAGCGTAGATCAGAATCATGGTCAGGTCGCTGAACCCCAGCTGAGCCTGGTACCCGGGATAGAGCGGGGACGGAATATAAGCCCCAGCGGTCAGGACGATGAGCAGTGCAACGCCGGTGGCCACCTGCCCCCTGGTCGTGGTCACGTGCTCGTTCCGAGCGCCCCGAGCGGGCGCTACGAGATTCCGACGCCGAGGGACGGCCGGCTTGCCGGATGGGGAAAGCACACGGTGATTCAGCATGCTTCCACTATCGAACGCCGGACTACTGAATAAAAGCAAACGTTTTTTGACGCTACCTTGTATATTTTTTACATGATCGACGCGCGTTTGAGAGTCCTGCAGCTGTTGGCCCATCACGGAACGGTAACCGCCGTGGCCAAGGCCATGAACTACACGCCATCGGCCGTTTCCCACCAATTGCGCCAGCTCTCCGAGGAACTCGGCGTGACGCTCCTGGCCCAGGTGGGGAGAGGCGTCCGGCTCACGAGCGCGGCCCACACCGTATTGCGTCACGCGGCCATGATGTTCGCCCAGGAGGAGCGGGCCCGGGCCGAGCTCGCGGCCGACCCCGAACACATCACCGGCTCGTTCACGATGTGCGGGTTCTCCACGGCCGCAACCCGGCTCCTTCCCCAGGCCGCCGCCCACTTGCGCGACAACTTCCCGGAGACCACGGTCCGAGTCATCGAGGCCGAACCCTCGCGCTGCTTCGACCTGTTGCTTTCGGAAGACGCGGACCTGGCCCTGTACACGGCGACGTCGATGACGCCGTCATCCTCCGATCCGCGCTTCGACCAGGTATACCTGGCCGACGACCCCCTCGAACTGGTGGTTCCGCGGGACCATCCCCTGGCCGGCAAGCCGTCGGTGCGACTTGCTGAGGCGGCCGACGAGCCGTGGATCGTCGGCCGCCCCGACAGCGCCTATTACCAGCTCGTGATGGCGGCCTGCCTGGGTGCGGGCTTCTCGCCGAACGTCGCGCACCGGAGCGACGAATGGGAAACGGGAACGGCTCTGGTCGCCCACGGCTTCGGCGTCTTCCTGGTACCGCAATTGGCGAGACTCCACGAGGACTGGCCGGTGGCACGCATCCCGCTCCACGGGGATCCGACGCCGAACCGCCGGATTTTCAGTGCGACGCGCCGCGGGGCCCGCGACCACCGCCTGGTCCAGGCCGCGCTGGACGCCCTTCCCGTCTCCCTGCTCCACGAACGCTGACGATCCGTTGGTCAGATCGGAATGTTCGACTCCGACCTACGGCCCGTTGACCCACGGCACGATGCCGGGCTCGCGGGAGACGTGAGGCCGTGACCGGACCGCGACCATTTATTTCAGAATTGAGGCCGAACCTTAACCTGCCGCGGCGCCCGCTTCAGTAGCGTCCGGAGTGTTCGATGAATCACTAGAATTTCACGGATCGGAGACCCGCGATGATGACGAACACGAGAACCCGGACATGTGCCGCACTCGGGGCCGCAGGAGCATTGGCACTCGGGTCCCTGTCCTTGGCGGCGCCCGCACAGGCCGAAGGCACTGGCGGTTCGAGCCTGTGCAACAGACAAGTGCCGGGCAACCCGGATGCACCCCAGACCCACGCCGACACCTGGCTGAAGGAGCATGGCACGGCGCCCCGGGCCTACGACATGTGGCGCGGGGCCGGCGGCCAGCCCCAACTGGTCCAGCAGAACCAAGGATCGACCGACTACAAGCTGACGCTCCCCGACACCGGTACGGAGCAGAAACCCGCGCCCGACGGGAAGTACCAGGTCAAGATCGGCAACGGCCTGTGCGGCGAAAACATCCTCGCAGAGTCGAAGGGCGGGACCCTGGACCTCTCCGGTGCCGAATCCTTCGACCAGTTGCCCGGCAACCTCATGGTCCAAGTTCCGGGTCGGGTTGCCGACGACGAGACCGATCCCGAGAACCCCGCCTACGTGAGCCCCGAGACCGGGGAGCCCTCGGACGAGCCCGGCCTGAGGATCGGAGCCACCTACTCACCGGCCGAGAACACCCTCGCGGTGATGCCCACCCAGGAGGAGGTCTCCTGGGGTTATCCGAATGGTGTCCCGGCCATGCGGGCGGGAAGCTTCGACTCCATGACCATCAACCCGCAGAGCACCCTCCCCCTCTCGGAGGACGGTGAATACCAGGTGGACGTGACGTACCGAGACGCCCCCACGGGCAAGGGCGAAACGGTCACTCTGGACGCCCAGATCACCAAGGACGAGCACGGGCAGCTGCAGATCGAAAGCAAGGACTTCTCGACCTTGCCGACCGGTCGCTACGCCCTGCTCATCCACGATGTGCAGAACCGCACCGGCCAACAAGTCTTCTTCAGCGTCGCGGACCCGGACATTGACCCGGATGACCCCGAGCTCCACCTGTACGGCGACCCCTGGTGATCGTTGCGGAATTGCTGACGTGACGCCTCGGCGTCGAGACCGGTCCGCGGTCGATTTTAGGATAGACCGCGGACCGGCCCGGCCCGGGCCGGGGGGGGTCCACACCGCGGTGCCGCATTTTTCGT
>JAKDJD010000004.1 GCA_030454085.1 Kocuria sp.
CCCTTGCTGTCCGGGCCGCGGCCCGGGCCCACCCGGCACCGCCTCCCTCGGGGGGGGGGCGGGGGGGACGTGCCCGGAGCGGGGGTGTGGCGTTGACGTCCGTCGGGTCGATTCACCACGGGAACAGGAAGTGCGGGGCGCCGTTGTCCGGGCGGGTGGTCACGATGGGGCGGACCACATAGACCTTTTCGATCAGGTCTGCCTCGAGACTCGCGCCGGGTGGGCCGTCGGCGACGACGCGGCCTCGGTCCATCACGACGACCCGGTGGCACGCGCTCGCCGCGAGATTCAGATCGTGCAGGGCCATGATGATTCCTGGTCGACGTGCCGAGTCGTCTCCGGATGACTCCTGGCCGGCCGTGCCCTGGACTCCTGGGTCCGCTGTCCGTTGGGCCAGCTTCCGCAGGAGTCCGACGAGCTCGACCTGGTACCTCAGGTCAAGGTGGTTGGTGGGTTCGTCGAGGAGAAGATAAGGAGTTCGCTGGGCCAGCGCCCGGGCCAGGAGCGTCCGCTGGCGTTCGCCGCCCGAGAGTCCCAGATAACTCCGGTCGGCCAGGCCCTGGACCCCGGTCCGGGCCATGGCACCGGCAACGGCCCGTTCCGTCTCGGGAGCCGACGTCGGGTGAGCCGCGGCCCCGAGCGCGACGACCTCGGCCACCGTGAAATCGAGTTCTCCCCGTTCCTCCTGCGGCAGTGCTGCGAGGAGTGACGCCGACTCGCGGAAGGACAGCCGATCCAGTGGGGAACCGTCGATCAGAACGGCGCCGCTGCTCGGTCGGAGTGCCCGGTACAGAGCTTTGAGCATCGTGGATTTGCCGCACCCATTGGGGCCGACCAGTCCGACGACGTCGCCGGGGCGGACCGTGAGAGAGACCTGCCGGACAACATCGCGTCCGGCCACCGGGATCGAGACGTCGTCCAGGACGAGTGCTGCGTTCGCCGTCATTGCGCACCTCCGAAGACATATCCCCGCCGCCGAATGAGCAGCACGAATACAGGAACGCCGATCAAGGCGGTCACCACGCCGAGGGGAAGTTCCCTGGGCGGGACCGCAATCCGACTCAGCAGATCGACCCAGACCATGAACACGGCGCCGAACAACGGAGCCAGAACCGTGGCAGGCCTGTGCGCGGGGCCGAGAACGATACGCGTCAGGTGGGGGACCACCAGGCCGACGAAGCCGATGGTGCCCGCGACCGAAACGAGCACTGCCGTTCCGATCACGGTGAGCAGGAAGAGGCGGCGTCTCAGGGCCTCGGGATCGACGCCGAGGCTCGCCGAGGATCCGTCTCCCATCGAGAGGGCGTCCAGATCCGGAGCGCGGTACCACAGGCACACGATGACGCCGAGCGTGACAACCCCCGCCAATGGAAGCTGTGCCCATGACGCTCCGCCCAGGGAACCGAGCATCCAGAACATCACGGTCCGGGCGGCGTCGCCCTTCGAATCGAAGAAGACGATCGAGGACATGAGTGCTTGGAACCCGAAGGACAGGACCACACCCGTCAGGATCAGACGCACCGGAGCGATGCCTCCCGAGGAGCGTGAGAGAGCGTAAACCAGCACCGAGGCGATGAGAGCCCCGACGAATGCGGCCGCCGACAACGCGTACACGCCGAAGGAAGACAAGATTCCCCAGGACACGACGGCGCTTGCCCCCACCGAGGCTCCCGAGGAGATGCCCAGGATGAACGGATCGGCAAGCGGGTTCCTGACCATGGCTTGGGCGGCGATCCCCAGGGCGCTGAGCCCGGCCCCGACCACGGCCGCCATGACCGCCCTCGGGGTCCTGATCTCCGCGACGACGGTGTACTCGGTCACGTCGGACGAGCTGATCGGCCCTCCGGTGAGTGCCGACCAGAGGTAGGTCGCGGTCCGGCCGACAGGGATCGACGCCGCACCCCAGGAAATGGCCAGAAGCACGGAGAGTGCGAGGAATGCGCCCAGCGCGCAGGCCAGCAGCACGCGATAGCGGTGGTTCGTGCGCAGAGATGAATGGATCATAGATCAATAATGATAATCATTCTCAACTAAAAATCCATATTCGACGCGATAGGACGCCAAGAGCGGTCGTCGAGACGGAAAACCTCGGATTGCCGCCGCGGCGTAAAATGGTCAGGGTGACTTCTTCAGACTCCCAGCCCGACGCGTTCCTCACTGCGGTATCCGTTCTGGATTCCCTCATCCGATCCGGAATGCGCGAGGTGGTTCTGGCCCCCGGATCCCGGTCGGCCCCACTGGCCTACGCGCTCGCGGCGGCCTCGGAAGCCGGCGTCGTTGAAGTTCATGTCCGCATCGACGAGCGGACCGCCGGATTCACGGCCCTGGGCATGGCCAAGGCCTCGGGGCGACCGGTCGGGGTGGTCACGACCTCGGGCACGGCCGCCGGCGAGCTGATGCCGGCGGTCATGGAAGCCAATCACTCCGAAGTTCCCCTCGCGATCCTTTCCGCGGACCGGCCCCCACGCCTCCGGGGAACGGGAGCCAACCAGACCACTTGGCAACAAGGGCTCTACGGGGTTCACGTGCGGGCCTCCGCGGATCTCGTGTCCTATCCCGAACCGGAGCCGGGGGGCCAGACGGTGGCTTTCACCGAGTGTCTCGCGGCGCTGACGGGCCGCGACCCCGCCTCATGGGATCGGCCGTCGAACCGGCCGCTGGGACCCGTGCAGATCAACGTCGCTTTCGACGTTCCCCTGACTCCCGAACCGCGTATGCGTGAGACCTTGCGTGCCTGGGCTGACTCCTTGACGGATGTGCGTGCGCCGGTTGCTCCCCGTCGGGCGGATAGCACGGTGACCGAGGCTTTGGGCGACTCAGATCCTGGGGAGGCGTTGGCATCGGAGGGGCCGGGTGCCGAGGGGGTCCGCACCGTCGTCATCGCCGGGGACGGGGCAGGCCCTCTGGCCCGCATGTTCGCGGAGGCGGCCGATCTGCCCCTTTTGGCCGAGCCCTCGTCGGGTGCCCGGAGCGGCCCCAATGCGATGGGCACATATCAGCTCCTTCTCGACGGGGAGCTGGGGGACCAGATCGAGCGCGTCGTCCTCTTCGGCCGCCCGACGCTCTCCCGCTCCGTAGACCACCTGCTCCATCGGGGCGACGTCGAATCAGTGATCTATCTGCCCCGTCCCGTTGCGTGGGCCCTCCCGGACCGTCGGCCTGAGACTCCCGTGGAAACGCTCGTCGAGGCCCGGCGGTTCGCCGGGCGGCCCCCGAGGTCGTGGCTCGAATGGTGGCATACCGAGGACGAGCGGGTGGACAACGACCTGCAGCGGGCGCTGGCCGAGGCCCGGGATCGCAACGGCTGTCTCAACGGTCCTCTGGTTGCCCGAGCAGTTCGAGAGGCCATGACCGACGACGGCCTGGCGCTCGTCTGCGGATCTTCCAATCTGATCCGTGATCTCGACCTCGTACCGGTCGACCCGCGGGCCGCTCACGACCCGATGGTGTGGTCCAACCGTGGTCTGGCCGGCATCGACGGGACCGTGGCGACCGCTTCGGGGATCGCCCTCGCGCGTCGGGAGCCCCTGCGTCTTCTGCTGGGCGATCTCACGCTGCTGCACGACGCCGGTTCCTTGCTTTTCGGACCGGGCGAGGTCGTCCCGGACGTGCAAATCATCGTTTTCAACGATTCCGGCGGTGGCATCTTCTCGACGCTTGAGCACGGCAACGTGGCCAAGGCGGAGGGGTGGGCCGGTGCCGTCGAAAGGTTCTTCGGCACCCCTCACGACGCCGACGTCGAACGCCTGGTCACGGCCCACGGCCATCGCTACATGCGGGCCGACGACGAGGACGCGCTGTTCGCGGCACTGGCCGCCCCCGTTCGGGGGATCAGTGTGATCGAGGTGCGTGGCACGCGAGAAGGGCTGACCGAGGAACGCGCCGAATGGAAGGATATCGTCGCCCGAGATTCCCACCCGGGCAAGCGTTAGTCCCGGAGAGCGTCCGGGCCGAAGGGCGTTCGGGCCGCGTCTGCGTTCGGTGGCGGTTGCCAGTGTTGGGCGGTGGTTGCCGGCTCTTTCCGGCGCTTCACTTCCCACGTTGGGTGGTGGTTGGCCGATGCGGTGGCGCGTTCCTGCATTGGGTGGCGGTTGCCCCGCGCTGGACGGCGCCTCGCCTCCCACGTTGGGTGGCGGTTACCCGATGAGGCGGTGCCGACCTTCGTTAGGAGGGGGTTAGAGCGCCACATCAGGAGGGGAACCGCCTCTCGATTGGGCAACCGCCTCCTGATAGGGCCGCGATTGTTCGCCGACGTCGTCGATAGTCGTCGGTCAGCGCCTCGCAATCCGGTAACACCCACCCCAGGGCACCCCGGGATCGCGCACGACGTCGTCGGCACTTCCGAGCACCTGAGCCCCACCACGTGGCGAAGTGGCAGGCTTGTGCAGTTTTTGCGGTGAAATATGCACGCCACTGCCACCTCGAGCCGCGGCGCGCGCACACGAAGAGCCGGCCGCCCACCATGGGGCGACCGGCTCATCGTCACCTAGTGTTCCGGGGTGATTCCCGACGGGAGGGAGGCTACTCCTTGCGCTCCAAAGAGGCCCCTTCGACATCCACATTCGGGAGGATCTTGTCCACCCAGCGCGGCAGCCACCATGCCTTGGAACCCAGGAGGTACATGAGCGCCGGAATCAGCGTCATGCGTACCACGAACGCGTCGAACAGGACGCCGGCGGCCAGGACGAATCCGATGGACGCGATCATCGCCTCGCCGCTGAACACGAACCCGAGGAACACCCCAGCCATGATCAGGGCCGCGGCCAGAACAACCTTCGCGCTGTGATTGAAGCCGACGATCACCGACTTCTTGCCGCCTCGCCCATGGCTGTACGCCTCGCGCATCGATGACACCAGGAATACCTGGTAGTCCATGGCAAGGCCGAACAGCACGCCGGCCGCCAGAATCGGTAGGAAGCTCAGGATCGGGCCGGGGTCCGTGACCCCGAAGAGGAACCCGAGCCATCCCCACTGGAATACGGCGACGGTCGCGCCGAAGGCCGCCAGGAGCGAGAAGAGGTAACCCAGGGTCGCAGTGAGCGGCACCAGGATCGAGCGGAACACCAGGATCAGAACGAGCAGCGACAGGCCGAGAACGATGGCCAGATACACCGGAAGCACCTTGAGGAGCTTCTCGGAGATGTCGATATTCATTGCTGTCTGGCCCGCGACTCCGAAGGTCACGTCGCCGTCGTCGGTGTGGACCGTATGGTCACGCAAATCGTTGACCAAGTCGTTCGTCGAGGACGCGCTGGGCCCCTCATCCGGAACGATCTGGTACATCAGCATGCTGCTGTCCTCGGAGATCGCGGCAGGAACCACGGTATCCACGTCCTGCTGCTTCTCCAGGTCCTTGGCGACATCGATCTGGAGCTGCTTCGCCTGGTCCTCAGTGGTCCCATCGGGCAGGTCCGCCGCCGCGATCATCGTGGAGTTGCGGCCCTCGCCGAACTGCTCCTCGATCGTCTTGAAACTCTTGTACGCTCCGGTGTCGGGGCTCGAGCTCGTCGCATCGGGCAGCCCCAGGCGCATCTGGGTCATCGGAAGTGCGACGACGATCAGGACCAGCGCGGAAACGATGGTGGTGATCAGGGGTCGTTTGGTCACGACCTTGAGCCAACCGTGCGGGGCCGACTCGTGCTCCAGATGGGCCTTGTGGGCGCGGTCCTGGAGTTCGCCCTCCTTGACGAGATTCTCCGTCTGTGCCTTGTCCCGCAGCTGGGCGCGGCGCTGGATCGTCTTCCACCGCTTCTTCGTGATGATGCGCCGACCGGTGAGGCCGAGCATCGCGGGCGTCAGGGTCACCGCGACCAGGACGGCCAGGAGGACCGATCCCGCGGCGACGTTGCCCATCACGGACAGGAACGGAATTCCCACGACGTTGAGCGCCAGCAGGGCAATGATGACGGTCGCACCTGCAAAGACGACGGCATTGCCGCTCGTCCCGGTGGCAAGAGCGATCGAGTCCTTCATGCTCATGCCGCGGGCCAGGTTGTTCCGGTGTCTGTTGATGATGAAGAGCGAGTAGTCGATGCCGACCGCGAGACCCAGCATCGACCCGAGAGCGGGTGTTGTGGAATTCATCTCGACGATGCCGGACAACGAGAACGTTCCGAGCATGGCAGCTCCCACGCCGACCAAGGCCATGAGGATCGGCAGACCCGCGGCGATGAACGTTCCCATCATGACGAGCAGCACGATGAAGGCCACGATCACGCCGATGATCTCGGCGGTCGGTTTCATCTCGGGCTGGCCCTCAAGGTTCTGGTCGAATTCGACGTCGAGACCCTTGAGGTCGGCGTCAGCGAGGTCGGAACGCACCTCCGAGAGCGTGTCGGGGGATACCGAATTGATCTCGTCCTTGAAGCTGATGCTCGCCAGTGCGGTCGAACCATTGTCGGACACCGAGGAGTACTTGCTGGACATGTCCAGCTTCTCCTTGTTCTGGTCGAACTCCGACTTCTTTTGCTCGAACTGCTTCTTCTGGGTGTCCAGTTCCTTCTGTTTGCCGTCGACCTCTTGATAGGCATCCGGCGGTGCGTTGGAGGAATCGAGTTTGGATCGTGCGTCGTCGATCTGTTTCTGGCCGTCGTCCAGCTTCTTCTGGCCGTCTTCGATCTGAGGCTGCGCCTGCTTGAGCTGTGCCTTGCCCTGGTCGACCTGCTTCTGCTGGTCGAAGGGATTGGTCGTGGATTCGACGCCGTCGACCTTGTCGACCTTCTGCAGGGCGCTGGCCAGCGCCTGCTTCTGGTCGGAAGAAATGGCCTTCCCATCGGAGGTCTTGACGACCGCCTGCCCGGTTCCGGCGTTCGCGTTCATGTCGAATTTGTCGCTCAGCTCGTCCTGGAGCTGCTGCGACTTGGTGCCGGGGATCGTGACGCTGGAACTCAGATCCCCCTTGAATGCGGCGTATGAACCGCCCAGGGCCAGGAGGATCACAATCCACAGACTGATGATCACCCATGCCTTGCGGGCGGCGAAGCCGCCGATGCGATACAGGAGTTGTGCCATGACTTCTCTCGGTAGTTGATGTTCGATGTCAGATGCGAGGACGGCCAATGGCCACCTGCTCGAAGGCCCAATCGATGTCTTCTCGCAGGGATTCCAGGTTGAGTAGTCCGAGCGCGTCGGTTCCCTGGAAGGATTTCGGGAAGTGGGCGCCGTCGTGCTCGGGGGCACCGCACGCGGGGCTGTCGAGGACGCCCAGCCGATTGATGCCCCGGAGCAGTCCGAAGGCGATCCCGTTAGTGAGGTTGGAGATATACATCCGGATCCTGATGTTCTGGCCGAAGTCGAGATCCGGATAATTCTTGGTGGTCGATTCCATGATTTGGCTCGAGACGTCCGCGAGGGTCAAAACCACGTGGCGTCCCAGCAGGTCGACCATTTCCGTGTCGAGCCGGAGGCTCAGGGCCAGGAAGCTGTTGAAAAGGTGGTCCGCCTCCGGCCGGTCGAAACTGGCCTTGAACTTCCAGTCGAGGGCATCCGGGATCTCGGAGGTCGGCAGTCCCGAGGGAATCTCGGGTTCGCTCAGCAAAACCGTGAGATACGAGGTGATGCGTGACAGCACGACCTCGTTCAGGTTGGGGAAGTGATTGAACAAGGACCGTTGGGAGATTCCGGCCCGTTCCGCAAGTGATTTCGATTTGAGGGCTTCGACTCCTTCTTCGAGCACGATCGATTCGGCGGCCTCGAGGATGGCCTTGCGTGTGGCCTCGCGCCGCGCGTGCCGGCGGTCGCCGCCGGGAAGGGTCGAAGTGCTCATGTATTTACAGTAATTGCAAATTGTTTGAGCGAGCAACGCCCTTCCCCTGTGCGGTTCACCACGTTCTACTGACGCTCTGAGGTCTCTTCATCATTGCCCCGCTCCAGGGAGGCTCCTTCGACGTCGACATTCGGCAAGATCTTGTCGAGCCACCGGGGCAACCACCACGCGGATTCGCCGAGAAGGTGCATTGCCGCCGGAATCAGGCTCATTCGAATAACGAAGGCATCGAGCAGCACGCCGAAGGCGAGTCCGAAACCGATGGATCGGATCATGGTCAGCTCCGAGAAGACGAATCCGCCGAACACGCTGAACATAATGATCGCGGCCGCCACGACCACACGGGCCGACTGGTTGTAGCCCATCACGACAGCGGTTCGGGCATTGGCCCCGTGGGTGTGCGCTTCGCGCATTCCGGAGACCAGGAACATTTGGTAGTCCATCGCCAAGCCGAACAGGATCCCGACGGCCAGGGTCGGGAGGAACGAGAGCACGATGGTTGCGTCGTGGACCTGGAAGATCTGCCCGAGCCAGCCCCACTGGTAGATCGCGACGACGCCGCCGAAGGACGCCAGGAGCGAGAACAAGAAGCCCAGCGTCGCAATCAGGGGCACCAGGATCGACCTGAAGACCAGCACCATGATTACGAAGGACAGGCCGAGAACGATGCCGATATATCCCGGCAGCGCCTGGGACAGAATCTGGGAGATGTCGATATTGCCTCCGGTCTGTCCCGTGACGCCGAGGGTGACGTCGTCGTTCTTCTGCGTCTCCGACGAGAGGTCCCTCAGGTCGTTGACGAGGTTCTCCGTGGACTCGGCGGCCGGTCCCTCCTCGGGGGTCACCTGGAAGACCTCGACCGAATGGTCCTTGGAGACGGGCCCCGGAACCACGTTCTTGACGTCGTCCTGCTGTTTGATCTTCTCCGCGATCTTCAGCTGGAGATCATCGGCCGTGGATTCGTCGGTGTCGGAGGGAAGCTCGGCCACCGCCAGGATGGTTCCGTTCGCGCCCGCCCCGAATTTGTCCTCGATGGTCTTGTACGCCTTGTAATCGGTCGAATCCACGGATTCCGTCGAGGAGTCGGGCAGGCCGAGCCGCATCGACGCCGTGGGGATAGCGATGATTCCGAGTGCGACCACCGCACCGATGATCACGAGAACGGGATGGCGGGTGACCACCGAGGACCATCCGTGTGCTTCCCGGAGCGTCTTGGTCTTCCGGTGCTTGCCCGCGTGTCCGTGGTAGGCGGCTCGCTCGTTCTTGTTCAGGACGCGCAGGCCGATTAGCCCGAGCAAGGCCGGGGTCAGGGTCACGGAGATGAGAACGGCGATGAGAACACACATCGCGGCGGTCGTCCCCATGATGCCGAGGAACGGGATCCCGACAACGTTCAGCGCCAAGAGCGCGATGATGACGGTCGTGCCCGCGAAGACCACGGCATTTCCGCTCGTTCCATTGGCCAGGGCGATGGAATCGGTGAGGCGGTGCCCCTCGCGCAGATTGACTCGGTGCCTGTTCAGGATGAACAGCGAGTAGTCGATCCCCACGGCGAGTCCCAGCATCAGCCCCAGCATCGGGGTGATCTGCTGGATGTCGACCACGGCCGAGAGCGACATCGTGATCAGCACGCCGATCCCGACGCCGATGAGTGCCGTCAGAATGGGCAGGCCGGCGGCAACGATGGTCCCCAACATGATGAGCAGAACCACGAGAGCCACGACGACGCCGATGATCTCCGCGGGACCGGCCAGAGCGCCGAGGTCTTGAGCGATGGACTGGCTGTAGTCGATCGATACTCCGTCGATCCCGGCGTTGTCGATCGTCTTGACCAGGGAGTCCTTGGTGTCCTGACTGATGTTCTGCTCGTTCTTGTCGAAGGAGATCGAGGCGACGGCCGTGGTGCCGTCCTGCGACACGAGCGCGGCGGACTTGGACAGGTCGAAGAGCTTGAGCTTCTGGTCGTACTCCTGCTGGCGCTCCTTGAGCTGATCGCGGTTCTTCTCGAACTCGTCCTGCTTGCCGTCCAGCTCGCTGCGTTGCTTGTCGATCTGTTTCTGCTGCTCGTCGAGTTGGCCCTTCGCCTGGTCCGAGCCGGGGGAGGCTGCGGCCTTCTGCTTGGTCTCATCGAGCTGTTTCTGGGCCTGATCGACTTTTTGTCGTCCGTCCTCGAGCTGTTTCTGTCCGCTGCCCAGTTGTCCCCAGGCGCCCTCGAGCTGCCGGGCGGCGTCGTCGAGCTGGGACTTCGACTCCTCGATGGAGCTCTTGGTCTGGAAGGGGTTCGTGGTCGAAGCGACACCATCGACCTTGTTCGCGCTCGAGAGGGCGTCGGCGATCTGCGACTTCTGCTCGCCGGTGAACGGTTTGTCATCGTCGGTTGAGATCACGACCTGGCCCGTGCCGTGGCTCGCCTCGGGGACCTTGTCCTTGAGGACGTTCTGCAACCGTTCGGTCTCCGACCCGGGCAGGGTGAACGCGTTGCTCAGCTGACCGCTGAAGGCGGCGAAGCTGCCGCCGGCGGCCGCGAGGGCCACCAGCCACACCACAAGTACGAGCCATGCTTTGCGAGCGCACGAGCGGCCGATGGTGTAGAGCAAGGATGCCATGGTCAGATCCCTTTCAGGGCGGAGTCGAAGGAAATGGTGGTCAAATATTCGAGGGCTTCGCGCACTTTGTCGCGCGCTTCCGCGAGGCTCGAACCCTGGCCGTCGTCGCCCAGAGCCTCGTGGAGTGCGACGCAGATGGTCTGAACGAGCACCCGGCACAGGATGTGGATGTGCATGGCGGGGGCCTGCGGATAGAGGGACTCGACGATCGCGACCAGGCGGTGGATCATACGTTCGATCGAGGCTTGCCCCCAGGTGTCCATTCCCTGCCGGTCGACCATCCGGCCCGCGGTGGTGACGCTGTCGCGGATGACCTCGAGCACATCCGACCGCAGCACGAACTCCGTCAGGGCCTGGGACACGCTGGTGCTCATCGTCTCCGGTGTGCCGACGAAATCCGGGGCGAAATCCTCCACGAGCCGATCGAAATTGTCGTTGACTCGGGCGAATGCCGCTTCCTCGATCGATGAGAAGTGGTTGAACACGGTCCTTCGGGAGACCCCGGCCCTTTCCGCGAGCTCGTCCACGGTCAGGTGGCTCGGCCCCACACGGAGCACGAGATCGGCCGCGGCCGAAGCGATCGCGTCGCGATTCTGAGTGCGCACCAGGCTCCGGCGGTCGCTGGGGCGGGCGGCATCGTGCGGCGAGGCGTCTCGTTGCGGGGCGGAAGGCATGTGACCGAGCTTATTCGAGAAGATGCACTGAGTGCAATCAAATAGAGCGTCGATATGTATTGCGGCTCATTTCCACAGCCCAGGTTCTGGGCCGGCGTGCCGTCTGACAGAATGGACAGCGTGAACCGAGCTGATCTTGACAAGAAGTCCGAGGAAGTCTCCGCAATGTTTGACGGGGTCGCACCGAAGTACGACCTCATGAATTCCTTGCTGTCCCTGGGGCAGGACCGCGGATGGCGCAAGGCGACCGTGACAGCCGCCGAGCCGAAACCGGGCCAAAGGATTTTGGACGTGGCCGCCGGCACCGGAGCCTCTTCCGCGCCCTATCTGAAGGAGGGGCTCGACGTCGTCGCGGCCGACCTCTCGGAGGGAATGCTCGTCGAGGGAAAGCGGAGGCATCCCGAGATCGATTTCGTCCGGGCGGACGTCACGGATCTCCCCTTCGAGGACGCCGAGTTCGATACCGTCACGATGTCCTTCGGACTCCGCAACGTGGCCGACTATCCCAAGGCATTGCGCGAACTGCACCGTGTCACGAAGTCCGGCGGAACGCTGGTGATCTGCGAGTTCTCGACTCCCACGTGGGCGCCGTTCCGCCTGGTTTACCAGGAGTACCTTATGCGCGCGCTGCCCCTCGTGGCAGGCCTGTTCTCGTCGAATCCGGAGTCCTATACGTACCTTGCGGAGACCATCAGCGCGTGGCCGGCCCAGGAACCGCTCGCTCGAGTGATCGCCGAGGCCGGTTGGGAGCACGTCCAGTACCGCAACCTGACCGGGGGCATCGTGGCCCTTCATCGGGGGTCCAAGGCCTAGTCCTATGAAGATCATCGTTGTCGGCGCAGGCCCAGCCGGAGCCACCGCCGCGTACTGGCTCGGGCGTGGCGGCCACGAGGTCACCGTCCTGGAGAAGACACGTTTCCCCCGGGAAAAAGTTTGCGGGGACGGCCTGACCCCTCAGGCCGTGCGGGAGATGGACCTCATGGGTCTGCCTCACGGTGTCGAGCAGGGGTATCACCGGCAGAAGGGCCTCCGCTTGCGGGCGGCGGGCAGGAGCCTCGAGGTTCCGTTCGAATCCCAAGGTGATGTCCCGGGGTACGGGCTGGTTCGCACCCGCTACGGCTTCGACGAGGAGCTCGCCAACCACGCCCGGTCGGCCGGTGCGGTGGTTCTGGAGGGCCACGCCGCCCAGGAGGTCATCCGTGCGGGAGATCTCACGACGTGGCCGGCCGGTCTCTCCCGAAACCTGGCCGGGGATCCGGAGCGTATCGTCGGAATCCGCGCCCAACTGCACGATGAGCGGGGGCGCCGCACCGGAGAAACCCGTGATTTCCACGCGGACCTGGTTCTGGCGGCAGACGGAAATTCGACCCGAACCGCAGTCTCGGCTGGCCTCGCCAAGCGGGACGACCGCCCCATGGGCGTGGCCGTCCGGGCCTATTACGAATCGCCCCTCGGCGATCTGGACTGGATGGAGGGCTGGCTCGAGCTCGAAGGGGACCGGCCCGAACCTGGCGACCGGCGTGAGCTGTTGCCGGGATACGGGTGGATCTTCGGCGTAGGGGACGGCACGGCCAACGTCGGCCTCGGAATCCTCAACACGTCGGAGCAATTCGGAAAGCTCGACTACCGACGGGTCCTCTCCGAGTGGACCGCGGGTATGCCCCAGGAATGGAACCTTGATGCAGAGCATCGCCGGGGGAGGGTGCTCGGCGCGGCCCTGCCCATGGCATTCAACCGGACTCCGCACTATGTTCCCGGTCTGATGCTGCTGGGTGATGCCGGAGGCATGGTCTCTCCGTTCAACGGTGAAGGCATCGCCAATGCCATGCAATCGGCGCGCGTTGCGGCCGACGTCGTCGGCGAGGCTTCACGGGCCAACGGACCGGCCCAGAGAGAACTCGTCCTCGACCGTTACCCGGACATTATTCGAGCGACGTGGGGCTCCCACTTCACCCTGGGTCGCGCGTGCGCGCAACTGATCGGGCACCCGGCGCTGATGAAGGCATCTGTGTCTCTCGGAATGAGGGTTCCTGCGATGATGAAGATCATTGTGGATGTCATGGCCGACCAAGTGCCCCAGGAGCCTCGGAACACGATCGACAAGGCGGTGCACATCATCGAGTCCCTGACGCCCGCGACCCCCACCCGGTGACCACCATCCGAAGCCAACGGCCTATGGCCCCGAGAGAAACGGTTAGTGTTAAGCCCGTGACTGATACACACCCCGGACAGCATGACGACCAGCCGGAGAGCGCTTTCGCCCAGGCTCTTGCGGGTTCCGAGGACACGCACCTGCCGTCCGGATTCGAGCTCATCGCCCGCGACGAAGAGCTCGGTCCGAAGATCCTCCGCAGCCTCGGTGAGGTTGAGGAACGCCTGGACCGCGCCGTGCACTACACGGACGCCCTGGCCGACGTCGCCGCCCGACACCTGCTCGAGGCCGGCGGCAAGAGGGTCCGGCCCCTCCTGACGCTCCTGGCCGCTGAAATTTCGGGCGGTATCAACGACGACACGATCGAGGCGGCGGTCGTCACGGAACTCACGCACCTGGCCACGCTCTACCACGACGACGTGATGGACGACGCCTCCAAGCGTCGCGGGGCGGATGCGGCCCACACGATTTGGGGCAACTCGGTCGCGATCCTCACGGGAGACCTGATTTTCTCCCGCGCGTCCCTCATGGTCTCCGACCTGGGTGCACGTGCCTTGGCCGTGCAGGCCAGGACCTTCGAACGGCTCGTGCTCGGTCAGCTGTACGAAACGGCCGGGGCCAACCCGGACGAGGACCAACTGGCCCATTACATCAAGGTCATCGAAGGCAAGACGGGCTCCTTGATTGCGGCCGCGTGCGAGTACGGTTCGCACCTGGCCGGGGCGGAGGAGCAGACTGTCCAGACGCTGATTCGATACGGAGAGCTGGTGGGTGTCGCCTTCCAGCTGGCCGACGACGTCATCGACGTCACCGGATCGCGCCAGACCTCGGGGAAGACGCCCGGGACGGACCTCCGCGAAGGAGTTCCCACGCTTCCTTCGATTCTGGTGCGGAAGGCCGCCGAGGACGGGGACGAGGAAGCCCGCCGCATCGTGGACCTCATCGAGGCGGACCTCAGCTCGGACGAGGCGCTGGCTCGTGCGGTCGAGGCGCTGGGTGCTCACCCCGCCACGAACACGGCGTGGGCCATCGCCTATCGGTGGGCCGACGACGCCATCAGAACCCTCGAGCCGTTGCCGGAGACGACCGTCAAACAGGCCCTCAAGTCCTTCGCGGAGGCCGTGGTGCACCGGGACTCCTGACGGGGCCTTGGCCGAAAACGAAAGAATCCCGGTGACACCGACCCGAATCGATGTCACCGGGATTCTCGTGTACCGGCCGGGCGCGAATCCGCGCCGCGAACCGCGGGTCCGGGTCCCGCGTGGGGCCCGGACCCGACCTCGTTCTACAGTCCGAAGAAGCGGCTGAAGAAGCCCTTCTTCTTGGACTCCTCGCCCTTCTGCGCCTCGGCCTCGCGCTCCGAAGCCTCCGTTCGAGCGGGTTCGGCCTGGTCGGTGCGTTCGTCGGACTGGTCCGTGTATGCGGTCGAACCCGACGCGGCACTCGCCGGGGCGGACTCGCCCGCGCGGGCCGCGTCGTTCTCGGCCTGTTCGGCCCGGAGCCGCTCGAGGGCGGACCGACGGTCCTCGTCCTTTGCCTCCTGCTCGCGGGTGCGGGCGGAGTCCGGTTCCTCGACCACGGGCTGGGCATCCGTCACCGCATCGTCGGAAGCCGGGGGCGAGGCTGGCGCCGTAGAAGCCGCGGCCGGAGCCGCCTGCTCGGGGGCCGGCGCCTCGTCTTCCTCGACCACCTGTGTGGAGACCAACCCGGGTTCGGCATCCTGGCTCGGTTCCTGGTTGAAGGGCTGACCTTCGGCAGTCGGCTGGGTCCGCTCGACTCCCTCGGTGTCCTCGAGCGAGGGGGCCACCTGCTGCTCGTCCTCGGACGCGAGTGCCGCCTCGGTGGCGGCGACCCGCTGGGCTTCGGCCTCTTCGCGGGAGAGACGCTGCTGTTCGGATTCGCGCTGGGCGATGGCCAGCGACCTGCGTGCCTCTTCTCGGAGGGCCTGGCGGTGCTTGTCTGCGTCCTTGGCGGCCTGCGCCAACTCACGTTTGCTGACGACCGGCTCGGCCTGTTCGATACCGGAGATGCTGTGGTCGTCGAACCACAGGCGCAGTGCGCCATCTGCCGCGGTGATCACTGCGCAGGCCTCCGTATCCCAGGAAATGTGGGCGCCGCGCAAACGGGCGTAGGAATCCACGGCTCGCTGATGGTGGACTGCGGTGTTGGTCTGCAGCGCCTGGGCCATGATCCGGCCCATGCGGTTGACCGTGGGCTCAGGGAGCTCCAACTGGGGGCCGTCGACCAGGAGCCACGCACGCACTCCTCCGCCGGCCGCGGCGGGGTAATGCGCGAATACACCCGTGACGGCCTTGGACGCCAGTGTAAGCCTCCGTGCCAGCCCTTCCGAGAGCACCAGCTCGTCGGTGGTCAGCTCCTGGACGCCCAGGTGCTCGCCTGCCTCGCGCGCCTGCACCGCTGCTGTCACGACGACGTCGGGGAAATGCCCCAGCTCCTGCCAGGACCAGATCCACGAGCCGCGCTGGTCCGATTCGGTGCCGAGCAGATAGGGATCGAGCGACACCGAGGGATCGGAATCCAGCGTGAAAGACGGAGCAGAGAAGTCCACCGTCCACTCGGAATCGCCACTGATCTCGGCGAGACGAGCCTGGTATTCGGTGGAGATGAAGATCGATTCGTCAATCAAGTCCTGGAGAGTTTTCGTCATGAAAACAGGCTAGCAAGTAAACGCCCGTGCAGAGGACTCATCAGTTGTCCCCGACTGTGTAGGCTCGAGGCAGGAAAGGTCGCCGATCCAGCGGCGACGTTGCACGTGATCAGCCGAAGGAACATCCCATGCCAAGTACGGCTCCCAGCAACCCGACGGAGGAACTGCCCGAGGAGGAGCGGCAACAGCGTGCCGGAGAGGCGGTCAACCGCTTGGGGCACTGGTTGCTCTCATCGACCACCACGGACCCGGGCTGGGACCAGCTCATCGCAGACATCAAACCTTCGCGGCGCGAACCGGGCTCATTCCTGGCCCGAATCACCGAACTTCGCGGAGAGCGAGAAGTGACGGGGTCCACTGGCCTGATCGACGACGATTCGAACGCCCTTCCGCTCCTGCGGGAACATCGTCGGGCCACCTACACCCGGGCCCACGGCGCATGGCTGTCGATCAGTCTCATCATTCAGGCCGAAGGGTGGCCGGTCCCCGAGTACCAGGTCGGCATCGACACCAATCACGACGACGAGCCCGAATCCTGGGGACAGGAATCCCCTCTGGCTGCGGAAGACCTGGTCGGGGAGTGGGAGACGTTCCCTCGCGACCGGATCCACCTGCCGGAGTGGATGGTCGAGCGAACACAGGGTTACCAACCCGAGAAGCAGGTCACGCCGTCCCCCGATGAAGAACGGCACGCACACCCCATTGCCCCGTCGCAGTTCGACGACGCGTACGAGGATTCCGACACCACACCGGAGTCTCTGAATCCACAGGTGGAACAAGCGCTGTCCCACTTCGCCCACAAGCCCACGGAGCAGACGATCGCGAACGTCCTGAGATGTCTCATGGGCGGTGAGGTCCTCTTGGACATCACCGGATCCACGCTGGTTCCCGGTCCTCGTGGCGAACGGGTGGGTCCGGGCTCACAGGTCAGAGTCCAGGCGGTCCTCGGAAATGACGGCAGGCGGTCACTGGCCGTATACCTTCGTGAGGAAACCGCTCGCAATGTCGTCTCCGCCTCCGGGCGCTCGACGCAGGAGCTGATGCTCAACCGCGAGTCGGGAGTCTCCGTCCTCCAGAACTTCGTGGCGGACGAAACCCTGTCGGACATCATCGTCGAGCCGAACTCGCCCGACTCGTGCCGCATCGAAGGCCCACAGGCCGAGTGGGCCATGAACACCCCCAGGAACGATGCAGCGAAGAACGCTCTCCTGGCCAAGAGCATGCAACGCCTGATCGGATCCTTCATGGGGCCGGGTTCGGTGTTGCTGCTCGGCATGAGGGAGAGCGAACAGGGCCTGCGGCCCGTCTTCGCCCAGCCTGAGGGCGACGGGGAACCCCAAACGTTCCTCCTCTTCACGTCGGCCCCCGAGGTCGCGGCCCTGGATCCGCAGCTGCAGGTGCGATCCGTCCCCGCACTGGACGCGATGCGTCTCGCGGTGGAGTCCGGAGCCACTCACGTCAAGATCAATGCCCTGGGCCCGAGTGCGCTCCTTCCGATGGACCAGGTCAGAGAGATCCTCGAGATCGCGGCGCTCCAGGAGAAGGTCCGGACCAGGGCCTCCTGACTTCCGAGAACGGGATTGCAGAGCGGTCCACACACGAAAAGGGGCTTCCCACCCAACGGTGGGAAGCCCCTTTTCGTGTGGTCCCGCAGCCTGAGGCCGCGGAAGAACTCACATCATCAGGCGCCGGGGACGTCGTCGCCAGCATTCTGCTGGACGGTCTTCTCGATGCGCTCGCCGACTTCCTGGTCGATGTTCTTCCAGTACTGGATCGCGTTGGAGAGCACCGGCTCGACGCAGTCGCCGAGCATGCCGGCAACGGTCTCGATCAGGCGCTCGCGAGCACCCTCGTCGTAGACCTCGCGGACCAGAGTGTGAGCCTGGCCGAAGTCGTCGTCCTCCGAGTGGAGGGTGTAGGCGGTGCGGACCAGCTCGCCGTCGGACTCCCAACCATTCTCCACCGGGCCCTGTTCGTCCTGGTAGGCGCGTCCGTACGAGTTCGGGGCGTAGACCGGAGCGTCACCACTGTGGTGGTACTCCATCTGGCCTTCCTTGTCGTAGGAGTTGGTGCGGACCAGGGGAGCGTTGACCGGCAACTGGTTGAAGTTCGTGCCGATACGGTTGCGCTGGGCATCCGGGTAGGAGAACACGCGGCCGAGCAACATCTTGTCGGGGGATACGCCCGTGCCGGGAACCGTGTTCGAGGGGCTGAATGCAGCCTGTTCGATTTCCGCGAAGTGGTTGCGCGGATTCCGGGTCAGGGTGAACCGGCCCACCGGGATGCGCGGGTAGTCCTTCTGCGACCAGATCTTGGTCAGATCGAAGGGGTTGAAGCGGTAGTTCTTCGCGTCCTCGTACGGCATGATCTGGACCTCGAGGCGCCATGACGGGTAGTCGCCCCGGTCGATCGCATCGAACAGGTCGCGGCGGTGGTAGTCACCATCGGAACCGGCCAACTGCTCGGCTTCCTCATTGGTCATGTTCTCCACGCCCTGCTCGGTGAGGAAGTGGTACTTGACCCAGAACCGCTCGCCGTCCTCGTTGACCCACATGTAGGTGTGGGAGGAGTAGCCGTTCATGTGGCGCCAATTGCGCGGCAGGCCGCGGTCGCCCATGAGGTACGCGACCTGGTGGGCGGACTCGGGGGACAGGCTCCAGAAATCCCACTGCATGTTGGCATCGCGCAGGCCGGAATCGGGCGTCCGCTTCTGGGAGTGGATGAAGTCCGGGAACTTCATGGGGTCGCGCACGAAGAACACGGGGGTGTTGTTGCCCACCATGTCGAAGTTGCCGTCCTCGGTGTAGAACTTCAGGGCGAAGCCACGGACGTCCCGCCACGTATCCGGCGAACCGAGCTCACCGGCAACGGTCGAGAAACGAGCCAGCATCGGGGTCTTGGCGCCCTTCTGGAGGAATTTGGCCTTGGTGTACTTGCTGACATCCTCGGTGACCTCGAACTCGCCGAACGCGCCCGAGCCCTTGGCGTGCGGGCTGCGTTCCGGGACACGCTCCCTGTCGAAGCGGGCCAGCTTCTCGACCAGGGCGACGTCGTGCAACATCAGGGGACCGTTGGGGCCGACGGACAGGGAATTGGCGTCCGACTCCCTGGGTGCGCCCGACTCGGTGGTCGAGGGCTTCGTAGGATCAGTGGTGCTCTGGTTCGAGACGAACTCAGTCATCGATGATCTCCTTCTTCTTGTGTGTTGTTGGTGTGATGGCCGGACTCAGTGAGTCGTGAGCCCGGACGATGTGGGGGCCGCGCCTGCGGCCTGGGGATTCGGCGAGTCCGTGCCTTCCTCGGAGGAGCGGCACGACTGGCAGATTCCCCGGTAGACGACGTCCGCGGCGATGATCGACATGCCGTGAGCGTCCGAAGGGGTGAGACAGGGTGCTTCACCGATGGCGCAATCGACGTCTTCGATACGACCGCAGACGACGCACAGGGCGTGGTGATGATTGTCCGATGCGCGCGTCTCGTAGAGGGCGGGTGTGTTCGGCGGCTGGAACTTGCGGAGCAGTTCGATGTCGGTCAGGTCCGCAAGGACCACGTAGACGGACTGGACCGTTATATTCGGCAGTTCGTCCCGTACGTAGGCGACGATATTTTCGGCCGGCGAATGCTGGTGCCGATGCACCGCAGTCAGGACCGCGATACGCTGCTTGGTCACCCTCCGTCCGCGAGAGCGAAGTTCATCGGACCATTGGGCACGCAGATCATCGAGGGATGGTTCCTCGAGGGCGTGGCCGGGGTGCTGATGAACTGTTGTCATATACAACACTGTACCCTTATTCTGAGTCGCTCACAATAAGACGAGCCTGTGGAAACTCCCAGGGCTACGTCAGGCCTGGTCAAGCGGCGGTTGTCAGAATAGTACGGCCGGCGCCCCAGGGCGCGGTCGTTTCGGGGCGAGAAGTGCTTTACAGTTGAACCATCTCGAGTCCCGAGCGGCGATCGTTGCCCGGGACTCAGCGCGCCAGAACCCACGGCCACGCAAGGAGATGCGCGGAACAATGCACAATCATTTCAACGGACTGAAGACGGTCCTGCTCATGGGCGGGATGTTCGGCATTCTGCTCGCGGTCGGGGCCGTTCTGTCTGCGGGCAGCGGCCGCAGCATCTTCATCTGGCTCTTCGCGATCGGCGGGCTCATCGCAACGGCCGTCAGCTATTGGAACAGCGACAAGATCGCCATCGCTTCGATGCAGGCCCGGCCGGTGTCCCGGGACGAGGCACCGGGTATGTACCGGATCGTCGAGGAGCTCTCGTCCAAGGCCAACCAGCCCATGCCGCGTCTCTTCATCGCCCCGACCATGTCGCCCAACGCCTTCGCCACGGGGCGAAATCCGCAGCATGCGGCCGTCTGCTGTACCGAGGGTATTCTTCAGCTGCTCAATGAAAGGGAACTGCGAGGAGTCCTTGGGCACGAACTGATGCACGTATACAACCGGGACATCCTCACCTCGTCGATCTCTTCCGCGATCGCGGGCGTCATCACCTCGGTCGCGCAGATCATGGTGTTCTTCGGCGGTGCGCTCGGGGGCAGGGAACGTGGTGGCAACCCCATTGCCGCGATCCTGATGGCGTTGCTCGCCCCGTTGGCCGCGACGGTGATTCAGCTGGCCGTGAGCCGCACGCGGGAATACGACGCCGATGAGGACGGAGCCCGCCTGACCGACGATCCGTTGGCGCTGGCGTCGGCGCTCCGCAAGCTGCAGCAGGGGACTCAGCAGGCTCCCATGGATCCCGAGAATCAGCGGACCGTCAACACGGCCCACATGATGATCGCCAACCCGTTCCGCATGGCCCAGATGCAAAATCTGTTCTCCACGCATCCGCCGATGGACAAGAGGATCGCCCGCTTGGAGAATATGGCCGGCTACGGCGGCAATTCGCCCCGATACAACTGACGCCATCGGCAACCAGGTCGATTGATCGGCCGAATGAACGAGACCCCGTGTTCTGCGGAACACGGGGTCTCGTTCATTCGGCTGACAGTTTCTCTGGGACCGTCGCGAGGATGGGGCGAAGTCAGCGGTAGTTGACGAACTGCAGGTCGACGTCCAGATCGGATCCCTTGAGCAGGGTGATGACGTCCTGGAGGTCGTCCCTGGACTTTGACGAGACGCGCAATTCATCGCCCTGGATGGTTGCCTTGACGCCCTTCGGGCCCTCGTCACGAATCAGCTTGGTGATCTTCTTGGCCTGGTCCTGAGCGATGCCCTCCTTGATGGAGGACTCGATCCTGTACTCCTTGCCGGAGGCGAACGGCTCTCCGGCGTCCAAGGACTTGAGGGAGATGCCTCGTTTGACGAGCTTGGACTCGAAAACGTCCAAGGCCGCCTTGGCCCGCTCTTCCGAGTTGGCCTTGACCAGGATCTTCTCGCCCGAGAAGTCGATGGAGGCTCCCACTCCTCGGAAATCGTAGCGTTGCGAGATCTCCTTGGCGGCCTGGTTGAGGGCGTTGGACACTTCTTGCTTGTCGACCTTGCTGACGACGTCGAACGTGGACTCGCTGGCCATGGTGGACTCCTTGTCATTGAGGAACGTGAAATCGGTCCCCAGTTTATGGCACGTCGGTGGCCCCGATACCCCGTCGTTCCATGGAGTGGCCGAGTCTCGGCTCGTGCCGCACTATGAGACAACGTGGCACGAATCGTTATCGAATCGTCACCCGATTCCTGTGGTCCTCACAGGTCCGCATCCCACACTTGAAGCATGAACACCTCATCGAGATTCAATGGGAGTCCTCGCGGCTCGTTGGCCGGTGCGAGAAAAAGACTCGCCGCGGATGCGGCCACGCACCGCGTCGTCTCGGAACGGTCGGTCGTCATCTCGCACAGCCGCCGGGCCTGGTCCTCCAGCGAGCCTCAGTCCTTGAGAGCGACGCCACGTGGCCGACTGGTTGAGCCGGACCTGGTCCGGCGGCTGGACGGAGTCCGTGAAGACTTGGAAGCGTCTCTGTCTCGCGGTGAAATCACGCAGGAGCAGCTCGAGAAATTCCTCGACCGCATGGAGGCCCGGCTCCTGGAAGAGCAGGGTTCGAGCACCAGCTCCTAGGCCCCGCCTGGGCGGCCGCGCCACGGTGGGTGCCTTTGATCACAATGGGGATCTGGCCCTGCCCTCGGTTTGTGCATCCCGTGAGTCTTTGGGTACTGTTGAATCCGCTCCCGTTGCCGGGGGCACGGATTCTTCCGGGCCGAAATGGTTCGGTGGAACACTCGGCAGATTACCCGAGCGGCCAAAGGGGGCTGACTGTAAATCAGCTGGCACTGCCTACGGGGGTTCGAATCCCTCATCTGCCACCGCAGCACAAACCGCGAACTCTCCCAAGGGTTCGCGGTTTGTTTGTTTTAAGGCAATGTCGGCCGGACACGCGTCCTCGATCCGCCACACGATCACAGGTTCTCGCTGCGAAACGTACCGAGGATTCCGGCGGCGCGATCCGGCGCCGGAGGAAAATTCCCGAAGGGTGAGCCGTGGGTGAACGTCCTGGGCTGGTGGAATCTCGAAATGTATTGTCGGGGCCATGCCGACTATTGAATTGACGCAAGACAACCTCAACGACACGATCGCGAAGAACGACATCGTCCTGGTGGATTTCTGGGCCGAATGGTGTGGACCGTGCAAGCAGTTTGCTCCGGTCTTCGAATCCGCCTCGGAAAAGTACGAGGACGTCGTCTTCGGGAAGGTGGACACCGAGGACCAGCAACAGCTCGCGGCCGCCGCGGGGATCACCTCGATCCCGACGCTGATGGCCTTCCGTGAGCAGACGCTCGTCTTCGCCCAGCCTGGCGCCCTCAACGGGTCGCAGCTGGAACAGGTGATTGAGGCCGTTCAGGGCCTCGACATGGACGACGTGCGCCGCCAGATGGCCGAGGCCGAGAAGGAAGCCGCTGAACAGCAGGGCCAGCAGGAGACCGACCCCGGCCAGGCCTGATATTGCCGGGGCGATAGGCTCCGGTCAGAGACTTTTCATTACCCGGCGAGCGGCTGAGGGGCGACCCTTGGTCCTCGCCGGGGTTCTTTAACCGTGGACAGACCCAGCAGGCGGACCACGCGCTGCCGGTTTCCTGCCCAGGGTCTGAGCAATTCGAGCATGCGGGTGTCGTCGCCTCGGCGCCCCTCCAGGGCGTAACAGACCCCGTGGGCCAGGTGGTAGTCGCCGACACTGATCGCGTCGGGGAGCCCATGCGACCTCTGCATCGCTTCGGCGATGGTCCACGCTCCGATCCCCGGAGTGGCGGAGAGCTGGCGAGCGACGTCGCCCGCCCCGGCGGACTCTGCGAACCGCAGTAACGACGGGGCCCGTTCCGCAAGGGAACGAACGGTGCGTACTCGATGCGAGTCCACGCCTGCACGACGCCACTCCCAGGAGGGGACGGACAGCCACGCCCGTGGCGTCGGGAACGCCACCATGCCTTCAGGCGGGCGCGGTACCCCTTGCGGGGCAGGCGCCGGATCGGATCCGATCCGGCGGACCATCCGTTGCCAGGCGCCGATGGCTTCGCTGCCGGTGACCCGTTGCTCGAAAACGGCCGTGACCGTCTGCTTGAATATCCAACCCGTAGAGCACAGCCTCAGCCCGGGGTGCAACCGGTACGCCGCCCTGGCATGGTGCGGGAGCAGAGCGAATTCGGGGGAGGACGCGAAAACGGACCAGTCGTCGTGGAGACCGACGAGACGGCCGGCCGACGCAGAGAAAGCGTCGACTTCGTCCCGATCCTTGCCCCAGGCCACGACGTCGATCGGTGCTCCCGCGAGAAGACCGGACGTGGCCGACTGATCGAGAACCGCAGCAACCCCGTACCCTTCGTGTTCCGGCACGCGCGCCGTCAGAAAGACTCGGGTCCGGTGGGGCGAGGTCTGCACGGAAATCGTCGGATCGTGGGAACCACGACGAAGAACCGCCATGCTGCGTGCAAGGTCCACCGGTGCCTCGGACGTCAGGCGGCGTTCGGTGCAGTATACGGTGGACATGCGCTCCATCATCGCACGAGCAGATAGGGTTCGGGCAGTACTCCGCCCGAGCAATACCTTGTCCGACGAACCGACACATCACGATGTCGCCGCAACCCCGCCCCGACGACAATCCGCAGGCCACCCCCAATGAGCGATACTTCAGCGACACGAACCACTGACGGGCGGAACGCGCCCACTACTCCAGCGCGGTCGTACCTCTCCCGCCGAACTCCACGAGTGGTGGCGTGCGTGCTGGGCCTTGCGGCGGCGGCCGTCTACACGTCGATCTCGATCGTGCAGTGGCAGCTCATGGAGACGCCGTCGTGGGACTTGGCAATCTTCACCCAAGCTCTCAAGCAGTACGCCGGATTCGCCCCGCCCGTGGCCAATATCAAGGGCTACGGATTCAACCTTCTGGGCGACCACTTCCATCCCATCCTGGTGCTGCTGGCACCGCTCTACGCCGTCTGGCCTTCGGGACTGACCCTGATGATCGTTCAGGACCTCTTGCTGGCACTCGCCGTCGGCGTCTTCGCGTGGTGCGGGACCCGGTACCTCGGCGCGGTGCGCGGGGCGTGCCTGGCTCTGGGATTCGCCGCGAGCTTCGGGGTCCTGGAGGCGATCCGTGTGCAATTCCACGAGGTCGCCTTCGCCGTGCCGCTCATGGCCCTGAGCTTGTGCTCTGTCGCCACCGGACGGTTGCGTGCCGCTGTCTTGTGGGCTGCGCCGCTGGTCTTCGTCAAGGAAGACATGGGTGTCACCGCCGCGATGGTGGGGGTGCTGGTCCTCTCCCGTCATGCCCGCAACGGTGGTCTGGGGATACGGTCAGGCCGGGCGGCCTGCCGCAGGGTCATCGGTTCGCCTCTTGGTCTCCAGGGAGTCGGGCTCATCGTCTGGGGACTCTCCTGGAGTGCAGTCGCCGTCTTCCTGATCCTTCCGGCCCTGAACCCCCGCGGCCACTTCGACTACGGCGGATCGGTCGACGTGTGGGGCGCGCTCGCCGACCCGTTGCAGGCCCTGGGGCTGATGTTCTTTCCCTGGGCCAAATCTCAGACCCTTCTGCTGCTGGCCGTGACCGGTGCCCTGGTATTCCTCAGATCGCCGGTGGTGTGGGTCGGCGTCCCGACTCTGGTGTGGCGATTCCTGTCCGACAACCCCGGGTACTGGGAACCGACCTGGCACTACAACCTCGTGCTGATGCCGGTGGTTTTCGCGGCGCTGTTTGACGCGGCGCTGCGCGTCCGACCGGTCCGGGCGACAGGATTCGCGAGGGCTGTGGAACGCATGACCGCGGCAGGACCCGTTCTCTCGGCCGGGATCGCCGTGTTCCTGGTCGCTGGGTCGACCGCGAGCCCGGTGCTTTCACCCGATCAGTCGCGGTCACCGGGAAGCATCGCGGCCAAACATGAGGCCCTCCGCAGGGTCCCCCAGGACGCGAGCGTCGCGAGCGACCTCTCGGTGCTGACTTACTTGGTTCCTGACCACGACGTCCGGTGGATCGGGAACCATTCGGACCCGGCTCCCGAGTACCTGGTGCTCGACCGAACCACCGGGACGTGGGATGGGGCAGGCGCCGAAGAACTCGAGGCGACCGCGGGGTCGATTTACGGCGGCCGGTACGTGGCTGTCCAGGACGATCACGGCGTCGTGGTCCTGGTGAGGGGGAGGTGAGCGATGCGTCACCATGGAGCGGAAAAGCCCCGTCGATGCGGTAAGCTGGCAAATACTACCGGGATTCCCCGTTTTGTGCCGAGTCAGTCCCGAATCTTTTGAGGGACCCGGCCGTTGCATGACGTGTATTAGCTCGCCGCCGTGCCCACCCGAGACAACCGATCCTTGAGATCGGCAGAGGTGCGCCCAGAGAAGAAACACCATTTCCTGAAGCCTCAGGGAGTGTTTGCGGGCAGATTCAAGGGGACAGAACCGGCCGCCGCCCATGAGGGACGGTGCGTGAAACCCCAACTCCATAAGGACTAATTGGTGACTCAACCCAACCAGACCCTGCCCGAAAATGCTTCCGCTGCTGCGGCCGACGCCGCCGAGCCCGAGGACAACACCGTTCGCTTCACCGATCTCGGTCTCGACGGCCGCGTTCTGGGCGCTCTCGAGAAAGTCGGATACGAGAAGCCCTCACCGATCCAGGCCGAAACCATCCCGTTGCTGCTCGAAGGGCGCGACGTCGTCGGTCTCGCGCAGACCGGCACCGGCAAGACCGCTGCCTTTGCGGTGCCGGCCCTGTCTCATCTCGCGGAGCTCTTCGATGTCCACGGAGCCAACCGCGACACCCAGGTGCTCGTCCTGGCTCCGACCCGCGAGCTCGCTCTCCAGGTGGGCGAAGCCTTCTCGTCCTACGCGAGCGAGATGCCCGACTTCACCGTTCTGCCGGTCTACGGCGGTTCGCCCTACGGCCCGCAGCTGGCTGGGCTCCGTCGCGGCGCGCAGGTGGTCGTCGGCACTCCGGGCCGCGTGATCGACCACCTCAAGCGCGGCTCGCTGGACCTGTCCAACATCAAGCACCTCGTTCTCGACGAGGCCGACGAGATGCTTCGGATGGGCTTTGCCGAGGACGTCGAGCAGATCCTGGCCAAGACGCCCCAGGAAAAGCAGGTCGCCCTGTTCTCGGCGACCATGCCCAAGACGATCCGCAAGCTCGCGGAACAGTACCTTCACGATCCGGTCGAGGTTCGCGTCGAGTCCAAGACGACGACGGCCGCCAACATCCGCCAGCGCTACATGCAGGTCATGCACTCCCACAAGCTGGACGCCATGACTCGCGTCCTCGAGGTCGAGGAGTACGACGGCGTCATCGCCTTCGTGCGGACCAAGAAGGAGACCGAAGAAGTCGCCGAGAAGCTCCGCGCTCGGGGCTTCCAGGCCGCGGCCATCAACGGCGACATTCCCCAGAACATCCGTGAGCGCACCGTTCAGTCCCTCCGGGACGGCCGCGTGGACATCCTCGTGGCGACCGACGTCGCTGCCCGAGGGCTCGACGTCGAGCGCATCAGCCTTGTGGTCAACTTCGATATCCCGCACGACACCGAGTCCTACGTCCACCGGATCGGCCGTACGGGCCGTGCCGGCCGCGAGGGCGAGGCCATTCTGTTCATGACGCCGCGGGAGAAGCACCTGTTGCGCCAGATCGAGAAGGCCACGCGCCAGAAGGTCACGCTCATGCACATGCCGAGCGCGGACGATGTCAATGCGACGCGTCTCCAGCGCTTCGCCCAGCAGATCACCGACACGATCGAGTCGGAGGATCTGACGGTATTCAAGGAGCTGGTCGAGAAGTACGAGAGCGAGCACGACGTTCCTGCACAGGACATCGCGGCCGCGATCGCCGCCATCGCCCAGAACGGGCGTTCCTTCCTCGTCGAGGAGCTGCCGACCAAGGCGGTCCCGCGTGGACGGGAAGACCGCGGGGGCCGTCCCGAGAAGCCCGGTCGGAAGCGCAGCGATGAAGGCCTGACCACGTACAAGATTCAGGTCGGTCACGAACAGCGCGTGTCCCCGGGATCCATCGTCGGCGCCCTCACGAATGAGGGCGGTCTCGACGGGTCGCAGGTCGGGAACATCGATATCCGGGGCGGTTTCTCCCTGGTCGACCTCCCGAAGGATGTGAATCTCGGCGATCTGAGCGATATCCGCATCAACGGCAATCCGTTGGACATTCAGCCCGACCGTGGCGGCAACCGTGGTGGCGGTCAGCGTGGCGGAAATCGTTCGGGCGGATACCGCGGCGGCAACCGTGGGGATCGTGGCGGTCGCGACGACCGTGGCGGCTACCGCGGCGACCGTGGCCCGCGCAAAGGCGGCTTCCGGAAGTTCTAGACTTCCTTGTGAGTAACGGCACCCTGTACGGATTTGTCGGAGTATCCGCTCGTCTGTATAGTTTTATGTCGTTGCCCCGATAGCTCAGTGGTAGAGCGCCATCTTGGTAAGATGGAGGTCCCGGGATCGATTCCCGGTCGGGGCTCTCATGTTGAGGGCCTGCGTCGAGCTCATGCTCGGCGCGGGCGCTTTCATGCCTGGCGGTGTAGCTCAGCTGGTTAGAGCGCACGACTCATAATCGTGAGGTCGACGGATCGAGCCCGTCCACCGCTACCAACAACGAACCCCGTTCCGCGAGGCGCCCAGCCGCGCAGGGACGGGGTTCTTCTGTGTTCGGGCGGTCCGCGAGGAAGCACGGCAGCCCCGAGAGCGGGCTACAAGCCGGGCGGTAAAGTGTTGGCGGAAGACTCATGCACCAGGCCGGACCACATGCAGGTTCGGCCCACACGTGGTGCATCACGCCAAGAACGAAAGAACACGAGGAGCAGCATGTCCGACATGAAGGGCATCGCCGAGGACCTCCAGGGGCGCGTCTATTCCAACGCCCCGGTCTACTCGGTGTCCCGAGAAAAGATCCGCGAATTCGCCCGAGCCGTCAAGGCCCAGTCCGCGGCACATCACGACGTCGCCGCGGCTCGCGAACTGGGATATGCCGACGTGGTCGCTCCACCGACCTTCGCCATCATCGTGAGCCAAGCCGCCGACGCCGAGCTGATCCAGGATCCGACGGCCGGGATCGATTTTTCGCGCGTGGTACACGCCGACCAGCGTTTCACGCACCACCGGCCCATTGTGGCCGGTGACGAGCTCTCGGCGACCGTGCACGTCGATTCCGTGCGAGTGATGGGTGGTGGGGCGATGGTCACCACCCGAGAAGAAATCGTGGATCAGGAGGGAAACCCCGTGACCACGGCCCTTTCGTCCCTGCTGGTACGAGGCGAGGAATAATATGCAGACACCGAACACAGCATCACTCGAAAAAGGCCAGTCCGTCGGCCGCCGGGAGATTCAGGTCAGCCGGGCCGACCTGGTTGCCTACGCGGGAGCCAGCGGTGACTTCAACCCGATCCACTGGAACGAGCGTTTCGCGCGGGCTGTCGGACTGCCGGGAGTCATCGCCCACGGTATGTTCACCATGGGCACGGCCGTCCAGCTCGTGACGGACTGGGCGGGGGACCCCGGGAGGATCCTGGACTACCAGACCCGATTCACCAAGCCCGTCCCGGTCCCGGACGCGCCGGCGGATGCGAGCCCGGCATCCGGTGGGACCACCGTGACGGTCGAAGGGAAAATCGGCGCGGTCGACGAGGAGAAGGGCACCGCGCGCGTGGATCTCACGGTCTCGGCCCCCGACGAAGACGGCAAGGAGCAAAAAGTCCTGGTCAAGGCCCAGGCGCTCGTTCGCCTGTAGAACTCGACCATATGGTCCGGATATCTTGACTGGCGTCCGGGGGCTCGTCTGGAATTGAGTACCGACACATCGACGTGCCGTCCCCACACCGGGGAGTGGCTGAATGGCCTTTTCTCCGGCGTCGGGGACGGCACGTTCGTTGTCTGGCCAGCCATTGTCCAGAGGCATCCACTCGCAGGCACTCCAGAGGGAAAGAAGCTCGCCTATCTCATCGCACCAGATCACCACAAAGTCCTGGTTCTATTCCGTCCTGGGTATCTACCTGGTCAGCGGTCTCTCCATCTCCGCCTGGCTCGTGCGAGTGCCCGCGATCGCCCAGGAACTGAATCTGTCCGCCGGGCCCCTGGGTCTCCTCCTGCTGACCCAGACGGTCGGTGCATTTCTGTCGGTTTCCGCTTCCGGCATGGTCGTGATGAAGCTCGGTGCGCAGAAGACTCTGTGGCTCACCTTCGCCCTGATGATGGTCGGCGGCCTCGGCCTCGCGGTCGGGGTCTCCTTCCTGCACTCGGTCCTCGTGGCCGGAATCGGCCTGGGGCTCTTCGGCCTCGGCCAGGCCACATATTCGGTGGGTGCGAACGTGCAGGGAGCGGCCGTCGAGCGCGCTCTGAAGAAGCAGCGTATGCCCCTGATGCACGGGTGCTTCTCGATCGGCACGGTCATCGGATCGATCGTCGGGACAGCGATGACGGCGGTGGGCGTTTCGGTCTTCTGGCACATGCTGAGCGTCTACATTGTGGCGATCATTGTGGTGGTCCTTTCCCTGCGCAACACACGGCACGAGGGCGAGGACATCCATCCCGGCACCACCGGTCTCATGGCAATCGTCACTTCGGACGAGGGGCAGGGCACCTTCACGATCCGTCATGCCTGGTCCGAAACGAGGACGGTCCTCCTGGGCATTTTCGTGCTCGGAATGGCCCTGGCGGAAGGTTCCGCCAATGACTGGGTGGCCCTCGCCCTCACTGACGGGTACGGCGCGAGCGCTTCCGTCGGCGCCGTGGGGTACGGGCTCTTCGTGGCTGCCATGACCACCGGACGGCTCCTGGGCACCGGGTTGCTCAACATGTACGGTCGCGTCGCGGTCATGCGGGTTGCTTGCATCCTGGCCGTGATCGGCCTCGGAACCTTCGTCGTCTCACCATGGATCGGGCTCGGAATGGTCGCGATCTTCGTGTGGGGGACCGGCGCGGCCCTCGGATTCCCGGTCGGCATGTCCGCCGCCGCTGACGATCCCTTCCGGGCTTCCGCCAGAGTCTCGGTGGTCTCGACCGTCGGCTACGGCGCGTTCCTCGGTGGGCCACCCCTGCTCGGAGTCCTGGGGGAGGCCCTAGGGGTCCGGAACGGTCTCGCCGTGGTGCTCGTGCTCGTGGTCGTGTCCCTGTGCCTCGTTCCCCAACTCACGTCGGCTGAGCGGCGCCACCACCGTCCCGAGCCCAAGGACGAGTCCGCGCGGTGGGTCAATGAGGGCGAGGACCTGGCAGAGGAGGACGCCGCCGACAGGACCATGCCCATGGACGAGGCCCTGCGCGCCAGAAAGCAGCACGGGGAAGAGGACGGGGACGAGTCCTGACGTACTTCCTCACGTCCCTGCTTGTCCGTTGCGGGTCGAGCGCTGGTTAGACTGGATCTCGTGACTGAAACCCTTTTGAGCGAATTGACGACCCTCGGCGTGGGCGGACCCGCCGGATCCTATGTGCGTGCCGATGACGAAGCGAACATCATCGACGCCGTCCGGGAAGCGGATGCGAGCGGCAGACCGTTGCTGGTGCTCGGCGGCGGATCCAATCTCGTCATCGCCGACCGCGGATTCGATGGCACGGTCGTGCACGTCGCCTCCCGCGGAACCGAGATTCTCTCGGAAGACAACGGCCGGGTCAGGCTCTGGGCCGCCGCCGGCGAACCGTGGGACGATCTGGTCCGCAGCAGCCTCGACCAGGGACTCAGCGGTCTCGAGACACTCTCGGGTATTCCGGGGATTACGGGCGCGACGCCGGTACAGAACGTCGGTGCGTACGGGACCGAGATCTCCCAGCACTTCGGGGCGGCCCACGTCTACGACCGCCGAACCGGAACTCGCAGCCGATTCACCGGGGAGGACCTCGACTTCGCGTACCGCACGTCGATGCTCAAGCGCGAGATCCATGACGGATCGCCCCGGTACGTGGTTCTTGCCGTCGAGTTCGTGCTCGAGAGAACCCAGAACTCTCAGCCGATTCGATACGCCGAGCTCGCGCGTCGCTTGGGCGTCGAGGTTGGGGACCGCGCCGCGGCGCCCACCGTTCGTGAGACGGTCCTGGAATTGCGTGCCGGCAAAGGCATGGTTCTGGACCCGGCGGACCGCGACACGTTCAGCACCGGTTCTTTCTTCACGAATCCGATCATTCCCGCGGACACACAGCTTCCCGTGCCCGACGACGCGCCACGGTACCCCGTCCTGGATCCCGCGGGCAGGGTCGATGAATCCAAGACAAAGCTTTCGGCCGCATGGCTCATTCAACATGCGGGTTTCGACAAGGGCTTTGGCCTGGAGGGAGAGTCGGCCCATATTGCCGGTGGGCGTGCGGCCCTCTCAACGAAACACACGCTGGCCATCAGCAACAGGGGAGCGGCGACCGCGGAGGACGTGCTGGCCATCGCCCGAGCCGTCAGGGACGGCGTGGTCGAGACCTTCGGCGTCCGGCTCGAAGCCGAGCCCGTGCTCGTGGGTGCTGAGATCTAGCACCTCGTGACCTTTCCTGGTCAACTGTTCGCCGAGACCCGGGAAAATCACAGGTGGATCGGCCAAGCTGGGGTCTGAACCAGGGGTTTGGTCACAGATCGACGGATCCTGGGACGGAAGCCAGTATGCTGGTCGAAGAAGTACAGGTCCTGACGATCGTTCCTCCCCGAGGCATGGTTCATGGTCCCGCACATCGGATTCCACTCAGGAGCAGGGGGTGCCCGTGGGAATCGAAAAAGAAATTGAACAAGGCCAACGCGAAGGCCGACTGCACCATGCGCTGACACGGTTTCGGGCCTTCACCGGACGCCATCCGGTGCTTCGCCTGATGCACAAGGTGTTGGTGTCATTCCTCGGAGGCGTGATTGTTCTCGCCGGCGTCGTCATGCTCGTGACGCCGGGGCCGGGGTGGTTGGCGATCTTCCTGGGTTTGGGCATTCTTGCCACCGAGTACCCGATCGTGCACCGTTTCAACCAATGGGCAAAATCCCAGGTGGTGGGCGTCTGGCATCGTTTTTCGGCGTGGCGCGCGGAGCGCTCGGTGCGTCGTGAACGAGCCCAGCAGCAACGGTCTCGGAACCGCATCGCGAAGAAGCAGAACAGAGAACTCCTGGAAGCCCAGTTCCGGCGCAGCCACAACTGCGCTCCTCACCGCCCGCTGACGTCTCCACGTCTGGTCATGCCGCGATCCGCGGGTCGAGCGCGCCGCATCGGCCGTATGCCGAGGGTCTAAGGAACAGGACCAGGCGCGGGTGAAGCCGCAGCCAGCCGATCTGCAGTCAGGAACGAGAGTTCACTGCTCGGAGCTCAGGGGAGTCTCCTCGTCGATGACGCGACGAACCAGGGCTTCGGCCTCGTTCTGATTGAGGCCGATGTTCTTCAGTTCCGCCAGGAACTTGTGGGTCAGCTTCAGGGCCTTGTCCTCCACGCTGGAACCCGCCCGGACGAAGCTCCCGGCGCGGCCCTTCGTCTCAACGACCCCCGCCGCCTCCAGCTCCTTGTACGCCTTGGCCACCGTGTTGTTGGCCAGATGGAGCGACGCAGCAAGTTTCCGCACCGGAGGCAAACGCGTGCCCGACTCCAACTCTCCCGTGTGCCGGGCCTCGACCACGCGGCGTCGCAGCTGGGCATACGGTGGTACCCCCGAGTCGAGACGCACGGAGAAGAACTCGCGAGCCGCACCGTCGTCGGTCCAATCGATGGTCCTGGGCGCGTCCTGGCCGGCCCTGGATGCCTGTTCCTTCACGGTGGTCTCCTAGAGGGTCCCGGTAGCGATGTTGAGCATGCGGCGGACGGGCTCGGCCGCGCCCCACAGCAACTGGTCACCGACGGTGAAGGCCGAGATGTACTCCGGCCCCATGGCAAGCTTGCGGATACGTCCGACGGGGATGGAGAGGGTCCCGGACGCCGCGACCGGGGTCAAGGCGTCCATCGTGGCTTCCTTGGTGTTGGGGATGACCCGTGACCACTCATTGTCCCGATCGATGATGTTTTCGATCTCTTCGACCGGCAGGTCGTCCGTCAGTTTGATGGTCAGCGCCTGTGAATGGGACCGCATGGCGGCGATGCGGACGCACAAGCCGTCCATGACGACCCTCTCCTCGTCGGAGAGCCCCAGAATCTTGTTGGTTTCGGCGTCGGCCTTCCACTCTTCGCGGGACTGCCCGTTACCCAGGTCGGCATCGATCCAGGGGATGAGAGAACCGGCGAGGGGCACCCCGAACTGTTCCGTGTCCATCCCTCCCGAACGCTGGATGTCCAGGGCCTTGCGATCGATATCGAGGATCGCGGAGGCCGGGTCGTCGAGTTCCGCGGCCACGGAAGCCGAGATGTCGCGGAATCCCTTGAGGACTTCGCGCATGTGCCGGGCCCCGCCACCGGATGCGGCCTGATAGGTCATGGCCGTGGTCCACTCGACGAGACCTTCCCGGAAGAGCCCTCCCAGGCCCATGAGAAGGCAGGAGACCGTGCAGTTGCCACCGACGAAATCCTTGATACCGCGTTCCAGGCCCTGATCGATGACGTCGCGATTCACGGGGTCGAGAACGATGACGGAGTCATCGTTCATGCGCAGGGTCGACGCGGCATCGATCCACAACCCGTCCCAGCCACGTTCGCGCAGGCGCGGATGGACCGATTTCGTGTAGTCACCGCCCTGGGTGGTCACGATGATCGGGAGCTTGGCCAGCTCATCGATGTCGTAGGCGTCCTTGAGCGTGCCGGTGTCCGAGACGCCCGAGAAGCTCGGAGCGGCGCCGCCCGCGTTCGATGTCGAAAAGAACACCGGGTCGATCTGCTGGAAGTCCTTTTCTTCCTCCATGCGCTTCATGAGCACGGAACCCACCATGCCGCGCCAACCGACAAAACCTACAGAATCTCCGGACCGAAATGCCATGGTGCTCAGTGTACCGACAGACCGCGGACTTGGGCCTCCGGTCGTGACACATGTCAATCTGCATCGTCACGTCCGGTCGAGCCTGGCTCGTTACCGGGTGTATTCGAGGAACCTGTAGGCGATGTGTGCCGGATGCAGAACGCCGTCGGAATCGGCGGCACGGCCTCGTACCTCGACGCCGGAGCCGAGCTCGGTCATGGTCCATTCGGAATCGAGTTCGGGCGCGCGACGGTCCCCGGGAACCGTGACGTCGAGTTCCGTCACCACGGCCCGGGTCAGGCGGCCGCCGATCACCCCCGGAAGGTTGGTGAGCCCCAGGACCTGCTCGTAGACCCGCGAACCACCGATGATCCACAGGTCGTGTCCGCTTCTCGGCGCTTCACTCGCCACGGAGAGAGCTTTGGTGATCGAGTCGGTCCAGATGGCGCCGTCATGATGAGCGCAACCGTCGATCGTGTCGGCCGCCGTGGGGAGCGAGCCGGTCACGACGATGTTGGTCCGACCCGGCAACGGACGGAACCGTTCGGGAAAGGACTCCCAGGTGTTACGGCCCATGATGACGGGACAACCCGACGTCGTGCTTTTGAAGAAGGCGAGGTCGGCGGGGACGGACCAGGGCATGGAGCCGCCGAGGCCGATGACGCCGCCGCGGGCCTGCGCCCAGATGGCGGAAAGACGTGGCGGCGTTGCGCCGGCGGGAACTGACGTCATACCGCGATGGGAGCCTTGATCGGCGGGTGGGGATCGTAACCGTGGACGGTGAGGTCATCGAGATCGTAGAGGTCGATGGAGCTGCGGTGGCCCACCTCGAGAGTGGGGTACGGTCGCGGCTGCCGGGAAAGTTGTAATTCCACTTGTTCCCGGTGGTTGTCGTAGATGTGGCAGTCGCCGCCGGTCCACACGAAGTCTCCCGGAACCATGCCGACCTGGTCGGCGACCAAGTGAGTCAGCAGTGCGTAGGAGGCGATGTTGAACGGGACCCCGAGGAACATGTCGGCCGAGCGCTGGTACAGCTGACAGGACAACCGGTCCGGTCCGCTCTCCACGGGCTCGACGTAGAACTGGAACAGCGCGTGGCACGGGGGAAGGGCCATCTCATCCACTTCGGCAGGATTCCACGCGCTGACAACGTGGCGGCGGGAGTACGGGTTCGTGCGCAGGGAATCGATGACCTTGCCGATCTGGTCGATGGATTCCCCGTTCGGGGCCGGCCACGACCGCCACTGAGCGCCATAGACCGGACCGAGGTCCCCGTTCTGATCGGCCCACTCGTCCCAGATATGCACGTTGCGATCCTGAAGCCAGCGGACGTTGGTCGAACCCCGGAGGAACCACAGCAGTTCCACGGCCACTGCTTTGAAACGGACCGTCTTGGTGGTCAGAAGGGGGAAGGACGTCGAGAGATCGTAGCGAATCTGGCGACCGAAGACCGACGTCGTGCCGGTTCCGGTCCTGTCTCCTCGGTGGTTGCCGTGGTCCAGGATGTCTGTCAGAAGGTCTTCGTACGGAGTCGGTACGAGCTGCGGGCTAGTCGTCAAAGGGATCAATCTTCTCCAGGGATACGACACGGTCACGGTGCTTGAGGCTGATGTTCAGTACCAGCATCTGCCCCGGTGTCAGATAGGGGTCCTTGGTCGGTAGAGATTTTCGCAGGTCCTTCGGCAAGTGATGGCCGATGACCTTGAGGATGGTGGGCAGCACCGGTCGGTGCGTGCACAAGACCGTCGAGTGATTCGACTCGAAGAGCGATTCCATCAATTTCGCGGCCTTGGCCGGTTTGCGCTTGTGCTCGGCCTCGGTCAGGCGGTTCTTTTCCTTGATGCCGAGACCATTGGCCTTGGCGTAGCCTGCGACGGTCTGCATGCACCGCAACCAGGGACTCGAGATGATCTTGCCGGGTTTCCACGCGTCGAGCAACCTCCAGACGGCGTGTGCCTGGCGTTTGCCGGTAGCGGCCAGAGGCCGGTCGCTTTCGGCCCGTGACCACGTGGAACGCGGCTTGGCCTTGGCATGCCGGACCACGATGAGCTGTCGCGTCCTCAGGTCACCGGCCTCGTACAACTCCAGAAGGCGGTCGAGGGGCAACCGGTCCGAGGAATTCGTCAATCGCTCCCTGGCGACGTCGGGACGGACCCACTCGAGCCGGTCGACCTCACCGGCGTCCTCTTTCGCAGTGGTCCCGGGGGAGATCTCGGAGGCCCAGTAGTGGACTTCCTTCTTTCCGCGGGAGACCTTGTACTTCGTCTTCGCCAAGGGCGGTCCGAGAAGAATCTTGAGACCGACTTCCTCACGGACCTCGCGCACGGCCGTCTCGGCGATGGACTCGCCGTCGTCCTGCTTGCCCTTGGGCCACGACCAGTCGTCGTACTTGGGGCGGTGGATGACGAGGACTTCGAGGCCCGAGCTCGACTCGCGCCAGCATACGGCGCCCGCGGCGACCACAGCCGGGGAGTTCTTGGAATCGTCTGACATCGAGTGTGAATCCTTCGGTGAAGTACTGTGATGATTCGTGGGCGAGATCGGTCAACGACCCCGGTCACTGACCCGGGTACATGCCTCGTTGAGAGCGCGATTCCAACAACCTGGACTGGACATCACGCAGGGGAGTTCCGTCCTCCGCGCGCGAGAACCGTGTCCAGGTCCCGTCCGATTCCAGGTGCCAGTTGGCGGTCTTTTCCGACATGTACATCCCGATCATGTCCAGAAGGTACCGGATATGCACCGGGTCCTTGATCCGCACGAGGGCCTCGACTCGTCGATCCAGGTTACGGTGCATCATGTCGGCCGACCCAATGTAGGCGACCGGTTTGCCACCGTTCTCGAAGGTGAAGACCCGCGAGTGCTCGAGGAACCGGCCCAGGATCGACCTGACCCGGATGTTTTCCGAAAGTCCCGGAACGCCGGGGCGGAGTGCGCAAATGCCTCGGACCACGATGTTGACCTCGACGCCGGCCTGCGAGGCTCGGTACAAGGAATCGATGATGGCTTCGTCCACCATGGAATTGCACTTGATCTGGATCCTGGCGTTCAGCCCGGCGCGCTTGTGCGAGATCTCGCGGTTGATACGGTCGATCAGCCCGGAGCGCAGCGACCTCGGAGCGACCAGCAACGACTTGTAGGCCGTCTTGGGTGCGTACCCGGAGAGCTGGTTGAACAGGCGAGACACGTCCTCTGCGACCTGGGGGTCGCAGGTCAGCAGGCCCAAATCCTCGTAGAAGCGGGCCGTCGAAGGATGGTAGTTGCCGGTGCCGATGTGGCAGTAGCGCCGCAGGCCGTCCGATTCCTTGCGCACAACAAGGGACAGCTTGCAGTGCGTCTTGAGTCCCACGATCCCGTAGACGACGTGGACCCCGGCTTCCTCGAGTTTGCGGGCCCACGAGATATTCGCCTGTTCATCGAACCGCGCCTTGATCTCGACGACGGCCAGAACCTGCTTGCCGGCCTCCGCCGCCTCGATGAGCGCATCGACGATGGGGGAGTCGCCCGAGGTCCGATACAACGTCTGCTTGATGGCCATGACTTGGGGATCCGATGCGGCCTGTTCCAAGAAGGCCTGGACACTCGTGGCGAAGGAATCGTAAGGATGCTGCAGAAGAACATCGTGCTCTCGCGTCGCCGAGAACACGTCGGCAGCCTTCGCGGTCTCGGCGGCGTTGAGGAAGCGACTCGTGTGAGCGATGTGCTTGGGATAGTGCAACGACGGTCGATTGACCTTCACGATGCCGCTCATGCCCCGCAGATCCAAGGGTGCGGGCAACTGGTAGACCTCGGCGTCGTCGACCCTCAACTCGGAGACCAGGAGGTCGAGGATGGCCGGGTTGATGGTGTCCTCGACCTCGAGTCGCACGGGCGGTCCGAAACGACGCCGCAGCAGTTCCTTCTCCAGAGCCTGCAGGAGGTTTTCGGCGTCGTCCTCTTCGACCTCGAGATCCTCATTGCGCGTCACGCGGAAGACGTGGTGTTCCACGACCTCCATGCCCGGGAAGAGCTCGTCCAGATGCTCGGCGATGATGGCTTCCAAGGGAATGAACCGTGCCGACCGAGACGGGGAATTCGCACGGCGGGAACCATCGACCGAAATCATGCGATCCAGCTGGTCCGGAACCTTGATGCGGGCGAACAATTCCTTGCCGGTCTGGGGGTTGCGGACGATGACCGCGAGGTTCAGCGACAGGCCGGAGATGTACGGGAAGGGGTGGGCAGGGTCCACGGCCAGCGGAGTCAGAATCGGGAAGACCCTCTCCCGGAACTGATCCGAAAGCCGTTCCTGCGCCTGGGCCTCGAGGTCGTCCCAGCCGACCACGTGCAACCCGGCATTCTCCAGTTCCGGCAGGACTTGGTCGTGGAAGACTTCGGCATGGTGCTGTTGCAGGCGGTGAGCCGATTCGCTGATCAGCTCCATCTGCTCGTCCGGGGTCAGGCCGGAGGCCGACGGGACTGCGATACCCGTGGCAATCCTGCGTTTGAGCCCGGCGACCCGCACCATGAAGAACTCATCAAGGTTGGAAGCCACGATCGACAGGAAATTCAGGCGCTCGAGCAGGTACAAGGACGGGTCCTCGGCGAGTTCGAGCACCCGGGTGTTGAAATCCAGCCATGAGGACTCGCGGTCCGCAAACCGTTCCGGGCCGAAGTCCCCCTGGAGCAGCGGCGTCGAGAACTGCTCCGGAGCATCGATACGATCTCCACGAGTTTCCGCGCGTTCGATCTTGGCGATGTTTGTCGCCTGGCCGGGATGGGTCAGATTGTTCTGCCCGGTCTCCGTGGCCGTCTCGGGCTCGGCATGGACCGTCTCCTCGTCGGTCACGGCAGACGACGGCGCATACATCTTGTCCACGTCCCACGGACGGAATCCCAAGGACTCGTACAGGCCGACCGCGGCCGTGTTGTCCGCATCCACGTAAAGAACGATCGCGTCCAAGGGGTCCTCGGCGGAATCGTCCTCACCGAAGCGGGCCAAGTAGTCCATGCCGATGAGGGTCAGAGCTCGGCCCAGCCCGGTTCCCTGTGCGTCCGGCGAGACACCGACGGCGTAGACCTCCCCTTCTCGGGAGCCCTGGTCAGTGTCCTCGATCTTGGTCCAGTGGAAACCGAGCAACGCCGGCTTGCCGCTGGAGTCCTGTTCCGTTTCGGCCAGGAAGAAGCCTTCCGGTCTGAACCAGGAGTCCTTCTGCCGGGCGCGGAGGTCCTCGATGCCCAGCTGTCCCTGCTCAGGGTGGTCGGCGAAGGCCCGGGAATTGAGGTCGACCCATGCCTCCGCGTCGGAATCCTGGAACGTCCGGACGTGGACGGGTGGTTCGGGGGCGTGCTTGTCAGCAAGCTCCCGGATACTCTGGCGGGCCTTGGCAGTGAGGTCCAGCCGCATTTTCCACAGTTCGCGCACCGGGACGTAGCCGAAGCTGTTGGCCAGGGATATCGCGGCCATCGGGGCCGAATACTCCCGCGAGCGACCGGCCACGCCCGAACCGTGGATCCATACGCGATAGTCGTTGACCTGTTCTCCCAGGCCGCTCTCGCCCAGGAGGACCTCGGCGACGGCACGCCCCAGTCCGGAGCCCCGGTGCTTCGGGTCCACCATGCCCTCGACGGTTCCGGTGGAGTCCGCGTCTTCGGGCGCGGTCGCGACCGCGGCGGCGACGAGGGTCTCGCCCTCGAACGCCGTAATGACCAGGGGTGCTGCGGATGTGTGGTCGCTCTGCCCGCCCGCCCGCCGGAGTTGGACCAAGGTTTGCTCGGACAAGGGCTGGGCGCCGTCGGTCGAATGTACGCGCTGGGCCAGATTCTCGATCTGACCGACCAGGTCCGAGTCCGGACGTGTGCTGTCCAAGGAGTATCGAGAAGCCGCATTTCCGAGCGCTGAAGTCACCGCGTACCTGCCCATTCCGGTTTGCTTGCTGGTCGGCGGTGCCGTGGCACCACCGTGTCTTTCTCCACTCTACAAGCCGGCGCCGGGACCGGCCTCGCGAAGCGTGCTGCCCACGGAGAAATGTGGACGAACATTTTCTGACCAGGATCGGCTGGCGCCGCAGGTGGTCACTCCTCCGGCGTCGACCGGGTTTCGGTGAAGCTGTATCCCACGTTGCGCACCGTCGTGATCAGCTGATCGTGGTCAGGGCCCAATTTCGCACGCAGACGACGGATGTGGACGTCCACGGTTCTCGTTCCCCCGTAGTAGTCGTATCCCCAGACCTCGGAGAGAAGTTGCGCCCGGGTGAACACGCGGCGAGGATTCTGGGCCATGAATTTGAGGAGCTCGAATTCCTTGTAGGTGAGGTTGAGCGTGTGCTGGCCGGCCCGCGCCGAGTAGGTGGCTTCGTCCACGATGACGTCCCCACACCTGATGACGTCTTCCTGCGCGGCAGGGGCCTGGGAACCTGCCGCTGCGAGCCTGATGCGTGCCTCGACCTCGGCCGGCCCCGCCGATTCCAGCAGGATGTCGTCCACCAGCCAGTGGGGTGAAACCGCGGCCAAGCCTCCTTCGGTGAGGACCATGACCATGGGGGTCTCCAGGTCGTTTCCACCGAGCATCTGGACGGTATTCCGGGCGTTCACCAAGGCCCCGGTGCCATCCACGAGAAGCAACTCCGGGGACCGGGAGGCGATTTCAGCGGGCGACGCGGCCAGAGGGCGGACCTCCGCCTCGTGCGGCAACAGGGCAAGCGCGGGGACGACGTCGTCGGGCGAGCTCGCGGCGTCGCTCAGCATGAGGATCTTGACCATCGGCGTCGTCCCTTCCGGAGGTTTCACTCGTTCCGGACGCGCGGATCCGGGAGCTTTCTGAACGTTCCCGGTTCCGTTCCTGCGAAACGGTCCGGGACATGGGGAGGCTCCGTTGCCACGTGATCGACAGTATAAGGCCAGATTGCCGGCCGGGCGGCATGCTACATTTCGTTGCCGCGTCCCACCCCACGGATAGACTGGGCGCAGACGATGGGCAAACGCCCTGGCGGGGGCTCATGCTCCGTCCCACTCATGAACGACCCTGGAGGATCTGTGGCTCCCAGCGACGTGCCGACCGGAACCCACGCACTGCGCACCGTGGGGACGGAAGGAAGGCAACGCTATTGGCTCGTGGCGTTGTCGAGCCTGATCGTCCTCGTTGCTTCCCTGGTCGGGGCGGTTCTCTCGCCCATGGTCTCCTTGGTGGCGACGGTTCTGCTGGTCGCCCTCATCGCGTGGGGGTGGCCCGCTGCTTCCGGAATCGCCGAGTTGCGAGGAAGCAAGAACGTTCTTGCGCACAGCGCGATCTTTGCGCTCTGCGGCTGGGCAGGTTGCGCACTGGTCTACCTTGCGCCGACGGGCAAACTGTTGACTCTGTTGCCAGCGGTCGTGGCCGTCGGCGTCGTCGTGATATTTCTGGCTGAATTGGTCCGGGGAGAGGGAGCCGCCGCTCGGCTCGAGTCCACGATCAGCGGAGCCGTGGGCGTTTTTACTGCCGTGAGCGCCTCGGGATGGGTAGGAATGGCATTGGTCCACCATCGCACCGAGACGGGCGCCAGCGTCTGGGGCGCCGGCGCGATCCTTGCCCTGTGCATCGGCATCGTGGGAGCGCGAATGATCGCTGCGGGGCCCGAGGGCGGATTGCGGCGCGGGGCCATGACACTCGGCGTCACACCGGTCGCATTCTTGGGGATCCTGGGGTACGCGGGCACGTTGCTCATCGATCGCGTGATAACTTGGATGCCATGATCATTGCACTCGAAATCCTGTTCCTCACGTTGTTGGGGCTGGCATCGTTGTCCATTCTGGGTTGCGCCGCGCTCGTGGTCGGTGGGCTCTTCCGAGGCCAGAAGTAAAGCACTCAGCGTAGTCAATGGCCCGGGCATGGATGCTCGGGCTTTTGGCGTTTAAGATGGGTGTATGGCTATTGAAATCCCCACGGATCTGACCCCAGAACTTGTGCCCTTCGCGTGGCTGCTCGGCCACTGGGAGGGTGTCGGAGTCCTCGGCTACGCCGACGAAGAAGAGAGGCAGTTCGGGCAGATCGTCGACTTCTCCCACAACGGCCTGCCATACCTCGAGTACCGTGCCGAGTCCTACCTGTTGGACGAGCAGGGCAACCGGACCCGCCAGATCAGCGTGGAGACCGGTTTCTGGCAGTTGGACCGCAAACAGGGCGAAGAGGACGCCGGCCCCGGGCTATTGCCCGGCGCGGAGAAGCCGCTCCTCCAAACCGCGGCCGATGTCGAGAAGATGCGGAATGACGACGAAGGCTTTGACATCCTCGCAACGATCAATCATCCGGGCGGGGTGAGCGAGCTGTACGTCGGAGTCATCGACGGCCCGCGGATCCAGATGGCCACGGATGCCGTGATGCGCGGCGCCAACGCGAAGGAATACACCGCCGCCTCGCGCATGTACGGCCTGGTGAATGGGGAACTGATGTGGGCCTGGGACATGGCGGCAGCGGGCCAGCAGATGAGCTCGCACGCATCGGCGCGTTTGCGCAAAGTGGATGTGGCCGAATGACGCGGTCTTCACCTCTGCTCACATTGGACGGTGCCGTCGAAGCCGGCGGCCAGGACAGCGGCGTCGCCGCGCACTATGGGGATCCCATCCGCGAGCAACGCAGTCTCGCCCGGGCAACCGTCGAACGGCCCGTTGCCGTCGATCTGTCGCACCGCGGCGTCGTCTCCGTGTCCGGAGAAGATCGTGCCAGCTGGCTGACCACGTTGTCATCGCAGGTCATTGACGGTCTCCCAGTGGGGGCGAGCACCGAGACCACGCTTCTGTCCGCCCAAGGGCGCATCGAGTACCAGCCGCACGTCGTCGTGTCCGGGGACAAGGTGTGGCTCATCGTCGAAGCCGGTCAGAACGAAGGCCTCGCCGAATTTCTCGAGTCGATGCGTTTCATGCTCAGGGTCGAGGTCAGGGACGAGACGGCCGACGTCGCCGTCATCGGATCCACGGTCGACCTGCGCGGACACGCAGGCGTCCCCGCGGAGGCCGTGGCGTGGCACGATCCCTGGCCCCACATCGGCGTCGGGGGCACGACTTACGCCGGCACGAGCCCGCATCCGGGCGAGGGCTGGCAGTACTGGGAGATTCTCGTCCGGAGAGCGGATCTCGCATCGCTCCATCCTGAGTGGGCAGGAACCATGGCTCTGGAGCCGTTGCGGATCGAGGCGTGGCGGCCCCGTTATGCCACCGAGGTCGACGCTCGAACGATCCCGCACGAACTCGACCTGATGCGGACCGCCGTGCACATGTCGAAGGGCTGCTACAAGGGGCAGGAGACCATTGCTCGGGTCCACAATCTGGGGCACCCACCGCGGCGGCTCGTGTTCCTGGACTTGGACGGTTCGGAGCACACGCTCCCCGAACCAGGCTCCGAGGTCTTCGCCGTCGGCGGGAAAAGAGCCGTGGGCCGAATCACGAGCGCCGCTTTGCACCACGAGGCCGGCCCCATCGCCCTGGCGGTGATCAAGCGGACGGTGGATCCGGACGCGCAGTTGGTGGTCCGTGACGACACCTCTCACGTGGCAGCGGAGGACGCCGGGGACGACTCGCCCGAGCCCGCCGTGGTCGAGTACGCGGCCGCGCAAACCGTGGTCGTTAGCCCGGATGCGGGACAGGCCGTCGGGCGGCGCAACAGGAACGACTTCCTGAAACCCTGAGAACCGGCCGGTGCGGCGGGGGACCTTTCGGTCGGGCCGGACGCCGCATCGTCCGGAGCGGTCGGGTTCACCGCCCGAAGAGCACCTTGGCTTCGTCCCACCGCGCCTGGGGGACCGTCTTGAGGCCGCTCAACGCTTGCTCGAAGTCCACGCGGGTGATGTCGGTGCTGTCCAGGCCGACCATCTTGCCCCATTGGCGGTCATGCACCAGGTCGACGACCGCCATGCCCATGCGCGTGGCGAGCACTCGGTCGAAACCGGTCGGTGCACCGCCCCTCTGAATGTGACCCAGGGTCGTGTTCCTGGCCTCGATGCCGGTCATCCGCTCGATCTCGTGGGTCACGTATTCGCCGATTCCGCCGAGGCGGGGCCGGCCGTCCTGCTCGAGGCCCTTTTCGTGGACGACTTCGTCGAGCCCCTCGGGGATGAATCCTTCCGCGACGACCACCAGGGGAGAGCGCCCGCGTTCGTGGACCTCGCGAACCCAGTCGGCGACCTGGGTCATGGGGACTTTCTGCTCGGGAATCAGCACGGCGTGAGCACCCGCGGACATGCCGGAGTGCAACGCGATCCACCCCACGTGGCGGCCCATGACCTCCGCGACCATGCAACGGTGGTGGGATTCGCCTGTGGTCCGCAGCCGGTCCATGGCGTCGGTCGCGATGGAAACGGCCGTATCGAAGCCGAAGGTGTAGTCGGTCGCGTTGAGGTCATTGTCGATCGTCTTGGGCACGCCGACCACGGGGAGGCCCGCATCGGAGAGTCTCTTGGCACCCGCAAGCGTTCCCTCGCCGCCGATCGCGACGATCGCATCGATCGCGTGGCGCTCGAGCATCACGGAGATATTCTCCGGACCACCCTGTGGCCCATCGAAGGGGTTGGTGCGCGACGTCCCCAAGATGGTTCCGCCCGTACGGGCCAACCCGCGAACCCGCGTTCGAGGCAGATCCATGATGTCGCCCTCGACGACTCCACGCCATCCGTCGCGGAAACCGACGAATTCGTCATCGTAGGTCTTGACCCCATTGAGCACCGCACCACGAATCACCGCGTTGAGCCCGGGGCAATCGCCGCCGCTGGTCAGAAGTCCGATTCTCATGGGGTGTCTCCCTCGCTACGAGTCGAAGTATTCAACGACTCTCAGTGTAGCGAATAGTTGGGAACTTGTGGATGTCCACATCGGGTGAAAGCGGCAGGTCTGCCCCGGAGTCCCGAGGGGCTTTCGGGCCACCCCATCGACCCAGTGTGGGTTTGTGTTGGTTTTGTCCTCGTTCCGCAAGGCGCGGCCCCGGGCCGAGGATCGGCCCGGGGCCGCGATCCGTCAGCGGGACGCGGTCGCCAGCAATTTCTGGATTCTCTCCACGCCCGTGCGGAGGTCGTCATCCGCCAGTGCATAGGAGAGGCGGAGGTATCCGGAAGGGCCGAAGGCTTCGCCCGGAACCACTGCCACTTCGGCTTCGTCCAGGATCACGTCCGCGAGGTCCGCGGACGAGGAAATCGTGCGTCCGGCGATGTTCGACCCGAGCAGACCGGTGATGTCCGGGTAGGCATAGAACGCGCCCTGGGGGGTGGGGCAGGTGATTCCGTCGATCGCGTTGAGTCCCTCGACAATGGTCCTGCGACGCCGATCGAAGGCAGCCCTCATCTCGTCGACGGCGTCCATCGGTTGGGTCACGGCCGCCAGGGCCGCCCTTTGCGCGATGTTGTTGACGTTCGACGAAAGGTGCGACTGCAGGTTCGACGCGGCCTTGACGACGTCCCCAGGGCCGATCAACCATCCCACGCGCCATCCGGTCATGGCGTAGGTCTTCGCGACGCCGTTCAGGATGATGATGTTTTCCCCAAGCTCAGGGGCCGCGGTGGCGATCGAGGTGAAAGGGGCGCCGTCGTAGGTCAGATGCTCGTAAATCTCGTCGGCGATCACGAAGATCCCCTTGTCAGCCGCCCAGCGTCCGATGGCCGCAGTCTCCTCCGGGCTGTACACGGCTCCCGTGGGGTTGGATGGTGAGACGAAAATCAGCGCCTTGGTCCGGTCGGTGTATGCCGCCTCCAATTGATCGACGGTGACCTTGTAGCCTTGCTCGGACCCGGCAAATACTTCTACCGGGTTGCCGCCCGCCAGGCGGATGGCCTCGGGGTAGGTCGTCCAATAGGGGGCCGGAAGGAGGACGTCGTCGCCTTCGTCGATGACCGTCGCGAAGGCCTCGTAGACGGCCTGTTTGCCGCCATTTGTCACGATGACCTGCGAAGGATCCACAGAGTATCCGGAATCCCGCTGTGTTTTCTCAGCAATGGCCTGGCGCAGCTCGGGCAGGCCGGCGGCCGGCGAGTACCGAAAGTTGGCGGGGTCGTTCAGTGCCTCGCGGGCCGCATCCACAATGGGGGTCGGCGTCGCGAAATCGGGCTCTCCTGCGCCGAAACCGATCACGGGGCGCCCTTCGGCCTTGAGCGCCTTGGCTTTGGAATCCACGGCCAAGGTGGCGGACGGGGCAATGGCTGCGATGCGTGCCGAGATGCGCTCCTGAGACGGCATGGTGCTCACTTTCGTTGAGAACGGTTCCGAAATCGCGCTCCGCCGGGGGTTCCCGAAGGTGCTGTCCCAATCCTATGCGCAGTCCCGTGCCGAGGACATGCCCAGAACATGCTGGCGGAAACTTTGCTCGAGACCCGGTGGGCGGGGTCCGTGGAACCCGTCTCTGCCCCAGCGAATTGCGGGCACTCGACAAAGTCGCTAAAGTTGAACTCCGGTGCTCGCCACCGAGGATCGTTCATGCCCGAGGGCACCAGCGACGTACCTGAAGAGCTGAGGGCGGTATACCGTCGAAGGGCAGTGGCGCAATTGGTAGCGCAGCGGTCTCCAAAACCGCAGGTTGCAGGTTCGAGTCCTGTCTGCCCTGCATATTCATCCCCTCACGAAGACCCATTCGTGGCATATAGTCGACAACGTTGTACAACGTCCAAGCCATAACGTCAGAAAGGGGCGGTACCGAATGGCTAAAGCTGCTGCTGCGGGAGCCGCCGATCAGGAGTCCAGTACCGAGATGCGAGGCTTCTTCGGGCGGATTGTCCTCTTCCTCAAACAGGTCATCGGCGAGCTGAAAAAAGTCGTCAGCCCGACTCGTCGGGAACTCCTCAATTACGTGATCATCGTCCTGGTTTTCGTCGCGTTCATGCTGTTGCTGATCTTCGGCCTTGACTACCTGTTCGGGCAGGGAGCCTTCTGGCTCTTCGGTGACGGCGGCTTCGGTCAGAAGCCGCAGGGCCCCCAGGGCTAAACTGAGAATTCAGACGAATCCGCCCCGCGGCCGTGACAATGGGTTGCGGGGATGCGAAGACCCCCAAGAAAGCAGGAAACGCAGTGTCCGAGCAGGAACTCGATAACTCCGCCGAGGAGAACCAGGTCGATCAGACCTCTCCCGAGCAGGCAGAGCAGGCCGACGCCGCGGAGCAGTCCAGCCAGTCCGGCTTCGAACAGACAGAGTCCGCGTTGGTTTCCTCCGCCCAGGAGGATTCGGAGAACGCGGAGGACGCATCCGGAGACTTCGACGACACCGTCGAACAGGTCTCGGAATCGGCCGAAGGGGACCCGGATGTCGACCCGATGCAGGAATTCCGTTCAAAGCTCCGTCGCCAGGAAGGCGACTGGTACGTGATCCACACGTACGCCGGTTATGAGAACCGCGTCAGGACGAACCTGCAGACCCGTGCCCAGTCGATGAACATGGAGGACGATCTCTTCGAGATCCAGGTCCCCATGGAAGAAGTCGTGGAGATCAAGAACGGCCAGCGCAAGACCGTGCGCCGCGTGAGGATCCCCGGTTACGTGCTGGTCCGCATGAACCTGACGGACGAGTCCTGGGGCGTCGTGCGCCACACGCCCGGCGTGACCGGGTTCGTCGGCCAAGATGCTTACAACCCGGTGCCGCTCCGGCTCGACGAGGTGGTCGACATGCTCGCGCCGGTCTTCGAGGCCGAGCAGGCCGAAGCGGCCAAGGACGCCGGCGAACCGATCCCGGCCGAGGTTGCTCCCCAGGTCAACGTCGGCTTCGAGGTGGGCGAATCGGTCATCGTCAAGGAAGGCCCCTTCGAGACCCTCCCGGCGACCATCTCCGAGATCAAGCCCGAAGCGCAGCAGCTCGTGGTTCTCGTTTCGCTCTTCGAGCGCGAGACTCCCGTGAGCCTGGGCTTCAATCAGGTCACCAAGATCTGATCACCTTCTTCTCGCACGCAATGCGCGGTCCCGCCCCCGAGCGGTGACCGCGCATTCGTTCGTGATGCAGTGATATTGCTCCCCCTGAGTGGAGAAAACCATTCGTGCGGGACTAGACTGAGATTTTGCGTGTGCTCGTGCGCTTTGGCGTGCTTACGCGCGGTCGCCGCGCCACGGTGACCACCCGCCGTCGTACGCTCCTGTGCGTCGGTCAGCCCCAGAAGAAAAGGACCTCAATTGGCTCCCAAGAAAAAGGTCGCAGGCCTCATCAAGCTGCAGATCCAGGCAGGTGCCGCCAACCCGGCGCCCCCGGTTGGTCCCGCCCTCGGTCAGCACGGCGTCAACATCATGGAATTCTGCAAGGCGTACAACGCCGCCACGGAATCCATGCGCGGCAATGTCGTGCCCGTCGAGATCACGGTCTACGAGGACCGCTCGTTCACCTTCATCACCAAGACTCCTCCGGCCGCCGAGCTCATCAAGAAGGCCGCCGGCGTCGCCAAGGGCTCCGGAGTTCCCCACACCAACAAGGTCGGCAAGATCAGCATGGACCAGGTCCGTGAGATCGCCGAAACCAAGATGCCCGACCTCAACGCCAACGACATGGACGCAGCATCGAAGATCGTTGCCGGTACCGCTCGTTCGATGGGCATCACCGTCGAGTAGTCCCACGGGATCTTTCGACGTTCATTCAATAAATCATTCAGCCCGCTCTCGCAGCGGGGGTCCGCCACATGAGCGGGCCAGTGGCAGGGCCGGCGCGGTCCGACAGACCACAACTGCACAAGGAGAAACAAGCAGATGGCAAAGCGCAGCAAAGCGTACCAGGCAGCCGCAGAGAAGATCGATCAGGACAAGCTCTACGGCGTCGGTGAGGCAATCCGCCTCGCCCAGGAGATCAACTCGTCCAAGGCCGACGCCACCGTGGAGGTCGCATTGCGCCTCTCGGTCGATCCCCGCAAGGCCGACCAGATGGTTCGCGGCACCGTGAACCTCCCGAACGGCACGGGCAAGACCGCCCGCGTCGTCGTCTTCGCCCAGGGCGACAAGGCGACCGCGGCTGAGGAAGCCGGCGCCGACTACGTCGGTTCGGACGAGCTCATCGCCAAGGTCGCCGACGGCTGGGTCGATTTCGACGCCGCCGTGGCCACCCCGGACATGATGGGCAAGGTCGGTCGCCTGGGCAAGGTCCTGGGTCCCCGTAACCTCATGCCGAACCCGAAGACCGGCACGGTGACCATGGATGTTGTGAAGGCCGTGGGCGACATCAAGGGCGGCAAGATCGACTTCCGTGTTGACCGCAACTCCAACCTCCACTTCATCATCGGCAAGTCCTCCTTCGACGCCGCCCAGCTCGAGGAGAACTTCCAGGCGGCGATCGAGGAGATCGCGCGCCTGAAGCCCTCCGCCTCGAAGGGACGTTACGTCTCCAGGATCACCGTGGCCACGACCTTCGGCCCCGGCATCCCGGTCGACCCGTCGGTGGCCGAGAAGTAGGAATCCGGATCCGATCGGAACGGTCACGAAGACCTTGACGATCGTGCCGACCACGAGGCCCCGCACCGTCCTTGGCGACGGTGCGGGGCTTTTGCGCGTGTCCACGGGTAAGGAAACCCCGCGATTCGCGTGCATACACGTCGAAGGGATGAAGCCGCTGTGAGTCTGGTCTTCGAGGCAGTCAGCAAATCGTTCGGTGGCGAGCCAGTCCTGCGGGAGCTTGACCTCACCGTCGGTACTGGTCAGCTGATGACGGTGCTCGGGCCATCAGGTGGGGGCAAGACCACCATGCTGAGGATTGCGGCGGGGCTCGAATCGCCGACGTCGGGCGCCGTCCACCTGGACGGGAATCCGGTGCGACTGGGTGATTCGTCGGTCGCGTTTCAGGACACCCCGCTCTATCCCCACCTCACGGTCCTGGACAACGTCTTGTTCCCGCTTCGACTCAGGGCAGCCCGGGGAGGCACCTCGCGGTACAGGAACGACCGTGAGCGCCGTGCCGCGGCATTGGACGCCCTCGAGATGATGCACATCCCGGACTTGGGTCCGCGGCGGATCAATCAATTGTCCGGAGGCCAGCGGCAGCGCGTCGGTATTGCCCGCGCGCTCGTTCGCGACGTCGGGCTGTACCTGTTCGACGAGCCGCTCGCGCATTTGGACCAGGCGTTGGCCCGCGACATTCGTGAGGACCTGCGTGCCGTGCAACGGGAGAAGGGGCTGACCATGGTGTACGTGACGCATCAGGTGGAAGAAGCCTTCGCTCTCGGGGACACCGTCACGATCCTCAATGACGGCCGCCTCGAACAGATCGGCCCGCCCCAGGAGCTCTGGCAGAGGCCCGCGACGCGATTCGTCGCCGGATTCTTGGGCGGACATTCCATGAATTTCGTGCCCGGCGAGGACAGGATCGTGCGAGGGTTCCGGCCGGAGAACTGTCTGGTCCAGGACCTTGCCGCGGTACGTTCCGATCAGGGCAGTGAGTCGGTTCTGCGTTTCGACGGCACGGTCGTCGGATCATCGTTCCTGGGCGAGCAGACGCTCGTCGTCGTCGATACGGGGTCCGAAACGCGGGCCCTGCGGGCGCTGCTGCCCTCGGTGCGTTCCGGTGAGCCGGTCGACCCGCCCGCGATCGGGGAGAGTGCCTGTGTGCTCGTCGACGAGGTGAACGTGCACGAATTCGACGCGGCAACCGGGCAACGGATCGTCCCCGCTGACGCACGCGGAGGTGCCACCGCCCAACCTCAGTGATGTGCGTCCCATCGGGACCGTGTGGGTGGCTCCGTCGCCGGACGTGTGGTTTACTGGAAATACCAAAGACCGCCGGTCGTAGGTTTTGCACGCCCCCGGGTGTGTTTATCCGCCATAAGAGTTCCCGCAAGGAACGGCCAGCGCAGGTGAACGTGACACAATCGGACTCCGTGCATTCGAATGCGCGCCGAGATCTCGCTGTGCCCCGCCATCTGCGCGGGGCATTTTTTGTGGGCTCATGGGCGCCCGGCAATCAGACCGGAAGGAGTACCATGGCGACACCGGAAAAGGCGGCCGCTGTATCGGAGTTGAGGGAGCTTTTCTCCAACTCGGACGCTGCTGTTTTGACTGAGTATCGTGGTCTCACCGTGAGCAAGCTCGGAGAGCTTCGTCGCTCGCTCGGTGAGAACGCTGAATATGCCGTGGTGAAGAACACGCTGACCGCCATCGCGGCCAGGGAAGCCGGCGTCGAGGGCCTGAACTTCGACGACCTCAACGGCCCCACCGCAATCGCCTTCATCACCGGGGAACCGGTCGAGGCGACCAAGAGCCTGCGTGACTTCGCCAAGCAAAATCCCCAGCTGGTCATCAAGAGTGGTTACTTTGAGGGTAAGACTCTCGGTGAAGCTGACATCCAGAAGCTTGCGGATCTTGAATCTCGCGAGGTGCTGCTGGCCAAGGTTGCGGGTGCCGCAAAGGGCACCCTGTCCAAGGCCGCCGCGCTGTTCCAGGCACCGCTCTCCAAGACTGCTCGTACCGCAGAGGCTCTGCGCACGAAGGTCGAGGAGCAGGGTGGAGAATCCGCTGCCTAAGACGTCCTCGGACGTCATCAACGGGAACCCGTTGGCCCTGCGCCTCAGCCTGGGGGGCAGGAGAATCCAAGATCCGTTGCAGGAAACCTCTGCAACAAGACATAAGAAGGAGCCAAACACATGGCCAAGCTGACCACTGAAGAACTCATCGAGGCTTTCAAGGAACTGTCCCTGATCGAGCTGTCCGACTTCGTCAAGGCCTTCGAAGAGACCTTCGACGTCACCGCTGCTGCCCCCGCCGCCGTTGCCGCTGCACCGGCCGCCGGTGGCGATGCAGGCGCTGATGAGGCTGAAGAGCAGACCGAATTCGACGTTGTGCTCGAGTCGGCCGGCGACAAGAAGATCGGCGTCATCAAGGAAGTTCGTGCGCTGACCTCCCTCGGCCTCAAGGAAGCCAAGGACCTGGTCGACGGCGCTCCGAAGCCGGTTCTCGAGGGTGCTTCCAAGGAAGACGCCGAGAAGGCCAAGGAGCAGCTCGAGGGCGCTGGCGCTACCATCTCCCTCAAGTAATTCCTTCCGGAATTCTCTGGTCGAAGGCTCTCCCACCCGCGCGGTGGGGGAGCCTTCTCCCTTTTAAGATTGGTTCTGACCCTGTCGTTCCCTGCTTCGCACAAGAACCGTCCTCGTCGCCTGAGCTGTCCCGGCGAAAGAAAACGCGGCGTGGCTGTGTCGGTTGTCATCGGAGCGAGTCTGTTCGCAGTCTGCGTGGGATGCTTTCGGACCCCTCGGCGTCGCGAATGCTTGTAGAAGCAACATCGTGTTCAGGACTTTGCCCGGGCACCGAGAAGGTGACTCGCCACGCGTGACGTTCCTGATCGGCGCGATCAGTGTGGCGACGATCGAAGGCACGGGGGAATACCGGAACGCGCTTGGTGATACCAACGAGACGTTGCGGAAGCGATGATCCCGAGGGCTTCCTCAGCAGGTTCCCGGCCTGGTCCGGATCTGCCGTTCCCGACCGCCCCGAAGCTCAGTCCAAGGGCAGGCAGCTGACCCGATCGCCTGAAGTGGCACCTTCCGGCGGGACGACGGCCAGGACATCCGCCGCCGCGAGACCCGAGAGCATGTGTGCCTGCGTGCCGGGGCATGGGAGCGCGACGTCGCCGTCGAGCGTGCACGGGACGAGGCTCGTATTTCCCTTGTGCGAAGCAGGCATGTCCCTGCCGAGGACCGCCGAAAGAAGGGGCGGCAGCGGCCGCCCCAGGAATCCGGCGAGGGCCACCGGCGCGAGTCCGTAGAGCGAGGTGTGTGCCGCGAGCGGATTCCCGGGCAACCCCAGGACGATCCGGTCGCCGGGGAGACGCCCAACGATGGTCGGATGCCCGGGGCGAACGGCGATCGACGTCGCGATCAGGTCCGTGCACATGTCCTCGAGGATCTTCCGCACGAAATCCTGGCTCGAGGATCCCGATCCGCCCGTGAGGATCACGAGGTCGCCGCTGGCCCACGAGATCCACTCGCGGATGACGTCGTGGTCGTCGTGGAGCCGCGTTCTTTCGGTGACGTCCGCGCCCCAACCTCGCAGGAGGTGCGGGAATTGTGCGGAGAAGGCGTCGCGAACCTCCCCGGGCTGGGGCACGCCGGAGGCGATCACCTCATTGCCCGTGAAGGCCATGCTGACGGTCATCGGTCGATGCACGGAAACGATGTCGATACCGCAGGCCGCGAGCAGCGCAATGTGGCGGGGCGCGAGCACGGTTCCCTCCGCGACCAGCTGGGTTCCCTGAGCCATCTCCTCGCCGCGACGCCGTATGTCGCGACCAGGCGAATACGGGTGCTCCGGAAGGCAATGCACGGTCGACCCCAGGGTCTCGGTGTGCTCGACGCGGACCACGCCCTCGGTTCCTTCGGGCAGGACGGATCCCGTCAGGCAAGGCCACGCTTCTCCGGCCGCGATGCTGCCCGAGCGACGGTGGATGTTCCGCTCGCCCGAGGAGCGCACCGGATCCGAGGTCAGACGCCACGGTCCCGGTCCGGCCACGGCGAACCCGTCCATGGCCGAGGAATCGAAGTGAGGTATGGGGATGGGGCTCACGAGCGGCTTCGCCGTCGTCATGCCCAGTGCGTTCTCGAGCCGCAGGTCCTCTGGGCGATCCAGGGTTCTTCCGATCTCGCTCGCGAGGTCGTGGAGCTTCTCACGGACCGCGTACCAGTCCCGCCTCATGCCGGATTCCTTGTCGAAAGATCGTTCGGGCGGGCAACGTAGCCGAGGGCCACGGCGTCGTCCCAGGTATCGACGTCCGCGCTCGATCCTGCCGGAACCTCGACTACGGTCGGGGAGAGGCGTTTCAGTCTCGACATCACGGACTGTGAGCCCGCCGGTTCGGCGAAGGCGTCCCGCGCCCGATCGAGGCGGAGAACCGACAGGAGAGGTTGCCACCGCCCGTCATCGGACCCCACGAATGCGGCGTCGTCCGGCGTCCGTTCGGTCACGGCCCGACGCAGGGCCGCCAATCCCGGTCCCGGATGCGGCATGTCGGCCGCGACCACGAAGGACCACGAGTCCAGCGCGGGGAATTCCGAAAGCCCGGCCCGGATTGCCGCGGCCGGGCCGGAGAAGGGCGGATCCTCGCGCACGAGTCCGGTTCCTTCCGGAACCGGAATGTCCTCGGGCCCGACGACGACGCAGCGGTCGGCTCCGACGCCCGCGTATCGTTCGAGATCCTCGAGGACGGAGCCCAGGACGGTGCGGCCGTCTCTGGACAGCAAGGGCTTGTCCGGAATCGGCACGGGTGCCGATTCGTGCAGACGCGACGATCGACCACCCGCGAGGACGATCGCTCGGAACTCGACTAGAGGGAACGGGGCCACCGGTCAGCCCCCGGCGAAGGGCGGCATGATGTCGATGCGCTCGACGCTCGCGAGAGAAGCCGAAGGTTCGGCTCTGCGCCCATCGGCGAGGAACGTGCATCGGCCGAAGACCTCCGCCAGCGTCAGGCCGGCGGCTCGGTGCTCGGTGTGCTCTCGTCCTAGCGTCTCGACCAGGTCCGCGAGGGTGTCGAGACCGTTCGCCGCGGCGTCGACGGATTCGGTCGACTGGCCGCGGGCTGCCCGCGCAGCAGCGAAATAGTGGATGTCGACCAATTCTCAGCCCCCGATTGCGCTCATGCTGCGATCGGGCTGAACGAATTCGGGCGTCCCCAGACCAACCTTGGTCTGTCCGTGGGCCTTGGGCTTGACCCACATCGCGGCCTGCCAGATCTCGGCAATCCGCTCGTCCGTCGACCCGTCCCTGAGCGCCTCCATGAGATCGGTTTCCTCGTGGGAGAACAAGCAACTGCGAATTTTGCCGTCGGCCGTGACCCTGGTTCGGCTGCAGGCTTCGCAAAAAGGCTCGGTGACAGAGGCTATGACGCCGACCTGGCCGAGGGGCGGTGCCGAATCGCCAGAGTCAGCCGTGCCCAAGGGGTAGACGTCCCACAGCTCGGCGGGTGCCGATCCCCGGGGTTCGGCCTGGGGAACCAGGTCGAAGTCCTCGGAGATGCGATCCCTGACTTCCCCGGCCGACACCATGCCGCTGCGCGTCCATTCGTGGTCGGCGTCGAGCGGCATCTGTTCGATGAACCGGAGCTGGAAGTCGTGGCGCAGAGACCAATCGAGCAACTCGCCGGCCTGGTCGTCATTGACCCCGCGCATCAGGACGGCGTTGATCTTGATGGGGCGAATCCCCGCCTCGGCTGCGGCCTCGAGGCCACGAAGAACATGTGGGAGCCGGTCCCTGCGAGTGATCTTCGCGAAGGTTTCGGGGCACACCGTATCCAGGGACACGTTGATCCTATTGAGCCCGGCCTCGACCAGACCATCGATCTTCTTCTCCAGCCCGATGCCATTCGTCGTGATCGACATTGGCAAATGGGGGTGGAGTTCGCGCAAGTCACCGAGGATCGTCCCCAAATCGGCGCGAACGAGCGGCTCGCCGCCGGTGAATCGGACCTCGCGTACTCCCAGGAGCCTGACGCCGATGTCGGCGATGCGGACCGCTTCGGAGGCGCTCAGGAGCTCGTTCTTGCCGAGCCAGTCCAGCCCTTCAGCCGGCATGCAGTAGGTGCACCGCAGGTTGCACTTGTCGATGAGTGATAGTCGGAGATCGTTGGCTACGCGACCCCATTGGTCTTCCAAGAGTCCCAATGCTGCCTCCTCGGATGTATTGCTCCGCTACCCACGGTACTCGGGTTCACAGCGTCCTTGGAACCGAGCTAACTTTCGCCCCTGTGTTGACCGGGAGGAACGAGGAGAAAAGCTGGGGGGCCGGGGTGCACCGTATTCGATAGGAATGTGATGTAAATTGCCATGGGGGAGCCACGTCACAGCATAATTCACTCGAGAGGACGCACCCATGAGCAACGCACAGCAGCCCACGTCAGAGAACCGGACACGACGAGGCCGCCGCACGAGGCTTGGAGCCGGCCTTTCGGTGGCCGTCGCCGGTGCCTTGTTGCTCGCGGGCTGCGGCGGGTCCTCCGGGGCTTCGGGATCAGACGACTCGGAGACGGTCACGGTGTTCGCGGCCGCTTCACTGAACAAGGCGGGTGACGAGCTGGCCTCCAAGTACAAGGAAGATCACCCGGACACCGACATCAAGTGGAACTACGCGGGATCCTCCAAATTGGTCCAACAGATCGACCAGGGAGCGTCCGCCGACATGTTCATCTCCGCGGACCAGCAGAACATGGACAAGGCCCTGGCACTCGATGCCTTCAAGGACTCCCAGGACACCTCCGTGATAGCAACCAATACTCTGCAACTCGTGACCGCACCCGGCAACCCCGGTGGGATCCACTCGATCCAGGATGCCTCGGGCAAGCCGGTCGCCGTCTGCGCGCCCGAGGTTCCGTGCGGAACCCTCGCTCAGCAGGCCCTGGACGCCGCGAGCGTCAAGCTCGACGACGCGAGCCAAGAAGTCAACGTGTCCGCCGTCTCGACCAAGATCAGCCAGGGCGAGGTCGATGCCGGATTCGTGTACTCGACCGACGCCCTGAACATGAAGAAGAACAGCGAAGACGTCGAAGCCATCGATCTCAAGGGCATCGAGAAGAACAAGTACCCGGCAGCCATCACCGAGTCGGGCTCGAAGAATGATGGCGCCAAGGACTTCTACAAGTGGCTTGAGAGCGACGACGCCAAGAAGATCCTCAAGAAGTACGGCTTTGGCTCGGGGCAGTAATTCCAACTTCGCGTTTCCCGCGTGGCTGTACGTCCCCGCGGGGATCGCGTTGCTTCTGGTCCTGGGGCCTCTCCTGGGCCTCGTCGTCAAGATTCCCTGGTCCGAGGCAGGAAGCCTCCTGTCCGAACCGTCGGCCCTCCAGGCTCTGGAGCTGTCCCTGACCACGTCCTGCGTCTCCACGGTGTGCTGCGTTCTGGTGGGTATTCCGTTGTCCCTCATGCTGACCAGGTCGGGGAAGGCGCGTGCCTCCGGGTCGGGGAGGGCCGGTGCCGGTGGACTGGCTTCTGCGTTCAGCGGTCCCATGGCCTTCATCGTCTACGCCCCGCTCGTGCTGTCTCCGGTGGTCTCGGGCCTGGCTTTGATGTTTTTCTGGGGGCGCAACGGGTTGCTCGGCAAACTGTTGGCCGAAGGCAACGTGACGATCGCGTTCACCTCGTGGGCCGTCATCCTCGCCCAGGTCTTCGTCTCGATGCCATTCTTCGTCTCCACGGCCGTCACCGCCCTCACCGCGATTCCCCGAAGATACGAAGAGATCGCCGCGACGGAAGGAGCAACACGCAACGAGGTCGCCCGCAAGGTCCTGTTGCCGCAAGCCCTTCCCGGCCTGCTGACGGCGGGGCTGCTGAGCTTCGCAAGGGCCCTCGGCGAGTTCGGGGCGACCATCACGTTCGCGGGGAATATCGAGGGAACGACCCGCACCATTCCGTTGAACATCGAAATCGGGCTCAGCTCCAACGACGTCGACGCCGCCCTCGGAAGCTGCATCATGCTCCTGGCCCTGTATGTGCTGGTCGTAGGACTGTTGCTGATGGCCCGTTTCCTGTCCTCGCTCCGAAAGGCGGACACATCCCATGCATGACGCGGAACCCTTTGCTCCTTCGGAATACTGTGAACACCTCGTCAATCTGGCCCGCGATCTGGGAGCCGAACCCCGGACGGAACGGATCGAAGTGGCCGCTGCTGCGGGTCGTGTGTTGGCCGAGGACGTCGTCGCCCCGGCAGACTCCCCGCGATTCGACAATTCGCAGATGGACGGATATGCGCTCAACGCGGCCGCGGTGCACCGCGAGAACAGGTTCTTCCACGTCGGGCCCGTGGTTCCTGCCGGGACCGATCCGGCGAAGGACTACCCGCAGGGACTCGACCGGGAGGATACCGTCTGCCCGATCATGACCGGGGCCAAGCTGCCCGAGGGAACCTGCGCCGTTGTCCCCGTGGAGAAATGCGATCCGCCCGAATTCGCGGCCCCCGGTGACCAGGTGAGAATCCCCCAGCCTCCGGAAGGGCAGTTCGTCCGTTCGGCGGCATCGGACCTGCGGCGCGGCGAGACCCTGGTGTCCGAAGGGCGAACCGTGACCCCACAGACCGTGGGGGCTCTGGCCAGCCAGAACGTACGGTCTGTCGAGGTCTGGGCCAGGCCGCGCGTGCTCATCTGCACCGGAGGAGAGGAAATCTCGCAGTCCGGAGTTCTCGACCAGGCGCAGCTTCCGGATGCCAACGGCCCGATGATGGAGGCGCTCGCCGGACACCACGGACTCGAGGTCGTTCAGAGGATCGTGACGGGGGACGACCCGCAAGACCTGAGCAACAGGCTCGAGGGCGCACTGAGGCGATGGCGCCCGGACCTCGTGGTGACCTCAGGAGGAATCAGCCACGGCGCCTTCGAAGTGGTCCGGCAGGTCTTGGAGAGCCAACCCCGGGCATGGTTCGGGCATGTGGCACAGCAACCAGGCGGGCCCCAGGGTTGCGCGGCGCTCGCGGGAGTGCCCGTGATCGCCCTGCCGGGAAATCCTGTCAGTACCCTGGTCTCTTTCCGCCTGTTCGTGGCGCCCCTGGTGGCGCGGGTCTGGGGCGCCGCCGTGGAGCCCCCGGTCCTGGCAGCGCGCCTGTCCTGCGATGTGGAGGGCGTGCCGGCCAAGACCCAGTTCCGCAGGGGGCGGCTCGCCCTGGGAGAGAATGCGACCGTATCGGCCGAGGTCGTGGGTGGGGCGGGCTCTCACCTGCTGGCACAATCGGTGGGAGCCGACTGTCTGATCGAGGTACCGCCTGCGAGTCACCTGTTCAGAGGAGACGTGGTCAGCGTCCACCCGCTGGCACCGCACCTGCATCATGAGGAGCAAATATGACGAACACCGAGCAAGGCCTGACCCATGTCCGGGAGGACGGGTCCGCGCACATGGTGGACGTGACGGGGAAGGACGACACCAGTAGGGAAGCCGTGGCGGTCGGCGTCCTTCGGACCAGGCCGGATGTCGTCGAGCTCATGTATGCAGCCGACCTGCCGAAAGGGGACGCCCTGCCCGTGGCCCGCATCGCGGGCATCATGGGGGCGAAGAAGACCCCGGATCTGATTCCCTTGTGCCACCCGTTGCCGTTGGGCAAGATCACGGTGGATTTCGAGCGCCTCGAGGATGGTGTGCGAATCGAGGCCAAGGTCAAGACGCGTGGGGCAACCGGCGTCGAGATGGAAGCGCTCACTGCGGTCAGCACCGCCGCACTCGCCTTGTACGACATGATCAAAGCGGTCGACAAGCACGCCGTGATCGGTGACATCCGTGTTCTCGCGAAGTCCGGCGGCAAGTCCGGTTCGTGGACTGTTGAGGAGGAACGATGACGAAACGTACGGCATTGGTGTTGGTTGCCTCGACTCGGGCTGCGCGGGGAGTCTATGAGGACCGCTCGGGGGAGATCCTGGTCGACTGGCTTCGATCCGAGGGATTTGAGGTGCCCGACGCCGTCGTGGTCGAGGACGCGCGGTTCGGACAGGCTTTCGGAGACGCCGTCCGGGAACCGGATGAGCGACCGCGGCTGATCCTTACCTCCGGCGGGACAGGGCTCAACGCGGACGACCGCACGGTCGAGACGGTGACCGAGTTCCTGGATTACGAGGTTCCCGGAGTGATGCACGCGCTGTGGCAGAAGGGTCTGGAATCGACCCCGACGGCTGTGCTCTCCAGGGGCGTCGCCGGAGTCATCGGCGACAGCCTGGTCGTCACGCTCCCTGGGTCCCCTGGAGGAATCAAGGACGGCATCGCGGTGCTCGGCGGCCTTTATGAGCACGCCCTGGACCAGTTGGAGGGCCGACGTGGGCACTGACAATCCGCAGGATCCCGCGTACGTGGCGGAGCAGACCGGCGTCGTCGTTCGTGCGGACGTGATCGAAGAACCCCTCGAGGGGCTGGCCCGCGTGGCCCGCGCGGCAACGATGACGCGTGCGATGGGCGCGCTCGTCGTCTTCGACGGGGTCGTGCGGGATCACGACCACGGGTGCGGCGTCCAGGGCCTGACCTACACCGCGCATCCGCAGGTCGTGGACGTCATGCACGACGTCGCCGACCGCGTCTCTGCCCGACACCCGGACGTCCGATTGTGGGCCGTGCACCGCATCGGTCCTCTCGAGATCGGGGAGTCCGCCTTGACCGTGGTGGCCGCGGCGGCCCATCGAGGTCCGGCGTTCCGGGCCTGCGAGGACATGGCCGATACGATCAAGGCCGAGGTCCCGATCTGGAAGGAACAGGTCCTTGACGACGGCACGGTCGACTGGGTCGGGCTTCACTAGATCATCCTGGAAGGCCGACGCAGGGACGGTCCTTACCTTTCCGGGACGGTCGGCGTCTCTTTGGTCAGCGGGTCGGCGACGTCTTCCAGTCCCTTGTTCTCGGCGTCGATACCGAGGAACCAGGCAACCAGCCCGCCGGCCATCATGATCGCGGAACCCATGAGGTAGCCCCAGACCAGAGGGGCGCGTGCTTCGCCGGTGCCGATCAGGACGCCGTAGACGGCCGGGGCAAGTGCGCCGGCGATCTGCGCGATCGAGAAGAAGTAGCTGATCGCCTGGCCCCTGACCTCGATGGGAAAGATCTCGGACACGGTCAGGTAGGCCGCGGAAGCACCTGCGCTCGCGAAGAAGAATGCGACGCACCAGAAGATCGTGTGGGTGACCGGTCCCAACACGTTCATCGAGAAGAGGATGGCGGAAACGGCCAGGATCACGGCGGAAATCCCGTAGGTCGCGAATATCATCTTCCGCCGGCCGACCGTGTCGAAGAGCCGTCCCAGGAGGATCGGTCCCAGCAACGACCCCAGGGCGAACGGGATCATGTACTTGCCGGCCGAGGAATGGCTCACCCCGTAGAACGTCTCGAGCACGATCGCGTAGGTGAAGAAGATCGCGTTGTACAGGAACGACTGGGTGACCATGAGCGTGATGCCCAAAACCGTCCGTTGGGGGTAGAGCTTGAGGAACACGTGGGCGAGCTGCCTGAACGGCAGTTTCTCCTCGGGCCTAATAGTCAGGGCCTTGGACTCGTCCACGGCGGGGATCTCGTGGCCCTTGCCCTGCACGTCCTTCTCAATGCCATCGACCACCGATTCGGCCCGGTCACCCTGGCCGTGGGTCAGCATCCAGCGGGGAGATTCCGGGATGTGGCGGCGAATCATGATGAGGATCAGCCCGAGCACCGGACCGATGAAGAAACCGATGCGCCAGCCCCAGTCGATGGGGAAGATGGCCGGATCCAGCAGGAAGATGGTGGCGATCGCACCGATCATCACGCCGCCCCAGTACGTACCGTTGACGATCAGATCCACGCGGCCCCGGTATTTGGAGGGAATCAGCTCGTCGATGGTCGCATTGATCGCGCTGTACTCGCCGCCGATGCCCGCGCCCGCCACGAACCGCCAGACATAGAGGAACCAGACGGAGTTGGACAGACCGGCGATGCCGGAGCCGACGAGATACACGGCCAGAGTCAGGATGAACAGCTTCTTCCGGCCGATGCGGTCCGTCAGGGCGCCGAAGACCAGGGAACCGACAACCTGGCCCACGAGGTAGACCGTCGCGGCGCGCGTGATCTGCTCCGTGGACATGTCGAGCGTCTCCGCGAAACCGTTGGCGGCAACGATCTGGACCTCGAGGCCGTCGAGAATCCAGGCCGTTCCCAGGCCGACGATGATCATCGTGTGGAATCTGCTCCACGGCAACCGGTCCAGGCGGGCAGGAATCAGGCTGGATACTGTCCTCATAGTGACCAACATAACGTCACTATGTGTCCTGGGCCAGGTTCCGTGGATGGGGACTCGGTGCCGCAGGTCAACGAGGTGGTTATTTCGTGCGTCGGCGGGCCGCGAGGTGGCTGATTTGTGCGACGGCTCTCCGCCGAGGCGGCAGTTCCGTGCAGGACTTCTCGCGAGGTGGCGAATTCGTGCGCGAATTCCCCTGTTTCGCGCACGCCATCGCCACCTCGCGAACTGCTGCGCACGAAACTGCCACCTCGGCCTCCCGACCGCCTGGTACTGCCATGACCCGGTGGATCACTGCCGGTACGTGCTTGAGGAGGATGACGTTCCGGAACATGACTGACGGGCTCGGACGCGGCCGGACTGACGCACAGGCCCTGATGTCGCTCCGATGCCGCCATAACGACGCCGCCGCCCGCCCACCAGAGCGTTCGCACCCGGGTCGCCCGCGTCCGTGGGATGTGGCACACTTAAGTCCAATTGCCGCATACGCACTGCGGGAGAGCCTCGGCTGGTCCGAGCGCCGAAGGAGCAAACCCTCCCCGGGAAACTCTCAGGCCAATGAACCGTAGTGCGAGGCAACTCTGGAAAGGGGTCCCATGACCCCGCCGAAGGGGCAAGGTCGGGCATGCACCGGTCGAAAACTCTCAGGTCGAGGCACAGAGTGGGGAGGACAGTTCAGCACACCCTCGGAGAGATGATGTCCTTCCTCGAACGCCACCTCGGACCCCGCGCCGAAGAGATCGCCTCGATGCTCGACGTACTCGGATACGACTCGCTGGATTCTCTGGCAGACGCTGCCGTGCCAGGGTCCATTCGCCGCGGCACTCGGCTCGAGCTTCCGGGGCTTCCCGAAGCCCTCAGTGAGCACGAAGCCACCGAACGCATCAGGTCCTTGACCGACCGCAACCAGGTCAAGGTCCAGATGATCGGCCAGGGGTACTCCGAGACCATCACTCCGGCCGTGCTACGGCGCAATATTCTCGAAAACCCAGGGTGGTACACTTCCTACACCCCGTACCAGCCTGAGATTTCGCAGGGCCGGCTCGAGGCCCTGCTCAACTTCCAGAACGCCGTCATGGACCTGACCGGCATGGACATCGCAAACGCGTCGATGCTGGACGAGGCCACTTCGGCGGCCGAGGCGGTCGTGATGATGCGACGCGCCAATCGAAAGGTCAAGAACGGCAAAGTCGCGGTCGACTCCCGTCTCCTTCCGCAGACGCTCCGGATCATCGAAGGCCGTGCATCCACCTTGGGCATCGACGTCGTCGTCGCAGATCTCTCGCACGGTCTGCCCGACGAAGACCTGTTCGGGGTCCTTGCCGCGCAGATCGGTTCGGAGGGCCAGGTCATCGACAACACCGACCTCGTCGAGGCGGCGCATGCCCGCAACGCACTGGTGACGATCGCGACCGATCCGTTGGCGCTGGCCCTGCTGGTCTCGCCCGGGACCCAGGGGGCCGACGTCGCCATCGGCAGCACCCAGCGGTTCGGTGTTCCGCTGTTCTTCGGCGGCCCCCACGCAGCATTCATCGCGATTCGGCGCGGTCTCGAGCGGTCTCTTCCTGGCCGGCTGGTCGGGGTCAGCACGGACTCGGCGGGCCGTCCGGCCTATCGTCTGTCCTTGCAGACGCGCGAACAGCACATTCGTCGCGAGAAGGCGACGTCGAACATCTGCACCGCGCAGGCGCTCTTGGCCGTGGTCGCGGGCGCATATGCGGTCTACCACGGGCCGGAAGGCCTACGCAGAATCGCCGAGGAAATCCACGACAAGGCCGCGTATCTGGCTGCCGGTCTGGCGGCGGGCGGCATCGAACTGGCTCACACCGAATTCTTCGACACCGTGACCGCGGTGGTGCCGGGGCGGGCCGACGACGTCGTTGCGGCGGCCCTGGACAAGGGCATCAACCTGCGTCGAATCGACAACGATCGCGTCGGGGTCAGCGTGGGGGAGCCACACACCTTTGACCAGCTCGATGACGTCCTGGCCGCTTTCGGTGCGGGACGTTCGGACTCACCGCAGGACTTCGATCTTCCTGCGACGGTTCTCCGCCGGGACGAGTACCTGAGCCATCCCGTGTTCCACAGCCACCGCAGCGAGACGTCGATGATGCGTTACCTGCGAGAGCTCGCGGACAAGGACCTCGCCCTGGACCGCACGATGATCCCGCTGGGATCGTGCACCATGAAGCTCAACGCCGCCTCCGAGATGGAGCCGATCTCGTGGCCGGAATTCGCCAACATCCATCCCCTGGCCCCAAGAGACCAGGCCCAGGGCTGGCTCGAGCTGATCGATGACCTCCAGCGGTGGCTCACGGCAATCACCGGATACGACGCGGTCTCTCTCCAACCGAACGCCGGGTCCCAGGGCGAATACGCCGGACTTCAGGCGATCCGTGACTACCATCGCGACCGTGGGGACGGGGATCGTGACATCGTTCTGATCCCTGCCTCGGCCCACGGGACCAATGCCGCGTCCGCGGTCATGGCGGGCCTCCAAGTCGTCTCGGTCGCAACCGCCGACGACGGTTCGATCCTGCTCGACGATCTGAAGGACAAGCTCGACAAATACGGTCAGCGGCTCGCAGGCATCATGATCACCTACCCGTCCACGCACGGGGTCTACGAGGAGACCGTGACCGAGGTGTGCCGGCTGGTCCACGAGTCCGGAGGGCAGGTGTACCTCGACGGAGCCAACCTGAACGCCCTCGTGGGCCTCGCGTCGCCGGGTGAGTTCGGCGGCGACGTGTCCCACCTCAACCTGCACAAGACCTTCTGCATCCCGCACGGTGGAGGCGGCCCCGGCGTCGGTCCGGTTGCCGTGGCCCCGCAGCTCGCCCCCTACCTCCCGGGCGACGCAGCGGAGATCGACGCCGAATCGGGAGCGCACTCCAAGCGGGTCGAAGCCGTGTCCCAGGCCTTCTTCGGCTCGGCGGGCGTGCTGCCGATCTCCTGGATGTACATCGCGATGACCGGGGGAGAGGGCCTGCGCAGCACCGCGCAGGTCGCGGTGCTCAACGCAAATTACTTGGCCAAGAAGCTCAACGGAGTCTTCCCGGTGCTGTACACGGGGCCCTCGGGGCTGGTGGCCCACGAATGCATTCTGGACCTGCGGCCGATGACCCAATCGTCCGGGATCACCGCGGAGGACGTGTGCAAGCGTCTCATTGACTTCGGGTTCCACGCTCCCACCCTGGCCTTCCCCGTGGCCGGGACGCTCATGGTCGAACCGACGGAGTCGGAAGACCTGGAAGAACTCGACCGGTTCGTCGAGGCCATGGTGCAGATCCACGCAGAGATGACGGACGTGGCCGAGGGGCGGGCGAAGGCCGAGACCTCGGTTCTCCGGATGGCTCCCCACACGGCCGAGGTGTTGACTGCGGACGAGTGGGACCGGGAATACTCGCGATCGTCGGCTGGTTATCCCGTCGCTCGATTGCGGCGCGCCAAGTACTGGGTTCCTGTCGGTCGCATCGACGGTGCTGCGGGTGACCGCAATTTCGTCTGCGAGTGCCCGCCGATCGAGGCCTTCGACATCGAAGTCGACGAGTCCTCGGCCGAGTGACCCTCCCGAAGGAGAGAGTGAGTTCATGACTATTCAGAATCAGGACTATATTCCGGAGACCGAAGGCCCCCGCCGGACCGCGTTGTACGAGGTGCACGAATCGCTCGGGGCCTCCTTCACTGACTTCGGCGGCTGGGAAATGCCGCTCAAATACGACAACGACGTCGCCGAGCACAAGGCGGTACGCGACGCCGCGGGTCTCTTCGACCTCTCCCATATGGGGGAGATCCGAATCGCGGGTCCCGAGGCCGCCGCGCTCCTGGACCATGCCCTGGTCTCTTCGTTCGGGAAGCTCGCGGTCGGACGCGCCAAGTACTCCGTGATGGCCAATGACCGGGGCGGACTCGTCGATGACCTCATCACCTACCGAGTGGCCGACGAGGAGTACCTTGTGGTTCCGAATGCGGCCAACGCCGACGCCGTCCTGCGCGAGTTCACGGTCAGGGGCACGGATTTCGAGGCCAGCATTCACGAGGAGACGGCGGCAACGTCTCTCGTCGCTCTCCAAGGTCCGGTCGCAGCCTCGGTGATCGCCGAAGCCCTCGACGACCTCCGGCTCGCCGACGGCGGAACCGATCTGGCCGGACTCAAGTACTACGCCGCCGCGCCGGCCGTCCTGGGGGGCATAGAGGTTCTCCTTGCCCGAACGGGGTACACGGGCGAGGACGGCTTCGAGCTGTACGTGCCCAATGAGTCCGCCCCAGCACTCTGGACCCTGTTGGCCGAGGCCGGCAGAGACCGCGGCGTCGTGCCTGCGGGTCTCGCTGCGCGTGACTCGCTCCGCCTCGAGGCCGGGATGCCCCTCTATGGCCACGAGCTCGGGCCGGACCTCTCGCCCTACACGTCCGGACTGGGCAAGATGGTCGACGCGGCGCTGCGGAACAAGGAAGAGTTCGTCGGAAGGAACGCCCTCGAGAAGGCCCAGTCGGCGGCCCAGGACGAGGGGCACCGCGTCCTGGTCGGTCTCAAAGGGCTGTCCAAGCGCCCCGCACGCGCTGGGTCGGCCCTCGTCGAGGGCGAAGGGGAGACCCGCCGGGAGATAGGAACCGTGACCTCGGGGATTCCGTCGCCGACGCTGGGGTACCCCATCGCGATGGCCATCGTCGACTCCCGGAATGCAGACGCGGGAACCACGATCGCGGTCGACATCCGCGGACGGACACAGGACTTCGAGGTCATTGACCTCCCGTTCTACCGCCGATCCGAATAGACGCATCACCGACTTCGCGAGCAACGGAGCCGTATCAACCTGGGGAGGTGTGGAAAGCCATGATGAGCACCACAGACATCAGCATTTTCGATTTGTTCAGCATCGGTGTGGGACCGTCGAGCTCCCACACCGTCGGCCCGATGAGGGCAGCCAACCGGTTCGTGACGGAGCTGATTGCGGGAAATCGCCTGGACGACGTCGCCGGGATCAAGGTCGACCTGTACGGTTCTCTCGCGGCGACGGGGGCGGGACACGGAACCATGTCGGCGACCATCAAGGGGCTGGCGGGCTGGGTCCCCGAGACCATCGATGTCCGCGAGTCCGAACAGATGGTCGCCGACAACCAGGCCACGGGAAAACTCGTGTTGGCCGGTTTCGGCCCGGATCGCATCAGGTCCGAAGCGACTCGGGAGGACCTGGTCGAGGGGCCTGAGGTCGACATCAGCGAGAAAGCGATGGTCCTCCGTCCGCTGACGGTCCTCGAGCGCCACACCAACGGCATCCGCTTCACGGCGACCGACGCCGAAGGCCTCATGCTCGACGAGCGGACGTATTTCTCCGTGGGCGGCGGATTCGTGATCGAAGAAGGTGAGGAAGCGGCGGGGGGAGACAGCCTGACGGATGTGCCCTACCCGTTTGACTCGGCCGAGGAACTGGTCAGGCAGGCCAATGAGGCCCGGATTTCGATCGCGGAACTCAAAATGGCCAATGAGATGACGGCGAGATCTCGGGAAGAGGTCGAGGCCGGGATCCTCCACATCTACACGGTGATGCGGGAATGCATCGGTTCGTCCTTGTCCCGCATCGGTTACCTGCCCGGTGAGCTCAAGGTCCGGTGCCGTGCTCAGCGCTGGCACAGGGAGCTTCTGGAAGAGGATCCGAACAAGGACCCGCAGTACTCCATCGACTGGGTCAACCTCATCGCGCTCGCGGTCAACGAAGAGAATGCTTTCGGGGGTCGAGTCGTGACGGCGCCGACCAACGGCGCGGCCGGTATCGTGCCCGCCGTGCTGCACTACGCCGTGCACTACATTCCCGAGATCCGCCACGGCGGCCGCAAGGCCAAGGAACGTGCCGTCATCGACTTCTTCCTGGCGGCGTCCGCGGTCGGATCCTTGTACAAGAAACGTGCGTCGATCTCCGGTGCCGAGGTCGGCTGTCAGGGCGAGGTTGGCTCGGCGTCGTCGATCGCGGCCGGCGGGCTTGCCCAGGTCCTTGGCGGCAATGTCGAGCAGGTCGAGAACGCGGCCGAGATCGCGATGGAGCACAATCTCGGGCTGACCTGCGATCCGGTGGGCGGTCTGGTCCAGATCCCATGCATCGAACGCAACGCGATGGCTGCGGCCAAGGCGGTGAACGCCGCCAGGATGGCGATGCGGGGCGACGGCGAGCACCGCGTGTCTCTCGACCAGGTCATCGAGACGATGCGTCAGACCGGCGTCGATATGTCCAACAGATACAAGGAGACCTCGCTGGGCGGACTGGCGGTCAACGTCGTCGAATGCTGACCTGGGTCCGCCGGAGGCGCCCACTGGACAGACCCCCGGAAAGCATGTAGAGTAAAAATTTGCGCTTTCCCTAAATTTTTGTGCCTTCATATAGCGGTGGGTACAACTGATGGATCCAGCTCACGCTTCCAGGCAACCACGACCACCGATACGCAGAGCCAGCTCGCCTCCGAGCGCGTCTCGTGCGCCTTGAGATCGCCCGCCGGAATGCGTGAACCCCGTGGATCCGGGCAAGCCTTCGTGTACAGACAGGTCTGTGGAAGGATCCAATCTTGGTCGCCTCGAGCACCTCCAATTATGATGCCGCTCACGCGGAGGGAAACCCGCACGACGGTTCCGCCTCACGCATTTCATTCGCAAAGATTCACGAACCACTCAGTGTTCCCAACCTGCTGGCCCTGCAGACGGAGAGCTTTGACCGCTTGGTGGGCAACGAGCGCTGGATCGAGCGCGTTGCCGAAGCGGACCAGACGGGCGACAACTCCGTCTCCCGCGTCTCCGGCCTGACCGAGATCTTCGAAGAGATCTCGCCGATCGAGGACTTCCAGGGCACGATGTCCTTGTCCTTCTCGGAGCCGGAATTCGCCGATCCGAAGTACTCCATGGAGGAGTGCAAGGACCGCGACGCAACTTACTCGGCGCCGCTGTACGTCAAGGCCGAGTTCATGAACAACGAGACCGGCGAGATCAAGCAGCAGACCGTGTTCATGGGCGACTTCCCGCTCATGACCGAGTCCGGAACCTTCGTGATCAACGGTTCCGAGCGCGTCGTCGTCTCGCAGTTGGTTCGTTCTCCCGGTGCATACTTCGAGAAGGCCGTGGACCGCACCTCGGACAAGGACATCTTCTCCGCCCGCATCATCCCCTCGCGCGGTGCATGGTTCGAGCTCGAGATCGACAAGCGCGATCAGGTCGGCGTCCGCCTGGACCGCAAGCGCAAGCAGTCCGTGACCGTTCTCCTCAAGGCCCTCGGCTGGACCGACGCGAAGATCCTCGAAGAATTCGGCGAGTACGACTCGATCCGCGCGACCCTCGAGAAGGACACGGTCGAGACCCGCGACGAAGCGCTGATTGATATCTACAAGAAGCTTCGCCCGGGTGAGCCGCCGACGGTCGACGCGGCCCAGTCGCTGCTCGACAACATGTACTTCACCCCGAAGCGCTACGACCTGGCCAAGGTCGGTCGGTACAAGATCAACCGCAAGCTCGGTGTGGACAAGCCCATCGAGGACAACGACTCGTCGGTCCTGACCCAGGACGACATCGTCGCGATGATCCGCTACCTCGTGACCCTCCACGCCGGCGGCAAGTCCATCAAGGGCAAGCGTGACGGCGTCGAGCAGGACATCCTGGTTGACACGGACGACATCGATCACTTCGGCAACCGCCGCATCCGTGCGGTCGGCGAGCTGATCGAGAACCAGATCCGCACGGGCTTGTCCCGTATGGAGCGCGTGGTCCGGGAACGCATGACGACCCAGGACGTCGAGGCCATCACGCCGCAGACCCTGATCAACATCCGTCCCGTCGTCGCCTCCATCAAGGAGTTCTTCGGCACTTCGCAGCTCTCGCAGTTCATGGACCAGAACAACCCGCTGGCCGGGCTGACGCACAAGCGTCGTCTCAACGCCCTCGGCCCCGGCGGTCTGTCCCGTGACCGCGCGGGCATGGAGGTTCGAGACGTGCACCCGTCCCACTACGGACGCATGTGCCCGATCGAATCTCCCGAAGGCCCGAACATCGGCCTGATCGGCTCCCTCGCGACCTTCGCGCGGATCAACCCGTTCGGCTTCATCGAGACCCCGTACCGCGAGGTCTCGAACGGGAGGGTGACCGAGAAGGTCGTCTACCTGACCGCCGATGACGAGAAGGGCAAGACCATTGCCCAGGCCAACGCCCCGTTGACGGAGGACCAGACCTTCGTTGAGGAGTACGTCCTCTGCCGCGCCTCGGATGGTTCGGGCGAAGCCGAGGCCAAGCCGGCCGGCGACGTCGAGTACATGGACGTCTCGCCGCGCCAGATGGTTTCGGTCGGTACGTCGCTGATTCCGTACCTGGAGCACGACGACGCGAACCGTGCCCTCATGGGTGCCAACATGCAGCGTCAGGCAGTGCCGCTGCTCGAGTCCGAGTCCCCGGTCGTGGGTACCGGTATGGAAGGCTACGCCGCGATGGACTCCGGCGACTCCGTGCTGGCCCAGAAGGCCGGTGTGGTCCGCGAGGTCTCGGCCGACATGGTCGTCATCGCGAACGACGACGGCACCACGACGTCGTACCCGATCGCGAAGTTCCTGCGCTCCAACCCCGGCAACTGCTACAACCACCGCGTTGTGGTCTCCGAGGGCGACCGTGTGGGTGCTCGCGGCCTGATCGCGGATGGTCCGTCGACCGACCAGGGCGAATTGGCGCTGGGCAAGAACCTGCTCGTGGCCTACATGTCCTGGGAGGGCCTCAACTACGAGGACGCGATCATCCTCTCGCAGCGCATGGTCTCCGACGACGTCCTGACCTCGATCCACATCGAGGAGCACGAGATCGACGCCCGTGACACCAAGCTCGGTGCCGAGGAAATCACTCGTGACATCCCCAACGTCTCCGAAGAGGTTCTCTCGGCCCTCGACGAGCGCGGCATCATCCACATCGGTGCCGAGGTCGAGGCCGGTGACATTCTGGTCGGCAAGGTGACGCCGAAGGGCGAGACCGAGCTGACCCCGGAGGAGCGCCTGCTGCGCGCCATCTTCGGTGAGAAGTCCCGCGAGGTCCGCGACACGTCGCTCAAGGTTCCGCACGGCGAGTCCGGTACCGTCATCGGCGTCCGCGTGTTCGACCGGGACGAGGACGACGAAGACATGCCTCCCGGCGTCAACCAGCTGGTCCGCGTCTACGTGGCCCAGAAGCGCAAGATCACCGACGGCGACAAGCTCGCCGGCCGTCACGGCAACAAGGGCGTCATCTCCAAGATCCTGCCCGTTGAGGACATGCCGTTCATGGCCGACGGAACCCCCGTCGACGTGATCCTGAACCCGCTGGGCGTTCCCGGCCGTATGAACATCGGCCAGGTCCTGGAGGTGCACACCGGCTGGCTCGCCAAGCAGGGATGGAAGATCGAGGGCAACCCCGAGTGGCTCGACAACCTTCCGAACTTCCCGAAGGAATCGGGCCCGACCAAGGTCGCGACCCCGGTGTTCGACGGTGCGGAGGAGCAGGAGATCTTCGATCTGCTGGACCACACGAACCTCAACCGCGATGGCGAGCGTCTGATCGACAGCACGGGCAAGGCCCTGTTGTTCGACGGGCGTACCGGCGAGCCCTTCCCGGAACCGATTTCGGTCGGTTACCAGTACATCCTCAAGCTGCACCACCTGGTGGACGACAAGATCCACGCGCGTTCGACCGGGCCGTACTCGATGATTACCCAGCAGCCGCTGGGCGGTAAGGCTCAGTTCGGCGGTCAGCGTTTCGGTGAGATGGAGGTGTGGGCCCTCGAGGCCTATGGCGCCGCCTACACCCTGCAGGAAATCCTGACCATCAAGTCGGACGACGTCCACGGACGCGTCAAGGTCTACGAGGCCATCGTGAAGGGCGACAACATCCCCGAACCGGGTGTTCCCGAGTCCTTCAAGGTGCTCATCAAGGAAATGCAGTCTCTGTGCCTGAACGTCGAGGTCCTCTCGACCGAAGGCAATGCGATCGAAATGCGCGACTCGGAGGACGAAGGATTCCGGGCTGCCGATGAATTGGGCATTGACCTCTCCCACAACGAGCCCAGCTCGGTCGAGGAAGTCTAGACCTCACTCATCCACCCCAGATCCTTCACGAGTTTTTGAGAGAAAAGGACCCCATGTCCAACGAATCTTCACTTGGCCTGATGCGGATTGGCCTGGCCACCGCGGAAGACATCCGAAACTGGTCGTACGGTGAGGTCAAAAAGCCGGAGACCATCAACTACCGAACCCTGAAGCCGGAGAAGGAAGGCCTGTTCGACGAGCGGATCTTCGGACCCACTCGCGACTGGGAATGCTACTGCGGCAAGTACAAGCGCGTGCGCTTCAAGGGAATCATCTGCGAACGCTGCGGCGTCGAGGTGACGCGTGCCAAGGTGCGCCGTGAGCGCATGGGCCACATCGAGCTCGCCGCTCCCGTGACCCACATTTGGTACTTCAAGGGTGTTCCCTCCCGTCTGGGATACCTGCTCGATCTGGCGCCGAAGGATCTCGAGAAGATCATCTACTTCGCCGCCTACATGATCACGTGGGTCGACGAGGAAGGCCGTCACGACGACCTGCCGAACCTGCAGGCAGCGCACGACAAGGACAAGAAGGCCCTCGAATCTGAGCGCGACTCCGACATTGCGGCGATCGCCAAGGAGACCGAGGAAGAGCTGGCCCGCATCGAGGCAGAAGGCGGCAAGGCCGCCGAGAAGCGCAAGCTTCGCGACTCCTCGGAGCGCCAGATGGCCCAGGTGCGCAAGCGTGTCGACGCCGAGATCGCGCACATGGACCAGGTCTTCGAGCGCTTCAAGAACCTCAAGGTCAGCGACCTCGAAGGCGACGAGGCGCTGTACCGCTCCATGGTCGACAAGTACGGCATGTACTTCGAGGGTTCGATGGGCGCCGACTCCATCAAGAACCGTCTCGAGAACTTCGACATGGCAGCCGAGGCCGAGGCGCTGCGCGAGGTCATCCAGAACGGCAAGGGACAGCGGAAGACCCGCGCGCTCAAGCGTCTCAAGGTCATCAACGCGTTCCTGACGACCAACAACTCGCCCCTGGGCATGGTTCTGGACGCGGTCCCCGTGATCCCGCCGGAGCTGCGCCCGATGGTTCAGCTGGATGGTGGCCGCTTCGCGACGTCGGATCTCAACGATCTCTACCGCCGCGTGATCAACCGCAACAACCGCCTGAAGCGTCTTCTGGATCTCGGCGCCCCCGAGATCATCGTGAACAACGAGAAGCGCATGCTCCAGGAGGCCGTCGACTCGCTGTTCGACAACGGCCGCCGTGGACGTCCGGTCACCGGACCGGGCAACCGTCCGCTCAAGTCGCTGTCCGACATGCTCAAGGGCAAGCAGGGTCGTTTCCGTCAGAACCTGCTCGGAAAGCGCGTCGATTACTCGGGTCGTTCCGTGATCGTCGTCGGACCCCAGCTGAAGATGCACCAGTGCGGTCTGCCCAAGCAGATGGCCCTGGAGCTGTTCAAGCCGTTCGTGATGAAGCGCCTGGTCGACTTGAACCACGCACAGAACATCAAGTCGGCCAAGCGCATGGTCGAACGGTTCCGTCCGCAGGTGTGGGATGTTCTCGAGGAGATCATTACCGAGCACCCCGTGCTGCTGAACCGTGCACCTACCCTGCACCGTCTGGGCATCCAGGCCTTCGAGCCGCAGCTCGTCGAGGGCAAAGCCATCCAGCTTCACCCGCTCGTCTGCTCGGCGTTCAACGCCGACTTCGACGGTGACCAGATGGCTGTGCACCTGCCGCTGAGCCCCGAGGCCCAGGCTGAGGCACGCGTCCTGATGCTGTCCTCGAACAACATCCTGAAGCCCTCTGACGGTCGCCCGGTAGCGGTTCCCTCGCAGGACATGATCATCGGTCTGCACCACTTGACGACGGTCCGCGAAGGTGCACAGGGCGAGGGCCACGCGTTCTCGTCCCTGGCCGAGGCTCTCATGGCCATGGAGCGCAAGGAGATCCACCTCAACTCGCGCGTCAAGATCGTGCTCACGGACTTCGTGCCCTACGAGGGCTGGGAAGCTCCCGAGGGCTGGGAGCAGGGCCAGCCGGTCCTGGTCGAGTGCACGGTCGGGCAGGTCCTGTTCAACGAGACTCTTCCCGCCGACTACCCGTGGTTCACCGGGATCGCTGACAAGAAGGGCCTCGGCCAGCTCGTCAACGATCTGGCGGAGAACTACCCGATGGTCGACGTCGCCCGGACCTTGGACAACCTCAAGGACACCGGTTTCTACTGGGCCTCCCGCTCGGGCGTGACCGTGGCCGTCTCCGATATCGCGACGCCTCCGGCGAAGCGCGAGATCATGGCCGGTTACGAGAAGCAGGCGGACGAGATCCAGGGCCAGTACGAATTGGGCCTGATCGACGACGACGAGCGTCGTTCGGAACTCATCGACATCTGGACCAAGGCGACCGACGAGGTCGCCGAGGCTATGCGCGAGAACCTGACCGATCTGAACACGATCAACCGCATGGTTTCCTCGGGCGCCCGAGGAAACTGGATGCAGGTGCGCCAGATCGCGGGTATCCGTGGTCTCGTGGCCAATACGCGAGGCGAGATCATGCCCCGTCCGATCAAGTCCTCCTACCGTGAGGGCCTGTCGGTTCTGGAGTACTTCATCGCTACCCACGGTGCCCGTAAGGGCCTCGCGGATACCGCGTTGCGTACCGCAAACTCCGGTTACCTGACGCGTCGTCTGGTCGACGTTTCGCAGGACGTCATTGTTCGCGAGCTGGATTGCCAGACTCGCCGTGGCCTGAACCTGCCGCTCGTCCAGATCGACGAGGACACCGGCTCGGTCATGCTGCACGAGGACGTCGAGAACTCGATCCACGGTCGTATTCTCGCGGTCGACGTCAAGGACGAGAACGACAATGTGCTGGCCAACGCCGGCGACGACGTCTCCGACGCCGTGATCCGCAAGCTGTACCAGGCCGGCATCCAGAACGTGCGTGTGCGGTCCGTGCTGACCTGCGAGTCCGCCGTCGGCGTGTGCGCGAAGTGCTACGGCCGGTCGATGGCCTCCGGCAACCTCGTGGACATCGGCGAAGCCGTGGGCATTATCGCCGCCCAGTCCATTGGTGAGCCCGGTACCCAGCTGACCATGCGTACCTTCCACACTGGTGGTGTGGCCTCCTCGGAGGACATCACGCAGGGTCTGCCACGTATTCAGGAGCTCTTCGAGGCGCGTACCCCGAAGGGTGTTGCCCCGATCTCCGAGATCGCCGGACGCGTGTCCATCGAGGACACGGACAAGGCTCTCAAGATCATCGTCACCCCGGACAACAAGGACGACGAGGCGATCGCTTACCAGATCCTTCGCCGTGCTCGTCTGCTCGTGGACGAGGGCGACCGCGTCGAGGTCGGCCAGCAGCTGGTCTCGGGCGCCGTGGATCCGAAGGAAGTCCTTCGCATCCGTGGACCGCGCGAGGCGCAGAAGCATCTGGTGGACGAGGTCCAGGGCGTGTACCGCTCGCAGGGCGTCGGCATCCACGACAAGCACGTGGAAGTCATCATCCGTCAGATGACGCGCCGGATCACCGTCATCGAGTCCGGCGATACCGCGTTGTTGCCGGGTGAGCTCGTCGAGACCGTGGCCTTCCAGCAGGCCAACAAGAAGGCCATGGTCAACCAGCAGCGTCCCGCGGCCGGTCGTCCGGAGCTCATGGGCATTACCAAGGCTTCGCTGGCCACCGACTCGTGGCTCTCCGCGGCCTCCTTCCAGGAGACCACTCGCGTCCTGACCCAGGCCGCGATGGAGGGCAAGTCGGACCCGCTGGTCGGGCTCAAGGAGAATGTCATCATCGGCAAGCTCATCCCGGCCGGTACCGGCCTCGATCGGTACAACTCGATCGACGTCGAGCCGACCGAGGAAGCACGCGAGAAGCTGTACGCCAACTCGACAGGGTTCGGCGACTTCAGCTACGCAGCGGAGAACGACGCCTCCGTGGCCGCCGAATTCCAGGCCATCCCGCTGGATGACTACGACTTCGGCAGCAACTGATTCGACCGCAGAATCGAAGCGGGTGTTGAGGGGCTGAGCCCCCGCGCCCGATGACAACGGCCGGTTCCCTCCCGACGGAGGGGACCGGCCGTTGTCGTTCGCATGGCGTACAACGAGTCACATCACGAACGGGCGGCCGGTAGATTGGCCACGGGGCGAGTTGGGCATCACAGTCGCCCCGGAAGGAGATCGACATGGCGGTCGAAGACCACGCAGAGAAGAACCTGGATGAAGAGAACTTCACCGTGCCGACGGTGACCGGCCCCGACGCCGCGGCCGACCGTCAGGCAGACATCAACCGGGAGGTTCGGCAGCACCAGGAGCAGTACCAGGCGTCCGGTACCCGTGAGAGCCAACCTCGGCTCGACTACGCCCCGTACCGGAGTTCGGTACTGCGACACCCCACTAAGGACCCGCACCACACGGATCCGGAGCTTATCGAGCTGACATCCCCGGCGTTCGGCCACCGCGATGTTCACGACTTGGAATCGGATCTGACGGTCCAGGGCGGTGGAGAACCGATCGGGGAGCGCATCAAGATCCGCGGTCGCGTCATGGATTCCGCGGGCCGTCCCGTACGGAACCAGCTCGTGGAGATCTGGCAGGCCAACGCGGCCGGCCGCTACATCCACAAGCGCGATCAGCACCCCGCACCATTGGACCCCAACTTCACCGGAGTCGGCCGCTGCCTGACGGGTGACGACGGCTCCTACGAATTCACGACCATCAAGCCCGGCCCGTACCCCTGGAAGAACCACCGCAATGCGTGGCGCCCTGCCCACGTGCATTTCTCCTTGTTCGGGACGGACTTCACGCAGCGGATGATCACCCAGATGTACTTCCCGGGTGATCCGCTCTTTGCCCTCGACCCGATTTACCAATCGATCGTCGATCCCAAGGCCCGGGAGAGACTGGTCGCCTCGTACGACCACGATGTATCCGAGCACGAGTGGCTGCTCGGCTACACCTGGGACATCGTGCTGGGCGGGAGCAACCGCACCTGGATGGAACCGGAGGATGAGAACTGATGGCACGCGAAGAACTACGGAACCCCGTCAGCCGCGGACGGACCGTCGAGAATCCGCCCGCCGACCTGACCCCGACGCCGGGGCAGACGATCGGCCCTTTCTTCGGCTACGCGACCGCACACGAGGAAGTGGGTCTGCCCTATCGGGGAGGGCCTGAGCTCGTGAGTCGCGCTCACCCGGAGGCGTCACGACTTCATGGGCAGGTGTTCGATGGGGCAGGTGACGTCATCCCGGACGCGATGCTCGAAATCTGGCAGGCTGATCCGCAGGGACGGATACCCGAGGAAACGGGTTCGCTGAACCGGGACGGATACACCTTCACCGGGTGGGGCCGCCAGGCCGTCGACCGGTTGGGGACCTACAGCTTCACGACCCTCGAACCGGGAGCACCGGGACAAGGCCATGCACCGTACTTCTTGATGGTGATCTTCGCGCGCGGACTGCTCAACAGGCTCTTTACCCGCATCTATCTTCCGGACGACGAACAGGCTCTGGCGGACGATCCTTTGCTGGCCTCGCTCCCGGCAGAGCGGCGCCGGACATTGATCGCGACGCGTCTCGACGACGGTTCCTTGCATCACGACATCCGACTCCAGGGCGACCGTGAGACGGTCTTCTTGGCCTACCCCGGGATCGAGAGCTAGTCATGGCATTCACCGATCTCCTGGTCCCGGGTGGTCAACGGGCCGAGCCCGTGATCGGCGACGCCGCCGTGTTGCGTGCGCTCGTCCGGGCCGAATCGGCCTGGGTCCTTGCCCAGGCAGATCTGGGTTGTGCGGATGCCCCGACCGCGGTCCGGGCAGCCTCGGCTATCGACAGCGTGGGGGAGGAAGTCCTTGCGGACGTTGCCGCGGACGCCGAGGGCGGCGGCAACCCCGTGATCGGTCTGGTCCGGCGCCTCAAAGCTGAGGTCTCGGAGACTGACGGTGGGAAGGACATCGGCCGGGATCTTGTGCATCGTGGCCTGACGAGCCAGGACGTCATGGACACCGCGCTCATGCTGCTGGTCCGTGATTCTCTCGGCGCCGTTCACGAGGCTCTTGGTTCCGCGGCGGACGAGCTCGAGGATCTCGCTTCGTCGCACGCCGAGACACCCATGGCCGCGAGGACTCTCGGTCAGTACGCTCTCCCCACGACCTTCGGCGCTCGGGCGGGTCGCTGGCTGGATGCCGTGGCGGCGGCCCATGCCGCGACGGACCCGGATCGCTTGTGGCTCCCGGTGTCAGGGGGAGGGGCCGCCGGAACGAACGCGGCCGTACTCGATTTCGCTGGGACCGCGAATGACGACGGGCTCAGCATGCCCGTTCCCGATCGGCTGGGTCTCATGTGGGCCCAGAGACTGGGGCTCAATGCTCCGGCTTCCGAACAGGTCTGGCACACGCGCCGTCGACCCCTGATCGACGCCGTTGAGCCGCTCGCGAGGGCGGCCACCGCGTGCGGCAAGATCGCTGGCGACGTCGTGATCTCGTCCCGCAACGAGATCGCGGAACTCGCCGAGCCTGCGGCACAGGGGCGAGGCGGCTCCTCCTCCATGCCCCACAAGCGCAATCCGAGCATGTCGATTCTCATTCGTCGCTCGGCGGTGACCTGTGCTCGGGCCATCGGAGGACTGCTCGAGTCCGAGGCCCTCGCAGTCGAAGAACGGTCGGACCTGGCCTGGCACCTGGAGTGGGAGCCGATTCGCACTGCTGCCCGGCACAGCATCATCGCGTCCACGATGGCGGCCGAAATGCTCGCAGGCCTCGAGGTGGATGCCGAAGCCATGAGGTCGCATCTCGGCCAGGAACCGGCCGGAACGGCCGGCTCTCCGGGGACGGGAAACAGCGCGGACCAGGCCCGAGCGGCCGCACGCCGTTGGAAGAACGCGAAGGAGAAGAAATGACCGTACCGGACCTGACTCCCGTCGCACTCGGGGACAACCTCACGGGCTCGCAGCACGCGGATCACGCTCGGCAGGACAAACCGCTCCTGATTCTCGGGCCCTCGTTGGGCACCGCCGTGACCCCGCTGTGGGCGCCGGCCGCGGCCCACTTGAAGGATCGGTTCGAACTGGTCGGGTGGGAGCTTCCTGGGCATGGACGCGGAAGCGTCGTCACGGAAGAATTCGATGTGGAAGATCTCGCGGAGGCCGTGCACCGCCTGGCCGATCGTCTTCGCCAGGAGCGCGGAACCCCGGACGAGAAGTACTTCTACGCGGGGGTCTCGGTCGGGGGAGCCGTGGGTCTCGCCCTGTCCCTCGCCCATCCCGAGGCCGTCGAGGCGGTGGCCGCGATCTGCACCGGTGCCAAGATCGGGGAACGCGCCGGGTGGATCGAACGGGCCGAACTGGTCGAAACCTCGGGAACACCCACGCAGGTCATCGGGTCCGCCGAGAGATGGTTCGCTCCCGGATTCCTGGACCGGCAGCGCGTCATCGCAACCGAATTGCTCCACAGCCTCCAGGAGGCCGATCGCACCGACTACGGCCTGGTGTGCCGGGCCCTCTCACGATGTGATCTGCGTGATCGTCTGGGCGAGATTTCGGTCCCGGTGCTGACCCTGGCTGGTGCGCACGACGTGGCCACGCCCCCGGAAAGCCTTCAGCAGGTAGCCGACGGCGTCGAGCAGTCCGCCTCCGTGGTCTTCGACGACGCCGCCCACCTCCTCCCCGCGGAACGGCCAGAGGACGCCGCCCGGGAGATCACCGCTTTCTTCCTTCCGGACGACAACCAGTCCGATGGGTCATCCAACGGTCTGTCGGAGAGCGCTGCTTCGGGGACGGAATGGTCGGCGCTTCCCGACCCCGTTGCTCCTCGCTCCAGGGTCAAGGAGGAAGGCATGAAAGTGCGCCGGGAGGTCCTCTCGGACGAGCACGTGGACCGTGCCGAATCCCGGACCACGGAGTTCACCGCGCCCTTCCAGGACCTCATTTCCCGATACGCCTGGGGAGAGATCTGGACCCGCCCTGGGCTGGATCGGAAGACGCGGAGCGCCATCACCCTGACGGCCATGATCGCCCTCGGTCACTGGCAGGAATTCGACATGCACATCAAGGCCGCCCGCAGGAACGGCGTCGGGATCCCCGAGATTCAGGAGGTTGTTCTCCAGTCCGCGATCTATTGCGGTGTCCCTGCCGCCAATACCGCCTTCTCCCGGGCCCAGGCGGTCCTGGAAGATCTCGGCGACCTCTGATCAGAGTCACAACAACAACCCTCTCCGGAAGGAATCCATGAACGAGTTGCATCCCGCGTACGTTTACGACGCGGTCCGGACGCCCTTCGGCAAATACGGCGGTGGCCTCTCCGGCACGCGCCCCGACGACCTGGCGGCCTTTGTGGTCCGTCGTATCGTCGAACGCGCCCCTGATCTCGCCGGCGAATCGGTCGATGAGGTCTTCCTCGGAAACGCCAACGGCGCAGGGGAGGAAAACCGCAATGTGGCACGCATGGCGACCCTTCTCGCGGGCCTGCCGGAGTCGGTTCCCGGGACCACGATCAACAGGTTGTGCGGATCCTCGCTCGATGCCGCGATCCAGGCGAGCCGGGCCATCAGCCTGGGCGAGGCCGACGTCGTCGTCACCGGCGGCGTGGAGTCCATGTCCCGGGCGCCGTGGGTCCTGCCGAAGACCAGCAAGCCTTTTCCCGCGGGCGACCTGAACCTGGCGTCCACGACCCTGGGATGGCGTCTGGTGAACCCGGAAATGAAGGATCATTGGACGGTTTCGCTCGGCGAGGCCACCGAGCGGTTGGCCGAGAAGTACGGTGTGCGACGCGAGGCCATGGACGAGTTCAGCGCCCGCTCGCATCGGTTGGCCGCAGAGGCCTGGTCCTCCGGATTCTATGACGGCCTGGTCGAACAGGTTCCCGGGACGGATCTGGAGCGCGACGAGTCGATGCGGCCGGACAGCACTCCGGAGACCCTCGCGGGCCTGCGCACGGTGTTCCGCAAGGACAACGGCCAGGTCACCGCGGGCAACTCGTCGCCCTTGAACGACGGTGCGTCCGCGGCCCTGCTTGGTAGCGAGAAGGCCGCGGACAAGGTCGGCCTCGATCCTCTGGCGCGTCTTGCCGGTCGAGGCGTGGCCGCCAACGAACCACAATATTTCGGTTACGCACCGGTCGAGGCAGCGAACCGTGCCTTGGAACGGGCCGGGATTTCCTGGGACGACGTCGGCGCCGTCGAACTCAACGAGGCCTTCGCCGCGCAGTCCCTCGCGTGCATCAACGCATGGGGCATCGACCCGGAGATCGTCAATCCGCACGGCGGTGCCATCGCGATCGGGCACCCGCTCGGGGCATCCGGCACGAGGATCCTGGGCACGCTGGCCCGGTCCATGAGGGCCTCAGGCACCAGATGGGGCGTGGCAGCGATTTGCATCGGCGTCGGGCAGGGCTTGGCCGTGGTGCTCGAGAACGAAGAAGGAAGGTGAGAGGCCAGTGGTGGACTTCGTGACGAGTGCGGAAGAGGCCGTTCGAGGGATCACGGACGATTCGACGGTCATGATCGGTGGATTCGGGGTCGCCGGCCAACCGGTGGAGTTGATCGACGCCCTGATCGATCAGGGGGCCAGCGGACTCACGGTCGTGAACAACAATGCGGGAAATGGCGACGTCGGATTGGCGCGCCTGATCGCCCTGGGCAGGGTCAAGAAAATCATCTGCTCCTTCCCGCGGCAGACGGACTCGTGGCATTTCGATGAGAAGTATCGGGCGGGGGAGATCGAGCTCGAAGTCGTGCCCCAGGGGAACCTCGCGGAGCGGATCCGCGCCGCCGGAGCGGGGATCGGGGCCTTCTTCACCCCGACCGGATACGGCACGGAGCTGGCCGAGGGCAAGGAAACCCGGGAGATCGACGGCGTCCATTACGTCCTCGAATACCCCCTTCGGGCGGACTTCGCTTTGACCAAGGCCTGGACGAGCGACGACGTCGGCAACTTGACCTACAGGAAGACGGCGCGGAATTTCGGCCCGATCATGGCGGCGGCCTCGAGCCATTCGATCGTTCAGGTCTCCCGCAGAGTCTCCGCCGGAGACATGGACCCGGAGGCCGTGGTGACTCCGGGAATCTACGTGGATACGGTCGTGAACGTTCCAGAAGCATCGACGAAAGGCCAGGACTCATGAGCGAGCTCAGCACGACTCCCCGCACGAGTGACAAAGCCCTGGACCGTGAGGCCATGGCTCAATTGGTTGCCGAAGACATCCCCGCGGGTGCCTTCGTGAACCTCGGCATCGGTCAACCGACCAAAGTCGCCAATCACCTGGATCCGGAGCACGGTGTGACTCTTCACACCGAGAACGGGATGCTCGGCATGGGTCCGCAGGCGTACGACGAGGACATCGACCCCGATCTCATCAACGCCGGCAAGATCCCGGTCAAGGAGACCCCGGGAACCGCATATTTCCACCACGCCGATTCGTTCGCGATGATGCGGGGAGGCCACCTGGACATCTGCGTGCTGGGAGCCTTCCAGGTCGCCCAGAACGGAGACCTCGCGAACTGGTCAACAGGGGCGCCGGGTGCGATCCCCGCGGTCGGTGGGGCGATGGACCTGGCCATTGGCGCGAAGCAGACGTTCGTGATGATGAACCTGCGCTCGAAGGACGGCACCCCGAAATTGGTCCGGGCATGCGATTTCCCCCTGACCGGGGTTGGATGCGTCTCGCGCGTCTACACGGACGTGGCGGTGTTCGAATTGGCCGACGGCGTCGTCCACGTCCGCGAAACCTTCGGCATCGACGCGCAGGACCTCGCCCGTGAGCTCGACGTCGATTTGGAGGGCCCGCTGGACAACGCAGAGACCAGGCGCACCTCCGGTGTCCGGACCACGACGGGCGCCCGATGAGCGAAGCCTATGTCCAGTCCCTGGCGCGTGGCATTTCCGTGCTGCGAGCCTTCGACGCCGACCACGCCAGCATGTCCCTGTCGGAGGTGGCCCAAAAGACCGGGCTGACCAGGGCCACGGCGCGCCGATTCCTCCACACCCTCGTGGAACTCGGATATGTCCACGCGGACGGTAAGGCGTTCCGGCTGAGCCCGACGGTTCTGGGCATCGGATATTCGTATTTGTCCAGCTTGTCTCTGCCGGATCTTGCCTATCCGCACCTGAGGGAACTCTCCGGGCGGGTGGGGGAGTCCACCTCGATGTCCGTCCTTGAGGGCGATGACATCATCTATGTCGCCCGGGTCCATGCCCGACGTATCATGCACGTGGCGATCAGCGTCGGGACCAGTTTCCCCGCCCACGCGACGTCGATGGGCCGGGTCCTGCTCGCAGGGTTGGATGAAGAACGGCTCGAGGCGTATCTCGAGCGGCAGGAACCCGAGGAGCTGACGGGGCACACGGTCACCGACATCGACGAGCTGCGTGCTCGCATCCTGCGGGTCCGCGAACGCGGGTGGGAGATCGTGGACCAGGAACTCGAAATGGGACTGCGATCCGTGGCCGCTCCGGTGACGGATGCCAAGGGGCGCCACATTGCCGCCGTCAATGTCTCGATGCGGGTCGGCACGGAGAACGCCCGAGCCGACAAGATCAAGGAGAAGATTCTGACGCGGCTCAGGGAGACGGCCCTCCGCATCGGACACGCCTATCGGTCCGGGGCTGGGCTGAGTCTGCCGTCCTGACACGGGGGACCACGCGTCGCGTGCCTCACAGTCATTCGCCAATGGGCCGATTCTGGGGTATCGTTGATCTCGAAGTACTCAGTCTCAGTGCGAGTGTGCTGTGCGCGAAGGCTTTTGACTGCGTTCGATGGACCGCTGAAGGTCTGTTGACGCAGGTCGGGGAGACCGCCACGGTATGCGACAGAGGCGGGCTTCGGAATCAATGGCAGGTATGGATACGGTCCTCTGGCACACTTTTTATTTTTTTGTGCCAAAATGCCATCGGTTAACCGTGCCCATTTCTCGGAAACGCTAGACCGGTTTATCAGTGCTCTCAGCGCGGTCGCACCGCACGAGGCATACATTTCAAGGCCCTCCTCGGTGAGGGCCAAGATCAAACGGAGAACTCAACAGTGCCTACAATTCAGCAGCTGGTCCGGAAGGGCCGGACTCCCAAGGTCGTGAAGACCAAGGCGCCCGCTCTCAAGGGCAACCCCATGAAGCGCGGTGTCTGCACCCGCGTCTACACCACTACCCCCAAGAAGCCGAACTCTGCTCTGCGCAAGGTCGCTCGCGTCAAGCTCAATGGCGGCATCGAGGTCACGGCATACATCCCCGGTGAGGGTCACAACCTGCAGGAGCACTCCATCGTGCTCGTCCGCGGCGGTCGTGTGAAGGACCTCCCCGGTGTTCGTTACCGGATCGTTCGCGGCGCTCTCGACACCCAGGGTGTCAAGGGCCGCGGCCAGGCACGTTCCCGCTACGGCGTGAAGAAGGAGAAGAAGTAATGCCTCGTAAGGGCCCCGCTCCCAAGCGTCCGCTCGTCGTCGACCCCGTCTACGGGTCGCCCCTTGTGACTCAGCTGATCAACAAGGTTCTGCAGGACGGCAAGAAGTCCACCGCCGAGCGCATCGTCTACGGCGCGCTCGATGGCGTCGCCCAGAAGACTGGCACCGACGCAGTGACCACCCTCAAGAAGGCGATGGACAACATCAAGCCTTCCCTCGAGGTCCGTTCCCGCCGCGTCGGCGGCGCCACCTACCAGGTGCCGGTTGAGGTCCGTTCGGGACGCGCGACCGCTCTCGCCCTCCGCTGGCTCGTGGGCTTCTCGAAGCTCCGCCGCGAGAAGACCATGACCGAGCGCCTGATGAACGAGATCCTGGATGCCTCCAACGGTCTCGGTGCCGCTGTGAAGCGTCGCGAGGACACCCACAAGATGGCTGAGTCCAACAAGGCCTTCGCCCACTATCGCTGGTAATTTCTTCCTGTGGGCCCGCCTCTTTCCGGCGGGCCCCATGGTTGATCCACCTGAAAGGGAAACATCGTGGCACTTGACGTGCTTACCGACCTGAACAAGGTCCGCAACATCGGCATCATGGCCCACATCGATGCCGGCAAGACCACCACTACCGAACGCATCCTGTACTACACCGGCATCAACCACAAGCTCGGTGAGACCCACGACGGTGCATCCACGATGGACTGGATGGCCCAGGAACAGGAACGCGGCATCACCATTACCTCCGCGGCGACGACGTGCTTCTGGAAAGACACCCAGATCAACATCATCGACACCCCGGGCCACGTCGACTTCACCGTCGAGGTGGAGCGTTCCCTGCGCGTGCTCGATGGCGCCGTTGCCGTCTTCGACGGCAAGGAGGGCGTTGAGCCGCAGTCCGAGACCGTCTGGCGTCAGGCCGACAAGTACGAGGTGCCCCGCATCTGCTTCGTCAACAAGATGGACAAGCTGGGCGCGGACTTCTACTTCACCGTCGACACCATCGTGAAGCGTCTGGGCGCGACTCCGCTCGTCATGCAGCTTCCGATCGGTGCCGAGAGCGACTTCGTCGGCGTCATCGACCTTCTCGAAATGAAGGCCTACGTCTGGCCCGGCGACGCCAAGGGCGATGTTTCCCTGGGTGCGACCTACGAGATCCGTGAAATCCCGGAGGACCTGCAGCAGCGCGCCGCAGAGTACCGCGACAAGCTCGTCGAGCAGGTCGCGGAATCCTCCGAGGAACTCATGGAGAAGTACTTCGAGGGCGAAGAGCTCACGATCGACGAGCTCAAGGCCGGTGTGCGTGCGTTGACCGTCGCCAACGAGGCCTACCCGGTCTTCTGCGGCTCGGCGTTCAAGAACCGTGGCGTGCAGCCCATGCTCGATGCTGTCATCGACTACCTGCCGTCGCCCCTGAACGTGCCCCCGATGGTCGGCCACGACCCGAAGGACGATGAAACCGAGCTGGTTCGCCGGCCGGCCAAGGACGAACCGTTCTCGGCGCTGGCCTTCAAGGTCGCCGCACACCCGTTCTACGGACAGCTGACCTACATTCGCGTGTACTCCGGTATCGCAACCTCGGGTCAGCAGGTTCAGAACTCGACCAAGGGTCGGCGCGAACGTATCGGCAAGCTCTTCCAGATGCACTCCAACAAGGAGAATCCGGTGGAGGAGATCCAGGCCGGCCACATCTACGCCGCGATCGGTCTCAAGGAGACCACGACCGGTGACACGCTGTGCGACCAGGCCAACCCGATCGTTCTCGAGTCGATGACCTTCCCGAAGCCCGTGATCTACGTGGCCATCGAGCCCAAGACCAAGGGTGACCAGGAGAAGCTCTCGACTGCGATCCAGAAGCTCTCGGCCGAGGATCCGACCTTCACGGTCTCCCTCAACGAGGAAACCGGCCAGACCGAGATCGGCGGCATGGGTGAGCTCCACCTCGACGTGCTGGTCGACCGCATGAAGCGCGAATTCCGCGTCGAGGCGAACGTCGGCAAGCCGCAGGTTGCTTACCGCGAGACGATCAAGAAGGCCGTCCAGAAGGTCGACTTCACCCACAAGAAGCAGACCGGTGGGTCCGGTCAGTTCGCGAAGGTGCAGGTCGATTTCGAGCCGATCGCTCTCGATTCCGAAGAGCTCTACGAGTTCGAGGACAAGATCACCGGTGGCCGCGTGCCCCGCGAATACATTCCTTCGGTGGATGCCGGCATCCAGGGTGCGATGCAGCTCGGTATCCTCGCGGGATACCCAGTGGTTGGCGTGAAGGCCACCCTGGTGGACGGCGCCTACCACGACGTCGACTCCTCCGAGATGGCCTTCAAGATTGCCGGTTCGATGGTGTTCAAGGAAGGCGCTCGTCGCGCCAACCCGGTGCTGCTCGAGCCGCTGATGGCAGTCGAGGTCCGTACTCCCGAGGAGTACATGGGCGATGTCATCGGCGACTTGAACTCGCGCCGTGGACAGATCCAGGCCATGGAAGACGTCGCCGGCGTCAAGCTGGTGACAGCCCTGGTTCCGCTGTCCGAGATGTTCGGCTACATCGGTGACCTGCGTTCCAAGACGCAGGGTCGTGCGGTGTACTCGATGACTTTCGACAGCTACTCAGAGGTCCCGAAGGCAGTTGCCGACGAGATCATCCAGAAGAGCCGCGGGGAGTAAATCTCCGCACGGCGGCTCTTCCGGGCCGCCTTCCCATCCAAATAATCAAAGCCTAGAAACTTGCGCTGGTTTTCGTGCGGGATGAATTTTCCGTTATTGTTGATCAGGAATCCGTCTTCAACCACGGACTGCGCAGAAAGCCAGCGCAAGTTTCCATCAAACGTTCTAGGAGGAACATAGTGGCTAAGGCAAAGTTCGAGCGCTCCAAGCCGCACGTCAACATTGGTACCATCGGTCACGTCGACCACGGTAAGACCACTCTGACTGCTGCGATCTCCAGTGTTCTCGCGAAGAAGTTCCCGGACCTGAACGAGCAGCAGGACTTCGGTATGATCGACGCCGCTCCCGAGGAGCGCCAGCGCGGCATTACCATCAACATTGCTCACATCGAGTACCAGACCGACAAGCGTCACTACGCCCACGTTGACGCCCCGGGTCACGCTGACTACGTCAAGAACATGATCACCGGTGCCGCTCAGATGGACGGCGCGATCCTCGTGGTTGCCGCCACCGACGGTCCGATGGCCCAGACCCGCGAGCACGTTCTGCTCGCGCGCCAGGTCGGCGTCCCCACCCTCATCGTCGCGCTGAACAAGGCCGACATGGTTGAGGACGAAGAGCTCCTCGACCTCGTCGAGATGGAGGTCCGCGAACTGCTGTCCTCGCAGGAGTTCGACGGTGACGAGGCTCCGGTCGTGCGCGTCTCCGCTCTCAAGGCGCTCGAGGGCGACGAGCAGTGGGTCAAGTCGATCGAGGACCTCATGGAGGCAGTCGACGACTACATCCCGGACCCGGTTCGCGACAAGGACAAGCCGTTCCTCATGCCGATCGAGGACGTCTTCACCATTACCGGCCGCGGCACCGTGGTCACCGGCCGTGCGGAGCGCGGTACCCTGGCTCTGAACTCGGACGTCGAGATCATCGGCATCCGTCCGGTCCAGAAGACCACCGTGACCGGTATCGAGATGTTCCACAAGCAGCTCGACGAAGCCTGGGCCGGCGAGAACTGTGGCCTGCTCCTGCGTGGTCTCAAGCGTGACGACGTCGAGCGTGGTCAGGTTGTTGCTGCTCCGGGTTCGATCACCCCGCACACCAACTTCGAGGCGAACGTCTACATCCTCTCCAAGGATGAGGGCGGCCGTCACAACCCGTTCTACTCGAACTACCGTCCGCAGTTCTACTTCCGCACCACGGACGTTACCGGCGTCATCACGTTGCCCGAGGGCACCGAGATGGTCATGCCCGGTGACAACACCGAGATGAGCGTTGAGCTGATCCAGCCCATCGCTATGGAAGACGGACTCGGCTTCGCCATCCGTGAGGGTGGCCGCACCGTTGGTTCGGGTCGCGTTACCAAGATCACCAAGTAACATTTCTTTGTGATCCCGACGGCCGGCGCATGACACTGCGCTGACTACCGTCCGAAAGGGCCCCGGCATTTGCCGGGGCCCTTTCTTTTGCGTTTCAATGCTTTTTCTCGGTCACCTCGGAAAATAGTGAATTGCTTGTCCCAGAAACCGGTTCGATTCTGCCGCCGAGAATTGATTGACGGCCATAGAATAGCGTCCCCATGCGGATCGGACGCCGGCGAGAGAGCGGTTCTGCCCGGAAATCGTCGGGTGAAGAATTCAAGAAAAGTATAAAATGAGAGCGACTCGTTTCTTACGAGGTTCACCTATTACTCGCACTTCAAAGGGTGGAACTATGTCGTTCAACATAACTCGCAGAACTCTTCTCAAGGCTTCGGCCATCGCCGCGGCCGCCGCACCCGCCGTCGCCGTTTCGGGGCAGCCAGCCGTAGCCACCGGGGGCTCCAACCGGATCGCCATCATCGGCTCCGGATATGGGGGAGCGGTCGCCGCACGGAAGCTCGCGTCGGTGGGCAAGCAGGTCGATCTCATCGAGATGGGCACGGACTGGGAGAAGATGAGCCCCATCAAGGGGCGGGTCTTCACGACGATGACTGCGCCGTCCAGCCGCTCCATGTGGTTCAAGACCCGCACAGACATGCCCTTCAGTTATCTCGGCGGAATGGACCTGGTCAACCGGCGCATTGATCCAGGTGCGGGTGCGCTGGACATCGAATACTTCGGCAACATGAAGGTCTACGTCGGACGAGGGATCGGCGGTGGCTCCCTGGTCAACGGCGGCATGGCCGTGACTCCGCGCCGTTCCTTCTTCGAGAAGGTTCTTCCACAGGTCGACGCGGAGGAAATGTACAACGTGTACTTCCCGCGTGCGAACAGCGGCCTGCGGGTCAACGATCCCGCGATGGACCTGGTCATGAACTCGCCGTGGTATCAGTTCGCCAGGGTCAGCGCCGATCAGGCGAAGCGGGCCGGGATCGGCCATGTCATGGTTCCGAACGTGTACGACTTCGACTACATGCGCAAGGAAGCCTATGGGCAGGTGCCTCGATCGGCGCTCGACAAGCAGGTCATTTTCGGCAATGACTACGGTAAGAATTCCCTGCCCAAGACGATACTGAAGGAAGCTCTGTCCACGGGCCGGGTCAACGTGATCCCGATGACCGAGGTGCGATCCATCGAGCGCACTCCGGAAGGGGCCTTCCGGCTCCAGACCAAGACCATCGACTTCAATGGCAACCTCATGGAGACACGGACCAGGGAGTATGATCGCGTGGTTCTGGCCGCCGGGTCGATCGGTACTACCCGGCTGCTCCTCTCCGCTCAGGGTGAGGGCACGATCAACGGGCTGCCGGATTCCATCGGCCGGGGCTGGGGCCCGAACGGCAATACTATGCTCGCGCGGAAGCTCAGGACTTGGTCCGGTTGGCGTCAATCCACGATCCCGGTCATGGGACTGTCCAATTGGGACGACTCAACGGACTCGGTATTCGCCGAGATCGCTCCGTTCCCGGCAGGCATCGACCTCAGAACCGGCGTTTACCTTGCTCTTACGAATAATCCGCACACAGGGACCTTCACCTGGAATCGGGGCAGCCAGAAGATGTTCTTGGACTGGGGGCCGAGCCACGCGGAGCCCTCGGTGCGTGCGGCGCAGAAGTTCTTCGATCGGATCAACCAGGCCAACCCGGGGACCGGATATCGGTCCGATCTCTTCGAGAAGAACAAGACGTTCTCGGACTACTTCACGTATCACCCGTTGGGCGGAGCGGTGTTGGGGGAGGCCACCGACCTGCAGGGCGAAGTCAAGGGCGTCCCGGGACTGTTTGTCATGGACGGCTCACTGATTCCCGCCAAGATCGGGGTCAATCCCTTTGTGACGATCACTGCCCTCGCCGAACGGAACATGGACCGTCTCGTCGAGGCGCAAAGGTTCTAATCAACGTGAGGAATATGGGAGAACCCCGAAATGCACGGCTCAAGCGGCGGACCCTGGTGGGTTCGGCCGCTTGGGTCGTGCCCGTGCTCGTTACGGCGAGTGCCGTACCGGCGGTGGCGAGCAGCGTGAAGACCGACCTGGCCATCGACGTCGTGGATCCTCCGTACGATCTGGAGAACTGGCGGCCGAAGCATGAGATTCCTATCTACAAGGGGTCCAATGGAAACCGAGTCGCTGTCCGAGGTTCGTTGCCTCCGATGATCCGCATCACGAATGTCGGTCGGGTGACGGCCATCGATCCGAGCGGCAGCGTCGAGCTCATCCTCCGCGACTACGGAAACGACGGGGCGTCCTGGGCATCGAACAGGGTCAAGGCGGGAACCACCAACCAGAACGTGATGTGGACGGAAGACTCGGCAAACGCCACGGCGGAGGCCGGCGCCAGGTACAGGTACACCTGCCGCGGGGCGCTTCGACCGGGGCAGAGCATCGACATACCCTTGAGATACTTCGTCAACCCTCCTTTCGTGCACGCCGAGTTCAACGTGCTGGTTGCCGCCTGGGTCGAGGACCAACAGGAAGGCGACTACGACGACAACAGCCTCAGAATCGGACATGTACCGTGGGTCAGCGCGTTCTGACTCCTGCGCTATGACGTCCCGGCGTGAACGGTCCGAGGTGCTCCGGCCCCTGCCCGAGGTCTGGCAGGGGTCGGCGTGCTCCCCATGGAGTGTCTTTCGCCACTTCGTTGGTCCGGGCTTGCGCGTTCTCGAGAGCCTCTGGCAGGATAGACCACGTTGTTCAAGCGCTTGTCGGCGTTGACCTGCCCGAATCCCAGGGGTGCGGGGCAGTTCCGTCCAAGCCCAAAATGACCCGGTCCGAACGACTCTGGAATCTCGTGCGCGAACACTTCGCGACACGCCCGAGTGCGGGGGTCGGTGCTTCAACGGATTGAGGAACCCGGGAATGCCGGATTCAGTTCGTGTGAGGCGGCGCCAGGAATCGAACGCCGGAATGGCGGGAGCGAGACGATCGCAACGCCGTTCGCATCGCCCGGTTTCTGCCAGAAGACGCCATACAGAGGAGTCCCAGAGGCTCCTACACAGGGAAGTACTTGAAGAAAGAGAGTCCGACAGATGGCGGGACAGAAAATCCGCATCCGGCTGAAGTCGTATGACCACGAGGTCATCGACTCCTCGGCTCGGAAGATTGTTGAGACGGTGACGCGTGCTGGTGCGACGGTTGTCGGCCCCGTGCCGCTGCCCACCGAGAAGAACGTGTACTGCGTAATCCGCTCGCCGCACAAGTACAAGGACAGCCGCGAGCACTTTGAGATGCGTACGCACAAGCGGCTGATCGACATCGTCGACCCCACGCCCAAGGCCGTTGACTCGCTCATGCGCCTGGACCTGCCGGCAGACGTGAACATCGAAATCAAGCTGTAAAGAGGATCGCATCCCAATGACTACCACATTCGAGCGCCAGGTGAAGGGCCTGCTGGGCACCAAGCTTGGCATGACCCAGGTCTGGGACGAGAACGGCAAGTTCGTGCCGGTTACCGTCGTCAAGGCCGATTCCAACGTTGTCACCCAGCTGCGCGACCAGGCCAACGATGGCTACAACGCCATTCAGATCGGTTTCGGTGCTGTTGACCCGCGCAAGGTCACGAAGCCCCTCGCCGGACACTTCGAGAAGGCCGGAACCACTCCGCGCCGTCATCTCGTCGAAGTTCGCACCGCGGACGCTTCCGAGTACTCCCTCGGCCAGGAACTGACCGTCGAGCTCTTCGAGACCGGCCAGCACGTCGACGTCGTGGGCAAGACCAAGGGCAAGGGCTTCGCCGGTGTCATGAAGCGTCACGGCTTCAAGGGCGTCGGTGCCTCGCACGGTCAGCACAAGAACCACCGCAAGCCGGGTTCCATCGGCGGTGCTTCCTACCCCGCACGCGTGTTCAAGGGAATGCGCATGGCCGGGCGTATGGGCAACAACCGCCACACCACCCAGAACCTCACGATTCAGGGTGTCGACACCGAGAACAATGTTCTGCTGATCAAGGGCGCCATCCCCGGCCCCAAGGGCGGAGTCGTTCTGGTTCGCACTGCTGTGAAGGGAGCCTAACTCCAATGGCTACTGAAACCGTAAAGGTTGAGCTGCCGGCCGATGTCTTCGGCGTCGAGCCCAATGAGGCTCTGATGCACCAGGTCGTCATCGCGCAGTTGGCCGCTGCCCGCCAGGGCACCCACAAGGCGAAGAACCGCGGCGAGGTCTCCGGTTCGGGACGCAAGCCGTTCAAGCAGAAGGGCACCGGTCGGGCCCGTCAGGGTTCGGTCCGCATGCCGCAGCACACTGGCGGCGGCGTCGTGCACGGTCCCGTGCCGCGCAACTACTCGCAGCGCACGCCCAAGAAGATGAAGGCCGCCGCCCTGCGCAGCGCCCTGTCCGATCGTGCGACGCACGGCCGTATCCACGTGGTCAGCTCACTCGTCGAGGAGATCTCGACGAAGGCCGCCAAGGCAGCCCTGAGGGATCTGACCTCTCGCAAGAACGTGCTGGTTGTTATCGACCGCAAGGAAGACAACGTTGCCCTGTCCGTTCGCAACCTTGAGTTCGCCCACGTCCTGTACGCGGATCAGCTCAACACGTACGACGTGTTGCGCGCCGACGACGTGGTCTTCACCAAGGATGCCTACGACGTGTTTGTGGCAATCGCCAGCAAGGCTGGAAAGAACCAGGAGGACGCCAAGTGAGCGCCACCATCAAGGATCCCCGTGACGTCATCATCGCGCCTGTCGTCTCGGAGAAGAGCTACGGGCTGATCGACGAGGGCAAGTACACCTTCGAGGTCGACACTCGCTCGAACAAGCTGGAAATCAAAGACGCCGTGGAGCGCATCTTCGGCGTCAAGGTTTCCACAGTGAACACCATCAACCGTGCCGGCAAGCGGAAGCGTACGCGCTTCGGCTGGGGGACTCGCAAGAGCACCAAGCGTGCCATCGTGACCCTGAGTGAAGGCAGCATCGATATCTTCGGCGGTCCGCAGGCCTAGCGCCGCGGAGACCACTTTAACGAGGAACTGAATTATGGCTATCCGTAAATACAGGCCGACAACGCCGGGCCGCCGCGGCTCGAGCGTTGCCGACTTTGCAGAAATCACGCGATCGACTCCCGAGAAGTCGCTGTTGCGCCCGCTGAGCAAAAACGGCGGACGCAACAACAGCGGTCGCATCACCACCCGTCACAAGGGCGGCGGACACAAGCGGGCCTACCGTTTGATCGATTTCCGCCGTCACGACAAGGACGGCGTCGATGCCCGCGTTGCGCACATCGAGTACGATCCCAACCGCACGGCGCGTATCGCGCTGCTGCACTACGTTGATGGCGCCAAGCGCTACATCATCGCCCCCAACCGCCTGAAGCAGGGCGACGTTGTCGAGTCCGGCCCGAACGCGGACATCAAGCCCGGCAACAACCTGCCGTTGCGCAACATCCCAGTCGGTACCGTGATCCACGCCGTTGAGCTCCGCCCCGGTGGCGGTGCGAAGCTCGCTCGCTCGGCCGGTGCCTCGGTGCAGCTCGTCGCCAGGGAAGGCAAGTACGGACAGCTCCGTCTGCCCTCCGGCGAGATCCGCAACGTGGACGTTCGTTGCCGCGCGACCATCGGTCAGGTCGGCAACGCCGAGCAGATCAACATTAACTGGGGCAAGGCCGGCCGCAACCGCTGGAAGGGCGTTCGCCCGACCGTTCGCGGTGTTGTCATGAACCCTGTCGACCACCCGCACGGTGGTGGTGAGGGCAAGACGTCCGGCGGTCGTCACCCCGTCAACCCGAACGGCAAGCCCGAGGGACGCACCCGTCGCCCCAACAAGGAAAGCGACAAACTCATTGTGCGTCGTCGTCGTACTGGCAAGAACAAGCGCTAAGGAGCCTGAAACATGCCTCGTAGTTTGAAGAAGGGCCCTTTCGTTGACCAGCACCTCTTCCTGAAGGTTGCCGCTCAGAACGATAAGGGTTCCAAGAACGTCATCAAGACGTGGTCCCGCCGCTCGATGATCGTCCCCGACATGCTCGGGCACACGATCGCCGTGCACGACGGACGCAAGCACGTTCCCGTGTTCATCACCGAGTCGATGGTCGGGCACAAGCTCGGCGAATTCGCTCCCACGCGGAGTTTCCGCGGCCATGTGAAGGACGACCGCAAGGGTAAGCGTCGCTGATTCGGTTTCGACCGATCCAGCAGCGTGTAACTCTTCGGCATTAGACGAAAGAGAGATAGGCAATGGAAGCCAAGGCATCTGCGCGCTTCGTACGCGTGACGCCTATGAAGGCCCGGCGCGTCGTCGACCTGGTTCGTGGCAAGCAGGCGAATGAGGCACTGGCGATTCTGAAGTTTGCTCCGCAGCAGGCTTCGGACCCGGTTTTCAAGGTCGTCGAGTCGGCTGTGGCCAATGCCCGCCAGCTCGCGGAACGTGACAGCGTCGCGTTCAAGGAAGAGGAACTCTTCATCAGTGAAGCGTTCGTCGACGAAGGCCCGACCATGAAGCGGTTCCAGCCGCGAGCCCAGGGTCGCGCATACCGCATCAACAAGCGAACCAGCCACATCACCGTGGTTCTCGCTACCCCGGACAATGAGGAGGACCGCTAAGTGGGACAGAAAATCAACCCGCACGGATTCCGACTGGGGATCACTACGGACCACAAGTCGCACTGGTTCGCTGACTCCAACAAGGAAGGCCAGCGCTACAAGGACTTCATCCGCGAGGACGTGAAGATCCGTGAGCTCATGTCGAACGGCATGGAGCGCGCAGGCATCGCCAACGTCGAGATCGAGCGCACCCGCGATCGCGTCCGTGTGGACATCCACACTGCGCGTCCGGGCATCGTGATCGGCCGCCGCGGAGCCGAGGCCGACCGTATTCGCGGCGAGCTCGAGAAGCTCACCGGAAAGCAGATTCAGCTGAACATCCTCGAGGTCAACAACCCCGAGATCAACGCTCAGCTGGTTGCCCAGGGAGTTGCCGAGCAGCTCGCGTCGCGCGTCGCCTTCCGCCGCGCGATGAAGAAGGCCATTCAGTCCGCGCAGCGGGCCGGGGCCAAGGGCATCCGCATCCAGTGCTCCGGACGACTCGGCGGCGCCGAGATGTCCCGCTCGGAGTTCTACCGAGAGGGCCGCGTTCCCCTGCACACCCTCCGCGCCAACATCGACTACGGCTTCTTCGAAGCCAAGACCACCTTCGGTCGCATCGGTGTCAAGGTGTGGATCTACAAGGGTGATCTGACCGATAAAGAACTTGCTGCTCAGCAGGCCGCACAGGGCAACCGCCGTGGCAACGACCGCCGTGGAGGCGGCGAGCGTCGTCGCCGCAACGCCGGTGGAAACGCCGGTCGCCGCGGTGGGCGCAACGAGCAGCAGAACAGCGCTTCGGAGGCCCCCGCCGCTGAAGCCAAGACTGCAGAAAACGGTGAGGCATAAATGCTGATTCCCCGTCGCGTAAAGTACCGCAAGCAGCACCACCCGAAGCGCACTGGCGTCGCCAAGGGCGGCACCACCGTGTCGTTCGGTGACTGGGGCGTTCAGGCGCTGGCACCCGCGTATGTGACCAACCGTCAGATCGAGGCTGCCCGTATTGCCATGACCCGCTACATCAAGCGTGGCGGTAAGGTCTGGATCAACATCTTCCCGGACCGCCCGCTGACCAAGAAGCCTGCCGAAACTCGTATGGGTTCCGGTAAGGGTTCGCCGGAGTGGTGGGTTGCCAACGTCAAGCCGGGCCGTGTCGTGTTCGAACTGGCCGGCGTGAGCGATGAAGTCGCGAAAGAGGCCCTGCGCCTGGCAATCCACAAGCTCCCCATGAAGGCACGCATCGTGCGTCGCGAAGGTGGTGAATAGAAATGGCAGTAGGATCCAAGGATCTCTCCATCGACCAGCTCGCCGAACTGGACAACGGGGCTCTCACCGAGAAGCTGCGTTCGTCCAAGGAGGAGCTGTTCAACCTCCGTTTCCAGAAGGCCACCGGGCAGCTCCAGAATGCGGGCCGCTTCAAGGCTGTCAAGCGCGATATCGCGCGCATCTACACGGTGTTGCGCGAACGCGAGCTGGGCATCCGACCCGAGGCCGAGGGCAACGCCCAGGCTTCTGACAAGAAGGCCGACAAGAAGGCTGCAAAGGCAGCGAAGAAGGCCGATACGGCTAGCGCTACCGAAGGTGATGCCAAGTGAGTGAACAGAAGACGGAAGAGCGCAATCTCCGCAAGACCCGTCGTGGATACGTCGTCTCGGACAAGATGGACAAGACCATCGTCGTCGAGGTCGAGGACCACGTGACCCACGGTCTCTACGGCAAGGTCATGCGCCGCAGCCACAAGGTCAAGGTGCACGACGAGCAGAACACCGCCGGAATCGGCGACCTCGTTCGCATCATGGAGACCCGCCCGATGTCTGCCAACAAGCGTTGGCGCATCGTGGACATCGTCGAGCGCGCCAAGTAAGGCTCGCTGGGCGATCCGCCTCCTAGAAACCCCCTCCCGCCTCGTGCGGGAGGGGGTTTCTGTGTTTAAGGGGCTGGGGCCTTCGGGCCGGTGCAGGACGGTGATTGCATCGTCTTCCTCGCACGCTTCCTAGCGTTTCTCCAAGCCAGCTGCGCCATGACAAGAGGCGCGAAATCACAGTAAACTTAGGGGTGCCATATCGGGGGATAAGGGAATAGTTAATAATGATTCAATGCGTGCGCCGGCGTGATGGCAATCCACGGAATTGGTCGAGGACGATCATTGCCCTGGTGGCCGCCGCGGCCATCATGTTTGGCCTCACCGGATGCGGCGTCTTCGCCTCAGGCGGGCGATCCGAAAAGACTTCCGAGCGTGTCGTCAAGGACATCGATGACGCCGAGGTGCGCGTGCCGGAGAAGCCGAGCCGCGTTGTCGCGCTGTCCGAGCCCACCCTGGACGCGGCCCTTGCGCTGGGCGTCACCCCGGTGGGCACCGTCTCCGGTCGTGGACAGAACAGCGTCCCGGGATATCTGGCGGAAAAGGCCAAGGACATTCCTCTGGTCGGCGGCATCGGGGACTTGGACTACGAGAAAATCTCCAGCCTCAAGCCCGACCTGATCATCGTGGATGGGACGAGCGTCAACAATCGACCGGACGTCTTGGAGATCTTGCGACAGATCGCTCCGTTGGTCTTCTGCGGTTACGCCGGCGGCCCGTGGGAGCTGAACTTCGATACCACTGCTCGCGCGCTGAACCTGGAGACGAAGGGTGAGGAAGTCAAGACTGCTTTCCGAGACAAGATCGAACAGGGCAAGGCTCGCCTGGCACCGATTTACGGGGACAAGACCTTCTCGATTGTGCGATGGCAGGGAAGCGGACCTTCTCTGATCCTCAAGGAGCTTCCCGCGGGACAGGTTTTGGAAGGACTCGGTCTGAAGCGGCCGCAATCCCAGGATCGAGAGGGGAGAGGGCATTCGGACCCGGTCTCCTTGGAGAACCTCTCGACCATCGACGCGGACTACATGTTCTTCGGAACGCTCGGTGGCGCAAGCCAGGCGAACCCGCATTCGGACTCTACCGCCGATCGGGAGGGTGCGGCTCAGGCTCTCACGACGGCCGAGGAGACCTCGGGCTTCACCGATCTGTCCGCGTACAAGAACCACCACATCATCACCGTCGACGGGTCCCGCTGGACCTCAACAGGTGGCCCCCTGCTGCTGAACGGCATCGTCGACGACATTCTCGCTGAGCTTCCCTGAGCGAAGCAACCCGCCGGGGCACTCGACCGGTTCCGGCACCTTTCCTGCCAGTGATCGAAGAAGAACTCCATAACCCATGATGAACATCGGAATTTCTCGTATCAGCGCGCGATCTCGCACCCACATCAGGCGACTCCTCTCGCTCCTCCTCGCCGCGCTTCTCGCCCTGACCGCGTGTCTCGTTCTGCCCAGCGCCTCGGCCGACGACTCATCGAACAGACAGACCGCCACAGCCAACGACCAGACCGCCGAAGTCTCCGGGCCCCGGAAGGTCGACGTCACGGGCACGATTCATGTCGAGGGCCGGGACTGGAAGCATTCCCCCTCCGAGGGAGCGCGGATCGCCGTGAAATACGACAAAGGCACCGTGGCCGTGAACGGTGAGAGCATCGTCAGCCAATTCGAGGCCAGCGCCGACGGCACGTTCTCCGCGGAGCTGCCTGTCCCCACCAAAGCAAACTCGGACAAACCATGGCTCGCCGGCACCGAGCACACGATTCATTTCCTGAGTGGGAGCCTCAAAGACGGGGACCCGTCGCGCAATGCGGTTCTGAGGGTGACCGTGGCTGGACAAGCCGAGTCATCCGAGCAGGCGCAGCCGTGGGTCTCCGCAACATCGTCGGCGAACTCCGGTTCGGCCGCGACCATCGACGTCGCCCCGTTCACCACCGGAGAAGACGCCGTTTTTCACCTGATCGGCAAGGGATGGAAGACGGCGGACGGCAAGTCCGGCTCCATCGTCTCGATCAAGGTCAACTACCGGGCACCGTCCGGGCGCATAGACCAGTACGCCAGGAGAGACCAAGTCATCAGCGACCATTTGGCTTCCCTCGGAAAATCCAAGGATTCGACGTCCTGGGTCCTGCTCGTCCCGAAAGGTACGGCCACGCAGGACCCGGAACACGGTTTGTACACGATCGACCAGACCGGATCCTTCGACATCACGGTCAAGGCGCCCGAGGAGCTGCGCCATGGCAAGACGGGGCAATACGTGACCGTTACGGCACAGTCGGGTCGCAACCTGGACGGGGACGTGCAGCGTCTAGCCGTCACCGGCCCGATCCCGGTCAATGGTGAGGCTGCTCAGCCCATCCAGGAGACTTCGGACGTCCGGTGTACCACGCAGGTGACTCGGCCGACCGCACGGATAGAGAACAAGGACGTCGCCCGAGGAGGGAAACTCCACCTGGTCGGGGAGGGCTGGTGCAATCCCGGCGGCAAGACAGGCGCTCCGCAGGTCGCGGTGAAGCTCGACAATGGCAGCTTCTCCCACCTGGACCAGACGCTCCACTCCAACAGGAGCATCTGGGCACTCGTCGATCCTGATCCGGCCACCGGCGTTCTCGATGCCTGGATCCGGTTGCCGGACGGCACGGCCGCAACCTCCGTGCCCGAATACCCTGACGGAGCCCACAGCTTGCGTCTCCTTTCGGGCGCCCTTCGTGCTGGCGATCTCTCCGTGTCCTTCGGCGGTCGCGGCTCCCTGGACTTTACCGTGGGCGAGTACCGCCCCAATGGAGCGGCACCGGCCCTGGGCCTCGACGAACTCACGGAGGGCTCGCGTCACGATGTCCGGGTCACCCGTGAAGGCACACGGATCACGGTTGAGGTCCCCGGAGGGCATCCCGGGAAGTGGGTCAGGGCAACCCCCTACGCCGAGGCCGCGCCCCGCAACCAGTGGGGAAGCGGATGGGTACGTCTGGACGACAAACGTTCGTTGAGCTACGACCTGCCCGATGACGCGGCGGCAGGCGACTACCGACTCGTTGTCCAGGACGGGGAGAACGAGGACTTCGGAAAGTTGCTGGGCTGGGACCGCCTGACGATTCCCGGGAAGGCCCGCGGCTCGCACGCCGAGGTCGCCCCTGCCCAAGGCCGCGGCACCCAGGGAACGCAGCAGTCGAGCCAGTCCCGAGCGCATGCGGCACCGGCGTCCGGCCGCGACTCCGGATCGGAGCAGACGAGTGCTTCCGGCGCGGGCCCCGCGAGCCCGGCGGCCGTACGGGGGATGACGAGCCTAGGCCGGATCCAGGAGCAGACGACGCGTCACGCACGGGTTCGACGCGTTCTCCGAGCTCCGGGAGTGATCGCGTATCCCTGGGGGCATGCGGCCCACCAACCCACCCAGCGCGTGGTGGCCTCGCTCCGGGACGCGGGGAACGACACCCACCACCACGCCCGGTCCCACACCCGGTCCCAAGCCCCGTCGTCGGGTCGGAGCCGCGCACAGAATTCCGCGCACGACTCTCAGGGACCGAACGCTGAAGGGGAGGAAGCAGGATTCACCCTCAAGGTCCTGACGTGGAACAACGTTTTGCTCGTGCTCGCGGGCGCGTTGCTTCTGGCCATGATCCTGTACTTGACCCACAAGCCGCCACAGTCGGCTTCACAGGCTTCCGAGGCCTCAGCGGCCCCAGAAGCTTCCGATGACTAAGGAAGGAACCGAAAGCATGACGAACATTTTGCACTTCCGGCGATCTCTCATTGCACTGCTTGCTGCGGTGGTGGCGCTCCTGGTGGGATACACGGCCGTCTCCGCACTCCCACCGGGCGGCGCCAAGGGTAGCAGCCAGGGAACCTCATCTTCCGTTTCACCGGGGACCCTCAAAGCGGGCGACACTCTTCACTTCACTCTGAGTGGCTTCCCCGGGAACGAGCAGGTCTACGTCAAGATCGACAACGGAGATGCGTGCCCCAAGGACGCTCTTCAGGGCGCCTGCGTGGTGCACCAGCAGAAATCGGACGGGAACGGACACGTGGAGGGCTCGTTCGTGCTGCCCAAGGATCTGAAGGATGGCAAGCACACCCTCCGGTTCCTGGCCACGGAGGTCATCCCCGGCAAGGGAAGCCGGGGCTTCACCAATCTCAGCCCGGAATTCATCACGGCGGGCGTCAACCAGAACTCCTCGGGCGGTCAGCGGTACAACGTCACGTCCGAGGAAATCCTCTCCGGCGGGACACGGCAGGACACCGAGTCCGGTGACACCTCAGCGAATCGAGGCAACGGTGGAGGAACGGCCGAGAACGGTCAGCAATCGAATGACGGCAGGCCTGGAGAGCAAGCTGGGGGAGCCGGCGGAAGCGGCCAGGGAGGCGACGCGATCGAGTATGTCGACGCCGACGGCCGCCCCATCTCCAAGGAGGAGTACGACCGGCTGATGTCCGGTTCCTCGGGTGCAGGAGAGAAGTCCGGTTCGGACGACCAAGCCACGGAGCACAAGGATGCGGAGAGCGGAAAGAACGACGGCTCCAAGGACAAAACGAAGCACAAGGCGACCGCGAGCCCAGGCTCCACGACCAAGAAATCCAGGGACCCCACCGAGAAGGCTTCGGCCGAAAGCAAGAAGGACTCCGCCGGATTCCCCTGGATCGGCACCATCGCGTTCGTCATCATGGCCCTGGTCGCCGCGATCGTCTGGTATGTCCGACGACGTCGCACAGGCTCTCAGGAATCCTAGGCCGTGATGCGAGGTGATCGCCCCTCCCGTTCCGCCACCCTTGAGATCGAGCCCGTGACGCCGTCGGTCGTGCGAAGGCGGCCACTGGGCCGAGTCGCGTGGTGCGGGCTGTTTGCTGCCTGTGCCGTGGCGGCCGTTCTGGCGTCGTTGCGCTTCGGATCCAACGGGTTGACGGGTTCCGACGTCGTCGAGGTCCTCCGCGGCACGGGCACGGCAACCGCTCGCACCATCGTGGTGGAGCAGCGGATACCCCGCACCCTTCTGGGGCTGCTCTGCGGTGCGGCGCTCGGAGTCGCGGGCTCCCTCATGCAGTCGCTCACGCGCAATCCTCTGGCCGAACCAGGATTGATGGGCGTCAACGCGGGTGCCTCTGTCGCCGTCGTGCTCTCGGTGGTGCTCTTCGGCCCGCAGAACATCCACGTCTACATGCTTGCGGCGCTTGTAGGAGCGGGCGCGGCCGGTGCCGGGGTCTTCATCCTGGGTCGTGGGGAAACGGGGTCGATCGTCCGTCTGGCGCTCGCGGGTGTCGCTCTCTCCGCGGCCCTGGCCGCGGCCAACCAGGCGTTGGTCCTGTCCAACCGGGACGCCTTCGACGAGTTCCGGCTCTGGGTCGCCGGCTCCCTCGAAGGGAGGGATGCCACGGTCGTGGAGTCGATCGGCCCCATGATTGCGATGGGTCTGATCTTGGCCGTTGCCGTTGCCCCTTCGATCAATGCCTTGGCCCTCGGGGAGGAGTCCGGCGTCGCCCTCGGCGTGCGGCTCGCCAGGACTCAAACGATCACCCTGGTCTCCGTGGCTCTGCTGACGGGGGCGGCCACCGCGGCCATGGGTCCGGTGACCTTCGTGGGACTGGCCGTTCCGTTCGTGGTCCGTCGGACGGTGGGCAATGACGTTCGTTGGGTCAATGCGGGGTCCCTGCTCCTGGGCCCCGCATGGTTGCTGGCGGCCGATGTCCTGGCTCGAGTCGTCATCGCACCGGAGGAAACACAGGTGGGCATCATTGCGACCCTGGCCGGGGGTCCGCTCTTCATGGCGATGATGTCCGGTCGGCAGGTGCGGTCGTTGTGAATGCCGCAGAGGATCGCCCTGGCAGCGACAGGGGACTGTTCCGAAAGGACTTGTCGGGCCGTTCCGTCCTCTCGGTGAGGCACGTCATCAGCGCGGACTTCCCGGTTCGCCGGCTGGCCGTGCATCTTGTTCTCGCCGTGGTTCTGGTGACGGTCTCGGCCTGGGCCATGACACAGGGCGAACGCAACCTTGGTCCCTCCGGCGTATACGAGGCGCTCATGGGCAGGGGAGACCGCCTCGACATCTACTTCGTGAACCAGGTCCGGCTGCCTCGAGTCGCGGCGGCGATCGCGGTGGGTGCTGCGCTGGGTCTTTCTGGCGCGATTTTCCAGATTCTGTCGGGAAACCCCTTGGGCAGCCCCGATGTCATCGGCTTCACTCATGGCGCGGCCACGGGGGCGTTGTTGCAGATTCTCGTGTTCGACGCCGGCCCGTTCGGCGTCGCGTCCGGAGCGATCCTTGGCGGATTCGGTACGGCCCTCATCGTGTACCTGTTGACCCGACACACCGGTCTGCGAGGATACCGGCTCGTTCTAATCGGAATAGGCACCGGTGCGACATTGGGCGCGATCAACTCGCTCCTGGTCGTGCGGGCATCATTGACTCAGGCGCAGACGGCGGCCGCCTGGCTCGCCGGGTCCCTGAACACCATGAATTGGAGCAAGACACTCCTGATTGCGGCTGGGCTCCTGGTTCTGTCGCCGGTCCTGATCAAGGCCTCCGGTCCGCTGGCGATGCTCCGGTTCGGGGACCAGCTCGCCGTCGGAAGAGGTGTACGTGTCAACGCGTGGCGAGTGGCGGGAATGTTCGTGGGAGTTCTTCTGGTCGGTCTGGCCACGGCGATCACAGGTCCGCTGGCATTCGTGGCCCTGGCGGCCCCGCACATCGGCAGAAGCCTCACTGCTTCGCGTGGCGCGGGGCTCACGACCGCGGCACTCATGGGAGCCGTCATCGTTCTTTGCTCGGATACGGCGGGCCAGTATCTTCTCCCCGTTGCGCTCAACGCGGGCGTGGTAACCGGCGCTCTGGGTGGGCTGTATCTGGTGTACCTGATCATCGTGGAACGGAGACGAGTGTGAGCAGCATGAACGCACGGGCGAGCAGATTGCGTGCAGAGGGGGTGACCGTGGGCTACGGCCACGATGTCGTGCTCCCGGGACTCGACTTCCAGGTTCCCGATGGCGAGCTGACGGTGATCCTGGGTCCGAACGCCTGCGGGAAGTCGACCCTGCTCAAATCGTTGTCACGGGTGCTGACCCCGTCTGCGGGGAAGATCTTCCTGGACGACGTCGCCATGGAAAAGAACCGTACCAAGGACATCGCCCGAGTCCTGGCGATGCTGCCGCAGATTCCGGAGGCTCCCTCGGGGGTGAGCGTCGCCGACGTCGTCGCTCGCGGACGCTACCCGCATCAGTCCCTATTGCGCGCGTGGACCGACGACGACGAACGCGCGTGTGTTGACGCGATGACCGCGGCGAATGTTCTGCCGCTCAGGGAACGGTCGTTGGATGAGCTCTCCGGCGGCCAACGCCAGAGGGTCTGGATCGCGATGACGCTGGCTCAGGACACGCCTCTGATCCTCCTCGATGAGCTCACCACGTATCTGGACATCACTCATCAGATCGAGGTACTCAATCTGACCCGCAGGCTCCACGGGGCCGGCCGCACGATCGTCATGGTTCTCCACGACCTCAATCTCGCCTTCAGATACGCCACCCGGGTCGTCCTGATGCGGGACGGGCGGATCATCTCCGAGGGAAGCCCTCACGAGATCGTGGACGCGGACCTGATCGCCAGGGTGTTCGAGCTCGAGGCCTTGGTGGTGGACGATCCGGTGACTGGTGCACCCATGGTCGTCCCCGCGGAAAGTACATTGTAACTGTAACTAAGGTTACCTTAAATGCTAGAGTAGGCTACCTTAAATATGTACCAAGGGTCGTCGATATAACCATCTGGTTCGACCCCGCGAATGCGGGTCGCAACCGGTAGCCGTTACGGCCTACGGGCACCATTCGCATTCAGAAAACTATGAGGATCACTATGTTTTCCTACAACAACTTCCGCCCTCGGGGTTTCAAGGTATGGGCGACTGTCTCTGCGGCAACGGCCCTGACTTTCGCGGGTACGCTGACCGCGGCTCAGGCCGACGGGGCAGATTCTCCAGCGGCGCCGGCCCCGTCCCACGGCGCTGCTTCGGCACCGTGCGAATACCGCAGTTTCGACGTCCGTGCCGAACAGACCCAAGGTCTGCCAGGGCAGTACCAGCTGGCGTATTCGAAGAAGAACGACGCACTCTGGGCAACCGGCACGGTCCTTGGCGGAGCAAGCACCACGGCCACTCTCGCCAAGATCGATCCGCAGACCATGAAGGTCGTGAAGTCCGTTGCTCTGGACACCGTGCCTTACATCCCGAAGGGCGGGACCGAGGCCGCCGGCGTCCAACTCAAGGGGCCCTTCGGGATCGATGTTGACGAAGTGAACAACACCGTGTGGGTGACTAATACCGTCGCGAACGAGGTCACCGTATATGACCAGGCAACCCTGAAGGAGGTCTTCTCTACTTCCAAGCTCTCGCCCGAGGAGCGTGCGAAGATCGAATTCGCTCATCCGCGCGAAGTTCGTCTTGCCGATGGCAAGGCTTTCGTCGGCGTTCGTGGTTCCGTGCTGGTCTTCGACACGAAGACTTACGCATTCCTGCAGAAGATCACCGTAGCCGATGTTGAGGACAAAGCCACCGCCGTGATGAATATGTGGGTAGACGAGTCGGAGGGGAGGGCTTACTTCCCGGTGCGTATGAGGGACGAGGTCAAGATCTATGACCTGAAAGATCTCTCGCAACCGATTCAGGTGGTCAAGCTCCACAAGCAGGATCCCGGAGCCAACCTCTATGCGTCCGACGTCGTTGTGGATCACTCCCTCAACGAAATATACGTCTCGTCCCAGGGTGACAAGGGGAAGAATTCCGGTGTGGGCGTCTATGACAAGACCACCGGCGAATTCAAGTCGTGGATCGACCTTGGGGGAAGGGCGCTGGCCCTGGATGCGGATGAGGACAACGACGTCGTGTACCTCACCGATTTCGATGGCAAATCTCCCGACAAGGGCGTCTACGTGATCGACGGCCGTACCCACACGGTTGCTGCCTCCGTCGCCAAGAATTCCCCCGACGCTCCCTTCGGCATCAACGATGTCGTTGTGACCCCCAAGGGTGTGTTCGCCGTCGACAAGGGTGGAGCGTACAAGAACGCCGAGGTTCCCTTCACGATCGATTACCGCACGGGAAAGTTCACCACTTCGTCGACGTCCGTCAAGGGTGTGCAGAACAAGGCCGCTGCGGGTGCACCCGCCGATTGGCAGCCCGCTGAACCAACCCCGATCAACGCTGACACCCTCGTCAAGCTGACCGCAACGCCGGCAGGCACCGTCAAGGGCCAGAAGAAAGCTGTGACGGACGCTGACGCGAGCGTCAAGACGGTCGCGTCGAGGCAGGATGCTGGGGCGAAAGTTACGGGAGCCACCGTGGTCTCCGAAGGTCAGACCATCAGGGTGTCTGGTACGGGGTGGAGGCACCCGAAGGGAGCTGAAGGGTCTACGGTCGCCGTCAAGTACGACCGCGGCAAGGTTTCCATCAACGGAGATGCAGTCATTGGCACCGTCGAGGCCGACGCCGAGGGCAATTGGTCTATGGAGCTGCCTTATCCGACCGCTGAGAACTCCACCGTCAAGGACGCGTCCTGGGGCCCGGGGACCTCGCACACGCTCTCTTTCCTCTCTGGTTCCATCAAGGAAGGTGACATGTCCCGAGGCGCGAACTTCGAGATTACCGTCGCCCAGCCGACCTGTGACGCACCGGAAACGATGCACGTGACACCGACGACCAGGGACTTCCAGGGATACGGAACCCTGGTCGACTCGAAGGTCGGTGAAATGGCGCCGCCTCCGAGCGAGCCGGTGAAGCAGGATCCGATGCCGGTTCAGAGTCCGAGCGTGCCGGCCGAGCAGGGTTCTGGTCAGGAGGCTGGCGGTGCTGGTGGTGGCCAGGATAGTGGTCAGCAGGGTTCTGGTCAGGAGGCTGGCGGTGCTGGTGGTGGCCAGGATAGTGGTCAGCAGGGTTCTGGTCAGGAGGCTGGCGGTGCTGGTGGTGGCCAGGACAGTGGCCAGCAAGGCTCTGGCCAGAAGACCTCCGGGGCGTCAAACGGTGGGACCGGAAATAGCGTCGGTATGAAGGACAGCGGGTCGTCCGCCGCCACGGGGGATCTCGCTAGCGCTGGCAATGCCGGCCAGAAGGCTCCGGAGAATACCGTCGATCACGGGACCGCAAGTGCTGCCGGACGCAGCAACGGCGTGAACAACAACGGCGGTTCGTCGGGCGCCTCCGGCTCTCAGGCCCAGAGCGTGACGAACGGGCCGGGGGTGGCCTCCCAAACCTCGTCCCCCTCGGGTGGCTCCGCACCTGCCGCGCAGTCCGGACTGGCCCACACCGGTGCCGGGAAGCTGAAATGGGTTGCTGGCCTGGGCGGGGCGGCCATAGCCACGGGTATTGCGGTGGTCGCGCTCCGGCGCAAGAAGGCCCACTGATCGGGTGAGGCGCTGAGCGCACCCGACGCAACCCTCTGAGGTTTCTGAGGATCGGGGCCGAGGTGGTTCGTGCTGTTCCGCCTCGGCCCCGACCGTCGTCTCGAGCGACGAAGGCGTGATGAACGTCAAGTCCTTCCCGGCGTCTTGGCTCGTCTGGCCCTGTCCGGGTGGAGTTGGCTTGTGATAACCTTGATTACTTGTGTGGGCCCACTCGGCCTGCGCTCAACCACGGGTTTTTCGTGCCAGTGCATAATGCCGCTGTCAACGGGTGCATTCGCCCGCCATCGAAGCGGGACCAGATGTTCCTGGCATGGACGGCCCCAGGCGCAACCGCCAACTTCCGTTCCTCGAGATACGGCAGACCGGTGCGTCAACCATCCCGAACACAGTGTTCCGCAAGGCCCACGTCGCGTCAGTCGGGCAACCGACGGCGTCGTGAGAACCAGCGAGACGACAGGAGTACTCAGTGATTCAGCAAGAGTCACGGCTCAAGGTCGCCGACAACACGGGAGCCAAGGAAATCCTTGCTATCCGTATTCTCGGTGGATCAGGCCGTCGCTATGCAGGTATTGGTGACATCATCGTCGCCACCGTCAAGGACGCAATTCCTGGCGGAAACGTCAAGAAGGGTGACGTCGTCAAGGCAGTCATCGTTCGTACCAAGAAGGAGACCCGTCGTTCAGACGGTTCCTACATCAAGTTCGATGAGAACTCGGCAGTGATCCTCAAGAACACCGACGGCGACCCCCGCGGTACCCGTATCTTCGGGCCGATCGGGCGCGAGCTGCGCGAGAAGCGGTTCATGAAGATCATTTCGCTTGCTCCGGAGGTGCTCTAACTTATGGCCAAGATCAAGAGCGGTGACCTCGTACAGGTCATTTCTGGTTCCGACAAGGGCAAGCAGGGCAAGGTCCTGAAGGTGTTCCCAGCAACCAACCGCGTGCTCGTCGAGGGCGTCAAGGTTGTCACCAAGCACACCAAGGCCAACCCCAACACCGGTGAAGGTGGCGGCATTCAGAAGGTCGAGGCCGCGATCCACGTTTCGAACGTCGCGATCGTCGACCCCGAGACCAAGAAGCCCAGCCGCGTTGGCTACCGCGAAGAGACCGTAGAGCGTGACGGACGCAATCGCACCGTTCGCGTGCGCGTGTCCAAGAGCTCGGGTAAGGACCTCTAATGACCGAAACCAAGATCACCCCAAGCCTCAAGACCAAGTTCAAGGACGAGGTTGTCCCCGCACTGCAGGAGCAGTTCAACTACGGCAACCCCATGCAGTCGCCGAAACTCGTCAAGGTCGTCGTCAACATGGGTGTCGGAGAAGCAGCACGCGACTCCAAGCTCATCGATTCGGCCGTCCAGGACCTGACCCTGATTACGGGTCAGAAGCCGCAGGTGACCCGCGCCAAGAAGTCGATCGCCCAGTTCAAGCTGCGCGAAGGCCAGCCCATCGGCTGCCACGCGACTCTCCGCGGCGATCGTATGTGGGAGTTCCTCGACCGTCTGATCTCTTTGGCCCTCCCGCGAATCCGCGACTTCCGCGGCCTCTCGGATCGCCAGTTCGACGGCAACGGTAACTACACCTTCGGTCTGACCGAGCAGTCCATGTTCCACGAAATCGATCAGGATTCGATCGATCGCGTGCGCGGTATGGACATCACCGTGGTCACCACCGCCAAGACAGACGACGAGGGTCGCGCGCTGCTCCGCCAGCTCGGCTTCCCGTTCAAGACCAACTAACTGCTACGTTTCAGGTCCGCCTCCGGAACTCCGGAGAACGGAAACCGTAACGGGGAAGGGCAAGTGCCCACATGACCATGACAGATCCTGTCGCAGACATGCTGACGCGTCTGCGCAACGCAAACTCGGCACACCACGATTCCGTGTCCATGCCGTACTCAAAGCTCAAGGCCCGGATCGCTGACATCCTCAAGGCCGAGGGCTACATCAAGGACTGGCACGAGGAAGAGGCCCGGGTCGGCAAGACCCTGGCGCTCGAACTCAAGTTCGGTCCCAGCCGCGAGTCCTCCATCGTCGGAGTTCGTCGCATTTCCAAGCCGGGCCTGCGCGTCTACGCAAAGTCCACCAACCTGCCCCAGGTTTTCGGTGGACTCGGCATCGCCATCCTGTCCACCTCTTCGGGGCTGCTGACCAACAAGCAGGCCTCCAAGAAGGGCGTGGGCGGCGAAGTCCTGGCGTACGTCTGGTAGTCGGTCACAAGAGAAAGGAAGAGAATAATGTCACGTATTGGACGTCTCCCCATCTCGGTGCCGGCTGGTGTTGAGGTCAAGATCGACGGCTCCCTCGTGAGCGTCAAGGGTCCCAAGGGAGAACTCTCCCAGGAGATCGCCTCGCCGATCACCGTCTCCCTCGATGGAGACACCCTCACTGTCAACCGTCCCGACGACGAGCGCGAATCCCGTTCGCTGCACGGCCTGAGCCGGACGCTGATCAACAACATGATCGTCGGCGTCTCCGAGGGCTACACCAAGAAGCTCGAGATCGTCGGCACCGGTTACCGCGTGCTGGCCAAAGGCACCGACCTGGAATTCGCTCTGGGCTACAGCCACCCCGTCTCCGTGAAGGCTCCGGAAGGAATCACCTTCACCGTGGAGGGCAACAACAAGCTCACCGTTTCCGGTATCCACAAGCAGCAGGTCGGCCAGGTGGCCTCCAACATTCGTAGCCTCCGCGCGCCCGACCCCTACAAGGGCAAGGGTGTTCGCTACGAGGGCGAGCAGATCCGCCGCAAGGTCGGAAAGGCTGGTAAGTAAACATGGCTAACAAGACGAAGTTCGCCGCTCGCAAGCGTCGCCACGTGCGCGTTCGCAAGAACGTCTCGGGCAGCGCCGCGCGTCCCCGTCTCTCGGTGTTCAGGTCGACCAAGCACATGTTTGTGCAGGTCATCGACGATACCCAGGGCAACACGTTGGCTTCGGCCTCCACTCTGGAAGCCGAACTGCGCTCCGCAACCGATATGGACAAGACCGCGAAGGCAAAGCGCGTGGGCGAACTGATCGCCGAGCGTGCTCAGGCAGCCGGTATCGAGTCCGTCGTATTCGATCGTGGCGGCAACAAGTACCACGGCCGTGTGGCCGCTGTTGCTGAAGGCGCCCGGGAAGGTGGGCTGGCACTGTGAGCGAGCAGACCGCAAACGAAAAGGAAAATCAGGTGGCAGAGAACAACGCTGCAACCGAGAACTCCGAGAATGACAACTCCTCGAAGCGCGACGATCGTCGCGGCGGCAACCGCGGTGAGCGCGGCGGCCGTGGTCGCAATGACCGCAATGATCGGGGTGGCCGCGGTGGACGCGGTGGCCGCGACGAGGAGAAGGACAAGTACATCGAGCGCGTGGTGACCATCAACCGCGTGTCGAAGGTCGTCAAGGGCGGCCGTCGCTTCAGCTTCACCGCTCTCGTCGTCGTCGGCGACGGCAGCGGCCTGGTGGGCGTCGGCTACGGCAAGGCCAAGGAAGTTCCCTCGGCCATCGCCAAGGGCGTCGAGGAAGCGAAGAAGAACTTCTTCCGCGTTCCCCGCGTCGAGGACCGCACCATCCCGCACCGTGTGCAGGGTGAGGCGGCAGCCGGCGTCGTCATGCTCCGTCCCGCAACCGCTGGTACCGGTGTTATCGCCGGTGGTCCGGTGCGTGCGGTACTCGAGTGCGCCGGCATCCACGATGTGCTGTCCAAGTCCCTCGGTTCCGCGAACCAGATCAATATCGTGCACGCGGCCATCGAGGCCCTGCGTCAGCTGGAAGAGCCCGCTGCTGTTGCGGCCCGCCGTGGCCTGCCCAACGACGAGGTCATCCCCAGCTACCTTCGGCGCGATGAGAAGGCAGGTGCGTAATGTCCGGTAAGCGTATTCAGCCCAGCGATTCCCAGCTGGAGATCACGCAGATGAAGTCCTATGTCGGCCAGAAGCAGAACATGCGCGATACTCTGCGCTCACTGGGGCTCAAGCGTCCGGGCAACAAGGTTGTCCGCACCGCCGACCCGGTGACCTGCGGTATGGTCAACACCGTCGCTCACCTCGTGAAGGTTGAGGAGGTCAAGTAAACATGGCAGATACCAACGAAGAGCGCCAGGCCATCAAGCTCCATGATCTGCGTCCGGCCCAGGGATCGCACAAGGCCAAGACCCGCGTGGGTCGCGGTGAAGCATCCAAGGGCAAGACCGCTGGTCGTGGTACCAAGGGCACCAAGGCTCGTTACCAGGTCCCGGCAGGTTTCGAGGGTGGGCAGCTTCCGCTGCACATGCGCCTCCCGAAACTGCGCGGCTTTAAGAACCCGTTCCGTGTCGAGTACCAGGTCGTGAACCTGGCTCGAATCGCGGAGCTCTACCCCGAGGGCGGCGACATCACCGTCGAGTCCCTCGTGGAGAAGGGCGCGGTTCGTAAGAACCAGCCCGTCAAGGTTCTGGGCGAGGGCGAACTGACCGTCAAGGTCAACGTCACCGCCGACAAGTTCTCCGCCTCCGCTGCGGAGAAGATCCAGGCCGCCGGTGGTACCGCCACCGCGACAGGCAAGTAGAACTGCGATCGAGCTGATGCTCGAAGCCAGCTTCTAGAGGCGAGGTCCCTCCCCGGACGACCCGGGGAGGGGCCTCGCCTTGTCTGCACCTCCACGTGCTTCAACGGGGTGACGGACGCAATCGACCCCCTGCGACGCATTGCCGTTAGACTTACGGGGGACATAGGGGACTGGCGTTTGCTCCACCTGGGGCATCGACACCAGTCCCACTGAACGAATTCTTACAGGAGGCCAAGTGCTCGGCGCTTTCGGACGGGCGTTCAAAACCCCCGACCTACGACGCAAGCTGCTGTTCACGCTCGCGGTCATTGTGATTTACCGCGCCGGTACTTTCGTGCCAGCGCCGGGCGTGGACTACGGGAACGTGCAACAGTGCATCGCCATGGGAGGCACCACCGGCGGCATCTACGACATGGTGAATCTCTTCAGCGGTGGCGCACTCCTTCAGCTGTCGATCTTCGCCCTGGGCGTGATGCCCTACATCACGGCGTCGATCATCGTGCAGCTTCTGCGCGTGGTCATCCCCAGGTTCCAAGAGCTCCACGAAGAGGGCGGCCAAGGGCAGCAGAAGCTGACCCAGTACACGCGCTATCTGACCATGGGGCTCGCGCTGCTGAACGCGACGACGATTATCTCGTTGGCTCGCTCGGGCGCGCTGCTGGGCAACTGCCCTCTGCCGGTCATTCCCGACGACTCGATCATCATGATCCTCGTGATCATCGTGACCCTGACCGCCGGAACGGGCCTCATCATGTGGCTCGGTGAGCAGATCACCGAGAAGGGCGTCGGCAACGGAATGTCGTTGCTGATTTTCACCTCGATCGCAGCTTCTTTCCCGTCGGCCCTCGGCCAGATCTTCAAGACCCAGGGTTGGGGAGTCTTCGCCGCAATCCTTGGCATCGGCCTGCTGGTGATCATCGCGGTCGTCTACGTGGAGCAGTCCCAACGACGAATCCCTGTCCAGTACGCGAAGCGTATGGTCGGTCGCAGGACGATCGGCGGTACCACGACGTACATTCCCCTCAAGGTCAACATGGCCGGCGTGATCCCCGTGATCTTCTCGTCGTCGTTGCTCATGTTGCCTGGGCTCGTGGGCCAGTTCGCGACCCCCAAGGACGGTACGCCGCCACCCGAATGGGTCAACTGGATCAACTCGAACCTCGTCAAGGGCGACCATCCGCTCTACATGATCCTGTACTTCCTGCTGATCGTCGGATTCGCGTACTTCTACGTGTCCATCACTTTCAACCCGCAGGAAGTCTCGGACAACATGAAGAAGTACGGCGGCTTCATTCCCGGCATCCGTGCGGGCAGGCCCACCGAAAGGTACCTTGGATATGTTCTGAATCGCATCACGCTTCCGGGCTCCCTGTACCTCGGGATCGTTGCGCTCATCCCGCTGATCGCACTGGTGATGTTCAACGCGAACCAGAACTTCCCGTTCGGCGGCACTTCGTTGCTGATCGTGGTCGGCGTCGGTCTGGACACCATCAAGCAGATCGATGCGCAGTTGCAACAACGACACTATGAAGGACTTCTGCGATGAATCGTCTGCTCATCGTCGGGCCGCCAGGCGCCGGCAAGGGAACTCAGGCCGCCAGGATTTCGGAGGAGTTGTCCGTCCCGGCCATCTCCACCGGGGACATCTTCCGGGCCAATATCAAGGAAGAGACTGCCCTGGGCCGCGAGGCCAAGCAGTACATGGACTCCGGCAACCTGGTACCGGACTCGGTCACCAACCGCATGGTGCGTGACCGTCTCGGTCAAGAGGACGCCCAACAGGGTTTCCTGCTGGACGGATACCCCCGAAACACCGCGCAGGTGGAGGAACTCGATTCGATCCTCGAGGACCTCGGTCAGAAGATCGATGGGGTGCTCCTCCTGACGGCCGACACCGAGGAGCTTGTCCAGCGCCTGCTCGGACGTGCGGAACAGCAGGGTCGCAGCGACGACACCGAAGAGGTCATCCGGCACCGCCTGGACGTCTACGCCGAGGAAACGGAACCCATTGTGGGACTCTACGAAGCCCGGGGCATTGTGACCCGGGTGGACGGCCTCGGAAGCATCGATGACGTGACCGATCGTCTGCTGGCCGCAGTCCGGTAGTTTCGACAGCGCGCTCAGGCAGCGCCGGCTGCGGGCCCCAGACCCACCAGGTCACGGGCCCCCCCCGCAAACAACTCGGAATCCCAGCCGTAGCAATACCCCCCCCCCGCACCC